>JAWAKW010000030.1:0-2565 GCA_038887295.1 Candidatus Anstonellaceae archaeon | reverse complement strand
ATCCAAAATAGCAATTGCCTCAAAGGCAGATGCAATGAGTAAAAACTTCATAGCAGAAAAGCTCAAGTCCCAGCTTGACTTGCAGCTGAAAAGAATTTTTGAAAAGTGATTCTATGAAAATACTTGCACTCTCTGACCTGCATGCCGACGAGGAAGTCTTGGACAGGCTGAAGGCAATTTCGCTTCGAAGAAAGTATGATTTTGTAGTTTTTGCAGGAGACTTGACCAACAGAGGCCCTGTCTCGTATGCAGAGGAGGCTTTGAGGATTTTCCCGAAAAGCTTTGCGGTGCACGGCAACATGGACCCACCAGAGGTGATAGAGGTAATTGAACAGGCTGGGGCTTTGCTGCATGGCAGAAAAGTAGACGTGGGGCAATGGAACTTGGTTGGTCTGGGTGGCAGCAACAAAACGCCTTTTGGTACCCCAAGCGAGCTTTCAGAAGAAGAAATTGAGCAGGTCCTTGTAAAAACAGGGATGGACGAATTTTCCATAGTAGTTGCGCACCCTCCGCCATATGGGGCTTTTGATTTGATAGGGCAAATGAATGTGGGGAGTAAGGCTTTGAGGAAGTTTGTGGATATGCGCAAGCCCATTCTGCTTTTTTGCGGCCATATACACGAATATGAAGGCAAGCAGATGCTGGGGGAAACCTTGGTAGTAAAACTTGCACCTGCGGAAAAGCTGAGGGCTGCTGAAGTGGAAATTGGCGAGGAAATTTCTGTCAAGTTCATTAGCCTTTAGGTGAGCTTCTTGGGGCAAGAAGAAGCAGAAGGCTTTGCTGACCCAGTGCTTTCAAGCTTCAGTGTAAGGCGTGCGCGGAAAGCAGATCTTGAGACTGTAAAAAGGCTGATTTTTACCATTTTCCCGAATGCAAGGAACCGGATTTTGCCAAACGACTATATTTTGATAGCAGAAAAAAACCAAATTCCGGTTGGTTTTTGCCATTACAGAATAAGAGGGAAAATCTGCTATATTGCAGGCTTGGGAGTGCTTGCTCATTACAGAGAGCACGGGATTGGCTCCAAGCTGCTTGCAGAAGCGCTTTACCATGTTGACAAAAAATGGGTCCAAACCACTTATCTTAAAGTGAGGGCTACCAATTATGCTGCAACCAAGCTTTACCTTCACTTCGGGTTTTTTGAAAAGAGGGTTGGGGATGTGCTGCTTTTGGTGCGCAAGAGGGCAAACTAGCCCCACTCGTCTTTCTTTATGCGCTCTTTTGGAACACCTGCTGCTAGAAGGGAGGAAGCAAGGGCAGATACCATCTCTTTGCTTCCGCAAAGGTAAAACGATTTGTCTTGCAAGCTTCCAAGCTTTTCCTTCAAGATTTCAACCGTTATTCTGCCTTTAAGTCCATCCCAGCCAGGGGGAGTTACCTCGCCTGAAATTGAAGGGAAAAAACAAAAGGAAGGATATGCTAGTGAAAGTGCTTTCATCTGCTCAAAGTAAACGAGCCCTTCTTTTGTGTGCGCTGAATGGAAAAGCCAGGATGGGATGTTTTCCTTTACGGTTTGAAGTATCATACTTCTGAGCGCAGAAATCCCCACTCCACCCCCTATAAATACCCTTTCTTTGTCTTCCCTGCCAAGAAGGAAAATTCCGTATGGGCCATCCAGCTCTATGGGATCTTTTGGCTTAAGCTTCCACAAAAGGGAAGGGAAGAAGCCCTTGTTTTTCACGCAAAACCAAAGGTTCGGTTCATCAGGATGAGAAGCAACAGAATATGGCCGGTGGGTGAATTTGCCTGTCCCATCTGGAAGCCTCAAAAGAAAGAATTGCCCTGGCTGATATTTTGGTATGTTGCCGGCAAGAGGCGAAAGCTTGAAAGTGCGAACATCTGCGGCTTCCTGCACTATTTCCTCCACTACAAACTGCTTGAATTCCATGATGTCTTTACATCGCTTATCCTTATTAGAGTTTGTGCAAAATCTGCAGCACGTCTTCTTCTGTTTTGGCTGCTGCAAGCGCCACCCTTGCCTTTTTTGCCCCAGGCTTGCCTGAAAAAAATTGGGCTGCGTGTGCCTTTAGGCGCTTTAGTGAAAAGCAACCGTGCTTTTTTGCAAGCGAAAAGTATTCAAGAAAATCCGCTTTCTTTTCCTTCCAGCTATATTGAAAAGTGGGCTTTCCTTCCAAGAGTAGATTGCTTTGGGTAAAAATTGCAGGATTCCCAAGCGCAGCAGAGGAAATCATCACCGCATCGCATTGTGCTTCTTTTAGGAATCTGACTGCAAGCTCCGGGCTGTATGCTCCCCCATTTCCTATTACAGGTATCCCCACGCTTCGCTTTACTTCTGATACGCTTTCCCAGCCTATGTTTCTTTTCCTGCCTTCGCAAGCTGTTCTCCAGTGCACAGTTATCCCCACTGCGCCTGCATCCTCTATTATGCGGGCAATCATAGGGGCTTTGTCGGAATCCCATCCTGAGCGGATTTTTGTAGTTATAGGTAAGGAAGAGGCAGAAACGCATGCGCGCACAATTTCTCCTATTTTTTCAGGCTTCTTCAAGAGAGCAGAGCCTGCACCTGCCTTCACAACTCTGCTTGCAGGGCAGCCAAAATTCAAA
>JAWAKW010000029.1:0-2713 GCA_038887295.1 Candidatus Anstonellaceae archaeon | reverse complement strand
AATTTAAGTCCCTGCAAGAAACAATAAGTAACATCTCTGATAAGCTTGAAAACTTTTCTATCAAATCCGCAGCATCCATAGCCCTTCCTGCAGCAACCCTCATGAAGTCCATATCCGCATTCGAAGAACTTGAAGATGCAAGGGTGCAGATGGAAGTTGCTTTTATGACAAGGAGTGGCTTGCCGGAGGAGTTAAAAGAAATAAACAAGCAAGTAGAAAAGCTCGGCACGGAACTGCCGGGTGCTACAAAAGACTTTTACGAGCTTACAACCGCACTCAAGGCAGGAGGTCTATCCGCAAAAGACATAGCAGGGGGCATCTTGGAAGGAACCGCAAAGGCGTGGGTGCTTTTTAAAAATGAAGCCAACCCTGCCCAGATGGCAGATATGGCAACAAAGTTCGCAAACGCCTTTAAGATAAAGCCAGAACAATTCACAGATTTTATCGACGAACTTCAAAGGCTTAAGTTTGCTTCGGGCATGCAATTAAGAGACATAGCATACTCAACAAAATACTTCGCCAACTATCTGCAACAACTGGGCTTCGCCGGAGAAAAGGCTGTAAAGCTCATATTCCCAATGCTGGGCACTCTCAGACAGCTTGGACTTGAAGGTGAAACAGCGGGAACCGCAATAGCTGGGATGTTGAGAGGAATAACAAACTTTGATGAGAGGGTCAAAAAACTAAAAGATGTTCAGATAAACCTTAGAGCATCCGACTATATGACAGAGGAAGGCTTCAGACTTGAAGAGTTCCTTATAGCCTTAAGACAAGAACTTGAACAAATCCAGGACCCACTGAAGCGCATGCAAGTTATGAGACGACTCTTTGACGAAGAAGGCATGAGAGCAGTTGGTGCGCTTCTCGCAAGAAACAAGGAAGAAGCTCTTGCATACCTTGAGACAATTAGAAACACCATGAGCCCAGAGGAATACGCACAGCTAAAGAAGCAGATAGAAGAAGGGGGCTTTTCTGGTATCGAAGGTATGAGGAAAGCGATGGATGAGCAGGCAAGCCTACAGGACAGAATAAACAAAACAATGAACACATGGAGAAATGTAAAAGAGAGTTTCTTCGGAACGCTCGAAAGCCTAATGGCTGTAGTGGGCGAGCTTTTTGCAGAGCCGTTAAAAAAGATTTTTGATACGCTTAACAATAATGTATTAGGACCTATCATAGAGTGGATACAAGCTAACCAAACACTTGCAAAAGCAATAGCCTACCCTGTAGCGGGGTTTATAGCCTTTATCGCAATCTTGGGTTCACTCTCTCTCGTCTTCGCTTCTGTCCTGAAACTGTTTGCCTTCTCCATCGGCATCCTTACAAAGCTTGGGGTAGTAATAAAAATGCTTGCTGTAGCTTTTAATATGTTAAGAGGGGTCATACTCTTCACAAGACTTGCAATGTTATTACTAATTGCCTTTAACCCTGTGGCACTTATAATCATTGCAGTTGTAGGTGCATTAGCAGGTATAGCATTTCTTTTATGGAGAAACTGGGACAGAGTTGTAAAGCTCCTTGTGTCCGCATGGAACTGGCTAAAACAGAGCTGGCAGAGATTAGCACAGTTCCTTATGTCGTTAAATCCATTCACAGGAATACTCGTAGCCCTAAACAACTTAACACAAAAGCTGTTTGGAATAAGTCTCTATGACGCAGGAGTGAAACTTGTCAAAACTCTCTGGGAAGGTATAAAGTCCCTTGCAAACAAGCCTGTGGAAGAGTTTAAAAACATCGTGCAACGCATAAGAAACTTGCTCCCCTTTAGCCCTGCAAAAGAGGGACCACTCAGGGACATACACAGAATAAAGCTGATAGAGACAATAGCACAAGGCATAAAGCCACAGCCTCTTATCACAGCTATGAGAAATACTCTCTCTCATATCTCTTTGCAAACGCTTACACCGACAAAACCCGCATTCGCAGGCACAAGCAATGCAGTAAATATAAACATCAGTTTCGGTGATATTAAACTTACGAATGCTACCCCGGAGACCGCCAAAGTGTTTGCAAGCGAACTTGAAAAACGAATAAGAGAAGTTCTAAGAAAAATAGACAACGAACGCTTCAGGAGGGCTTATTAATGAAATACGGCAGTTTTGGAGACATAGTCTTTGAAGTGCATGAATATTTTTCACATGCAGAAGAGAATAGCTTTATATATGCAAGACCAGAAACTATACAGCCCCCATCCACAACACAATGGCTTGGCAGAGAACTGCAAAAAATCCGCATGAAACTTAAATTTCATTACCTACTCTCCAACCCCGCAGAAAGCTACAAGAAGTTAAAGGAGATGGCACAAAAGGGAGAGGCACAAAAGCTAATAATCGCAGAGCAGGTGCTTGGAGACTTTGTTATAGACAAGATAAACGCAGAGTATACACAAGTGAATGCATACGGACAGCCAATCGCTATAGAGCTTGACATTGAGCTTACCGAGTATGCAAAAAAAGAACTACAAAAAACACAACACAAAAGGGGTAGTCAAAGACAGAAAAAGAAGCAAAAGAACGCAACTCAAAAAACACAGCAACAACAAGGCAGTAAACCAAAAGCAATCATAACGAAAGAGGGGGCTAAGAAATGATATACATAACACAAGAAGGAGACAGATGGGATACGATAGCTTATAAGCTCTACGGAGACCCTTATGCTTATGACGCTCTGCTTTTACACAACCCACAGTATGCCCGCATAACCATTTTCCCAG
>JAWAKW010000028.1:0-3201 GCA_038887295.1 Candidatus Anstonellaceae archaeon | reverse complement strand
GCTGAAGCGGTGAAAAATCTGTTCAAAGATCCTTCCACTGCTAAAGAAATCCTTAAGCAAGTTGCAGATCAGGGCGGATTAACAAAACTTACGGATCAAGTGCAACAGCTTGCGCAACAAACAGGCTTACCCGCAGAATTGCTTGCAAATCTCATTCAAAAACAACCGCACGTTGCTGCAAATATCCTCGGCAGGCAAATGCTGAGCGATGCAGACGCAGAACGAATTGCACAAGAGTTTAGCTTATCGCCTGAAACAATTAAGCGAGCTTTTGCTCAGCCACAAGTAGCCGCCAAGTACTTCGAACGCAGAATGGCACCTAAGCAAGCTGAAATCCCTGATGCTGTAGCAGAGAAAGTAGCAACAACATTAAACATTCCCGTAGATGCAGCAAAACAACTGTTGCAAAACTCTGAATTTGCAAAAGAAGCACTGAAAGAAGAAATGCGATTGAATCGAGTAGAAGCTAGCAACGAAGCTATGGTAAGACGGCAAATTACTTCAAACGAATTTAAACGCTTGCAAGATGAACTCAAAAAAGCAAACGAAACAAGCAATAGGTTGCAGGCCAACAAAACACTTTCTTTCTCTGAAACCGTAAATAGATTTTACAAAGAGTTACCCGCAATTGCTGTGGGGACAGATGATCCGAACGTCGTACTTTCTGCAATGAAATATAAAGGTAGGCCGTTACCGCAAATTCTGCAACAGATTACGCAGAAAATTCAAAGTGCTGAAGATGGGAAGGTGAAATTAACTGATGAAGAGCGTGCGTTGATCGGCGCTTATGGTTTCATTAAAAACCTAACAAAAAGCACGGGGGCTAGTTCAATTGATCAAGCTATCAAATCTCTTGATGAATACTCAAAAGAGTTGGGCGTTGAGCCAATCGACATCATCAAACGAATCGGTGATTTGTACCAATCGGTTATTGGAAGCGTAATGCCGCAGCAATTTGCATCAATTCTTGCGCAAATGCCAACACAACAAGGCACATACGCAGCTGCTTTGAAAGATCTCGTGCTGCTCACCAACTACGACAAGTTCAACACACTTGCTGACAATCAAAAAGGTCCGATTTCTGACAGAGAAACCATGATTTTGATCGGCCTAACTGAAGGTTCTGCAAACAGAACAGCAAGCAAAGTGGCGCAGATGACATACGGTCTGTATCTGCTTGAAAAAGCTATCGAACGCAACGAACAGAAGAAAGCAGAATTAATGAGCAAGATCGAAAACATCAAACAAAGAGCTGGCGTTCAATGAGCGACGAAAGCATTACAACAGCATTCTCTAATTTTGCTAAAAAAGCACCAAAACGCATTCTCGGGCTCTATCTTGATTTGCTCGACAGTCCCGCACAAACATTAGGCTTTGACAGGTCTAATTTTTCAGCAGCGGGCAAATTTGCTGATCGTGTGCTTGCAAACACCGTTGCGTCAGCACCCTTTATTCTAGGCTCAATGGCGCTTGGCGGTGCACCTTTGGCTACGCTTAGTGCTATTACTGCAGGAAACCTCGTCACCTCTGGCGTGGGTACACTTGCGGAAACTATAGCTCAAAAAGCGGGCGCAGATGCACCTAAACGTGTAGGCGATTTAAGCGAATTGGGCTATTCTGTAGGAAGAATAGCAAGCGGGCTTATCGGTAAAGGGCTGAAATCGTTGCGTCCTGATCTAGTGGACGATCTGGCAAAGAAAGCAGGTAGCAAAGAAGCATCCTTGCGGTTGAAGAATTTGTTCAAACCCGCAAACTCGCTTGTACGCAAAGCAGCTGATGCACTTGATGCGATTTTCTTGCCAGACAAAATCAAGTTCACAGAGTTCAAAGCAAACCTGAATGCGGTCTCGGATGAGTTGGCAAAATTGTTAAGCGTGCCGAGTGATGAAGTGGCTAAAGCCTTACGCAAAGCAAAAACACCTGCGCAAGCACGACGAGAATTGCTTGCTTTGCTTGGCCTTGATCCTGAACCCGCAAAACTGCTTGCACGCAAACCCGAAGATGCTAGGCGTTTATTCTTGGCGCTTGCAAACATCAAAACATCGATTCCTGACGCAGATGTTGTTGTGAATGAGGTAGTGAAAAAGCTACAGCAAGAGGGCTTTGACAACATTCAGGGCACAATCAGAAATGTATTGAAAAACACACGCATTGAAAGCGACGAGCTTAAACGTCTGATTTTTGGCAAAACACCGAAACAATTAACAAGGGAAGGGTTTTCGCAAATTGTTGAAGAAATCGCAAATTCAAAAACACCAGAAGAGGTTGCTGGGAAAATAAAAGAGGTGTTGAGAGCGACAATTTCTGATGTAGATCCAAAGCAAGTAGACGAATTGCAAAACAAACTAGCAAAACTAAAAGGTAAGGCTGTTATCACAAAATCTGGCGCGCAATCCAACGCACTCACAGGTGTTGTTGACATCATTGACGACATAGCTAACACGATCAACCCTAATCTAGAGAAAATCACAGAAACAATCAAAGCATTAGAACAAGCAACGGGTAGTAGAAAAATGGCGGTGGAATTGTTCTTTGAAAGTCTCACACCGCAAATGAAGCAAGAGCAGCTGATCTCACGGCTTGCAAGTTTACAGAAAGTGGTTGATGAAACGGGTGCAGGCGAATTGCGACCTTATTTAGACGAGATTAAAGAATTAGCAAACAACGCCTTTAATCTCTACACGAAAGGTGCAAGCAAAATTTTCAAACCAGCCAATCTTCCTGAAATCACAAAACGATTCGAAGATTATTACCGCATACAGAAAGCTGCATCGGACTTAAAGCTCAGTGGTGAAGATTTCATCCAACTTGCTGCGGGCAAAAACACACCAGGCGCAAAGAAAGTGATGATGACACTGACACGCTCACCGCAAACGGTAGCAAACTTGATCGATCGCATTGAAGAGTTGAAAGAGGTAAATCCTGAGCTTGGAAAAGCATTAGCGGCGCAAGCAAGTGATCTTTACATTGATCTTGCAAGACAGCTCAAAGACGCAGATATCAAAGACTTCAATCCCTCGCAAGGTTTCAAAAAACTCGCATTAATTCTCGGCAAAGAACTATCACCCGAAGACGCAGCAAAATTGCAAGAAGCAGCGAAAAAATTCGAGAACGTATTTGATCTTGCGCAGTATGAAAAAGCAAGAAAGGGCGTAGTGCAAACGGGTTCGCAAACCGCAATGGAATTTTCAAAAATCAACC
>JAWAKW010000027.1:0-3260 GCA_038887295.1 Candidatus Anstonellaceae archaeon | reverse complement strand
GAGATGGTTCAGATGTCAGAAACAATACCTTCATTAATAATACAATTTCGAATGCAACGTTAGCCCTTGTCTATATTGATTCAAATGCAACTGCTAACGTCTTCTCCCTCAACAATTTCACCAACACTTCAGGCTACTATGTTCAAGACTTGAATGGAAGCAACCACTATAACACTACTATAAACGGAGTGCCTGCAGGGAACATCTATTTCAATGTAATTAATGGGTCTGTTCATATTGTGGGAAGTGTTCCATCGGTATTCCCAGGTCTATTTTATGGGTCTGCAGGGTTTGGTTATCCTTACTCCCAGGCAACTTCACAAGGGAAAGTTTCAGGCAATGTGTATGATTATGGTCCTCTCACCAACATATCCACTCTCTGCATGGAGCTTAAGGTGCCAAATTCGGTCTATACACTGAATGCCAATGCATCAATCAATGGTTCAACATGTTTTGTAGTATCAGCCCAGAATGTCACCCTCGACTGCAACGGCTTCTCAATTATTGGCAACAGGACACCGAATACTTATGGCATTTTCTCTAACCAATTTAACACAACTGTGAAGAATTGCATAATTTCATCATTTTATGCAGGAATTTACTTTAGTAGTGCAACGAATGGGTCGCTTCTTAACAATACTGCTCTGAACAATTCATATGCAGGCTTTGCACTCTTCTCAAACTCACACTTCAATACCTTGCTGAACAATAAAGCAATTAACAACACCCAAAGAGGTTTTGTAGTTGCTACATCAAACTTAAATATCCTGAACAATAGCTACGTTGAGGGAAGCGATATTGCATTCAGAATCGACGCGGCAAATTCCAACAGATTCAATAACTTGTCTGTGTTCTTCCCAACACAGTACGGCATACACTTGCTCAATAGCGCAGCAGCTAATAATTTCTCCTCAATTTCCATTAAGACCTCCTCTGCCTCTGGCATTTATGTTGAAAGCGGACCAAGCAACTTCTTTGACTGCCAAAACGAGAACATCACAGGCTCAAATATCTCAGGTACATACGGTATTTATGTAAATGCAGCTAATACTACAGTCAAGAATTGCTCTATCAACAAATATCAACATGGAATTTGGTTGGCACTGAATGCAAATAACTCTATCATCTTGTTCAACAACGTTTCAAACAATACTGCATTTGGCATGCTTTCAAATGCTTCAAACATCAACCTTACTGAAAATGCATTCTGCTTTAACTTTGTAGATTTGCAGGTGTACAAAAACGGCAGTGGGACAAGAAACAAATGCGATTCGTATTCTGGCTGGCAAGAAGAGGGTCACTTCGGGTGCACCTTTGCCTGCACCAGCCTATGGCATCGATTCTTTGGGAATATCTCAGGTCAAATCATGATAGGAAGCTCAAATGTTTCTCCATACGTCTACACTTGGAAGACAGAGCCTCTGAATGTCTATATAGCAGATTACGACTCCACAATAAGCTGGTCCTCACTTCAGGCAATCGGGCGAAACATCACAAACGGCTCAGTACAAGGAGACTTTATAGAGCTCGATTTGGCTCTTGGAACCTCTTCCTTCCCAGACAACATAACCAGAATTTACTCTGTTGACGGCTCTATTCCAAAAGAGACCCAAAATCTTACTGTCTATGGAAGAGAAATCGCATTTGTTCCTGTTGCAAATTCAACTATCGTTCCAACCTCGTTTAAAACTGGAATATTGTGGGACACCAGCAACGGAGGAACACGCTTCAACTCTTCTCTAAAGCAAACCATTGTTTGGGTAGTCCGAGCAAATGCATCCACCCAAGACGCTTACGGCACATATGATTTCCTGATTCAGATACCCTACACACTTGCAATGTATAATGGCACCAATAATTTGGTGGCAATCTATGCGGAGTTGAAATAATGGAAAAAATCATGGTCCTGGGCAGGTCTCTGCCTTCAAAAAAGACTTGTTGGGATGTGGCTTCCCTCAGGCCACCTCCAAATAGCCCACAAACGTAGGGACTTGCCCAGGATTTTCACAATGTTTTGTCCCCCTTTTTCCAATTAGCAGGGCAAAGCCCTCCTGTCTTCAAGGCACAAAGCACTCTATAAATTTCATCCACTGACCTGCCTACATTCATATTTGAGACAACCATATATTGTAATATCCCATTTGGGTCTATTATGAATGTCCCTCTCAGAGCAGTGCCATCCTCTTCCACCAGAATGCCGTATTGTCTTGCAAGCTGATGTCCGGTGTCTGCAAGTATAGGGTATCTGACTTCTGGCAAATCCTTTTCTATCCATGCTTTGTGAGACCAAGCAGAATCAGTAGAAGCTGCAACTATGACTGCATTTTCTTTCTCAAAGTCGGCTTGCCGCTGAGCCATTGCCTTCAATTCAGTTGGGCATACGAAAGTAAAGTCGCGCGGATAAAAGAAGAGCACCACCCATTTTCCTGCAAATTCTTTTGAGCTTATTTTTTTTATATGTCCGTTGTGATAAGCGTCCAAAACAAAGTCTGGAACTTTCTCACCAACTCTCATGCAACCACCTTAAGGGTTCTTTTTTGCACAATTCTTAAATTTTGTGTTCAAAAAGCAGCAACATGGAAAAGATAGTAGTCGGCATGTCAGGAGGAGTGGATTCTTCTGTTTCACTTATACTTCTAAAAAGGCAGGGTTGGCAGCCAATAGGGGTTTCCTTGCTGCTTCCTGGCTGGGAAGGAGATTGCAAAAGGGAAAACTCCTGCTGCACTTCAGAGTCTCTTCAGGCTGCAGAGTCGGTTTGCAGGTCATTGGGCGTTCCGTATTACATTTATGACTGCAGAGATATCTTCAGGAAAGAAATTATGGATTATTTTGTTTCTGAACTTGCAAATGGAAGAACTCCAAACCCTTGCTCATTTTGCAATTGGAAAGTGAAATTTGCTAAACTGTTCGAATGGGCTGAAATGCATGATATAAGCTACGTTGCTACAGGTCATTATGCAGCTATCTCAAAATCAGATGGGACTTTTGTTCTTTGCAGACCACAGGACAGGTTAAAAGACCAAACATACGGATTATGCCTTCTTCCCAAAGAATGGCTTTCAAGAATTGTTTTTCCATTGGCTAGTCTTACAAAAAATGAGGTTTACGAAATTGCCAAAAAAAAAGGCTTTAACTTTTATACGAAAGTAAAGCAAAGCCAAGACCTCTGTTTTGTATCAGAAAAGAATATGCGGAAGTTTTTGCTAGAAAAGATAGGCCAAAAAAGAGGGCCTATAATTGAGCTTGAAAGCGGCAAGCAA
>JAWAKW010000026.1:0-4146 GCA_038887295.1 Candidatus Anstonellaceae archaeon | reverse complement strand
CCCCTAGGGATGGGGGAACTGAGATTTGAACTCAGATCACCAGCTTTTTTGCAAAAAGACCCAAAGCTGGCAGCATACCAGGTTAGCCCATTCCCCCTGATGAAGTTTTGGGGCAAACCTCTTTAATTGCTGGCAGGGAATCACTTATAAATCCTTGCAGCACATTACAGGCTTTGTGGAGAGGGACGAATGGTTTGCCGCATAGAAGTAGGAATTAAACCTGAATTCGAAGATCCTGTAGGAAATGCCCTTTTGCACAGAATAAAAACTGAGCTGGGGATTTCTTCTTGCAGTGCGGTTAGAGTAATTTGCGTGTATGCGATTGATTCGGATTTGGGTGAAAACCAGCTTGCAGAGCTTGCAAGAAAGCTTTTTGCCGATCCGATTATTGAGGTTTTTTCTGTAAATTCTCCTCTTTTTGACTCGACCAGATTCGATTTTGCAGTCTTTGTCGGCTTTAAGCCAAAAGTCAAGGACAACACAGGTGATACTGCAAAGGAGGCAATTGAAGATTTGCTTGGGAGGAAAATAGGCAGCGTTCATAGTGCCAAGCACTATCTTTTTTGCGGCAAGCTCACAAAGGCAGAAGTTGAGACGATTGCCAGAAGGCTGCTTGCAAACGAGCTGATACAGAGATTTGAGGTGAAAAGTAGCCAAGAATTTGGAAAGGATGGTTTTGGGACTGCAATCCCGAAAGTGGAAAGGCAGGAAGGAGGAAGAGTGGAGGAGATTTCGCTTGAAGTTAAAGACAGCAAACTGCAGGAGATTTCAAAGCAGCGCTTGCTTTCGCTTAATTTAGCTGAAATGAAGAAAATAAGAGACTATTATCGCAGGCCCGAAATCCGCAAGGCTCGCAGCAGCGTAGGGCTTGGGCCCAACCCTACTGATGTGGAGCTTGAATGCATAGCGCAAACTTGGTCAGAGCACTGCAAGCACAAAATCTTCAATGCAAAAATAGTGCTTGAAGACGGAAAAAGAAAAAGGGTGGTCAACTCGCTTTTCAAAACCTACATTAAGGCAGCAACAGAGAAGGTTTCCAAAAAGAGAAAGTGGCTGGTTTCCGTGTTCAGTGACAATGCTGGGATTATAGAATTTGTCCCAGGCTGGAATGTTGCAATGAAAGTGGAAACCCACAATACCCCTTCTGCGCTTGACCCATTTGGCGGCGCACTTACCGGGATTCTTGGGGTAAACAGAGACGTGCTTGCAGCTGGATTGGGCGCAAAGCCGATATTCAACACAGATGTATTTTGCTTTGCTTTCCCAGACTATAGCGGGCCTATTCCTCCCCGACTGTTTCACCCACGGCAAGTGATGGAAGGAGTTAGGGCAGGGGTTGCGCACGGCGGAAATGCAAGCGGGATACCGACCATAAATGGTGCTCTTTGCTTTGATGAGAGGTATTTGGGCAAGCCACTGGTGTATTGCGGCACGGGCGGGATAATGCCTCAGGAAATCGGAGGTAAAAAGACGCATCAGAAGGCAGCAATGCCAAAAGACAGAATATTTATGGTGGGAGGAAGGATAGGCAAGGATGGAATTCATGGCGCCACATTTTCCTCGGTTGAACTTCATGAGGAATCCCCGGTTTCTGCAGTCCAGCTTGGCGACCCATACACTCAAAAGAAGGTACTGGATTTCCTGCTTAAAGCGCGCGATTTGGATTTATACCGCTGCATACAGGATAATGGTGCAGGCGGGCTTTCTTCCTCGGTAGGAGAGATGGCGCAAAGCTGCGGTGGGGCAATACTTTACTTGGACCGCGCGCCGCTAAAATATGCTGGGCTAGACCCATGGGAAATATTGCTTTCAGAATCGCAAGAAAGGATGACAGTTGCTGTTCCTCCCCAGAAAGTTTCAGAGTTTGTCCATCTTGCATATGAGATGGGAGTTGAAGTTTCTGACTTGGGCGAATTTACCGACTCTGGGTTTTTCCACGTTCTTTATGGTGCAAAAACCGTTGCGTATTTGGAGCTTGAATTTTTGCACCATGGAGTGCCACAGCTTGTGTTGGAGGCAAAGGCAAAAAAGGCAAGCCTCAAAGAGCCCAATCACCCCTTGCAAGAAGATTATACACAGGACCTATTTTCCTTGCTTGCCAGGCCAAACATCTGCTCAAAAGAAAGCATCATAAGGCAATACGACCATGAAGTGCAAGGCTCCAGCGTAATAAAGCCTCTTTGCGGCGCAAAGGCAGATGGCCCGTCTGATGCTGCTGTAATTGCCCCGCTTTTTGGGAGGAAAGAGGGCTTGGTGGTTGCCAACGGCATCTGCCCAAGATATTCAGATATTGACTGCTACCAAATGGCTGCAAATGCTGTGGATGAAGCGGTGCGGAACTATCTTGCAGCCGGCGGAATGTTGGAGCGCCTTGCGCTGCTTGACAATTTCTGCTGGGCAGACCCGATTTTCTCAAAAGAAAACCCAGAAGGGAAACATCGTCTTGCGCAGCTTGTTGCCTGCTGCAAGGGCCTATATGATGCTTGCCTTGCATACGCTCTCCCGCTAATTTCAGGCAAAGACAGCATGAAAAATGACTACAAGTTTGGGAAATGGAGGATCTCCATCCCACCAACCCTCCTTATTAGCGCAATAGGGAAAATAGAGGACATCTCCCTTGCGCAAACTTCAGACTTCAAGGCTGAAGGGGATGTAATATACGTGTTGGGGGTCACCAAGGCTGAACTTGGCGGTTCTGAATATTATGCAATGAAAAGGCTGGTGGGTGCAAGTGTTCCAAAAGTCAATTTCAAGCAAAACCTGAAGCTTTACCAAAAGCTTCAGAAAGCAATAAGAAAAAGACTGGTTGCATCCTGCCATGACTGCTCGGAAGGCGGGCTTGCTGTTGCGCTTGCAGAATGCTGCATGGGAGGAGAGCTTGGCGCAGTGGTAGATCTTTTGCCTCTTGGGCGACGCCTTGCGCCTCACCAGCTTCTGTTTTCAGAAAGCGCGGGGCGGTTTGTTGTTTCAGTCAGGAAGAAAAATGAGGTAGCATTCAGAAGGGTGATGAGAGGCTGCCCGTGCTACAAAATAGGAAATGTATGTGGTGGGCTGCTTGAAATAAAAATTGCAGGCAAAACCGCAGTCAAAGCAACCATTCAGCAGCTCAAGCATCACTGGAAAAGGGGGCTTGGATGAGAAAAAAGACACTTGTGCGCTGGAAAAAGAATTTGGGTGGCTGAGAAGTATGGCAAATCCTGCACCAAAATGCTTGGTTCTTGCAGGCTTCGGGCTGAATTCTGAAGCAGAGCTTGCGCATGCTTTCTCAATGGCAGGCGCAGAAAGCGCAATTGTGCATTTTTCCAAAATTGCAAACGGCGAAAAAAAGCTGGAGGACTACCAGATATTTGCTATTCCTGGTGGATGGTCTTATGCCGACGAGATCTCCTCTGGCAAAGTGCTTGCAAACAAGCTCAAAAGCTCCTTCCACCGCCAGCTGGAGGAGTTCATAGCCTCAGGCAAAGCAGTGGTGGGGATATGCAATGGTTTTCAGGTGCTGGTAAAGCTTGGGGCGCTGCCGAACCTTTCTGGGAATTTTGAGCAGGAATGCACGCTTACGAGGAACTCAAGCGGCAAATTTGAGGATCGGTGGGTATATCTTAAGCCGCAGCCTTCTGTCTGCAAATACTTTGAAGGGGTGTCTTTCATACACTGCCCGGTTCGTCACGGCGAGGGCAGGTTCATTGCAAGCGAAAGCGTTCTTGAAGAGCTTGAAAAGCGCAAATTGATTGTGGCAAAATATGCAACCGCTGATTTGGAGGAAGCTTCTAGCTATCCTGAAAACCCAAACGGTGCGCAAAAGAACATAGCAGGAATATGTAATCCTGCAGGGAATGTAATTGGGCTGATGCCGCATCCTGAATGCTCAGTGGCCAAATTCCTCTTCCCTCGCTGGACTGCGGGCGTTTCATTTGAAAAAAACAGCTTGCTCTTCTTTTCAAACATTGTAAAGGCTGCACAGAAATTTGTTTGACCACAGCATTGGTTTTATTCGTTTCTATGCAAATGCTTTTTTGCGCTCCCATAGTCTAGTGGTGACTTCGGTGCAAATGTGCGCCGGCGCCGGACAACCCGGTCAAGGACGAAGCCCTCTCAAGGCTTTAACTCGGGTTCAAATCCCGATGGGAGCGTAGGAAAGGGGAACAC
>JAWAKW010000025.1:0-4425 GCA_038887295.1 Candidatus Anstonellaceae archaeon | reverse complement strand
ATCGAACCGCGAATCTTCTGCACGTCAAGCAGACGTCTTACCATTCGACTACGGGCCCCAAACTGCATTTTTCTGAAGCCCAATATTTAAATGGGTTTAGAGTGCCACACTTTTATGCGAAAGGTATCTTCATTTTGCCCTGCCTACCTAACAGGGATATTCACAATAGGGAAGCGCGATGCCGCAGGGGCTGGCGTTTCGCTTGAGGAAGGAATGATAACTGAGGTCTCAGAGGCAGGCAAGACATCTGTTTTCATAAATCAAGCAAAAAAGCAGGCAAAGGTTTCTTTTGCAGTTATAAGGAAGTATCAAAGACTTTACAGCTTTCATGCAAATGTAAATCACATCTGCAGACTTCCAATCGGCTTTGGATTAGGGATGAGCGCTGCAGGGGCACTTTCGCTTTCCCTTGCATTAAACGAGCTTCTTGGGGCGGGGCTTTCTTTTAGCCAGTGCGTCAAAATTGCGCATGATTCAGAGGTTGAATGCGGAACCGGTCTTTCTGGGGTGGATGCGGCAGCAATCGGTGGCTTTTTGGTTAGAAAGGACCTCAAAAGCAAACCCATCAAAATGCCCCTCCCAAGAACAGAGCTTCATATTGCGTTTTTTGCTCCAATCAAAACTTCCTCAATAGTCTGGAATCCAGAATGGACAAAAAAAGTCAATTTGGCTGGCAAAAAAGCCCTCCGCAATCTTTCCCAACAGCCAAGCTGGAAAAACTTTTTGGCATTTTCAAAGGAATTTGCAATCTCTTCTGGCCTTGCGCACTGGTGTGCTGGCGAGCTTGAAGCAAATCCTGCTGCAAGCATGGCAATGGTCGGGCGCACTATTTTTTCTGAAGCACCGCTAAAGCTTCTCAGCAAGCCTAGGCAAATAATTAAAGTGGCTGCATGCGAAAAGAAAGCTGTGCTTTTGAGGTGATCTGGTTGAAGAAGCCTATGGTCTCGATAATCATCCCAACTTACAATGAAGAGAAATATATTGGAAGAGCTTTGGCTTCAATCAAAAAGCAAAGCTTCAAAAACTATGAAATAATAATCGGCGACGGGGAAAGCAAGGACAACACTGCAAAAATAGCCAAGCAATACGGGGCAAAAGTGCTGCAGAAAAACTGTAAAACCGCTGCAGCTGCAAGGCACACTGCCTCTCTTGCTGCAAAAGGGAAAATACTTGTTTTCACTGGGGCAGATGTGGAAGCAGAAAAAGATTGGCTAGAAAAAATCATTGCGCCTATCCAAAAAGGGGAAGCTGATTGGGTGTTGGGCAAAATCTGCGCTTTAGATGGGAATTGGCTGGATGAAGCTGCACTTTCTCTTATTGAGCCTCTTGCAAAGATTATGAATATGCTTGGGCTTCCTTATGTTTACGCAGAGAATTTGGCATGCAAAAAAAGCATCTACACAAAAGCAGGTGGCTTCAACCCAGCTTTGGTGACCGGCGAAGATACCGAGCTTGCAATCCGGCTTAGAAAAATAGGCAAGTTTGCATTCGTCAGTGATGCGAAAGTGAAAGTTTCGCTAAGGAGAGTGCGCAAATGGGGCTATGTGAAGTATCTCATTTTCCATATAACAAACTTTGTCAAGTCTCACTTTTTCTCTTCTTCGGCAAACTATTATGAGCCTGTCAGGTAGTGCCTATCTTGCCCCTTGCAAAAACAGGTGACCCTCCACCTTTTGCATTAAACGACTTCAAGAGTTGCATGGCGTCAAAGCCGCTATCTTTTGGTGCAGCTGCTACTATCAACCCTTCTTTATTTGAAATGACTGCTGCAAAGCCAGCAGAAGAAATCTTACCTGCAATTTCCTCCATCAGCTTTTGAGAATATTCGGTATTAAGAAGAGTAACTTGCTTTACGTTCTTCTCTTTTGCTTTGAGCACTTCTGCCTCTACAATCAAATCGGAAATGATGCTGTGAAGTCTCTCCACTTCTTTGCTTTTTTCTTTCCATTCTGAAAAGAAGCGCAGGGCAGTTGCTTTCAGCTGCGTTTCTGGCACAGCCATAGCCTCAGCAGCTTCTTTAAGCAGCCTCTCGCGCTCCTGGACATACTTTACTGCCTCAAGGCCTGCCTTTATGATTATCCGCTCAACTCCGTCCTGAATTCCTTCCCTTTTGATTATTTTGACGAAGCCGAACTCTGCGGTTGATTTATTGTAATTATGCGTCCCGCCGCACGCCTGATGGTCAATATCCCCAATTGAAACAACACGCAATTCTTTGCCAGGCACTGCCCCACCTTGATATAGTCGAAAGCCATACTTCCTTTCTGCCTCGTTTCTCCCAAGCACTTCTATCTTTATCGGAAGCCCAGCAAGCACGTACGAGTTTGCAAGCTCTTCTATTTTGTCCAGTTCCTCCTGAGTGATTTTGCGGAAGTGGGTCAAGTCAATATGCGCTTTGTACTCGTCTTTGTAGGAGCCTGCTTGCCAAATGTGTGGCCCTAGCACTTGCCTTGCGCAGGCATTGATGAGATGGATACAGGTGTGGTGGATTGCAATTTGCTTTCTCCTTTTGCCATCTACCTTCCCATGAACGCGCTGCCCTACTTTGAATGAGGCTGCATCTTCTACTTGATGCAAGATCACTCCTTTTTCCTTTTGAACGTTGATTACTCTTTTCCGATCCAGCCAGCCAATATCGTATATCTGGCCGCCTCCTTCAGGGTAAAAAGCCGTTGCATCCAAAATGACAAAATTGCCTTTGACTGCCAAAACAGTCGCATCAAACTCCTCCACACCATCATAAAACAGGGTATGGGTTTTTTGCAGCCCCTCAACATCCACAGAAGGCATTGCTGGCTGTCCTGTTTCATCTGATTTGCGCACCAGCGAATAGAAGTTCTCAGGTATTTCAACTTTAACTCCTTTTTCTTTTGCAATTTCCGCAACCAATTCAACCGGTATTCCGTCGGACTCGTAAAGCTTCTTGAGTTCATCTACTGAAAGGGGTTTTCCTTTTGCAAGCAGATTTGCAACTTTTCCCTTGCTTTTCTCCTTGCTTGCCATATATTTCTTTTTTTCTTCCTCAACAATTTCAAATGCGGTTTGTACTCCTTCCTTGAGCTTGGGGAAAAGGTCACGCAAATGGTATGCATGAGCTTCAAGAACCTCATCATATTTCAGGCCCAGCAAAAATTCACCATCAAATCCAAATACTCTGCGCAAAATCATCCTGAGGTTATAGCCTCCGCCAGAATTCGAGGGCAGCATCCCATCAGTAGAGGTGAAAAGTATGGTTTTTAGATGGTCTGCACATGCGTATGCAGCATGAAGGGGAGCAAAGGTGCTTACAAGCTGCTGGCTGCTTAATCCAAGATGCCTTGCTATCTCCTCTCTTGTTTGCAGGAATTTTGATGCAGATTCATCGGCATCAAGTGAGCCTGAAAGTTTTGCATAATCCAAAAACAGCTTTTCATCCACTTTTATGCCAGCGTTCTGCTTTATTTTTTGGATGGCAGGCCCAAAAACCACATCATAACTCACAGGCGAACCCCACGTTATCCAGCAAAGCCGCTCCAAGCCTGCGCCCATATCTATCACTTTAGTGGAAAGTTCGCGAAAGCCCCCATCTGGCAGTTCTTCGAACTGCATAAAGACGCAATTTCCCAACTCAAGTCCATCTGCAAAATATTCTATGCAAGGGCCAAAATTCCCTCCTCCTGCCCACACGTCCTCGTTAAAAACCAAGTGCTCTTCTTTTATTCCAAGATGCGAAAGATATCCCAAATCATGCGTGATTGCCTCATCTTTCCAGTAAAACTGGCCTGTCTTTTTGGTATTAAAAGCATGCTGGCCCACCATAACAAACGTGGTATAGTGCCTCCCTGTGACTCCGACATTTGAAATGTCAGGGAATCTGATGCATTCTTGCGGAATTATAAGCGGATTTGCAGGAGGGTCCACTTCTCCAGAGACCACATAAGGCTGAAAATCCGAAATGGAAGCTATTGTAAAATACAGGTCATCTCTCCATCTTGCAACTGTTGGATAAGATTCAAGGGAGGTATGCCCATTTTTCGTGAAATACTCCTCAATTTTCTTCCAAGTCTGCACATATTCAAGGGGTTCTTTTGCCATCTTCTTTCCGATGAATTTGTACCCCATACAGGCTGCATCCGAGCAGATTTCTCTTTGCTGCACTGCCCAAAAATGCCGACCACACTTGCTGCATTTTTGCCTAAAAAACCCCCTTTCAATTAAAGCTTCCACTTTGTAGTGTTTCTCCCATTCAGCAGCGAATCTTGTCCGAAGCTGTTGCTTGTCCATAACGTTTTCCTGTACAAATCAAAATTTATAATCTGATGGCTGCCGGCAAAGTTTAATATTTAGATAGCCAAATAAAACCTCACGGGCCCGTAGTGGAAAGTCTTACCAAGACCCACACAGGTTAACACGTCGCTCTCACACAGCGAAGATTCGCGGTTCGAA
>JAWAKW010000024.1:0-5451 GCA_038887295.1 Candidatus Anstonellaceae archaeon | reverse complement strand
GCAAGTATTTTCATAGAATCACTTTTCAAAAATTCTTTTCAGCTGCAAGTCAAGCTGGGACTTGAGCTTTTCTGCTATGAAGTTTTTACTCATTGCATCTGCCTTTGAGGCAATTGCTATTTTGGATGCAATTGCGCGTGCAATTTTGCCACGCAGCTTGCGTGGCGACTTGCTGATTTGGGGGTGCTGGAAAATCAACCCGTGCTTAGGCGGCCTGCTTCCGCTTTTGAGGTGCTTAAAAAGTGCCTTTTCTGCGCCAAGCACCTGTATGGTACTAGAAGGCAGGGTAGCAAGCCGCTGCAGCCCGCCTGCCTGTGCCACAAGTTTTGAGGCAAGCAGCGGGCCCACCAAATACGAAATATTCGGGCAAACCTTTTTTGCAAGCCCTTCCTGATAATTTTCGACTTCTTGCTTTAGTTTCCAAAGCGCCTGCACCTGCAGCGCAAGCCTTCTTATTTGCTGCAAGTCTTGGGTTGAAAGCT
Organism: Candidatus Anstonellaceae archaeon; assembly: GCA_038887295.1. Lineage (GTDB taxonomy): Archaea > Micrarchaeota > Micrarchaeia > Anstonellales > Anstonellaceae > UBA10161. The sequence goes on along the minus strand of JAWAKW010000024.1, from coordinate 4,969 downwards.
TTGCCCCTACGCTTGAAGAAGCCTTCTGTTCAATTGAGGCTGCCTGAGGGCCAAAGATTTTTTCAAGCTCGTTCCTATTCAAATTCTCCCGGTCAATTGCCAAAACCCCCTGAACAAACTTTTCAGGGTCAGAAGCTTTGAATTCAGGAAAATACACACCATACCATTCGGTCAACCTTTCAAAAAGCAAATTCGAAACCCTGTTGAGCTCCTCAATGCAGGAGACAGTCTGGATAAGCAAAATGTCAGGGGAGCTTATCGCAGCCTGCACCTTCAGCTTTGCTTTCCTTAAGAACTCCTCGCGCAAACCAGCTTTCATTTTATCCTCCTTTTGCCTTTTGGCTAAGAATGTTTAAAGAACTTCCCAAAGAGAACATCAGTATGGCAAAAGCGCAGCAGCTTATGGATATTGCAATCAGAAGGGCAATACTGATCCCTTCCTGTGAAATTTACGGCTCGCCTGCAGGATTTTATGACTATGGGCCTGTTGGCTGCGCAATCAAGCACAATATCGAGAACCTGTGGAGAAAGGAAATGCTTCAAAAGGAAGGATTCCACGAAATTGAAACCTCGCTTATATTGCCAGAAGTGGTGCTGAAAGCATCAGGTCATCTGGAAAACTTTGCAGACCCAATTGTTTACTGCGCTTCTTGCAACCAGCGCTTCCGCGCGGACCATCTTATTGAAAGTCACCCAGAGGCAAAGCTTCAGCTGCAAAGCGGCGCAGACTTGCAAAAGCTTTCTGAATTAATCCAAAAATACGCGATTGCCTGTCCAAGTTGCAAAAAGCAAGCCCTCTCCAAGGTAAGCTGGTTCAACCTGATGTTTAAGACCAATATAGGACCAATTGAAGGCAATAGCGCATACTTTAGGCCAGAAACAGCGCAAGGCATCTTCATGGACTTTTTGCGGATTATCCGCAACTTCGGGGGCAAGCTTCCAATTGGAATAGGGCAGGTAGGCAAAAGCGCCCGCAACGAAATCTCCCCACGGCAAGGGCTGATGAGGATGAGGGAGTTTACGCAAATGGAACTGGAATATTTCTTTGACCCAGCACAGCCTACCCACCCAAAATTTGAAGAGATTGCAAATGATAGTCTGCGCATTGCTTCAGAAGGCGGTGCGCCGGCAGAAATCAAAATTTCGGAGGCAGTTTCATCCGGTCTTATACCAAACCAAATAATGGCTTATCTTCTTTGGAAGCAGAAGCAGTTTTACCTTCTGCTCGGAATCCCACAGGAAAAATTCTTCTTCCGCAAAATGCCAAAAGAGGAAACTCCGCATTATTCTTTAGGGAATGTGGATTTAGAGGTGGAAACCTCTTATGGTCTAATTGAGACTGCAGGCACCGCTTATCGCACAGATTATGATTTATCTTCACACAGCAAGTTTTCCGGGCAGGAGCTTTCGGTTTTTGAGGAGCAGCGCAAGGAAAAGGTAATCCCCCATGTGGTGGAGCCTTCAATGGGGGTGGATAGGACTTTCTGGTGCGTTTTGGAGCACTGCTTTAGGGAAAAGTCAGAAAGCAAAGAATGGGACTGGTTTGACTTCCCGCCTTGGATTGCGCCTTACCACGCTTGGGTGTTTCCGCTGATGAAAAAGGACGGGCTGGATAAAAAGGCAAGACAAGTTGAGGAGCTCTTGCGCAAAGAAGGCCTTTGCGTTTTCTATCAGGAGAGTGGCAGCATAGGAAGAAGGTATGCCCGTGCAGACGAGATAGGGGTGCCCTACTGCATAACTATTGATTACCCTTCTTTGGAAAATGAGGACGTAACCGTGCGGTTTAGGAATGATGGCAAGCAAATAAGGGTGAAAATTACACAGCTGGCTTCTTCTTTGACAGAGTTTGTCCGGCAAGGCAAAGTCACAGGTTGATTTTTCCTATCTGCGAATTTAGTGATTTCATCTCTTCCAGTGCAGCACCTACATAATCCTCAGTCTGCTTCTCTTTCCATTTTTGTGCAATGGAGGAGGAGGCGTTTATGCGGTGCAGCGCAAAAGTTTGCTGCCAAATGGCACGCAAAGTTTCTGCAACCTGGCTGGCAGAACCGCCCTGTGCACCTACTCCCGGAATCAAGAAGGGAGCTTCAACTTTCATGTCATAAAATACCCATAGGATTTTTTCAAGCTCCTCAATTGCAGTTGCGCCTGCCACCACCCCCACCCCAGGGACGAACCATTTTGCTATCTTTGATGCCACATGATAAAACAGCGGCTTGCCGTCATATGCCCAAATAGATTGGAAGTCTGCAGCGCCAGGATTGGAGGTTCTGCAAAGCACATACACTCCTTTGCCCTCCTTGCAAAATGAAAGAAAAGGCTGGATGCTGTCTTGCCCCATATAAGGCGAAACCGTAATTGCATCAGCCCCCCAAAAAACAAAGCACTCAGCGGCATAAGCTTTGCTTGATTTTCCAATATCCCCCCTTTTTGCATCAAAAATTACTGGGATTTTGCCACGGTACCTTTTGATTATTCTTTGAAGTGCGCGCAAGCCCTCAAAGCCATACTGCGCAAAATAAGCATAATTCGGCTTGATTGCCGAGATGCAATTTTCCTGCTGCAGCGCAGCATCCACAATGTCGCAGTAAAACTTCACAATCCGCTCTTCAGTTTCAAGACCAAAAAGTGGCATCTGCTCCAAATCTGGATCTATCCCAAAGCAAAGTATTGAATCGTGCCTTGCAGCGCTTTCTTTCAAAAATGCAGGGAACGTCATTCAAACACCATATTTGCTGCGATACTCTAAAAACTTGCTGTAAAGTTCGTCATCAACATACTGTTTGCCATTTATTGTGTTTTCGTGAAGGTAGTCAAAAACCTCTGTTGCAGACACAATTGCATAAACTTTTGTGCCATGCTTTGCCTCAAATTCAGCAACCGCGTTTTTTCCATCGGAGGATCTTTCTTGCCGATCCAGCATTATGAATACGCCAACCAGGCTTATCTTTGCAGCTGAGGAAAGCAAAGCTAAAGCATCTTCCTTTGCAGCTCCGGTAGTAAAGACGTCATCCACCATCACTACTTTTGTTCCATCTGTGATAGAGGCACCGACGAAAGACCCACCTTCACCATGTCCTTTTTCTTCTTTTCGGTTGAAGCACCAAGGCTTGTTTATCCCTTTTCTTGCAAGTGCCATAGAAACAGATACAGCAAGAGGGATGCCTTTGTATGCAGGCCCAAAAATCACATCGTATTTTTCAGGCTTCAGCTTGAAGCAGATAAAGTCCGCCAATATTGAAGCAAGGGCGTTGGAAAACTCTCCGGTGTAAAATACTCCTGAATTGAAAAAATAGGGTGATTGCCGGCCAGACTTGAGAGTAAATTGGCCGAATTTCAGCGCGCCTGCAAAGCAGGCAAGCTCTATGAAATCCCTCTGGAATTTTTGCATAAAGCTTTTTTTGCCCCCAGCCTTTTATCTTTATTGGAAAAAAAGAAAAAAAGAAGAAGGTTTTTAGGCTGCTGCATCCTGCCCTACTTTTTCAGCAATTGCGCAGCTTGCCTTGACCGCAGTTATGCGAATCCTTACTTTGTCTCCAACCGCAGTGCCAGGAACGAATATGACAAATCCGTCCTTCTTTGCGATTCCGTCGCCTCTGGCAGCCACAGCTTCAATGGAGACATTAAGCTCATCTCCAACTTTCACTGGCTTTGGCATGTCAGGGCCTCCTCTTCCAAATCCCATTACATCACTTCCTTTCCTTTACTTTCAGAAGCAGGCACTAGCTTGTTGCTTTTGTTTTTCTGCAAAAGGCATCAAGTAGTACATGCTTTCTCTTATGCGATTTGAACTGATGGGTTTATAAGCAAAGCAGATGGCTCACCTGCAAAAACTGCAAACACAAGCTGGGAGGCAGGTGCCATAAAGGCAAAATAAAGCCCTGCCTGGCGCATGTTGCCCTCTGAAAACCCCAAGGACAGCGCTGAAAATGCAGCGTTCAAGGCAAGATATATGGGGCAGGAAAGCGCAATCGGCTGGAGGCTGCTTTGCCCTTGCATTGCAAGCAGTGGCGCAAGCGAAAGGGTGCTTCCCAAGATTGCAGGAACCAAAATCCCGCTTGCAGCCAGCACAGTGTAGCGCTGTATTGAAAGCTGGGCAGAGCGCTCTGCAACCAGTCCAAAAAACGAGGCAATGTCTTGCGCAGTTTCTCGCAAAGCAAAATACATGTCCGCCCCGGTTTCATATGAAAGTACAAGCAAAGAGGTTGCGCGGCGCACCAGCAAAGAGGGGCAATGCGCAAATGCTGCATCAAGCGAGGCAGCAAAGCTTTCACCAGCCTTCTGCCTTCTTAATGCAATTTCAAACGCCTCGGAAAGAAGCCCGAAGCCTCCTTTTGAAAGAAAGGAAAGCAACCTCTCCGGGGAAAGCAGGCGGTGGGCAGAAGCGGCAGAATAAAGCGCATCAGGAAGATAAGCTTCCGCCTGCGCTATCTGCTTGTGTGCAAAAAACAAAACAAGTCCGTAAGCAGTTGGCGCAAGCAAAAAGACGGCGGCCGCTGCAGCAAGGCTTTGCTGTAGAGCAATCAGGCTTGCAGCAGCGCATAATGCAAAAAGAACCAGGGCAAAGTCGCGCTGGCTTAAATTAATACCCTTTGATTTGAGGTACCTTTCAATTACTCCTTTTTGCTGCCTGAACGAAATCGGCATGCTGAGTGCCACCAAAAAAAGCGGAAACAAGTTGATGGCAGGAAAAACTGCTAAAAAGGATGCATAAATTGCCCAAGCAGGGACTGTTTCACCTGCAGCTGGAAGTATTGCAGCAAACACAGTGAAAAAAGAAGGAAGCAGGGCAGAAGAAGTGATGAAGAAAATCAAAAGAAGGGAAGCCCTCCCTGCCAAAAGCCTCAGCTGGGCCATCTGGAAGGAAGAAAGCTCTGCGGCAAGCTGCTTGAGCGGCTCGCTTTTTGCACCGGTCTCGTATATTGAGCACAAAAGCATGAAGCATCTTTTGACTTGCATTGAGCCTAGC
>JAWAKW010000023.1:0-5604 GCA_038887295.1 Candidatus Anstonellaceae archaeon | reverse complement strand
CCAAAGACCCTCAGCTTTGTATTGTATAAAGGATAGCTTGGGCTGGGCAAGAGTATATTTTCTCCAGGGTTTACCAAAGCTTGAAAAAGGAAATCAATCCCTTCCGAAAGGCCGTTGTGGATTGTAACAAAATCTGCCGAAACGCCTTCTATTTTTGCTATTGCCTCTCTAAGCTCAGGGTCTCCTTCTGATGGACAATACGCAGAATATTTTGGGTCTTTGAGAGCCTCCATTACCGCTTCGGTTATGTGCTGCGGTGGTTTGAAACCAAATTGGTTTGGATCGCCGATGTTGAACCAGTGGACTTTCATTCCGCTGGCTTGGACTTTCCTTGCCTTTGCAACAATATCCCTAATTTCATAAGAGATAGAATCGACGCGTTTTGCAAGCTTTATTGCCATGATATCCATTTGAGACAAATAAATAAAAAGCAAATCTTCGTCGTGAAGCGTAGGTTCAAGTCACAAAAGCGCTTCAAGTCCCTTTTTGACTGGTTTTTCATCTTTGACATAATTGTATGCACTTTCAAAATCACAAGTTGCACCAGCTTTTTTGAAATATTTGACTAAATTATTAATGTCCCTTTTGAGGAACTCTTCAGAGCGAGGGTGAGCAAGCAGCACTGCTTGGGCACAATCTAAAATTTTCAGCCCGCCATATGTAACAACAATATTGTACGGGGATATGTCCGAATGCACAAACCCAAGCTGATATATCTTTTTCACTTCGTCAAGCAAAAAATCAAAATCATGCTGTGGTGAGGTCGTCCCTATCTGCTCCAATGTGGAATACGGAATTCCATCTTGACCCAAAAATTCCATAACAACAATATTTCGGCTGAAAGCAATTGGGCGCGGAACAGCTATCCCTGCCCAATAGAATTCTTTAAGATTTGAGAATTCTTTTTTTGCCCACGCGCAAACCACATCGAAGCGGTTCTTTTTTACATGCATAAATCTTAGGTCTCCTTGAAGGTATTCGTGCATCCTAATAAAATTTGAAGTGTCAATACGGTAGATTTTTATCGCAACTTTACTTCCATCTTCAGCAGTTGCGCAGTAAATATTAGCTTCTTTCCCTCGTGCTACAGGATAATCAACAGTTGCAAAATATCCACCATGCATGAGCTTGCTCAATGTCAGCAGGGTTTTTCTGTCAAAAACGCTATCTTCTAGTTTGTCTTCAACCTTCAGCATTTTTTCTTCGCGTTTTGGCCTTTTCTTCTTGGTCAGCAACCGTGCCATAAAAATAGTTGAGACAGGAAATTAAATATTGCTTACTTTATATACCCTTGTTTGCGGAGCTGTTCTGCCTGAAACTTGTTGTATCTCCAAACAATATCGCCCTTCTTTTCACCACCCACTTCCCATGGGACGACAATTACAACATCGCCTTCCCGCACCCATATGTTTCTCCTTATTTTGCCAGGGATTCTGCATAACCTCTCTTTGCCGTCTTTGCAAGCCACAATAAGCCTTCCGCCCCCCACAAGGCCCACTACCAGACCTAATATCTCGCCTTGGCGAGGCAGGCGCAGAGATCCGCTTTCCTGGAATTCATTTTGCTCAGGATCAGCCATTCAAACACCTTTTCAGATTTTTACAGGCGCCCTTGCGCCGCAAGCCTCGCAAATAAGCATTTTTATTCCATCTTTGTCTACAATATTGGTATCTGGGCGCTTGCATTCCTTACAGATTACCGCTGAATCTACAAAAGCCTGCAATTTATCTTTCAAATTCCTTTCAGAAATTTTGCCATTCAATATCAATTTATTCCCGTCTACAGAGGTTGGCACTGCAAGCTCCTTTGAAAAATATTTTGAAAGAAGTGTCGGTGGTCTCCTGAGCTTTTGCACTATGACATCAAAATTTCGGATTATCGTTTTATTTCCCTGGTAAAAGGATTCTATTGCTGGTGTTTCGAAACGCTCAAAAGTTTGTGTTTTTTCTGGCAATGATGAGAGGGCTCTGGCCAAAAGTTTCTCATAATTATCCATAAAATGACCTTTCTCTTATTTAGGAAGAAAGTTTTAATAGCTATTTATTGGATTTTGAGAGGTATGGCAGCCAAAATCACCAAAGATATGCAAATAGGAGAACTCATTATGAATTATCCGGAAACGGTGGAAATTTTGCTGGAGTACGGCTTCCATTGCATTGGCTGCGCGCTTTCCCCTTATGAAACAATAGAGCAAGGGGCGGCAATGCACGGGTATAGCGATAGGGAAATTGAAAACCTTGTCAAAAGGCTCAACGATGCAGTTAATGCTGAAAAGCCGAAACGATCAAAAGCCAAGAAGGCGGGCGACCAAAAGGAGAGTCAGCCCGCCCAAGCATAGTGGAGGCAGGGCTGGCAGGACCACTTTTTGCCTTGACAGAAAATAAAGGAGGACCAAAAGCGAAAGTGTGGCGCCGGCAGCAATAGACGACGCATAAACTATTGGATTTTGACCTAGTGTCAAGGACGAAACGCTCAACATCACCGGCACTGCAAGGTCTCCGGTCCCTAGATCTATCCTTTCGCCTTCCTTTTGCACCCTTTCAATATAATCTTTGGTTTTTTCCTTTTTGCCTCGCGGCGGAACCGATTTTGCAGTAACAGAAAATGAAAGCTGGCGCGATGAAAGCTCGTTTGCCAAAATAAGCATGTGTCGGGTCTTGAAAACTGCAATATAATCATATAATGAAAGCAAGACAATGAAAATAAGTATGGGGATGAAGCCTAATGAAAAACCAAAAAGTGCGCCCACTCCTGCGCTTGAGATTATTGCAGCCGAATTTTGCAGTTCTGGGTGGTAGAACTTAAGCAGCGCAAGCACAAAACCAAAGATGCTGCCCAAAAGCAGAGACTCCACAAAAGCCAGCCCCACCAACAGCAAAAATGCAAAAAATGTTATTCCCGAGGCAGCCGAAATGACTGCCAACTCTATAACTTTGTAGAGAATCAATCCTTTGTAAAACTTTGATATAACAATAATCAATAAAGCTCCCACTAGGACGTAAAACAGGAATACAAGGGCATTAAGTGGGCTGTTTGGGTCTTGCGTAATGAAAGTTGGTGCTACAGAAAGCTCGTTTATCTCCTCATAAACTATGGACTTGGAGAGTAAAACAACGCCCGTAAAGAGGCCGATTATCTGTGTTATTGCAAAAAACAAAGTGATGGTAATTGGCGATTTCATTGTCTCATCTTTTCTTCTTTAAGCTTTTAAGCACTGCCTCGAACGACTGGATATCAGCAAACGAACGATACACTGATGCAAAACGAACATAAGCCACTTCATCAATCTTGCGCAGTTGATCCATCACAAGTTCCCCAATTTTGCTACTTTTTACTTCAAGTGAGTTTTCACGCCTTATTTTGCTTTCAATTTTGTCCGCTATCTCGTTTATCTTTTCAAGGGAAACGGGACGTTTTTCGCAAGCCTTTTGAATCCCCAAAATGAGCTTGTGGCGGTCAAACTTTTCTCTCCTTCCATCCTTTTTGATGACAAAAATATCTTCCTTTTCTACCTCTTCGTAAGTGGTAAATCTGCGCTTGCATTTCAAGCATTCGCGCCTGCGGCGGATTCTGTAATCGCTGGTGTCACGGCTGTCCACAACCTCTGTTTCAGAATAGTGGCAAAAAGGGCATTTCATCAGTTAAATTTTTTTGCATACCAATAAAAAGTATACACCAAAAATCCCTCCGGTGATGTGATGTACGATATGATAATCATAGGCACTGGTGTCGCCGGCCTTGCAGGCGCCATGTATGCGGGAAGAATGAATATGAAAGTGCTTGCTGTAGGAGAGATGAGGGGCGGCACAATCACCACGACTAATATCGTAGAAAATTATCCCGGCTTTGTATCTATTGGCGGGTTCGAACTTGCAGAAAAATTGGAAAATCACGCAAAGCAATATCCTTCAGTTGAAATTAAAGACGAAAAAGTGCTGTCAATAAGCAAACATTCAGATGTCTTTGAGGTGAAAACAGACGGCGGAACCTACCAATCCAGAACGATTCTTTATGCTGCCGGTACGGTTTGGAGGAAACTTGGCGTCCCTGGCGAAGAAAAGTTCGCAAACAAAGGGGTCCACTATTGCGCTTTGTGCGATGCTGCTTTTTATAAGGATAAAATAGCGGCAGTTATTGGCGGAGGCGACTCTGCTGCAAAAGACGCGTTGGTTCTTGCAGAATGGGCAAAAAAAGTCTACATCATCTATCGTGGCGAAAAGATTAGGCCTGAGCCTGTAAATTATGAGCGCGTAATGGCAAACAAAAAAATTGAAATAATCTACAAGACGAATGTTGTTGAGATAAAGGGTGAGGAAAAAGTCAAAGCGGTTCGGCTTGACAGCCCATACAATGGTTCACTGGAATTGGCTATTGACGCAGTTTTCATAGCAATAGGGCATATTCCAAATTCAGATTTAGCAAAATCCCTAGGCGTTGAGCTTGACCAAAAAGGGTATGTGAAAATAAACAGAAATTCAGAGACGAATGTGCCCGGCTTTTATGCTGCAGGCGATGTGACAGACACCAGATTCAAGCAAGCTATCATTGGCGTGGCTGAAGCTGTGCAGGCAGTATATTCGGCTTACCTTTATCTTGGAAAGCACTAGAGAGTCACCTTTAGCTGCAGCTCTTTTTTGAGCTCTCGGTAGCGGTTCCTTATTGTAACCTCAGTTACGCCAGCTACATCAGCAACTTCCTTTTGTGTTCTTCTTTCACCGTACATCGCACTTGCGATGTAAACAGCTGCTGCTGCAACTCCAGTCGGCCCGCGGCCAGATATGAGCCCTTTGCTTACCGCTTTTTTGAGCAGCGCTATGGCTTTTTCTTGCACGTGCCCTGAAAGCTTCAATGCAGCAGTGAATTTTGGGACATAGTGCGAAGGGTCGGTAAGCGGAACATCTATGTCCAACTCCCTTCTTATGAAGCGGTATGCTCTCCCGATTTCTTTCTTTTCAATGCCAGAGACCCTTGAAATTTCATCTAAAGTTCTTGGTATGCCTTGCATTCTGCAAGTAGCGTAAATGACTGCGGAAACTACCGATTCTATCAGCCTGCCACGAATTAGTTCGGCTTTTATGCATTTCCTGTAAAGCAGGGCAGCTGATTCGCGAATGGAATCAGGAAGGCCAAGATAGGATGCGATTCTGTCGAGTTCAGACAGAGCTATTGCCAAATTTCTTTCCATAGAGCTTGCAATTGATGCACGCTTATGCCATTTCCTCATCCTGTAAAGCTGCGCTTGCTTTTTTGGTGAGATTTTTGCCCCACGAATATCTCTGTTATATTGGTCAATTTCTGTAACAAGGCCTTTGTTCGGGCGCATGTATTTAATTGGTGCTCCCCCGCGAGCGCGCTTTTCCCTCTGTTCCGCGTCAAAAGCTCTCCATTCTGGCCTGGAATCTTCCAAATTTTCAGCTACAATAAGGCCGCAATTGGTGCAAACCACTTCGCCCCGTTCATAATCACGCGTAAGGTGCTTGTTGCCACATTCGGGACACTTATCCATCCAATCCACCTCAAAGTAGTGCTGGCTTAAATCATTAAGTTTTAAAAACTTCCTAAGCCGGCATGTCGTTTATGTAGACAAACCTTTATAAAGTTTTC
>JAWAKW010000022.1:0-5800 GCA_038887295.1 Candidatus Anstonellaceae archaeon | reverse complement strand
GCGCCATGAGCCTGCGCCAGTATTTTGAATCCGAAAAAGAAGGCCTTACTTGCAAAGTAGGCAGCCCGCAAGAGCATGCAAAGATTGCAGCAAAGGCAAAATCCATAGCATCTGCACCGCTTACTTTGTCTTTGCTTTTTTCAATAGTTGCATTGGCATTCGTGGTAAATTCAGTCGAATTTGTCTGCTCCTCTGCAATTCCTGCAGTTTTCACGCAAATACTTGCGCTGCAGAACCTCTCCTTTATCGAGTATTATGCATATATCCTGCTTTATGACCTGTTTTTTATGGCAGATGACTTGCTTATTTTTGGCATGGCAGCGCTGGCAGTTTCTGGAACTGTGGGAGAAAAATACGCCCGCTGGTGCAAGCTTGTAGGCGGAGTGCTGATGATTTTACTTGGTCTTTTGCTTCTTTTTGCGCCCCGCGCGCTTTGGTAAATATTTTATTTGTTTTCGGCCTCATCTCGTAAGGTGATGGTTTGGCGTGCTTTATTGTCCCAACAGTGATAGGAGGCATAATCTACAAGCTGGGCAACAGGTTGCCGCAATCTTTGCACCCAGAATGGCTAGGTGCCATGTCTTTTGGAGGTGCGTTGGGGCTGACAGTGGAGCACATAATCCACGGAGAAATTGTCCCATGGCCTCCATTTTTTACTGCAGCCTCCAGCCCTCAATCGCTTGCGCTAATGCTTGAGGAGATGCTTTTTGTTGGCGTGCCGATGGCATTTGTGCTGATTTTGGCTTGGCTTGCACTTGCATTTGCATCCAGCCGATTTTCCCAATACCAAGTAAAGAAGGCAGCCCAAGGCCTGCACTGATTTTATGTGGCTTGCAACCTCATTGGCTGCAGCTGTTGCAGCATCGCTGATTTATGCAGCTTTCCCTAATTTGCGCAAAAAATTTAGGCTGGGCTTTCTTGCGCTTATGCTTTTTGGGCTGGCTATTTTGGTCTCAATTGACAAGGCTGCCGCATTTTTGCTTGAAGGCGAGCCGCTGATTTTACAGCAAATAGATGGGGCCATTTCAGATTCCTTGCTTGTCGGCGTGTTGATGCTTCTTCCTATATTTTTGGTCTGGGCTTTTTCTGCATTTACTTCTTTTGGGCGGCGCACCATCCCGTTTGAATTCTAGAACTCGCGCGTTCGGTTTTTATCTATCTGTTATAAAAATTTTTTTTTCTAATTTTCTGCAATGCATAAGTGGTGATGGTCGCATGGGAGGGCAAATCAGCGAATTTATGAAAAGGCACTTTAAGCATTTCAATGCAGCCACACTTCTTGATGCTGCAGAAGCGTATCGCAAGCACATTGCCCAAGGGGGCAAAATGATGCTTGCGATGGCAGGCGCAATGAGCACTGCCGAGCTTGGCATCTCGTTGGCGGAGATGATAAGGCAGAACAAGGTGCATGCCATCTCATGTACAGGGGCAAACCTTGAGGAAGACATTTTCAATTTGGTTGCAAACAAGCACTACAAGCGCATCCCCAACTACCGCTCGCTTACGGCAGAAGATGAAAAGCGCCTATTTGAGGAAGGATACAACAGGGTGACTGATACTTGCATTCCTGAGGAGGAGGCAATGCGCAGAGTGGAAAAAGCACTGCTTGAGATTTGGATGCGCGATGAAAAAAACGGAGTGCGTAGGTTCCCGCATGAAGGAATGTATGAGCTGCTGCTTTCAGGCAAACTTGAAAAATACTATGAGATTGACCCGCGCGACAGCTGGGTAATGGAGGCGGCAAAGAGAAACTTGCCGCTGTTTGTTCCTGGTTGGGAGGACTCCACACTCGGAAACATGTTCGTTTCGCAGCATTTCAATGGTAACATCAAAAGCCTCTCCATGATGAAGGGTGGGCTACATTACATGGAAGAACTTATCAAATGGTATAAGGCAGAATCTGCCAAGCACAAGATAGGCTTTTTCCAAATCGGCGGAGGAATTGCCGGGGATTTTCCAATTTGCGTAGTTCCGCTCATTTTGCAGGACCTGAAAGAAAAAGTGTCGTTTTGGAGCTATTTCTGCCAAATTTCAGACTCCACTACAAGCTATGGCAGCTATTCTGGCGCAGTGCCCAATGAGAAAATCACGTGGGGCAAGTTGGACAAGGACACCCCCCGCTTCATGATCGAATCAGATGCTACAATCGTTGCGCCGCTGATTTTTGCATACGTTCTTGGCTGGTAATAAGATGGGCGTTGACTTAGGTGAGGTTCCCAAGGCTGCTGCGCCGCTGCCTTCGCTTTCAGGGAAAAAATTCGCAGTGGATGCTTACAATACAATCTACCAATTCCTTTCTTCCATTAGGCAGCCGGATGGGACCCCGCTACGTGATCTTAACGGCAAAATCACGGCGCATCTTGCCGGAATATTTTATCGCAACTGCCGCCTTTTGGAAAATGGAATCCGGCCAATTTATGTTTTTGACGGGAAGCCGCCGCATTCAAAAGACGCAACTTTGCAGGAAAGGTCAAGCAGAAAGCTAGAGGCAGAAATCCGCTGGATGGCTGCTCTGGAAAAAGAAGATTTTGAGGAGGCCAGGAAAGCGGCACAGGCGACCTCGCGCCTCACCGAAGAGATGGTTGCAGAATCCAAAGAGCTGCTTTCTTGCATGGGGATACCTGTAATCCAAGCCCCTTCTGAAGGAGAGGCGCAGGCTTCGCAGCTGGTACTGGAAGGAAGCGCTGACGCGGTTGCATCGCAAGATATGGATTGCCTGCTTTTTGGGGCGCCTGTGTTACTTCGCAACCTCTCACTAAGCGGCAGAAGAAAGCTTCCAGGCAAAGAGGAATGGGTAGAGGTTGAGCCTGAAGTAATCATGCTTTCCGAGGTGCTTTCCTTTTTTGGGCTAAGTAGGCAGCAGCTTGTCTGGATGGGTATATTAGTAGGCACTGATTTCAACGAGGGCATAAAGAGAATTGGACCAAAGAAAGCTCTCAAAATAGTCAAGAGTTCTGCCAGTCTGCGGGAAGTGGCAGAAAAAGCAAATGCAAAAGAGCTTTACCCAATTTTCCAATCTGCTGAGGACTTTTTTCTCAATCCTCCAGTTGAAAAAGGGCTGAGCATCAAGTTTGGCAAGTTTGACAAAGAAAGGATAGTGGAGCTTTTGTGCAATCGTCATGACTTTTCAAAAGAAAGGGTGCTTAAAAGCGCAGAGGCGGCAGAAAAGAGGCTGAAAGACTCCATTTCGCAAACACGCCTTGACAGCTGGAGCTAACAAGGCAAGTTGTCTACAACCTCTATTGTGATTTGTGAGCCGTCTGCCAAATTCAGCTTCTTGCGCAAATTGAAAGGCGAAATTACCTCAAGGGTCCTCAGCCCGTGCAGGCTCCGCTCAGGGAAAATTATTGCGCCAGGCAATCCGGAGACTGAGCAGCGATACGCATCTATTCTCCCGAAAGTCCTCGTCTCACCATTTTTTGGCCTGCTGCGGAAGCCTTCAATAACTATTGGCTTTTGCTCCCGGAGGTGCAACCTTTTTTCTATATCCTCACCTTCAATTGTAACATTTAGGGTGCCAGGGTAGGGCTTAAAGCAAAGCTTCTTGATAAACTGGTCAAGGTAGCCCTTCTGTCTCATGTAATAAGCCCCTTCACCAAGCCCGCTTGCGACTTTTCCGCTGAAGCTTATGGTGGTTCCCTTTAGGCTTTGGTTTATCTCTGCAACCGCCCTCCTTATTTGGCTGATTGCTTGCGGAGTTATTGCAACCATTCCATTTTGCCTTATTATTTTACCCTCCTGCTCAAGCTGAATCATTTTCCTGCTGGCAGTCTGCTGCGAAATTCCTATCTCTTGGGCAATTTCCCCTGTGGTGATGCGCTGGGGCTCGCGGTGCGCACCTTTTTTCAGCAAGTAAAGAAGGATTTCAGATATCATGCCTTTTCCATAGGCTATTCACCTTTTAAGCCTTTGCTGCAGTTTTATGTTTGGCCTGTGATGAGATGAACAACCGCTGATTTGTGATGTGGTTAACAGCGTCTGAGGTCGATTTGTGCCCACCCAATCTGTTTTAAATCATATTGCAGTCTTCTTTTTGGTGGACCTATGCTTGTAGAAGAAATCATAGAAAAGCTGCAAATTGTGCCGACAGAAAAGCTCATTCCGCACGAGGAAATAATACCTTACAACTTCCAAAAGCTGCGGGAGGCAATGCTTAACATGGGGCGGCTGGTTGACCCAATCATCATAGATAATAAGCATTATGTTGTGCTGGACGGCAACCACAGAAGAAAAGTGCTAGAATCCATCAAATGCCCGAATGCCGCCTGCCAAATGGTGGATTATTTCAGTCCAGAAATAAAAGTCGGAAGCTGGTTTCCTGTTTCAAGGACCATAAAATTTGATGATGTGCCATTCAAGGCAGAGGCAGTGGATTTTGAAACCGGGCTTAAGGCCCTCCAAAACCTGGAAGCAACCTTTATGTTTGTCAAATACGAAAACGGCTCAAAGGTGTGCTATATTTACGATTCTGCTGAGCGGAAGTTGTCCAACGTAATAGCCAACCAGCGGGCATTCATTTCTGCCCTTGAGGGAAAGGATGTCCAATATGTCCCAGATGACAAAGCAGAGGATTACCTCCTGCAAGGGTACGCAGCCTTTTTCCGCCGTGCATATACCAAAGAAGAAATCATCACAGAAGCAACTGCAGGGCGGGTGATGCCGCCAAAAAGCACGCGCCACATGATACCCAACAGAATCATTAGGCTGAACCTTCACCTTGGCTGGCTTGCAGAATCGCAGGAGGTTGCAAAGCAGATGATGGACAACATGCTTCGCAGAAGGCTAAATGAAGGCTCCATCCGCAGATATACAGAAACCGTAATAGTCCTTTACTGATGGTGGTGCAATGGTTCTTTTGCAGTCCGAACAAAAACTAAAGACAGGCGATGTCGCGCCATTTTTCAGCCTGCTTGGCGTGGATGGGAAAATCCACTCTCTTTCTGATTATGCAGGCGCAAAGGCATTTTTGGTTGTCTTCATGTGCAACCACTGCCCTTATGTGAAGGCAAAATTTCCAAGGCTCAACCAAATCTATGACAAATACTACCAGCGTGGGCTGAAGATGGTGGGCATAAACCCAAACGACGCCTCGCAGTACCCAGAAGATTCTTTTGAAAATATGAAAAAAGTTGCAAAAGAGCAAAAGTTCCGCTTTGATTACCTCTATGACGAAACCCAAGAAGTTGCAAAGGCTTATGGTGCAGTTTGTACGCCCGACCCATTCCTTTTTGACAGCAACATGAGGCTTGCCTATCACGGTAGGCTGGATGATGCTTTATCTCCTGGCATGAAGCCTACCAAGTTTGATATGGAAAATGCAATTGATGCAGTGCTTGCAGGAAAGCGCCCAAATCCCGCTTTCCTATTTTCCCAAGGCTGCTCCATAAAGTGGAAGGAATAAACAAATAAACGCGCCGCCCACTTGCGCATTTATTTAAACTTAGGCAGCCCAATAAGGCTGCAATGATGACACCGCTCCAGTTGGTTAGCCTTGTGCGATGACCATGCGGAGTAGCTTCTGAGCACAAGCCACACAGCATATAAACTTGTGCAGGCACTTTCTGTTTTTGCATGAGGACGAAGATTTTCAAGATTTCAAAGAACAACCCAGACATGAAGCTGCTTGGGCAAGCGGCAGCCATCATAAGAAAAGGCGGAATAGTTGCATTCCCCACTGAAACAGTTTATGGGCTGGGAGCAGATGCGCTCAATCCATCCGCAGTAAAAAAAATATTTCAGGCAAAAAGAAGGCCAAGCGATGACCCGCTGATTGTACATATTGCAAGCAAAAAAGATGTGA
>JAWAKW010000021.1:0-6058 GCA_038887295.1 Candidatus Anstonellaceae archaeon | reverse complement strand
TTCTCAATGAGAAAGAACGCATGGCCGTGCGTGCTTTGCGTGATGTTATTCGAGAGCGTCAGGGCATATATCTTGACATAACTGATATCGCTACTGGTATTGCCGGCAACGTTGCCATTACGGCTGCATATCTGCCTAAAATAGCATCCCTAGCACAGGCAATGCGTATTGATCCTTCAAAGGCACAAAACGCAGCGAATATAGCAGACAACCTTGTTCAAACATTGGCCGCAAGCGAGTTCAATCGATCAACGGAGGAAAAATTTATTGAATCAGCGGCTGTTCCTTTGGTGATTGCAGGAGCACTCTCAACCCCCTCATTTATACGCTTGTTTCAGCCAACAACATCTACAGCACAAAAGAATCTTGCAGACAAAGCCACTGAGTTTGTGCAGAAAACAAAAAAGAAGGTCGATTTTGAGCTTAAGGTCTTTCTTGACAAAGCAAGAGAAGAAGCCAATAAAGATGTCAAGTCTTTATCGAATATAGTGATCACAGAAAGCGCATCTATAGATCCTGTTCAACTAAGTGATTTTACAAAAGAAATCATTAGACGCGCAGGATATGATCCGACATCTCCTGTCGATATCAATAAGTTCCTTCAACAGGCAAAGGCCAAGCCTGCTGTCATCAATAATCTTATCAGAGAGACATCTTTTCAAAGAAAGGTTGACGCATATCTTGCAGAGGCGATCCCCTCAATCAACGGCAATTATGAGCTAGAACATTTCAAAAGGCTTGCCGATATTTTCTCTTCATCAATGTTTAATACAAAAATCTATGATAAAAAATATGGATTAAACTCGAATGGCGTTTTGCTAGCGATGCAGACGAATTACAGAGCCAGTGCCATTGTGCAGGCCGAGCAGCATACAATCGCATACAAAAAACTTAAAGAGATACAAGATGAAATGAAAAAATATAATCTAAGTTTTGAAGATATATATGACGGCAAGACAGACATCGCAGTAAAATTAAAAGAGGAGGTTGGCAAGATTTTTGAAGGCTTTTATCAGTTTTATAGAAATCTTGGTATCAATATTGAAAAAGTTGATGGTGTATATATACCAAGAATGGCAAAGCCTATTGAGGAGGCAATCCCTGCATTAGAAAAATATTTCAATATTAAGGTTTCTGATCTTACACCTAAGAATATGCATTCATTGGCAGCGACAAATGACGAATTTCGCAAATCAATTGAAATCCTTACTGGTGTGAATGTTGTTGACATTGATACAGCAAAAAAATCTCTTAATCTTTTGATTACAAACATTCAAGAGGCTGCCGAGGAATTGCCGTCAACAGTAGCGACACGTATGTTATTTACACGTACTGGTGACATCCCGGTATTTTTAATTGACAAAAACATTCCTCGCGTGACCTCTCGTTATATTACTGCGATGAGCTATGCCGCATATATTGAGAAGTTCGTTCCTGTGTTTGATAGTTTTGCTGAGACTGTTTCCAAGATTGATGCAGCACAGGGCATTCGGTATTCGGCCGGCGCTGAGTTTTATAAATATCTTGCAAGACAGATAAAAGAACAACCGCATGTTGGTATTGGCAGAGCGGTAGATACATTTCTTAAGAAATCTGGCATGCAGATACGAGAAAAGGCAGCAAGGATGATGTTGGACGGTGACACGAAAAAAGCAGAACGGCTTCGTTTGGCCGCAGATTTTGTTGAAGGCATTGTTCCAGCGATCAAGGACGCAAGTTATTCTGCATTTCTTGGTCTTGGTAACATCAAGGCGTCAGTACAAAACATGCTTACGCCAGCCATTGCAGGCATCGATCGCATAGGAGTCATGTATGGAAGCGAACTCGTTCTGCGAGGACTAAAAAATGCTGTAAAGAATTTATATGAAGAGATGCCTATGATCATTTCAAAGGGTGCCGTAGAAAATGTACCTCGTCATATTCAGGACATGAACCGGGGCATTATACGAGATAAATCACTAAGAGAGAAAATTGACCAATTAATGATGCTCTCGTTTAACATTACTGAACGCTTTTCATACCATTTGTCAAAACAGATGGGAGCAGAGCTTGCAAAGGATGCCATCCGCAGCGCTGACAAAAGGGCAGTACTCGCCTCATTGGCTGGTGACGAAAAGCTTGTTGAGAGATATATCAATGCTGTCAAGACAGGGCGTTTGTCTGAGAAACAGTTTGCAGATTATTGTGGGGAGGTCATCATTGCAAATGGCCAACTACAATTTAATAACTCAATGAAGGCAGAATTCGCTGCATATCTTGGAAGCCTCGGCCAGTTTACGAGATATCCCGCTGAAAGTGCCGGCATTCTAAACTATACAATACGGACAAAAGACCCAAAAATCATAGCGAGGAGTACTGCGTTTTTCAGTCTGCTTGCTCTTGGTGACTCTATGTTGGCAAATGATGATGGTAAAATAGAAGGGTTTTCAAGGCTCCTGCTTGGGTCTTCTGGCTTAAGCGGCATGCATCCATATTTTTCTGCGTTTGAAGGATATGCTAAAAATTTGATGGGGCAGACAGAAGCATCAAAATACACGCCGCCGATCGTGTCTCAAACGACAAAGATCGTGCGTTATAGTGTGAAAGCAGCTACAGCTGACGACGAAGACATAAGAGATGCAAATTTAGAACGGCTTGTGAAGACAGGTGCGTCGATTGTCCCAATGGCAAGTGCTTTATATAATATCAATGAGTTTATCAGACGAATCGAAGATGATGAATAATCAATGTTTATTATGTGGGATTATTGCCATATTATCTGGCCGTTCTTGATAATGTAATTTCTTTTAATACCAAAAGGCGCTCCTGAATAGACTTTATATTCTTGGTGTTTTTCGATGTTCTGTCTGATGATGTCTTCGGCTTGCTTGAACGCCTTTGCTTCGATCTCTTTCATTGCTTCTTTCGGGTTTTTTGACGAAAAAGAAGGCGGTTGCATTTGTTCAAAATCTTTATTGAGAAACTCCTCAGTTTTTGTTTTCAGGTTTTCAATGCTTTTCTGCGCTGTCGGCGTCGACATTTCACGTGCTTTGTCACCTAAATACTTTGAAACTGAGTCAGCTGTCTTATCGACATCGACACCATAATTGAAAAGCTCAATTCCTGCAATTGATACTTTTTTCTTATGAACAGGCACACCAAGGAAATTCGCCATCTGTTCGACATATTTTTCGCGTTTTGATTCAGGCAATTTTGCCAAATTCTCTGCGAAATCCTTGGCCAGTTTCGTGACGTCAAGCTCCATTTCACGACCTTCTTTTGTGGCGTCTTTTTCAAGTGAGGTTGTTTTCTGAAGTGCCTGCAGTTTCTCTATCTCTAGCTTCTTCAATTCGTTCATGTATTTAGACATCATCTCCTGGTCGTTCTCAAGACGCGCCGCTTGCAGCCTTTCTTTCAGAGCATATTCCTCACGCATTTTTTCTAACATGAACTGACGGTCATCCTCTTTGGATGCCAGCTCTGTGAATTTCTGAACGTTTTTTAATAGGGCTTCTTTCTGATTATTGAGGGATTGAAGCTTGGTTTGGTATTTTTTGGTCTCAATTTCCATGGCAGCACGAAGAGACACGGCATAGTTATTTACCTCGGGGTTCACCGGAGTTCCTTTGTCTGCATAAAAATATGCAAGAGCGTACTTGGAGATAGCAGCAGCGGCATTTCCTAGATATTCAAGCATCAGGTACTTGGCTATTTTTTTATCAAATTTGTTCTCAAGGTCTTCTTCAGCCTTTTCTAATTGTTCTATCGACATCATTGTTTGATTAAGAAGTTCTCCAAGAGTATTTTTAAATCGTGTGGCTTCTTGTGGATCCTGTGATATTTTTTCTGCGACTGTTTGCAACGATTCTTCAAAGACTTGCTCAGCCTTGTCGGGGTCGTTGTTGATCTCGTTTTCAATGGTCTTGTCAATAGGGTCGTCTTGTTCATCAGATGCAGTGTTGATCTCTTGTTGTGTTGACATGTTGATTTGCTGCTCGTTCTCAGCGTCCTGTTGGTTGATTGGAATATCTCCAGACATTAAAGAAGAGGCACCAATGATGCTGCCAATAAGCGACGCTGTTCCAAGCTTGCCCTTTACGTCTGCCTTAACACTTTTATCAACAATATCAACAAGGTCGTCTGGTCGTTTTAACAACGGAGGAACCTCGCTTACAATTTCGCCTTCCAATGGCTCGCTTTTTGGCGGATTCAGCCTTTTATATCGTGCCTGTTTTGTGACAAAAATAGGATCCTCGACAAGCTCCTCGATGGCTGACTCTGTCTTGCTGTCTGTGAGACTTTTTGTGCTTTTTGTTATGGCGCCTTTTTTTGTCGGTTGCAAAGGCTGCAATATCTTTCGTGTCATTTTTGTACCCCCTTTGATTTAACAAACCAAGATTAACTAAAAAGAGCTCTGCCTGTGTTGAGAACTGTCTCTGTTGCAGCGCCTGCAGCAACGCCTGCTACCGGGTTTGCTGTCAATACACCAACAGCGACGCCAACGCCTGCAGAGAGAATCTTGCTGAACACACCAAACCCAGCAGCGACCTTTGCCTGTTTGCGGCGTTCTTCGAAAAGACGTCGTTGCATCTCGGCACGTGCGGCAGCGACCTGTTTCTTTGTTTCGAACGCTATTTGTGCTATCTGTTTGTTTGCTTCTATTTCTTGATATATAGAGTGAATCTTTGTTAAAATCTCTTCGGCATGTGCGAGCTTTCGTAGCGCTGCTTCATAGGTCTTTTGTTTAAGCGTGAGCATAAGCTCGACACGTTTGGCATAGTCATTAAATTCTTCTTCGTTTCTGGCCTTAAGCCTTGCGTAATCTAATAATTGAAATTCATTGAGGATTGTTCGGCCAAGCTCGTCCTTTTGAAAATTCATTTCGTAATCAAAAAGTTTCTGTTCTTCTTCTGACATCATGTCACGCAGATCGAGTTGTGCCTGGACAGACCATTCATCTAATTCAACCTCGATGTCTTCGATGGTCTGCTGTGCTTCTTCTCTTTGTTGTGTAAGCTCTCTTTGAAGATCACGTTCTTGTTCAGCTAAAAGCCGCTGATTTTGTCGTTGTTGTTCTTGCAATGAGGTGCTGATGGCAGCTCTTGCTACATCGCCCTTGTCTACTTTTTCTCCTTTTAACTCTCTTTGTTTTGCATAATCAAATAATGTCACACCTTTTTGAACGGCACTTTTTTCAAAAGGGTTGTTGTTAGCTGCCATCTGAATCCCCCTTCTTGAAGATGCTCAACAAGGCCTCTCTGCTGTTAGGATCAAGACCAAGGTTCAATAACTGAGTTATGCTTCCAATAAGAGCATTGTATTGTTGTTGCGCGATAGCAAGTTTCATATCACTCATGGCCATCTGATATGCCGTCTCAAGATCTATCTTTGCAAGCTCTTTTGTGTACGCAGCCTCTGTGCGTGCGGCATCGATTTTTGCATTCGTGATAGTATCAGTAAGAATACGGCTTAACGACGCATTTTGACGAATAATGTCAAGATCGTCTTTGAATGCAGCGTCAATCAATGCTGATTGGAACTCGGCATGATTGTCGAGACGTTTTCGTGCTGCTTCCAATTTCAGATTGTCTATGTATTTCTGATTATTAAGCTTGGCGATAAATATACTCTGTTCTAATTCTGATCGGTATTTAGCGAGGTCAATGGTCGCTTTTCTTTGTTTTATTTTTTGTATGAACTCTTTCGCTTGGTTTGCTAATTGTTTTTTAAAGTTTACGGCACGGATACGTAAGGCTCTTTTTTTGTTCTCAAGTTGTGTGTCAATTCTTTTTGATTCCTCTTGAGCAGCGATTTTGAGCTGCTGTTGTTTTTGTTGAGCTTCAACATGGGCAGCGGCAATATCGGAGACATCAAGATTTATGCCTGATAAAGCAGCCTGTTCTTTTAGTTTTTCTTTCTCTAGAAAATCGTCGGACATACAACCTCCTATAGATATTATAGCACAATATTAATTAATGAGGGGTTTTCCGTCTATATAAACACACATCGACTCAGAACGGCCTCTGTAATCATATGAGAAGATACCATCGGTGTTCATATAGGTAATACCAGTATCGGG
>JAWAKW010000020.1:0-6854 GCA_038887295.1 Candidatus Anstonellaceae archaeon | reverse complement strand
GCCTTTTTGAAAGAAAGCCTGGGCCGCAAAAGCGGTGCAAAATCAGGCTTCTTACACTTTCCCTTCTGACGTTTGACAACAGGCTGTTTCCCAGCCAAAAAGCCTCGCACACCTTGAAGTCGAATGGGGAAAGATTGTTTTCTGAGGCAATAAGGCAAAGGTAGGCGTAGTGAGCAGAAAATTTCTTCAGTTCACCTTCAAGGACTTTCGAAGATGCCTGGTCCTTTTTTGCAAGGAAAGAGGCAAACGCTGAATGAAATGAGCGGCTGCCGCAGTAGGACAAAGAATTGGGAGGCAGCGCAAAGCGCGCTGCCAATTCTATGCCGAGCATAAAATCATAGCCGCAAGATTGCCTTTGCCTTCTGCTTTACCCAATAAGCTGCTGAGATGGTCTCTGCTGCACCTATGCTAAAGACAGCGCCAAAGGCAAGCAGTAGAAATCCTGCAGCCTGCAGCGGAAGTAGTGCTTTGCCTACAAACGCAAAGGAGAGTAGTGCGCTTATTGGGCCGCCCAAAGTTAATGCGGCAGTGGCAAAAATAAGCGAAGTATTTGCAAGTGCAGAGTACCAGAGTGTGATAAACAAGGTAAGGAACCCAACTGAGATTGCTATCCAGCCCCATGAGGAAGGGCTAATGTTGAGCAAGGAGTCTGCCTTGCCCTGCATCAAAACAACTGCAAGCAAAACCGTCGCACCAATCCCCATCCTGGCTGCTGCAACCGAAAGCGGCGAGATAGTACTCATCAGCTTCTTTGAAATTGCATATTCTGAAGCCCAAAGCAGCGTTGCGGCAAGAACCAAAAGGGAGCCAGTAGAATAGCTGAGGGAAGAGGGCCAAAGCAAAAGGAAGTTTCCCAAAAGAATGCTGAAGGCCCCGACTGCAATCTTCCAATTTATCTTCTCTTTGAAAAGAACCACCGCTGCAATTATTGAAAAAATGAAAAGCAGGCGGAAGATGAATGAGCCTTCTGCCCCGCTGATAGAAGAAAGGCCGCTGAAAAATAAGGCAAACGCTATTCCTCCTCCAACCAGCCCCACAAACAAAAGAATAAGCAGCTGCTTTCTGTCAAGAACAAGAAATTCTTTCCATCTTCCCCAAAGAATGCAAAGCGAGGCAAGGATTGTCGCCACCAACAGATTCCTCACAAAAGCATAAGATGTGGCATCCATGCTTACTACCCCAAAGCTATTCACAAAAACAGAGATTCCGCTTACAAGTGCGGTAAGATAAGCCAATGCTACGCCACTGCTCATGGTGCTGATTTGAATGTTTTTGATTTATAAATTTAAGCGCAGACGAAGAGTATGTGAAAAAGCTTGCCATATCTTGGGTAACTTTTGCCTGCTGCGAGGATTCCACAATACTTTTTGTTGAGCTTCTAAACAAACATTTCTTCGAGTGGAAAGACAAGATAGAGTTCAAATACTGCCCTTTTCTGAAAGGGAAGGGCAACGATTTTGAAGGAAGCGATGTCACTTTTGTTGAAGGCGCAATTGCAACCAAAGAAGATGAACAGCTGCTTTTGAAAATTAGGGAGAAAAGCAAAAGGATAGTTGCGATAGGCTCCTGCGCATGCACCGGCCTTCCATCAGCCCAGCGGAATATGTTTGACGAGCCCACCCAGCGGGAGATAATGATTGTGGTGGAGCGATTTGGGCATTTGGAGAAAGTACATTCGGTGAAGGATTTGGTGAAGGTTGATTACCAGGTGCCTGGCTGCCCGATGGATGAAAAGCTTTTCCTTTCTACTTTGCAGAAGCTGTTTGATGAATTTGGGGTAAAATAAGGTGATGAGTTGCACAAAGAAGGCGAATTTGACATAGACATAAGGCATCTTTCAAAAATAGAAGGCCATACCGACCTTGAGGTAAAGGTCAAAAACGGGGTGGTGCAGTACGCACACCTGAAAATAAGCGAATCGAAGCGCTTTTTCACCCAAGGGGTCAGAGGTAAGCCCTGCTTAAATGTTGCCCAGCTTGTCTCAAGAATCTGCGGTACTTGCTCAATTGCCCATCTGCTCACTTGCATTCACGCAGTTGAAGATGCATTGGGTGTGGTGCCGTCCGAACAGACTATGACGTTGCGCCATCTTACAGAGGACGGCTTGATTATCCGCGACCATGCAATGCACCTTTACATTTTTTGTCTGCCAGACATCATGAATGCCGACTCCATACTTGAGCTTGCAGAAACGCACAAATGGTTGATTGAAAAGGCATTTGAGGTGAAATCTGCAGGAAACGAGCTTTCCAAGCTGATTGCAGGGAGGGCAGTGCATGCTCCCTACCCTGCAGTTGGGGGCTACACAAAAACTCCGGATAACCAAAGCTGCAGACAGATGGCACATGTCCTAAGCCATGCAAGGGAGCATGCCCTTGAATTTGTTGACCTTTTCAGGCAAACACTCCCATCTTATGAACGGAAAACGCACTTTATTGCGCTCAAAAACCCAAAATATGAGTATATTGGAGGGGAGCTTTGCTCCTCTGAAGGGTATTGCATTTCCAAGGAAAACTTTTGGAACCATCTTTACAGAGTGGTGGTCCCATATTCGCAATCTACCGGGTTTGAATTTGAAGGGAAAGAATATATGGTGGGAGCTCTTGCAAGGATGAATCTTAACAAAGAGGCGCTTCACAGGGAGACCAAAAAGGATGTAGGCTCCTCTTTGTCTTTGTTCCCCTCAAACAATATATTTGCTAACAACTTGGCGCAGGCAATAGAGATAGTAAACAGCATAGACCATGCAGTTGAAATACTGGAAAGCTATGACTTCAAGCCTGAAGTTTACAAAGCGCCGCAAGTGAAGGCAGGGTCGGGAATAGGGGTAACTGAGGCACCACGTGGCACACTGTATTATGCTCTCAAAATAAACGAGCAGGGCCTGATAGAATACATCAATCTCGTCATACCCACAGCGCAAAATATGGTAAATATAGAAAAAGATATGGCACAAATAGTGCAGCGCGGTCTTGACCAAGGCAAAAGCAAAGATGAGCTTTCCATGGAAGTGGAAAAGCTGGTACGGGCATATGACCCATGCATGAGCTGCGCCACCCACTTTTTGAGGCTGAAAATAAAGGAGACCAAAAAGGCAGGAAGGCCAAGAAGATACGTAAGGCCATTTGTGCTAAGATGAGCCAGCAAGTTTCCTTATGAGTTTTTCCACTTTCTGAATGTGCGAAAGTGGCTTTGTGGGCGGGACGCCTATTATGACCGCCTCTTTCAATTTGCCAATTTTTTTCAGAAGCAAAAGATTCCAAGCCAAATCAAATCCGTGCAGCGAAAGCGGTGCATCAGAAAGCTCAAGCTCATCGATTTTTACAATCCTTGGCTCTTTCAGCCCAACCACAACATCAAGGATTGCCACTTTGTCTCCTTCTTTTTCCAAATCTTCTGAAGTGTCAAAATGAACAAATTCCACATCTTTTATCTTGCTGGAAAGCTTCCTTGCGATTTTGATGGCTGCAGAATCATGCAAAGCAAGCGGATTACCAAAGACAAGTACGCGAAACATCCTTACACCTTAAAGGCTGGAAGCATCAAACCCTCTTGCAGAAAGCGAAAGAGAAAGCCGCCGCGCCTTCCTAAAGCATGCATGAAGCACAGGAAGCATTATTGCAAGAATAAAAAATGGCGAGCAGCCCCTGCACTTTTGTGCGATGTATGTTTTCCGGATTTTTCTCATTATGAACGGTATTGAAATGAAAGAAAGGGAAAAAAGGAATGCCAACTTGCGCGAAAGGCCAAAAAACTGCAGCGCAGATGCAATTTGGGCAGGGGAGGTAGTGAGTGCAAAAATCAGGGGCAAAAATACAATTGAAAAGGCGAAAAAGAAATTGTGGAGCGCAAAATAGAGGTTGGCTGGGATGGCTATTCCAAAAAAATCAACTGCTCCGCGCTCAATGATCAAACGGACTAAAGCCGTAAAAAGCGGCAACAACAAAAGGTAAGGGTGCGTGCGGATTAACCGCAGGATGCTGACTGAAGAAATCTGATAAAGCAAAATGGTGGAAAGGAAAAGTGCTGCCCCATAATGAAGTGGAAGAAATATTTGAAGTAAGACAAGCAAAAATAGCAAGGCAAGCTTGTAGCGCGCATCCATCAGGTGGAAAAGCGAATTTTTCTTAGAGTAAAAATCCACCAAACCTACCTCACCGGCACCCTTAAGCCTAGCTTTTGTATTTTCCTACTGAAAAGCAAGGAGGGCTTGCCTTGTGCGACTAATTTGCCTTCCGCCAATACGACTATTTGTGTTGCATGCTTTGCCAAAAGGCAAGTGTCCTGCTCTGTTATTATTATTGTTTTGTCTTCAGACGCCATTTTTGAAAGAATGGAGTAAATTTCGCATGCTGACTTCCAATCCAAGCTTGCAACTGGCTCATCGAGAAGAAGAATCGGGCTTCCTTGCGCAATTGCGCATGCAAGTGCAACCTTTTGCTTTTGGCCAGCTGAAAGCTCGGTTGGGTCAGCATCTGCAAGGTTTTCCAGACCTACTTTTTTGAGTGCGTCCATGGCTTTTTTCCTTGCTTCTTTTTGGCAGATTTCTTCTGTGCAAACAAGCCCAAACGCAACCTCGTCAACCACAGTCAGGTTGAAGATTTGGTCGTCTGCGTCCTGGAAAACCATAGAGGAAAACTTTGCAATCTGCTTAAATGAAAGGGTTGAAATATCCTTGCCAAAAATAGTCACGCTTCCGGAAAACTTCCCTTTAATTTCTTTTGGTATTAAGCCGTTGCAGCAGTAAAGAAGCGAGGTCTTCCCTGAACCAACCGGGCCAATTATGCCGACAAATTCCCCTTGAAAAAATGACAACGAAATGTTGGATAGCGCTGGATTTTCTTTGCCTTCATATGTAAATGAAACATTCTTTATCTCCAGCACTTTTTGGGCCATAAAATCAACTGGAATACTTCTTTGCAAAACCAAGCTTGAATGCAATCAGCCATGCAATTCCAAGCTCAAGCGCTGCTTGAAGCGCATTAAAGGAAAAGATCGCAATATACCATATTGCACCTGAGCCAAAAAAAAGCAAATCAGCAGAGCTTACCAACGCCACGAACTGCTCTGGCGTCATTTTGAAGTAAAGCGGGCCTGCAAAATAGAAATTCGCAATCACCATAGCAACCCCCCTGATGATGATTGCAATTGGCGCAAGCAAAAGAACGATTTTTGGGTCGGAAAAGATTTGGCTGAAGTGAGCGCGCTTTTGTTTTTCAAACAGTACATAAAGCAGAAAAACAAGAAACGCCATGGAGATTATGGGAAAGATGCCTGCAAGAAGCTTTCCTTCTGCCCAAAGCAAAGAATAAGCAAACGCCCCCAAAGCAAAAACCAAAAGCCCAAAGACAAGCGAAAGAAGCAGCACGAGTGCAAAGGAATGCTTAATCTTCCTTGAAGTAAGGATAAAGTAAAGCCCAAACACCAGCAGGGTTGGCACAGTTGCCCCAAATTTCATTGCTGCGCCAATAGGCCCCGTGGGAGCAAAAAGTGCAATAAATATGGTTGAAAGAAAAAGCACCTCTAATGAGGGCAAAAACCCAAACAAAAAAAGGGCTAAAATAGCAGGGACGGCAACCAAGTCAATGGTCATGCCGAATCCTGTAGGAAGCCCTATAACATTGTTTGAAATCTGCAAAACGAACGCTGCCGCAGCAAGCATTGCAGTGGCCACTAAAACATAGTTTGACATGCTCCACCTTATTGCTGGAAATCCTTATTTAACTTGGCTGACTCAAAATTAGGTAGCTTATATTCAAAAAAGTCATCCCAGGGGTTCTCAAGCGCCATCATTTGCTTTACTGAAAGGCCTTCAAAGTACCTTCTGATTGGGCGCATTGAATTGCCGTGCGCAGAGATTGCAACATTTACCTTATACTTTTTCATATACTCGATCAAATCCTTTATGAAAGAAAGAACGCGCTTCTCCACCATTTTGATGCTTTCCCCGCCTGGTGGAGCAGCAGAATAGCTCCTTCTTACTTTGTGCAGCTCTTTTGGGCTATGTGTCCTTTTGAAAACCTCGTGGCTGTGCCCTTCCAACTTGCCGTAGCTTCTTTCTATAATCCTGTCATCCACAAACACGCGCCTACACTCTGGATGAAATTTCAGCACCTCGCGAAGGGTGTCCTTGGAGCGCGAAAGTGAGGAGCAAAATGCTACATCAATTTTTTTGTTTTTGAGCTTTTTTGCAAGCAGCTTAGCCTGCTTTTTCCCAAAAGGAGTAAGCTTTGAATCCTTCCAGCCCGTAAAGTATCGGTTCTTGTTGAAATAAGTCTGAGCATGCCTGAAAAGGTAAATTGTGGGGCTTTTTCTTTTGCCCTCCACTTGGGTGTTTTTCCAATTTCCGCTGAAGTTAAGCTGGCTTTTTTTCATATTCTCTCCATGGCATGCCAAGCTATAAATTAGTTGCACAGCCTTGCACAGCCACGAAAAAACCTAAAAACCTTTATTGGAATAAAGAAATTAGTGCGGATGTAGTATAACCTGGTTAGTATCTTGGCCTTCCAAGTCAAAGGTCCGGGTTCAAATCCCTTCCTAGGGGGCACTTATGTTAACCTTAAAGCCCCCTGAGGGTTCACCCCCAAAGGCAACCGCAATTTTTGGGGGGCAAGAAAGAGACCCATGTTGGCATTTGTTAAAAACATCAAAGGTTGCCTTTTGCCAACCTCAAACTAGCAAATCTGGTATTGGCATTATGGGTTGAGGAAAGGGGACTGTGGATACTCTGGTGTTCCCCTTTCCAGGAGAGTCCCGGCATCCGCACTTTTTTGCCGCAAAAAACAAGCAATATAAAATGTTCTTTCGTCTTTTGGTAGGAAAAATCATGAAGTGGGAGGTGCATTTATGAGCGT
>JAWAKW010000019.1:0-8872 GCA_038887295.1 Candidatus Anstonellaceae archaeon | reverse complement strand
GCAGAAGAGGCTTTAAAATCCGCTGAAAAAATTTTGGAATTCGTTAAAGGCGTTGCTTATGATTCCCTACGAGAAAGAGATTAGAATTTACCTTGAAGCCCTGAAAATTCTTGAACCGAAGCTTGTAATCTTGTTCGGCTCAATAGCGAAGAAAAAATTCGGCGTTGGGAGTGATGTGGACTTGCTCGTCGTTTCGGATAAATTGCCTGAGAACTTCAAAGAGAGGATGAATTTGCTTTATGAGCTTGACAAAACCAATGCCCCTCTGGATGTAAAGGCTTACAAAAGCGATGAAGTAAAGAAGATGCTTATAAAAGGGAATCCGACGATTCTCGATGCGTTGGAAGATGGAATAATCTTGTTTGCTGAAAAGGATTTCCTTGAAGAGCTGATGGAGCTTTATGAGGCTGAGAAAAGGAGATTTAGGCGCTTTGAGAGGGGTTGGATTAGAGTAGGTTAACTTCTGCGGATTTAAAAAGTGATTCTTAGCTTCTGAATTTCCTAAAAGCAAGGAAAAGAAATGGAACTAAAACAAAAGCCGTAACGATTAGCCCTGCTTTTAGCCCTTTAAAAGCTTCCCGCGGAAAATTTTCGGTATCGGTTTGAAGGATTCCTACGCTGAAAGCGATTGCAAAGCCTGAGAAAGTTATGAATAGCGAGAGAATCAAGAAGATGACATTTCTAATGTTTTCAGAACCTGATTTTAAATCTATGGATACCTTTTTAGGGGATTCAATGCTGTGAACATATTTTTGGAGCACTAAATAAGGAGAAAAAGTGCAAAGATTAAGATGAGAATTGAACTAATCGCGACAGCTGGAATTCTTTCGGAAAATAGCATTGGTTTGATGAAGTTTAGGAGTAGCACTATAGAAGAGGCTCCGAAGAAGTAATAGACTGAGATCGTCAGTTTTGATAACGCCTTTGTCTTCTCTATTAAGTATTTCAAAGAGCTGAGAAGAATGTTTAGGAGAGATGCAAAGACCAAAAGATCCTGATATTTCGAGATGTTATAAAAAAGCTTAATTTTTTTCCTTTTCAGGTTCATCAATCAAAGCCAGAGAGAGCAAGAGAGAGAAGAGACCAACTGTTGTAACCTTTATCCAATACCCTGAAAAACCTTTTGGTAACTGCTTTTTGACGAATATATAGTAAGTGAAGAAAACGAGAACAAGTGGATAAATCGAAATCTGGATTAATGGGATCATAAAACCAAGGAAAGCAAACAGGAACTTAAATGCGACCACTGGACTGCCAAACTCCAAGATTGAGCCAGAGAGAATTAGGGCTATTGTAGGAAATCCAAGAATCGCCATAAGATTTTAAGAATTTCACTTTTTTCATATCCATATAACTTAAAGATCGCAAATAGAAAAACGAGCTCGGAGGCATAGATGGCTAAAGAAACAGCAGAAGCTAACAAAATTCTATCTCGAGTGAGATTTTCTTTTTCAACAAAAAAGAATGGTAACAAAAACGAACCGATATAGAGGAGTGCCAGCAGAATGAGATTTCTTTTCTCTATTTCCATAGCTATCCTCTCTCAAAGATTAAAAAATTTTTAGGTAAATGTGTCAACCAAAGCACAAGTAGCCAAGCAATTTGAAATCGAAGCTCGCTGTTGCGTTGTAAACTTTTACTTCGCTAAATATGTGTCTCATAGTCTCTTCTCTACGAAATAAACGATTGAATAAAGCAACGTTGAGATCAAAGACGCAACGATTAAGGAAGTGTAATTCGAAAAATAATCCTTAGCACTTCCAGACATCGCTTCAGCCCAACCATTCAGCATAGCAAAGCAAATCGCTATGATTGAAATAACAAAAACTGCAAGCTTCGGCTTCTTTAGTTTTCAATCAAGGGCAGAGCTACGAGTGTTGATGCTGCCAAGGGGATTATTTGCGAAATGAACATCACTGAATTCACGTCTAGTTTCCCGGCAAGCGAAAGATAACTTAATGGTAAAATAAAAGTCATAATTGGCGTTAATGTGTAGCAGATCTTTGAGTTAATGAATTCAACACCGAATATAGAATTAAAGTGTAGCAACCAAGAGCTATTGAAATGAGTAAGAAGACAAGAAAGATCATTTTTCCACCTTCAACTGATCATGAACTTCACAAGCCCCTGAGTATAGGCTGTTTCAAGTAAACAATTTAA
This sequence comes from Candidatus Anstonellaceae archaeon, assembly GCA_038887295.1. Lineage (GTDB taxonomy): Archaea > Micrarchaeota > Micrarchaeia > Anstonellales > Anstonellaceae > UBA10161. The sequence goes on along the minus strand of JAWAKW010000019.1, from coordinate 6,712 downwards.
TGTTATCGCTCTAACCGTAGAATTTGTTTGCCAGGTATTTGGATTCTCAAATTCTTTCAACTCTACATTTGCCACTCCATTAGCAATCACTGGAGTCGCTAAACTGCCGAGCACGCTTATTGTTTTCTTAATTATTGTCATGCTCTCACCAGTCAAAATGGGTTGGGATATTAATATCAGCAATTCACCGGGATCTTTAACCAAATATTCTTTTCGCTTTCGTTGATTCTTACAAATCCCGTTCCACACCAGCCGACATCATTGTGCCCTGTGACGAGATAAATTCTATACCCGAGCAAATCGAGGTAACGATTTTCCAAGTAGGAGAAGTGAAGCATAAAGTCCACATTACTGGCGTTTGTAAAGTTTATTTGAACATTTATATATTCCCCTTCTCCAATTTTACACTCGCTGAGGTTTTCTATCCTCTTCTTTGGAAAATTCACCACCAAGTCAGAGAAATAGACCAATACACTTCTATTTTCCTTATACAAAAAACTCATTTCAGCTATAGGTTTGTCCAATAGTATCTTTAAGTAAGTCCGATTATCCCGGAAAAATAAAAGACCAAAAAATCCGCCTGAAAAAGCAATATAGTGATGCCAAAGAGTATAAGGGCAATTCCAAGTGTTAACAATTTTTTAAATTTTTTGAAGATCCCTAAAAGCAGTATAAGAATAAAAATAAATAAAACTATTTTAAAGAGCATAATAAAAACATCATATAGAAAACTATCCACTCTCTCGACTATCACATATTCAGCAAAACTAATTATGATTGCAAAGAATAAAAATATACTATATATTATATGCGAGCATAAATTGTGTATAGTTCTTTCCTTTTCAGTTTTAATAACAGAAGATTTTGGAATTTTGGAGCATTCTATTAACACTTTTCTGAAGTCTCTTAATCTGTATCCACTTCTACGAAAAGCCCAATAGAGCCATGAAAACGTAAACAAGGATGTAATAAGTGCTCCAAGAATTATTAAGGTAATCTTTGAGCTATCAATTCCATGGAGAGAGATTTCTCTCAACAATTCCTGAGCCGAAAAAATAGCGATGAATAAAGCAAAAAAAGCGATTATAATATAATCTCTCTTTTTCCAAAATTTCTGCAACTTCATATTTTTAGGACTGTAGAAAAATTAAAAAATTTATTGGACGAACGCACAGGCTCCTGAGCATGCAAATGGACAAATGTGTGTCTGACAAATCCTTTCTAGTCCCCAACTTCTTGCAGAATAATTGATCACAAATGAAGTTACAGCCTCCTGAACAACCGCCAGAAAAAAGAGTGGGATTTTCCCTACAGATCTGTGCTAATTCAACGTCGTGAGTTATAATTTAAAATTCCCCGTAGCCTTTTTGGAATATCTTTTGCGATTTTTTCGATTTTTTCAGCTTCTAAAGCCTCTTCCCTCATTCCACAGTGTGCGACATCGTTTCGAAGTCGAGTCAACCAATCCCAAAGTTTTGCAATTTCTTCACTTTTTTGAAATTGGCTAAACCATTCTGGCAAATATCTTTGCTCGCCACGAATTCTTGCAGCTGCATCGCCAAGAACTTTTTCAATCTCCTCTCTGAAATCCCTTTTCAACCAATTCTCAGCACTTTTCTGTAAAGCAACCAAACTAACAATCCATTCCCTTGCAAGAGTTATTGCCTGAATTGTTAGACCTTTCTCCAAGTAATGCTCGATCAGTTCAATTTGTTTCTTTAGGTTCTCACAATTTAAGAGCTCTGGTTCATCATACGCAAACTTTTTTGCCTCTCCTTTTACTTGGTCTAAGATCGCTGCAAAAGGCTTTGCCCATCGCTCGACTTCTTGTCCAACTTTTTCAATAGCCTCGAGTAACTGAGTTGCGGATTTCATAACATCAAGGGGTCTTGAAAAGTGCAAGGCCTTTGAAAATTCACCCAAAATCTTGCCAAAAGACTCAAGCTTTCTCGGTAATTCATCACTTACTTTCTTACGCCAGAGCGTTTTATGGATCTGCCTTAATTTTTCGGAAATTAAAGTCGCATCGCTTCTCCTTAACAAAAACTCTACACCAGTAAGCCAGTCCAGTAAATCTAGAAGAGGTGTTAAATCGAATATTGGCACACGATCTCCTGGTTCACGAGCTTCGTAAGCTCCGTAAATTATTTGACGTATAGTAGCATTCTTCGTTCTTCTTAGATAAATTGCCACCGCAAAAACGATGAATGGAATTGATCGGAAAGCATGAGTTATGTCGAACAGAAGCTCATCACCATCTTCGACTATTTTGCTACATTCCTCAAAGATTCTCCAAACTTCATCTTCTTTTTTACCTTCTGGGATACTAACAAACTCAACCAAACTGCCCAAGTTTTTCTTCAGTTCTTCGATGTAACCTCTGCTTTGAATTTCAACGGTTGGTGTAATCAGAACAAATATTCTTTTAGGCTCAAAAATTTTCGCCACTGCTTCCGGAAAAAGATTGGTTTTAAACTCTTTATTTTGCCAGTAATAGGTTACAGTATTATATTTACCCGTACCGAGAAAAGATATTGCCTTCATACATCCCAATAGCCATAGTTAGCACTCGTTTTCGCACCAATGCCAAGTTCTCTCAATGCACCTTTAAGCCACTCTTCGGCTGTGAGGAGTAAGTCATTAGCATCATTTGTGCGAGCGGCAATTGCGAACAAGTAAGGCGTTTCGCTTACAGTTAGGAAGAATACTGGCTTTGGCGATTGCCAATCTGACGCCGCTTCTTTGCCCTTAGTGCGATAGTAATCGGGAAAGTGCGGATTCATGATGTCAAGTTCAAACTTGGGTGCTTCAATTGGCACAGCATCCAAAAACACGATTTTACCTGTCTGCTTCGTTGTGCCGAAGATTGCGATAAACTCTGGGTCGTTTTCGCTTTTGCCTTCAATTAATTGCGCATACGCTCTTGCTGCCCCTTTTAACCCACTTGCAGGAATGATTGGCAAGCCAAAGATGCGATGGAGTGTTATGCTTGTCTCCAAAACATGCGCTGCTCCCAGACCGACGACGAAACGCCAAGCAGGCTTTGCTTCAAATTGGCGAACTTCAAAGCCCCGTTGCCGATACCATTGCAGTAGTGCTTCGTAGCGCTGTTTCAGGAAATTTAAAATTTCACAAAGTTTTTGTTGCTGTGCTAACCCAAAAACCTTTTTCCGCTGTTTTGTGTCCTGCGTCAGTTCCCATTTTTCGTTGACAGGCAAATATTTGTCAAGCCATAAACCGATGTTTTGGCAACGATTGCCACCATCCGCAACTTTAACCGTATCAGATGGCAAGGGCAATTGCTGCGCTTTTCGTTGCTTTTTATCACTCATGCGACCTCCAGGTTTCCTGTTTCCCACTTGGTTCCTTTCCATCACTCTTCACCTTTCGGCAAAATTGCCTCAGCGAAACGCTTGAGCCATTGCAAAAACACCAAAGCTTCCATTGTGGCAATGCGATATTGCTGGCTGTTAGCGGAGTTGACGATCCATTCAAGCAGATCGTCTTCGAGTCTCAATCGTTGCTTCAGCCAATTCGAGATGTGTTGATAAAACACTTCATGTTCATCAGAGGGGTCGCCTTTTCCTTTCGCCTTCAAAAAAGCCAGAGTTTGCCCCAAACCATTTGTCAAAATGAGTGATGGGACCTTGCGAGCAAGTGAGCCATATTCCCTTTTCCAGTTTTTGCCTCCTTCTTCGGATTGCAAAGTTTTTAGGCGCCTTTGGAGTCCTTCACGGTTTTTTTCGTTCCTTTCTTCAGCAATCCTCGCCTGCAGTCCTTCAATTGCATGGTCAAGACAGTGCTGAATGCACTGCCACGCATATCTCGCCCGTTCCTGTTCCAGTGTCCTCATCATTGATTGCATCGCCTTTCACCTCCGTAATGGAGGTGGACCTTTACAATTCCCCGTCCAACAGTTTCATCGCCGCCAATTTGTAAGCGGTCAAGTTTCAATTCCGAAAGTAACTTTAGAGCATCGTCAGCATTTGTCAATCCTAAGTTTTTAGCATTCGGAGCTAACGGTTTGCTTACAAAAATCGGCGCATAAAGCAAAGTTTCACTCGGCAAATGTTCTTCCGTCCACAACGCACCTTCGGCAACAGTCTTTTTCTCTTGCTCGATCCGGATACGAGTAATAACTTCCGTTGCCATCTGTGTGAAATCTCGGAAAGCATCGTCGGGTAAAATCACAAAACGCTTCGGCAACCACTCACGCCATTGCTTGTATTCTTCGCTTTGGGGCAGAGCTTTGTCCCTGATCCACTCGGCAATCTTTTTTGCTTCCTTGTCTTCTTTTGCGTCAAAAACAAACTCCTCAAGCACAACTTTGTCCTCAATTTTGACTTCGCTTCCGTTGACAACCAATGCTTGATTGCTGTTCGCTTGTAGTTGCGGAATTTCCCTAATTTCCCTATCAATTTGCATTCCCGCAGCAGTTGCTTCCCGCTTGAACCTTTCAAGCACAAATGGGCAAGTCGTCCATGCAAAAACACCAACAAGCGAGCGGACAGGGAAGAGTAAAACTCTTGCATCATGCGGACTAACACAACCTGCATGTTCGTGTGCCCTTTGAGTTTCCGGACCGAACAACGCCTGAACTTTGTCGTTTGCTTGCGGGTCATTCCGTTGCTCAAGAATACGCTTTGCTTCTGCCCTCAGCACACCTTTCAGGCTTGAAGCTTGAATTATGGGCAAATTCGTAATTCTTTCCCGTTGGATTGGCAAATCAACGATACTCATACTACTTCCGCTACCCGCATGCAAGGGAGTTTCGCAATATAGAAACAAAATCGCGGCCTTCTCAAACATATTACCACCTCCCAATTAAAACCTTACCAAAACCAATATTTGCCCATGCGTTTTCATCATTGTTCCGTTGACGCACTTCGTCGGGTGTTTCGGTGAACGCAAAGTTCTCGTCAAGTTTTGGTAGTTCATCAGCTTCAAAGAAGTAAACCGAACCAGCTGGGACGAAGTTGCGAATAGGCTTCGGTTCGTTTCTTGCCATATCAAACCCACCAAACTTCTGCGCTCGCGGAATGGCTGCAGCGATCAGCCGAACAGGTGCACCGAAAATCTTGCTCCAATCACCATCTTTAGGTTGCCAGCCGCCGGAAAACCACGCAGGTGAAATCAGCACAACTTTAAACCGCACAACTCCGGACTGCTTCTCCAACTTCGGCATGTAACTTGTGAAACTCGGCAATGGCTCAACTGCTTCATAAATTGCGCTTCGCCCTTCGCCACCAAATCGCAGAAAACCTTCTTTACTTTGCAAATTCACACCTTCAACCTTTGCCCAAAGCGCCACGCCATCTCTCAACCGCACAAAAGTTGCTCGGTAAAGCATCTGCGTTTGCGTTATGCGCTTGCTTCTGTCAATAGCAATGCCGAAACGGGGTTCGAGGGCGAAAAGGGAGTCGTTGTTTACAACTTGCTTCGGCGCTTCGCCTCGCAAATATTTCGCCCACTCGCTTTCTGGAAGCCAGCCTTTTGCTTCTTCTAACCTCCAATTCAAATCCTTCAGTTTGCTCAGAAGTTCGCTCTTCACTTCCGCCCAAAGCAATTGAAGTCTTTCGGGCAAATTCGTTTTAAAAGACAAGTCTGTTTTTGGCTTGAGCAAAATGAACCTCTCCTCAATCCTTTTCATATCATCTTCTACTCTGACTTCCATTAAATCCACGGGCACTGGGATTAGTCTTTCCCATTTATCTTGCCTTTTGCGCGCAAGCATCGGTCCTATCAAACGCAACTTGCCGAAGTTATCGCCATAACCGACATCGGGGTCAGGCGATGTGAATTGCGTAAAATCAACGCCTTTGTCAACAAGCACTTTGGTCCTGATTGCGCCTTGCAAAGTGAAAGGTGTCGGCGGGAAAATCGTCGCAGCATCGTGGTCTTCTCCCGCCAAAAACGGGCGACCATCGCGGAAGAGCCAAACATCAACGGGCTTAATAATTAACTCCATCATCTATCACCTACCAACAACTTCTCACACTGTTCCAAGACAAATTTGGCTTTTTCTATCGCATTCTGGGCATCTTCATCGGAGTAAAGGGCTTCTGGCTGCACACCGCTTTCTTCGTCACCATACATGCTTAATTCCCTTTCAGCCCTCAAGGTGCGTGAGATGGATGCTAACTTCGGGATATATTGGGCAAATTCTTTCGGAAACATCCCAGCATTTTCCCTAAGCGCCGGTCCTACATCGTGCACTCGTGGAGGCTGAATCCCAGCCCACACTAAGGCGCTTTTCAATGCCAACTTTACGGCTTCTTGACTTCGCCTAACAGCCAGATTCCAAAGACCCTTTGTACGCATGTTTATCGCTTCTTCAAGAATAGCCTTTGCCCTTCCAAGCATCAAATTTGCGCCTTCTTTGTTTTTCAAAGTTCCACCACCTCGCCAGGCTTAAGGTCGGGCTTTAAAACCCAATAACGAACTTTGCCTAAATTTCTCCGCTGCGCGCCCAGTTCCTGCAAACGCTTCCTTAAAAGGTTCAACATGCCTTCCAAAAAACCATCACGGTCAAACAATATGACCGCATCTTCCACCATGTCTAAATAAATCCAGCGAAGTTGCCGTGCCTCTTCTTCCGTGAAGGCTAACTCCGAAAGGTTGGCGTAAATGTCTTGTTCCCAAAGCCTTTTCAACTCAGGGTAAAGCCTTTCCCTGATTGGCTCAAGCAACTCGTGACGCTTGAACACTCCAT
>JAWAKW010000018.1:0-10465 GCA_038887295.1 Candidatus Anstonellaceae archaeon | reverse complement strand
CCACCTGCTTCATATTCTCTTATTATTTTTGCTATGCCAGCAGGGCCCACAATCTCTTCGACCCTTGCAGCCACATCTGCTGCAATTTTGATTTCAACATCAAGGCTGGGGTCCAAATTTTTTGCTCTGGATTTTTCTGCGATTTTATATGCTACGTTAAGCTGCTCTTTTAAGTGCTCAAAATATTTTTCATGTTCATGCTGAATATCCACAAAATCATCTCCTTCATGAACTTAAGAAATCAATATGGTTCAGTTTGCCGGTTTTAGTTTCAAGGACAGGGACTATACAAGGTGTTGGCATATGTCCGAGCTTAATCTGAAATTCTGTTCGGTCTTGAAAAGTCCCACTGTTTATTAGAATTGCCCCTCTATAAATCATGTAGCCATTCTTGTGAACGTGCCCCATGTGCACAACATCGGGCTCGTCTTCTATGACTAAATAATCAGTTCCTTCCGGCACAATTAAATTGTCTCCATATATAGGGGAGAGGTGCCTTCTTTTTACAAGTTCCATCATTGCTTCTTCTGGTTTTGCATAACTTAATCCAGTAAGACTCCCAATCACAGAATCAAGAGATGTCCCATGGTAGATCAAATGGCGAAGTCCCTCAATTTCTACTACTGCCGGGTTGCCTGTCCTTAATACTTCTGTTTTAAGCATATCATAAGGTATCATTGGCTGTGGTTCTGCCCGCCGCACTGCATCGTGATTGCCGGGTGCCACAACAACTTTTATGTAATCAGGTATCTTTTCAATAGCCTTGTCAACAAGACTATATTGCTGGTATATGTCTTTTACCGCAAGCTCTTTTTCTTGCTCTGGATAAATCCCTATCCCATCAACTACATCTCCGCAAATTATCACATATTTCACTTTTCCTGCAAGTTCTTTTTTGTCTTCTGCACCATTTAGCCAATTGATGAACCTCGCAAATCCTTTTTCAATAAATTTTTTGCTTCCAAAATGAAGGTCGGAAAGGTACGCAATCGCAATGTCCTTCTCAGTAGTCTTTTGCTCTCTTGCAAACCTCAAATCCGGCCACGTTATAGCTTCGCAAATGAACAATTCGCCAGTGCTTCTTCCGTCAAATGCTACAATATCGTCAAGTAACATTCTTTGAGCAGTTTTGAAGGCATCAGTTTCCTTGCTAATCACAACTTTTGCAATCCCTTCTTCGTCTTCCACATCAAAAAGCATGTTTCCTTTTTTTGTGGTTCTTTTGTCAGTCACCATCCCTATTAACCTTACTTTTGTTTCTATTCTGTTTTTCAAGTCTTTGGTAGTGACAAGCGGGTATGGACTGGTTCTTCTTTTTAGGATATTTGAAATCCTTTCAAATCGATTGCGAAAATAGGCGACGAAATCTTCCAATTTTCCGGTGCAGCTTGACTTCCCACTCACATCGCTTTTGCTTACCAGGCGTATGTCAAAGTCGTACTCTTTTGCCTTTGGCTTGAAATCAGTTGCCCTTTCTACTACAACGTTTATAGGTATTTTTTCTTTTAAGGAAACAAGGCGCTCTACAGTTTCCAAATCTATGATTGGCGTGCCAAGTTTGACTATTTTCTCTATAATTTCGCCTCCAAGTTCATTGTTTTCTATATACTTGTAAGCATCAGGGGTAAGCCTTATTCCCCTTCTGTAAAGCTCCTCTATATCAGATAGCATTCTGCCACCGCAGGTGCAAATTCCTCTTTTGCCTCATTCGGCTACAAACCTAATCCGTGCCACGCATTGCACCACAATGCAGGCATAAAAAAACTATTGGGGCTTTATTGATTCAAGGGCAGACAAAATTGCCCAAATTTGGGTTCTGGCGTGCATCGGAATATTTATGTCTTCGCTGACCGCCTCTATTGTGTAGATTGCCGCTGATATCCTGGTTGATAGATCCTCCTTGCTTTTCAACCTCTCTTTTGCTTCTGTTAGTGCCTTTCGAATATTTTTAGGGACTGTTGTGTCTTCCCCAAGCATTTCAATCATTTCTATAATCTGAGCAATTTTTTTTTCGACCATAAAGACACCCACTGAACTATTGCTTTTAGATGAGTATTCTTGGCGTTAAAAATAAAAAAGACTAAATTTATAATTGTTCAAGGCTGCAAATGCGGCAAAGGGCCCGTGGCGCAGGCTGGATAGCGCGGCAGACTTCTATGAATGCAAGGGCATACCTTGCAATTTCTGAAGACATCTGAAGGTCGTGAGTTCAAATCTCACCGGGCCCGCTATGGCAAAAAATACAACAAAGGCCCCCGTCCAGAAAGTTATTTCCATCTTGATTAGAACCTATCCTGACGCCCGTTGCTCGCTAAACTATGAAACACCCCTGCAGCTTTTGATTGCCACAATTTTATCTGCGCAGTGCACAGATGCAAGAGTGAACAAAATCACCCCACGCCTATTTTCCTCATTTCAGTCTGCTAAAGATTTTGCTGAAGCCCCGCTTTCCAAGCTTGAAAGCTATATTCGGTCTGCAGGATTCTACAAAACAAAGGCAAAATACATCAAAGAATCTTGCAGAATAATTGAAAATGAGTATAGAGGCAAGGTTCCATCTTCGCTTGAAGGACTGTTGAAGCTTCCAGGAGTGGGCCGCAAAACCGCAAATATTGTGCTTGGAAACGCATTCGGCATAATCGAGGGCATTCCAGTGGATACTCATGCGACAAGAATAAGCAATAGGCTTGGGTGGTCCTCTTCCAGGCAGCAAGACAAAATAGAAAAGGAGTTGATGCAGATAATTCCGAGGCAATACTGGCTTAAAATTTCTGACCTTTTCATATACCATGGAAGAGCAATATGCACTGCAAGGGCGCCAAAATGCCAAATTTGTCCAATAAACAGATTTTGCCCAAAGTACGGTGTAAAATGGAAGGAAGGGGAAAAATAGTTTATTTTGGTGTTAATTTTTTCAAAATGCTGTTAATATGGTATTAACATTTATAAACCGTTTACCTGTAAACATATAACAGCAATCAAAGCAGGGTATAGCTATGGTTACCAAGCGAGATTATTATGAAATTCTTGGCGTGCCGAGAAACGCTACTTTACAGCAGATAAAAGATGCTTACCGGAACTTGGCATTGAAATACCATCCTGACCGGAACAAAGAGCCAGGGGCAGAAGAGAAATTCAAAGAGATTTCAGAAGCCTATGCGGTGCTTTCTGACCCTGAAAAAAGGGCAGCCTATGACCAATTCGGGCATGCTGGATTTGACCAAAGATATACAGAAGAAGACATTTTCAGATCTGCAAACTTTGAGGATTTATTCAGGGAGTTTGGGTTCGGCTTTGAAGGCTCCCCGTTTGAAGATCTGTTTTCATCAGCTTTTTTTGGCCGCAGCTCCTCAAAGCGGAGAGGCAGAGGGGCAGATTTGAGATACGACCTTTACATTTCTTTGGAAGAAGCTGCAAAGGGGACTACAAAGACCATTTCCTATAAGCACAACCGACCATGCGAAAGGTGCAATGGCAGTGGGGCGGAGCCAAACAGTCAGATTGTTGCATGTTCGAAATGTGGTGGCACAGGGCAAATAAAGACCGTTAAAAGATTGGGCTCATTTGGCAGTTTTACCTCAGTCTCCACTTGTGGGGCATGCGGTGGGACAGGAAGCAAACCTGAAAAAATCTGCACTTCTTGTAGAGGTTCAGGCTCAAAAGTTGTGGAAGAAAAAGTTGAGGTGGAAATCCCAGCCGGAGTTGACACAGGCTCACAGCTTCGCTTGGCAGGATTGGGGGAAAGAGGGCCGTCTTCTCCTGGAGATTTGTATGTCTTTGTCCATGTAAAGGAACATCCCGTATTCAAAAGACAAGAAGACGATATTTATGTTGACGTTCCGATTTCGTTTGCGCAAGCAGCATTGGGCGCAGAAATTGAAGTTCCTACTCTGTTTGGCAAGGCAAAACTGAAAATACCCCCAGGCACGCAAACTCATTCACTATTCCGCATGAAAGGTATGGGCATGCCGAACTTGCATAGCAAGAAAAAAGGAGACCAGTATGTGCGAGTAATAGTGAAAACACCAACCAACCTTTCAGAAAGGCAAAAGAAGCTATTGGCGGAATTTGAGAATTTGCCCAAGAGGGGCCTTTTTGATCAGATGTTTGGGTAAGCTTCGGCAGCTGTTTTTAACTCTTGCCTCTTTAATTTTTCCATGGCTGCAGAAGATGAAAACACAAAAAAGTCTATGCACTGGGCAGAACAAATAGCGGCTCAAATTTTGAGCACAAAAAGCGAACCCTACGTGATTTCTGGAGGGTTAACCACTTCTGGCCCAACACACCTGGGGACCATTTGCGAGTTGCTTTTTCCCCAGGCAATAGTAAATGCACTACGATATTCAGGCTTTGACGCCAAATATTATTTCGTCGCCGATATTTATGACGCATTTGATTCCATAACATCAGTCTTTGCCGAATACAAAGAATTTTTGACTCCGCATTTGGGAAAGCCGCTAAGCGAAGTTCCAGATCCACAAAATTGCCACCGCTCTTATGGAGATCATTTTCTTGCGGATGCAAAAAGTGCAGCAGAAAAATTCAGCATCAAGCCAGAATTTATTCGTGCAACCGATTTGTATTTGAGTGGTGCTTTTGACGATTATGCTATCCTTTTTCTTAAGGAAGAGCAAAGAGTGCGCAATTTAGTTGCCATAAGCTCGTTGCGACAGGAGCTACCTGGCTGGTGGTCCCCGATTATGCCTCTGTGCGGCAAGTGCGGCAAAATCGCCACTACAAGGGTTCGTAGCCATTCAGTTTTTGAGTATGAATACGTTTGCGATAGAGACGTGGAATATACAAAAGGATGCGGCTTTTCTGGCAAAAATAAAATCTCAGACCACATGTTTAAGCTGACGTGGCGGCTGCACTGGCCTGCTTGGCAGCATTATTTCAATACCTCTGCTGAAGGCGGAGGCGTAGACCATTTCACAAAAGGAGGAAGCAGAGACACTTTAGAACTTATATTCAAAGAAATTTTCAAAAAAGAGCCACCAATAGGCTATAAATGGGGGTTTGTGCTTTTTGACGGAAAAAAATACAGCAAAAGCAAAGGAATCGGCCTGAGTGTAAGTGAGCTTTTGTCCTTGGTTCCTCCCGAAGTGATAAAATACATGCTTCTGAAGCCTGACCTACAGGAAAATATAGATATTAAGCCTACTCCCAAAAATCTTCTTCAGTCAATAGCTGATTTTGAGAAAGCAGTCGCTCTTTTACCTTCTCCTCTGGAAACACTCTCGCGTGCAGACAGAAAAAGAGTTTTAGCGGCAAAGCTAGCAATAGAAGGGCAGCCTCATAAGGTGTGGAAAACCTCATTTTTGGACTTGGTCCTTTATCGCAACTTGCAGTGGACTTGGGAAAAGATTGCAAAAGAAACTGGCGATTCTTTTGCAGTAGAGAAACTTGCGCCTTACATAGATGAATGGCAAAGAAAAATGCTTATTCCAGAAGGATACTTTTTTGTTTACCATCCACAAAAAGCATCTGCTACTGCAGCAGCATTTTTTTCACAGCTTAAAGAGGGGATGGACGCTGTGGAAATCCACAATCTCACTTTCAGCGTCGCCCAAAATCTTGGCATCCCACCAGCAAAGCTTTTTGAAGAATGTTACATTGCCCTGCTTGGGAAACCAAGGGGGCCAAAGCTTGGAAAATTGATTGAAGCACTCGGGGTTGAACGAGTAAAAAAAGATGTTTTGTAGCGTGTTTGCATGTCATATCCCAAGATTCGCAAAGCAAATTTGAACTATTATTCATCCAAAGGAAAAGCCATCTACAGGGATTTTCTTACATTTGCCAAGGGAAAAACGCTCTCTTTGTGCAATGCTCTTGAATTCTCAAGATGGTTTTCAGGCAAAAATGGCGAAATAATCGTCTGCGAGTATGGGGTTGGTGATGGGGATTCTGCAAAAGTGTTCTTAGACCACCTGAAAAAGATTAACAGTGAACTTTATGGCAGAACGAAATATTTCCTAGTGGATTTTTCCTCCAAAATGCTTAATGATGCAAAAGCAAAGCTCAGACACCACCTTCCAAGACTCCAGACCGTACGCATGGACGTGGCATCTGAAAAGCCCACAATCCAATTCCATTATTGCAGAATGAATGAACTCCTAAGCGACCTTCCAGCTATTTTCTTTTTGAAAGATAAAAGAGGCGTTTTCCGAGTCAGCCAAATTGAAAATGGATGGAAAATCCACTTGGAAAGCGAAGTGCCTAATTTTGTTGTGCAATTTTTGGAGAGAATAGAAGAAGGGCGAGTCATCCCATTCAACACTGCTGCTGCTTATTTTCTCGGAAACCTTCTTGAATTGGCAAAGGATAAATCGGTAATTGATATTTTTGATTATGGATTTTATTTTGCTGAGGATATCTTTTTGCTTGATAAATCCATGTGGAATTCGACCATCGCCCGGCGATATTCCTCTCAAATTACAGTGGATGTGAATTTCCCCTTCCTGCTTTCAGTTGCAGCAAGCAGGGGATGCATGGGCCAAATAGAAAGGCAGATAGAATATGCAGAGAGGATTCTTGGCAAAAAGCTCAAAATTGTTCAAACAGACAAGTATTTAGATTATCGCCAAACAGACGACTGCAGCATAAGCGAAGATGACGGCTTTTATCATTTGCGTTTTGAGATTTAATTATGCACCAAGTAAGTGTTTTAAGGAGAATATCTGATTTTTGCGTTGCATCTTGGAAAAAAATAAAGCAGCCCTTGTTTTTGATAGCTGGAAGCATAAGCAGCCTTTTTGGGCTGGCTGGATTTTTCGGACTTTGCTGCTCTCCTCTGCTTGGCGGTTTGCTTGCTTTGTTTGGTATCAGCTCTCTTGCTTTTCTTTTTACTTATGATTGGCTATTCCTCATTTTTGGAGCAATATTTCTTTTGTTGTTTGCACTGTCCTGGAAAAGCTATCCCAGCTGCCCTTATAAAAAAGAAGGCAAAAAATAATTTTGTGTCTATTTTTGTTTTAATGTAGAAACATTTAAATACAGTTTTATACACAAATGAGTATGCGGAGGAGGAAAAATTAATAAATGGGTTGAGGATATCTCAGCACTCTTCCTGATTGCTCCAAACGGAGCAGAGGATGTGTAGCTGAGGTGTTTTTATGGGATTAAGACCGGCTAGAACCTGCAGATCGGTTGACAAACCTGCGTGGACGAGGTATTCAAAGAAAAAACCGCGCAAGTCCTATGTTAAGGCCATGCCGCACCTTTCTTTGCTAGTATATGAGATGGGTAACCGGAACCAGCAATTTGATTTTACTTACGATTTGGTGGCTCAAACCGATGTCCAGCTGAGAGATAACGCTCTTGAAGCTGCAAGGCAGGCAGCAAACAAATACTTGGAGAAATCCAGTCCGAATTCATATTTTTTCAAAGTGAGGGTATACCCGCACAACGTAATAAGAGAGAACAAAATGATTGCCGGCGCAGGAGCGGACAGGCTCCAAAAAGGAATGAGGCGAGCATACGGAAGGCCTACTGATCGTGCTGCAAGAGTAAGGGAAGGTCAGTCAGTCTTCACGATAAATGTGAAAGCAGAATATGCTGATGACGTGGAAGAGGCATTGAGGCGAGCTCAAAGGAAACTCTCCGGCAAGTTCAAGATTGTCAAGACAAAATATGCAGCGTGATGCGCTTATGGGAGAGGACAAAATCAAGACTCAAATTGATGATCTAATAAATATCCTAAAAGAATCAGGCGACAAACCGCTTACTCTAAAGCAACTTTCATCCGCCTGCAAAATGCCTGAGAAAGAGGTCTTAAAGTGGGTGCACATTCTTGAGAACCAAGGTTCTGTTGAAATACAAAATCGGATAAGCGGCATCCTTATAAGGTGGATTCAACCCTCTCCCCAGCTTCATTCGGCTGCTGCTAAGCAGCTACGGGCTACGGAAACGGATATAGAGGTTGCATTCGAAATCGAACAAAAAGCCAGAAAAATAAAAACCACCCATGAAACAGCAAGCACTGAAACAGCAGAAGCTGAAGCAAGCAAACAAACACAGGTCCAGCTGCTTTCTGAACTTGAACAGACCAAGGCAGATGTTGAGGATATGCAAGTCCAGTTGGAAAAAGTTGAGCAAATGCTTGCATACCTAAAAAAACAAAAGGAGCAAATTTCAGCCCCTAAAACAGAAGTCGCTGTCCAGCCAGAAGAAAAACCGGCCTCTCTCCAAGCTGAGCAAAACTTACCGGAAAGTACCCAATATGAAGCAAACGCAGAACAACAGAAGGAAAAGCAAAGTACTCTTGTTCAGCAAGAGACCTCTTTTGTTGAAGCTAAAAGAGATGAAATTGCAAGCAGAGTAATTTCAATCAAGCCGATTTTTAAGTCAAAGAAAAAAGAAAAAATCCAAAAACCAAAGCCAATACGTGTCACAAATGTTTCCATTCAATTTTCTGAAAGGCTTGCAAGGCAAGTGCAAAAAATTGTGAAGCAAACCCAGCAGATTGAAAGGCTAAGGCAAGAAAAGGAAAGGCTACTTATAGAATACTATTTGCCCCTTCAGAAAAAATTTGAATCCGAACTAGAAACCATCACTGACAGGGTGCTGAAAGTAGAGAAAAATATCTTAGGAATGCAGCAAAAGGCTGCAGATTTGCCAAACCAGATTTCTGCTGTGGAAAAGCTCCAGTTTGCGTCAATCAAAGCCCATGCCCAGGCAAAGAAAACATACGATGAGGCAGTTGCTCAAATGGAGGAGGCAACACGCGTCCTTTCTGAAGAGCGCGAAAGGATGATGGATTTGGTGGAGCAGTCACGCCAAGAGATTGCAACCCACCGCGCGAAAGCCATGGAACTTGAAAAGACGCTAGAAAACATATCTATGATGGAGCAGGAAGCTGCAAATAAGGTAATTGAAGCTAGGGCAGCACTTGCTGAACAGGCGGAGCGCTTGGCAGCTGCAGAAAGATATTCCCAAGAGCTTTCTGCTCTAAAAGCCGAAATAGAAAACAGTGTAGATTCAATGAAAAGGGAGATGGCCTCTACAAAAGCGGTTCTGACCACTTTAGAAAAGCAAATAGGGCAAATAAAGCAAGTTGAGCTTTACATTGAGTCTTTGCGGAAAGATTATGACCAAAAGATGGATGAGATTGCGGCTTATATAAAGCAGGGCAACCAAGATTTTGAAACCCTCAGAGAAGCAGTGGAAGCCAATTTCGTCAGGCGCTACCTGCGGGAGCTGAGGCAGCTTACCGAAAGCTATTCGTTTGAATTTGAGCAGGCAAAGAAGCTTGAACACGATATAGACAAACAGATAGCAGAAGAGAAAAAGAAACTGGAGGAGCTCATCAATGAAGGGAGGAAAATAGCCCATCTTTATGAATTGCAAAGCAAAGAAGTTCGCGAATCCAAGGAGTTTGAGGAGCATGGAAAGCGCCTTGCAGAAGTTGAAAATCTCGTCCAAAAAAGAAGTGAGCTTGAATCAATAATTGCGCAGCTGGTTGGCAAAAAGATGTATGTGCAAGGTGTTGCATCCCAGCCAATTTCAGTTTCAGTCAAAAAAGCAAAGGCTACCACTCGATTAACTAAAAAAAAGGTGGCAAAAAAAGCAAAAAAGCACAAAAAATAGCGCCTTTCGCAAAACCTTTTAAACCTTTGCAGCCTTAACTGCTGACAAGTTTTCCCGAAAATCGGAAGATTGCGGCACCATTTCGGTTTGAAATGGGAGGGAAAAAATGGACAGAAAAATAATCGCAGAGGCTATCTCAAAAGCGCTTCAAGACAAGGGCAAAAGGAAATTTACCCAATCAGTCGAATTCATAATCAATTTCAAAGGGATAGACTTTACCAAAGCAGAAAATAGGCTCAATCTTGATATTATCCTTCCTAAAGGAAAAGGCAAGCCTCAAAACGTGGTCGTTTTTGCGGAGGGCCAGATGGCCCTTGACGCAAAAAATGCAGGTGCGGCCGAAGTGTTTGACTTGCCGGCAATTCAAAAGCTTGCTTCAGAAAAAGGCAAACTGAAGGCGCTTGCCAAACAAAACGAATTCATAGCACAGCCAAGCCTAATGATTCATGTAGGTAAATTGCTGGGGCAAGTGCTAGGCTCAAAAGGGAAGCTGCCGCGGCCAATCACTGGTAATGTCAAGGAAGCCATTGACCAGGCGAAACGGCGTGTAAGGTTGGTTACAAGAGGCAAGTACCTCCCAGTTGCGCAATGTATGATTGGCAGCGAAGCAATGAGTGTGGAGGATTTGGTTGAAAATTTTGAGGCAGTCTATGAAAAAGTGAAATCGAAGGTGAACGAGTCTTCAATCAAATCAATCTATGTCAAGCTTACTATGGGCAAACCAGTTAGGGTCGTCTAAGGTGTTTCAGATGACGAAAACAAAGAAGAATGAAAAAAAGAAGATAAGCCCTGCCATTCAGGCAAAAATGAAAAAAGTAGATGAGATTGTCACAACTGCGAAGAAATATCCAGTTATTGCACTTATCAACTTGAGGAATCT
>JAWAKW010000017.1:0-11018 GCA_038887295.1 Candidatus Anstonellaceae archaeon | reverse complement strand
GCAAGCCTTTTTGATGTGGAAAACATCCGTCTTTTTTCTGAAGCAGTGGGACTAATCTTTTCCAATACCATCAAGCTGTTTGCCTCGGATTTTGCAGTTTTCCAGCTTGCAGCCTGGGCAATTGCACTTTTTGCATGTGCCAGCCTGCCTCCAAAAATAGAGGACGGCGGGATTTTTTCATTCATCAAGCCCCAAATCCGCGCCCGATACAAGCAAACCTTAGCTTCGCTTTCGCTTTTCATAATCCCGATAAATAACTTGATTTTTGCCCCAGCCTTCAACAACCCTGTGGAGCCGCTTTCCTTTGCGTATTGCGCAGCCTCTGTGCTGGTGGTAGCTGCAGCCGAGCATTACGGCATTTCGCTTTCGCGCGAGCGTCTGGTGATGCGACGCGAAAAGCAAAAGGCATTTGGCAAATTTGGCTTGCAAGACCTGTCAGAATCCGACGGAGTGCAATCGCTTGATGATGTAGGCGGCTATGAAGATGTGAAAAATGAGCTTCGCGAGGCAATCATTGCACCGCTGAAGCAAAAGGAGCTAGCATACACTTACGGAATCCGCCCACCCACAGGCATTCTGTTTTTTGGCCCTCCAGGAACAGGAAAAACCTTGCTCATGAAAGCGCTTGCAAAGGAGCTTGATATTGGATTTTATTATGTCAAATGCTCGGATTTGCTTTCTGAGTGGTACGGCGAAAGTGAAAAGAATGTTGCAGAAATATTTGCAATCGCTCGCAAAAATGCACCATGCGTTCTTTTCTTTGATGAAATAGACTCAATAGGTAAAAGGCGGGATGCCTACACCACTGATGACGTTGCACCGCGCATAATGTCCGTGCTGCTTTCGGAGCTTGACGGATTCAAAGGCAAAAAAAATGTGATTACAATTGGAGCGACCAATATTCCAGATCAGCTTGACCCTGCACTTATGCGACCTGGCAGGTTTGACAAAATAATTTACATGCCACTGCCTGACTTTGAGGCACGTAAGGCGATCTTTAAAGTGCATCTCAAAAAGCTTCCGCTTGAGCCTGAAATTGACTTTGACAAGCTTGCCCTCATGACAGAACGATACTCTGGTGCAGACATCAAAAATATTTGCACTGAGGCTGCACGCATGGCTGCTCGCGAGGCAGTCAAAGCAGACTTGGTAGTTCCGATTGGCATGAGACACCTTACTGCAATGATAAAGAAAATCAAGCCTTCAGTCACTCTTGACATGCTTGAAACATACAATAAGTTCAGGATGGATTATGAGAGAAGAAGCCAGGCACAGGAAAAAAGGCCAGACGAGCGCAAGGTCAGGTGGGAAGACGTTGCAGGTCTGGAAGAGGTGCGCAGGATACTGCTTGAGGCAATCGAGCTTCCTCTGCTTCATGAGGACTTGATGAAGGAGATGGATGTAAAGCCTTCCAAAGGATTGTTGCTTTTCGGTCCTCCTGGATGCGGCAAAACCATGATTGTAAAGGCTGCAGCAAACGAGCTTTCTGTCAACTTCCTTTCAATTTCAGGAGCTGAGCTGATGCGAGGCAAGTCTTCTCCTGCTGCAGTAGTACGCGAAACCTTCAATCGCGCCCGCGAAAGCGCACCTGCACTAATATTTATAGATGAAATAGAGGCGCTTGCACCAAGCAGGCAGCATTACTCTGGCGGAATCTTGGCTGAGCTGCTGCAGGAAATAGATGGAGTAAAAGAGTTGAAAAACGTAATGATTATTGGGGCAACCAACAAGCCATCTGCGCTTGACCCTGCTATTTTGAGGCCTGGAAGATTTGACAAAATCATCTATATCCCGCCTCCAGACTTTGCAGCCCGCAGGCAAATTTTTGCAAGCAACCTGGCAAAGTTCCTGCAGCATGTGGATCTAAATGCCCTTGCTCAAGCAACTGAAGGATTTTCAGGTGCAGACATTGCATCCATTTGCCAGGAGGCAAAAATGCAGCTTGTAAGAAGCAGGCTTGCAGGCAAATCAGCAGTGCTTACCACACAACAGGTGCTTGAAATAATCTTTTCTCGCAGGCCTTCAATTACAAGCAAGGACTTGAAAGAATATTTGCAGTTCTTGCATGAATATGGTGAAAGAAAATGAATTTTCCTTTTTTACCACAAAAATTCGTCAGTTCTGTGTTATTCATTCAGATTATTGTCGATATATAATATTTTTTTTATAAACAATCGTTTAAAGAAATAAAAAAAATTTATAAATCTAGCTCATGACATCAAACCAAGTCCTCCTATGAGAGGCAGTGCTATGCCTCTGGAGGGCAATATAGGGCAAAATTAATGTCGTCCGAAATTATTTGTGCTGATGCCCTAAAAAGGACGACATTTGAGGTGAAAAAATGAAAGGAATAAACGTAAAGAAGATAGCGGCCTTTGCAGGCGCAGCTGTCCTCTTTGGCGCAAGCGTGGCTGTTGCCGACGTGGTGTATGGCAACACTCAGCTTGTTGACCAGAATGGGCAGCCGACTGTGAAAGTCGTTGTCGGAAGCAAAGCTGCAATCACCGACGGTGTGGCAGCTGCCAACATCGCGGCAAGGATTGCAAATGAAGCATACAAGAGCTCGACTCTGACTGCAGCACTTTCTGGCCAGGCAACATGCAGCCTTGGCACAGACACCGCAACTGGATCCTGCAGCGTAGTCGAGAACAGCAAGAGGGTGGTTCTGGAAGTAGTAGTTCCAGGCCAAATTGCAGGAACCTACACCTTCAAGACCCTGATAACTGACACAATTGACAAGACCTTGGCAAACCGCGTATCCACACAGACAACTGATGACTTCTACCAAGCAAGCAAGAGTGATTCTGACCTGACTTTGGACCACTCCCCACTAAGAGGTGTTTATGAAGGTCAGGATATAGCAAAGAGGCTGTTTAAGATTGGCTCAAGCCAATTCAGTGGCTTTGCTCCATACAGTATTGTGGATAACCAAGCAGTAGATTCTTCTTACACAGAGGAGCAGTCCTTCTGGGTTGGAAGCAGCGAAAATGCAGTAAAGTATGATTCCGGCTCAGAAAGAGACATTGTGGTGGACACATATTCTGCTGCAGTATACAGCGTCAAGTTTACTGGAAACGACTATGGAATCCCGATTTGCACTGGTGACTTGAACACCTCTATGTCAGATGAATGGGGCTCTTGTCCGGAAAGCTCCCCATCCAGAACAGACTCCCACCGCGTCAAAATCAAGTTCATGGGTGAAGAATGGATAATTTCCAAGATGGAAAGACCAACTGCTAACCTCCAGTCAACTACTTCTGTTGTTACTGGCGGAGAAGTTAGGCTTGCAAAAGAGGCCAAGTACGGAATTATCAATGTTGGTCAATCCCTTGATGCAGGAAACTTCAAGGTAAGGCTGACTGATATCTCTTACGCAGTTGGAGCAGATAAGTCCTACCCTGCAATTATAGACATTTTGGATGCAAACGACCAAGTGATTGGACAAATCAAGGTGAATGAAAAAGACACTTACACATATGTCCAGCCTGGAACTTCCAATACAATCAAGATTCACGTATACAAGACTGCACCCGGTCTTACCTTGAATGCAAAATGGGCAGAGATGGCAATCTTCAGTGATGAAATTGTCCTGAAGGATGGCAAAGAGATAGACCAAAAAAACAAAGAGTACAAGGTGTCATTGCTGTGGAAGAACAAGGACTGGCCTGGTGCAACAAACACAGTGCATGCAGACCAAAACAAATCTGATTCTTTGCGCCAAATAGTCATTTATGACACTGAAACATTCAGCGGAAACAAATACAAGCCAGGCGATGTGTACAACTTCCCCAAGACTAACCCGAAGTTCAAGCTCACCTACCAAGGCCTTGACTTGTCAGATGCTGACTATGAGCCAGTCTCAATCACTGCCCTTTCAACAATAAGCAACCTGCGTGTTGCAACCACAGAAGGTGCATCTGCTTCTTGTGGAGCTTCCTCAAACGATGACTACAAATACACTGCTAAATTCATCGAGGTCAAAGCCTCAAGCAACGCATTTGGAGGCTCTGGTGCACTTGGAAGCTACCAAGTAGACAGAATCTACATTGACCCGATTGGAGTAACTACAACAAATTCTACTTCACCAAACGGAATACAAGCTTATTCAAATCACACCCTTTATCCAACAAAAATCAGTCCAAAGGTCTTCTTCAAGCCATCTGGATTTGACTGCTGGCTGTGGAGCAACCTTACAGTAAATAACAGCAACCTAGATCCTACAGATGAGCAATATATGGTGAAGTTCGAAACCGTGGGAGAGCAAAGCTCAGCCTATGGAGCAATCTACTTGGGCACTGACACCGCTGCCGTTTCTCAGTTTGCAGAAGGCTACCTAATTATCAGAGAGGACGCAGGCAAAAACAACACCTCAACCACTTCTAAAGTATACACACTGTTGCCGTTCAACATGTCAGCAGTGGCTGGCAACAACAACCCATTCAGGTTCAAGGCACAAGACAGTTCAACTCCAGATGTATTCTATAAAGGAATCTTTGACTCCAACCCAACCAGCTTTGAGCCCAAGCTTGTGACTGAGCGCGGAAGCCAAGTAACCAGTGTCTCCACTTCATCAGCCTCATTCAAGGCAGCCAAGAAGGTCGGAATGCCAACCTTCCAGTTTGCATTTGCGGATGTTGCAGCTGCTTCATCTGCAAATGAATACACCATGAAGGTTGGTGACAGCCAAGTGTTTGGCGGAGTGACTGTCAAGGTAAAGGCAATTGATGCAACCTGTGGCGGTTCCTTCGTAGCACCTGGTGGACAGCCGACCTGCAGTGTGGACACCAGCGGCCTTTCTGCAGTAATCAAGCCGGACAACACACCATCAGTTGAAGTCAGCCAGCCAGTCAAGCTTTCAAGCAAGCTGGTTGTGCTTGACAGCGAAGCAAGCGCAGTTGGTCCAGTAATTACTGTAGGAGGTCCTGAGGTCAACACAGTGACCCGTGCAGCACTTGAGGCCTCTGATGTGGACTTCAACACCACACCAGTGGTTGTCAAGGAAATCGGCAACAAGATTGTGGTTGCTGGAAAGACTGCACAGGACACCCTGGCAGCAGCAGACCAGTTCCTTGCTGGCATTCAGAGGAAGTAAGCCTTAAACTTGGGGCGTGCGCAAGTGCGCCCCAACCCCCTTCTTTTTTTTATTTTTGTTTCTTGCAAAAAAAGAAGCTATTTAAATTTGGCTTTCATAGCATTTGAGCATGAAAGAAGCATTTTTTGTTTTAGCATTTGCAGCACTCCTTGCCGCAGATATTTCCACTTACCTTTACCCTTATGAAAATGCCTCTTCGATAAGCTACATAACTTTCAATTCCTCGTTTGGAACTGCAAAGATTGCAACAGTAGCAGGCCAGGAAATTTTGCTTTTGCTAAATGAGGATGTAGTTTCTGACAAAGAAAAGATCAAATCAATAATTTCAGAATACTATACAAAAACGTTTTATCCTTCCAATTCTGAGCTTGAGCGGCTTTATGGACTGTTTTCCTCTTTTAACAGCAGCAGAAACAGCAAGGACAAGCTTTTCGGCCGCCCTGCAGAGCAAACCTGCATCAAAGAAGGCATTATGCTTGCCCATTATCCTTGCAGCACCCAAAGCGAATGCATGATGACTGCAACCATGCTTTGCACAAGGATGGGTGAGCTTTGCGATCCAAGGATTCTTGCAGAGCCTATCCTAAATTATTCCAAAGCAATTCAGAAGCTTAACCAAGGGGAAAAGGAATTCCTTTCTGCTTATTCTTCTTTCAGTCCTGCAAACTTTTCAAGTTCAGTGCAAGCTATGCAAAATGCACTTGCTTTGATGAAATCTGGTGCAGATGAGGTTTCAAAAAGCATTCTTCGCTTCCCTGAAAACCTTTCATCTTGCAGAGATTGCTTGGGGCTTTGCCCTGAGCCAAGATTTGATTTTATTTCATTTTCAGAAGCTCAAAAAATGCTTGAGCAAATGAAGAAGAATGCAGCAAGCTTTGCAAAGCTTGAAAGCACTGCTGAAAAGCTTGCCTCCTCCACCGAGCGCAGACTTGCATACAAAAAAGGAGAGGAAGAAGTCAAAATATTTGAGCCAAAATTCAGGCAGGCAAAGTCTCGATTTGAAGGCATTGCTGCCTGGGCAGTTGAAACAAAGAAGCTGGTTGCAGACTCAGACTTTGTCTCTGCTGCAAATGAATTTTTGGGCATAGAAGAAAAATTGTCGCAGAAAATCCAACTGAGAAACTTCACCGATTTTGAAAAGCTGCTTTCCTCTTACAGCTTGGCAGGCAACAAGCTCGTTTCTTTAGTGAACAATTCCACAACTGCCTATCAAAAGGCCCGTGATGCTCAAGATAATGCTTCAGATTTGGTGATTTTGGCTCAATGGAGGACAAATAGGCTTTCTTCCCAATCCGTGCAAGAATACAACATACTTGCGCAAAAGAAAAACCAGCTGGATGCTAAATTTACCCCACCGATGACTTCGCAGCAGTATGAAGCGCTTGCAGCAGAATACCAAAAGCTTTCAGAGGATGCAAAAAGATACATTGACAAGTCCTACTCCTTCCAAGACTCGATTTTCGGCGCAGGAAGCCAGATGGGGCATGCTATGGTGGAAGGGACAATGGACGCAATTTCAGGCATAGTTCCAATCTCATTCAAGACGCGGCAAAGCATTGCAAAATACGCGCCTCTGGCAATAATTGTGATGATTGACTTTGCCTTGCTTTTGCTTGGGATTGCGATGTTTGTTTATGCGTTTTACCATTTCCACAGGTTCTTTGTCTCAAAGGTTGCAATTTCAGGCTGGGTACTTATTTTCATCGGCTTTCTTGTGGTTCTTGTGCTAGGCTCGGTTGGTCTTTACAGCATAATTGTAAATAGCGACAGGGCGGTTTCATTTGAGGATTTCAAGCGTGTGCTTGCAGGCTCAAAAGAGGTGGCAATAGTGACCAATGAGCAGGGGGTGCCTGCTGAGGCAGTGGAGGCAATGAGAAAGTGCGCCCTACAAATTCAGGCAGAGCTTGAAGCGCAAAACAAAACCGCAAGGAAATATTTTGTCAGCTCAACCTGTACAGTTTCTGAAGGCAACAAGACGCGCCAGGAAAAAGACTGCCTGGAGCACCTGCCTGACATTCCTATTTTTGACCTGCACTATTCTGCAGAAAACCAACCACCATCCTTTACCGTGGTGGTTGCAAAAAGTGCAATCTTCAAAGGCAACAAGGAGTATTACTCCAAGCTTCCTTGCGACCCTGCAAATGTTCTAGGGTGAAGAGATGAAAATTTCAGAAAAAGCAAAGCAAATAGCATTTGTGCTTCTGGTGCTTGCCGCCTCCCTGATTGCAGTTTATGCAATATTTTTCTTTGAGCCTCAGCAAAAGGAGGTAAGCATGGAGGAATTTTTGCAGAAAGCCCATGCTGCTGACAAAATTGCGCTTTTTTTGGATGCAAGGGGAACTGATGATGAGACTGCAAGGAAAATTTACCAGTGTGCAACCGACCTTGCTTCAGGGAGATTTTTAGGGACAAAAACAGTGGAAACTTATGGCTGCGACGATTCCCAATGCATTTACATGGGCTCGCAAGGGACCAAGCACCTGACTTATGAGCAATTGAAGCAAAGCCTGCGCGGAATGCTTTACATTAGGGTTTCTGCAGGCGCGCCTTCCACCAAAGCCTTTGAGAACCGCCTTGAAATAAAGCTGGATTCAAATTACACTGTGGGTTGCAAAATAGGATAGCTATGTTTTAATGCTTTGTCCGCCTTTGATGCTTATGGACGTCCAAACCAGGCTTTCGCTGATAGAAAAGCAGCCGATCTGCGAAATCATCACAAGAAAGGAGCTTTTGGAGCTTCTTGAGCAGGAGGCGCACCCAAAGCACTATATCGGCTTTGAGATTTCAGGTAAGGTGCATATAGGAAGCGGGCTGATTACTGCGCTGGTGCTCAAGGACTTCATCAAGGCAGGCATAAAACCCACCATATTTTTTGCAGATTACCATGCTTGGATAAATGGGAAACTCGGCGGTGATTTGGAAAAAATCCAAAAAGTTGCAAAAGGTTATTTCAAGCAAGCCTTCATTTCGCTCGGGCTGGAAGAAGGAAGTGTCCGGTATGTGCTTGCTTCAGAAATTTATGATAAGGATTATTGGAAGCTGGTGCTTGAAATTTCAAAGAAGACTACAATAAATAGGATGCTTCGCTGCACCACCATAATGGGAAGGACCCGCCGCGAAGCTTCAAGCAGCGCATTTGTGCTTTACCCTGCAATGCAGGCAGCAGACATTTTTTATCTTGGGGTGGATATTGCGCACGCAGGCACAGACCAGCGAAAAGTCCACATGCTTGCGCGTGAGATTTCCCCCCGTCGCCTGGTTGCAGTACACCACAAGCTCTTGATGGGGCTAGAAGGCCCAAAAAAGATGGGCATAGAAGAGCAAGAAAAGGAAGACATTGAGGTTTCCTCAAAGATGAGCAAAAGCAAGCCTTCCTCCTGCATATTCATCCACGATTCCGAAGAAGAAATCAAAAGGAAAATAGCATCTGCATTTTGCCCAATAAAGCAGACCGAAAACAACCCAATTCTTCAAATGTGCCAGTATCTGATTTTCCGTGAGGAAAAAAGCAGCCTGAAAGTGGCTCGGCCTGCAAAATTCGGCGGTGATGTAGAATTTGCGTCCTACAATGAGCTGGAGGCGGCATATAGCCAGGGCCAGCTTCACCCTGCTGATTTGAAAAATGCCCTAGCAGAGCATCTATGCCAAATGCTTGAAGGGCCAAGGAAATACTTTGAGGCGCACCCAGAGCTTGTTGCACAGGTTGAGTAAGATGAAAAGGCTACTGTTGCTTTTGCTTTTGGCAGCTGCAGTTTTTGCGTGCAGCCCGGCGCAAAGGAAAATCTACGTTGCAGCCGTGACCGGCGAGTCAAGCGGTGGGATTTTCCAGCTTGAGGTGGAGCTTAAGCCCGGCAAAGGGATGATTTACACTGCAATTGTGCCGCGCACAGGCTATGCAACCCAGGAATCAGAGCTTGTAGCGGTGCAGTATGCATTTGCATCTGCAGGGGCGGATTTGCAAAAATGCGACGTTTTCTTTACCATGAAAGGAGATTTCGGGCAAAATACTGTAGACGGCCCTTCGGCAGGTGCTGCAATGGCGCTTGCAGTAAAAGCAGCCTTGCTTAACAAAACCATAAGGCAGGATGTTGCAATCACAGGCACCATCCATCCTTCAGGCAAAATAGGCGAGGTAGGTGGAGTGATAGAAAAGGCAATTGCTGCAGCAGAATCCAACCTGCGCTATTTTGTGGTGCCGAAACTGAAGTTTTACGAAGCTTTCCTGATTTCCTCAATTTCGCAAAAATACCCATTCGTTGCAATAGAGGCTGAGACAATTGTGGAAGCAGAAAAAGTGTTATTTTCGGATTATTCACAGGTTTTCTCCCACAATTTTTCACCAAAAAGCAAGCCTGCGCCATCTTCTCTTCCACTGTTACAGCTGGATGCAGATACTGCAAGGTTTTCCTTGGTTGCAAAAAGGGTGGTGGACAGGCTAGAAGCCTCGCTTGCGCTTGCAAAGCTTCAGGACCCTACTCTCTCCTCTTACTTTTCAGATGAGATTTCAAAATACAGAAAGCTGCTTTCGCAAGGCTACCCCTTTACGGCAGCCAATTCTGCATTTTTGCTTTCCATTGACGCAGAATATGCAAAATTGGGGGATAAACATGTGGATATCAACAGAAGCTTTGATGAAGTGGAAAGATGCATTTTGAGGATAGAGGAACTGCAAAAGTCGCGCCAAAACATACACTGGGCTGCGGCAAGCGATTTGAGGCGCACTTGGGCGCAAAAGAAGCTGAATGAAACTGCGCAAAGCAGGACAGGCTATGGTGGCTATGTGCTGCTGAGGGATTTGTTTTTTGCGCAAAACTGGTGCACAGTTTCCTCTGAGCTTGCCTTGCAGGCAAAGGAAATTGGAGGCCAGCCAATAGATGAAGGGCTGCTTGAGGGGCTTGCGCAGCAGAAGCTTGCCGAGGCAGAAGCGCTGTTTTCCTCCTCGCAGCGCCAGGATTATGATGCGCTTTGGCACTACGAGGCAGCGCTGCTTGCAAACAAAAGCGGAAAATTCGCAGCTGCAATTTATGATGCAACCTATGCAACCACCATGCAAAAGCTGAGCATGGAAGGAAGGGAAAACCTAAACCAAACGGCAAAAGAGCTTGCGCAAGAAAACAGAAGCTCACTTTGGGGCAAGGTTTATTTTGCCCAAGGGCTATACCTTTACTATGATGCCTTGGAAAGCAACCTGCCACTGACAGACGCTTACAAAATACTGGTGTATTCGCAGGAGCTGGACAAGGCAGCAGCAGAAATTGATAAGGCTTTGGAAGAAAAGAAAGAAAGCACCTTCCAGCAGCCCAAGATAGAGGCGCAAAGCAGCCAAGAGGATTTGCTGGTGGCTGTTGCATTCGGTGGAAGCTTAGCGGCAGTTTCCTTGATTGCGCTTGTCAGGATAGTGCGGGTGGTAAAGTGAAGCTTTCAGAAAAGCTCAAGCAAGATTACCCCTCTGTGAAGAAAGTGGCACTTGCCTTTTCAGGCGGGCTGGATTCAATTGTGGCAGGAAAGCTACTTTTGGAGGCAGGATTTGAGGTCCTGCCTGTGGTGGTGGACATAGGTCAAAGGTCTGATTTTACAAGAATAGAAGCAAACGCACGCGCAGTATTTTCCACATGCAAAAAAGTGGATGCAAAGGAACTTTTTTGCCAAAATGCAATAATGGCACTTAAGGCAAATTTTGGGGCGGACGGAAAGCTGAACTCAGGTGGCATTTCCAGGCCAGTCATTGCATCAGCAATTGCAAAAGTTGCGCTTGAAAGCGGCTGTGATGCGGTTGCGCATGGTTCTTCAGGTGTGGGGAACGAGCATTTGATTTTGGAAAATTCATTCCGCGCAATTGCCCCAGAGTTAAGGATCATTGCGCCAGTGCGCGATTTGGATTTGAAGCGCGACCAGTCATTGCAGCTTGCAGCAAAGGAAAAGCTTC
>JAWAKW010000016.1:0-11398 GCA_038887295.1 Candidatus Anstonellaceae archaeon | reverse complement strand
TGTTCGTCTGCAATACCGGCAGTATTTACGCAAGTTCTTGCACTTTCAAACTTATCTTTTTGGGAGTATTATGCTTACATTGCTCTTTATGACTTTTTCTTTATGCTTGATGATTTGATAGTGTTTGGGCTTGCTGCTTTTGCAGTTTCAGGAGAAATCGGGCAAAAGTATGCAAAATACTGCAAAATAGTAGGAGGGGTTCTACTTCTCATTCTCGGCTTGGTTCTTCTTTTTGCACCCAATCTACTAAGATAATTCAGTCTGAGTCTTTTCTTTTGCCCAAAAGAAAGTCAAGCTGCAAAAGAGCCGCAGATGAATCACCGCACATCTTGGCAAGCTCTAGATTCTTGCGTGCTGAATCTTCTTCTTCAACTTGCTCGTCCAAGAACCATTTCAGAAAGGAAAGGGTTGCTTTGTCAGACTCTTTTTGCGCAAGCTCCACCAATTCCTCTATTCTTTTGCTGTTTTTCTGTTCATGTGCCAGCGCAGCCTCAAATGCCGCAACCACCGAGGTGAATTCTGACTTGGGTGCAGGCAAAGCCTCAAGCTTCACCGCTCCTCCTCTCTGATTTACATAATCAAAGATTTTCATTGCGTGCTTCAGCTCTTCTTCTGCTTGTTTTCTCATCCATGATGCACAACCAAGCAAGGTCTTCGACTCAAAGAAAGCAGAAAGTGAAAGGTAAGTGTACCACGCCTCAAGTTCGGAGGTTATTTGGCGATTCAACGCTTGATGTATCTTGCTGCTAAGCTCCATTCATTGCACCTCCTTGAATCTTTTTTCCACTTCTTCCCAATTGACTACATTCCACCAGTTGTCAACGTATGCTGCACGGTTGTTTTGGTATTTCAAGTAATATGCATGCTCCCAAACATCCAGCACAAGCAATGGCTTGCTTCCTTGAACAGTTAGCTTTTGGTGGTTTTCTGCCTGAAGAACAAGTAGCCTTTTCCCCAATGGCTCCCATGCAAGAATTGCCCAGCCGTTCCCTTCCACAGCCTTTGCAGCTTCAGAAAAAGTTTTTTTGAAGGCTTCCATTGAACCGAAATCCTTGACTATCTGTGAGTAAAACGCTCCTGAGGTTGGCTCTTTGCTTTTCTGAGGAGGGCACATGACTGACCAGAAGATGCAGTGCATTGTATGTCCTGAGCCATGGAAAGCTATTTGGCGCATGAGGAATTGAATTGAGGAAAAATCACCTTTTTCCTGTGCTTCTTTAAGCTTTTTGAGGGCCGCATTCAGACCATTTACATAAGCTTGATGATGCTTTGTATGGTGCAGGCGCATTGTGGCCTCATCTATGTAGGGTTCAAGCGCATTGTATGCATATGGCAAATCAGGCAATTTATATTCTTCCATAAAATCACCTCTCAAAAGCAGTGAATGAATAAGAAAGCACAATATTAAAACGCTTCCTACTTAACAATTGTTATCCATACATTTGTCCAAGGCTGGATTCTTCCTGTATCTTTTTGTATTCGCTGTGTACTGACTTTACCTTGCTTAAGGCTTCTTTGACTTTGTTATCGATTGCTTTTGCCTCATCTTCAAGTGTCTTGGTTTCAAGCTCAAAGCCTAAAAGCACTCTCAAAACATCCAGCACCATTGCAGCAGCTTTCGGATCCATGTAGCCTTCATGAGATTCTGCCAAAAGAGATATGACTGGGTATTTTTCAACTGCACCTTTTGCCAAGAGCATGCCAGTAACCCCGGTTGTTGCGCCCTCTTTGATCATTTTGACAGAAGGTATTTTTTCAAGCTGCGGTATTAGGCTGGGCAAGGACGCAATTGCATAAACCTCGTCTTGTTCGCCTTTTATAGGTATGCCGCCAAGCGAGATGATTTTGCTTATCTTGTTTTTTCTTGCAAATTCGTATATTGCCTCTGCAAGCTCGCTGACAGCCGCAATCGGAATTACGAACTCGGAGACGAAAACGATCATATTGTGCTTTTTGGAAAAATACATTCTTGCAGGATAAAGCGGCTGCCTGTTGTGAATTGCAGCTAAAGGTGGAAATTGCTCGCTTGTAATGTAGCCAAGAGGCTCCATTTTGAG
Source organism: Candidatus Anstonellaceae archaeon (assembly GCA_038887295.1). Classification (GTDB taxonomy): domain Archaea; phylum Micrarchaeota; class Micrarchaeia; order Anstonellales; family Anstonellaceae; genus UBA10161. Next base: position 9,341 of record JAWAKW010000016.1, on the reverse strand, counting down.
CTTTTCTATTAGGTAGCTTGCTGCAATAGTGCCTACTAACCCAAGGCCAGGAAACCCTTCTACCAAGACCGGATTTTTTAGCTTTGGCTTTGAAAGCATGTGGAACTTAATTGCCATTCCTTTCACCCACTAAAGCAACAGATACAAACTTTTTAAAAGCACGTGAAAGCGAAAGCGTGATGGCTATTAGGAGGTAGGAGAGTCACCGCTACCTCCGCCACCACCACCGCCACCGCTACTTCTTACACAGACTCCATTGTTGCAAACATACCCTGCTGGACAGCAAGTATTTCCACAAGCAATCTGGCCGCTTGGGCAAGATGTAGAACTAGAACAAGAGATATTGCCACCATACATTACTTTGAGCACTTCAGGAGTAACTACCACAATCAGAATCCCAATCACTGCACCAACTAATGCTGCGGTTGCCCAGACATTTGCACGGGCACGGGTTTCAGCACCCATCATTTGGCCGCCAGCATAAACTACGCCGGCAAATACTATCATTAGCATGGAGATTATTGGAAGAAGAGAGACAATACCGGAACAAAATGAGGAAAGTGCACTTTGAATATTCGAAACAGCAAATACAAGTGAGATAACAAAAAGTGCTGCAAGCAGTGATTTCAAACTATCACCCAGGAAAAACCTCGAAAAAAATATTTTTAAATCTAATTCAAGGAAGTTGGAAAAAACGTGAAGATGGGCTTAAAATGAGCAACTCCCAAAATTTACCGAAGTAGCATTACCACGATACATATAGCTTATTACAGGTGGTGCAACCACAATAATCAGAATCCCAATCACTGCACCAACTAATGCTGCGGTTGCCCAGACATTTGCACGGGCACGGGTTTCAGCACCCATCATTTGGCCGCCAGCATAAACGACTCCAGCAAAGACAATCATAAGCATGGAGACTACAGCAACAAGATTTACAATGCTTTTACAGAATTCTCTAGCGGCATTTTTGACTTGCTCCACTGGATTTTGTTGTGCAAAAACTAAAAAAATTCCAAAAAAAAGCAAAAACAAAAGAAAGACAGCTTTGTTCATAAAACACCTCTTACAATAGGTGATGTTAAGGGGAGACACCTGGGCAGCCGTTGCCGCTCCAAGTCACTCCAGTATTAGATAGCATAAGTTGCAGAACTTTAGGAGTAACTACCACAATCAGAATCCCAATCACTGCACCAACTAATGCTGCGGTTGCCCAGACATTTGCACGGGCACGGGTTTCAGCACCCATCATTTGGCCGCCAGCATAAACTACGCCGGCAAATACTATCATTAGCATGGAGATTATTGGAAGAAGGTTCATGATGCCTTCACAAAAAGTTTGGAGGGCGGTACCTATTGTATTATCAAATAAACCGGCATTCGCAGAACTCAACGCTATACTTAGTCCAAGAACCAAAAGCAACCATCTTCCCATATAACCACTCGCTATCAATTAGTTATGAAAGATTTTTAAAGCCACCTCTATTCTGCCTCGCAAGATATGGTCCCTGCCTCGCCATATATTGTCTGAAGCACTGGCTGTGCTACGACTACAATCAAAATAGCAATGAGTGCGCCTGTAAGGCATGCGGTTGCCCAGACATTTGCACGGGCACGGGTTTCAGCTCCAAGCATCTGGCCTGCAGCATAAATCACTCCTCCCATCACAAGCATAAGCATTGCCACAACAGGAAGCAAGCTTTTGAGATTGGTGCAAAATTGTGAAGCTGCAGTGATAACTGGGCCGAGCATTTGTGAGGAATTAGCATAAAGTAGCCCAAAAGCCAAAAGAACTATCCAATATTTCATTTTCTCACCTTTGATAGGTTATGTGTGAAAAAAATAAAAAATGCCGGGGGCGAGATTTGAACTCGCACGGGAGTTTCCTCCCAACAGGTTAGCAACCTGCCGCAATACCGGGTTATGCGACCCCAGCTTCTTCGTTTTTAGAACAGATGCAGGCTTTTATTTCTTTGCTGCAAAACGCTCAAATATGTATAATCGCTATTTGGTTTGTGAAAGTTGCCAACAGGAGCTTACCCGTTTCACCCAAAAGCAATACATAGATTCTTCTGGCTTTATGCATAGCTTCTGCGACAAGTGCTATAAAGAAAAGGTAGTTTTTGGTGGAAAGTAAAAATATGGCGCACTTGGAAAAATCAAGTAGAAGGTATTTGGTTAATAAATGTAGTTGGACCGTCTCCTCTCTTCGGGCAATAGATACACGCTTATCTACTCTCCGAGCGGCAGTTTCTGTGTTAACGCCATTAGTCTTAATAGTGTGAATAATAGTAGTTTTTTAATATTAGTAAGTAAATAAGTAAACTATCAGCTTTGGCAATGATTGCTATCCGTGCTTAATAATCAACTAAAAACAGAAATGAAGGAGGGGGTACCGTGAAGGGATTGCTGACTTTGATTTTAGTTGCCCTTTTGTCCTCTGCGGTATTTTCAGAGGCGTTTGTTGCACCAAGAGAGGGGCAGCAAAACCTCACAGGTGCAGGCAGGCAAAGCCCGCAAGCACCAAATCTACCCAATATTGCCCAGCCTAACTTGACTTCTGGTCGGCCTGATATCCAGCCAGACAATCAAGGCGCAAATGCTGGGCCAAAACAGGATGTTCCTGTTGGGCTGCCACCGCACGAATACGCCCGCAAGGGGGCAGCTGCTGAGGTTTTGAGGGCAAGATACAGATATTTGGAGTGTCAGATTGATTTTTCCTTTAGGATGCTTTCAGAAATAGCCGCCTCTTCACCAGAGGCGCGAACTCTGCAGCTGCACATTCAAAGAATGCAGCAAAGCAGGGATGCGATAAGGCTAGCAGCAGAGCTGGGGGAGGAGCAAGATTTCAGCTCAGCGCTCAGGCAGGCAAGGCAAACCGTGCAAGAAGCAAACCGTGAGGTTGCAATGGTTGCAGCACAAATCGGAAAGGAAAAGACAAGCCAGCTGAGACAAAAGTATGTGGAGCTTAAGCAGCAGATGGCAGAATGCAAAAATGAAGCCATGATGGCTTTAGGGCAAAGAAAGCTGCAGCAATATGCAGAGGCTCAAGGTCAAGAAACGGCACCAAGAAGAGTTGTTGAAAATATTGAAAGGGCAATAGCAGCAGGCAATCCAGAAATGCTCAAGGAAGCCCTCAATACAAAATGCCTTGGAGGTGTTTGCACAAGCAAAGAGAAATACTATGAAAACGCAAAAGAGCAAGCTTCCCGTCTGCAGACCATTTTGAACAAAGTAAAGGCAAATGCAGACTCGCCTTTGCTGGAGAAGGCGCAAATGAAAATCAATGAGGCTAATGCCATAACTGCAAAGCTTTCGACTTCTTATGATGAAGAAGCCGCAAACAAGATAAGGTCGAATTTGGCAGAAGCGGCAGCACTAATAAAGCAAGCTGCCCAAGAAATCCAGTGGGCAAGGTGATTGGATGAAAGGATTGGCGGCAATTTTGGCGGCCTTGATTTTATCCTTACTTTTGCTTTACGGTTGTGCAGGACAGCAGCAACAACCAAAGGAAGAAGAGACAATTGAGAAAACGGTGCCAAGCGTTTCAACTCCATCTGAAAATCTGGTGAAGAACCAAACGAAATCAAGCCTTGCAGATGAAATAAGTAAGGAGGATATGGAAACTCTTGACAAATTTATAACAGAGGGCCAAGACCAAGAAACTGCTTTGGATGACCTTCCGGTAGAAAACCCGATTTTTGAGAAGCCTTCCTAATTTTGCGCAGGATTTCCGGAAAGCCTTGAAAAGAAAAGCAGAGCTGGTCGCGCCGCTGCTCCGCTTTGTGACTTCCCAGCACGGAACATAATGCGTAGGGCTGCTCCTTCCGGCCTGACCCGGTTGGCATTATGCACCGTCCGAGAAGGCAAAGCATCCACGCTTAAAGCGCGGGCGCTGCCTTCCTTCTCAAAACAATCCGGACATTCGGCACCGCCAAAAGAGGATTTGCGGAAATGGGAGGCCCCTACTCTCCCTGCCTATCCTGCATATTTTATTGTGTGGCTGGCTGTTTAAAAAGCGTGTGCTTAGGATCCCAACAATGCCACCCCGACCAGTAAAAACAGCAGAAACAGCAGGCCAAAGAGGATTGAAAAGGCCAAGACCATTGAAAATACTGTCTTTAGGCTTGAAACGCCAGAGGCTGTTTTTGCTGCAAGCACAGATTGGTAGAGATGATAAATTGCGATTGTGTAAAGAGCAACCATGACCGCAATCTCAATGAGTGCACCTAATAGCGTCCCTATTAGGCCTAATACCCCTATTAGCTCAGAAATTATAAAAGTAGCCAAAAAAATGGAAGAAAGAGGGAAAGACCATAAGGCTATCAAAGAAAACAAGTAATAAAAGCTGGCAAAGCTGGATTTGCTTCCAAAAATCTTGAGGATGAGGTGAAAGAGTCCCATGAAGATAAGGTTGAAGACAAAAAGAGTGAGAAACACTATAAATGCAAAAGCTATTGCTGTGACAAGATGGGGGCCGAATATTGCATACCCTAGATCTGCTGGAAAGAAATATGCTAAAAAGAAAAAGGCAGCTGAAACACAAATAAAGCCCAATGCAAAATTCAAAGCGCCGTCAAGAAAGCCTGCTTCTTTTTTTGCAATGGAAGCGAATTTTGCTTCCGGAGAAAGGAAAAGTTCCCATGCTTGCCTGAACCTTCCTTCCAAACTCATACTACCACCGATAAGAGGCACGAAACAAAACTATTTAAATGTGTGAGGCTTGCTTCAGCTTTTGTACCTCAAAAATGCCCCTACGCCGTAAAAGGAGCCAAGAAACTGCGCGCCTTCGGCAGTATCCTGCGAGATTACCACTACATCGATACCCATACTTTCTGCAAGCTCAATCAGATCCTCAATTAAAGGCTTTTTTGATTCTATTTGGAAATTGCCACCTAATGATTTGATTTTCTGCTCAAGCTCAAATTCATCCTTTGCTGTAATTGAAATTTCCTTGCCTGCTGAAGCATCCTTCAGCTTCGCACGTAGATACTGCAACCCTTCAGAAACAAGGAGAGTTTCTGCCTGCTTGCTTTCAAGCGCCCGCCGCACCTCTACCTCCCCATAAGTTGCAAGCCCGCCGCTTACGACTTCCTTAATAAAGCGCTCTACAATCTCCTTTTCTTTGATTGCCTCCTGCTGGGCAAGGATTTGGCCGCTTTTTGCCACCACTTCGCGCACTCCATATTCGTCGGTGTAACCTGTGTCCACCACGCCTAATATTTTTATTTGGTAGTTGAATGGAGACATTTTTATGAAGTTGTCCTTTGCAGGTCCAGGGCCGCCTACAATTACTCCTTTCACATTATTGAGAAAATACCTATCCATTGCCTCGCCAATCCTTTTGTAGTAAAATTCTATTGACTCTTCTATCAGCCGCTCGTACCTTCTTGCAGACTGGCCGCCTTTCCTGATTTTTGCATGCGCAGTGGAATTTAGCCTATGCAAAATTTTGGTAGTGGTGCCACGAAGCTCAGCTAAGGTGCATTCTCTCCCATCCATCACTACAATGCCATAGCTTTCAGTCACTTGCAGCATGCGCTCAAGTGGCTCAAGAAAAAAGCGGGAGTCGCAGCGGTAAATTGAAACTGTGATAGGCTCGGGCGGATAAACTGCAAACAAGCGTATGTCCACCACTGAAGGGTTGTCAGAAACATTCCCGCAAAATATCGCAATCCCAGACTCTGGCGCAGTATTTCCATAAACCTTGAGGTGCTGCAGTATTTTTTCAAGCGCATCAGTGACGTTTTTGCGTGTGGATTTGCTTTTTATGTTGGAGGCTTGCCCTGCTTCCTGACGCAGCTTGTTTGCAACTTCATGGATAGGTTGGCCTGATGGAATGTAAACTGAGATGAGCTCGGTTCCACTGCCATGAAGCCCGGAAAGGAAAGAGATTTGCCTTTTAAGCTCGTATTTGAGCTTGCTTGACTGGTCCATTTTCTCAAATGAATGAAACTTGGCCGCTTTCTATCGAATAGATTGCGCCTAAAAGCTTTATTTTCCCTTCGCGCTCAAGCTGGCTGATTGCCTTGCTTTTTTGCCTAATTTGGGAAAGAACATAATTCACATTTTCCTTTACTGTCTTTTGTGGATCTTTTTTTCCAAGGGCCACTGCTTCCTGCAGCGCATCTATGATTGCTTTCAGGTTGCCAGAAGCAGACTGTGAAGAACATGCAGCATTTATTGCCCCGCAGGAGGTGTGGCCAAGCACCAACACAATTGGGACGTGAAGGTGCTGTGCAGCATACTCAAGCGAACCTAATGCAATTGAATCTGCCAGGTTGCCTGCAGTCCTTACCACAAAAATCTCCCCAATTCCTGCATCAAAGATGTGCTCTGGGCTGACTCGGCTGTCTGAGCAGGTCAAAACTGCAGCATAGGGCTTTTGCCCTAAAGCAGTCTGAGTGCGCTGGAGAGTCAAATTTTTGGAAGCAGGCTTGCCTTGCACAAAGCGCAAATTCCCCTGCTTAAGCTTTTCTAAAGCCTCTTGTGCATCCATAAAGAATCACCTCTTATAAGAAGTTGGAATTTCCCAAAATCCAAACTTTTCAAGCCCAAGAATCTCAATTTCTTCCTGAGTGAACTTTGTTGAGATGAAGAGGTCTTTTCTCTTCATGTCCAGCGCTTCTGACGGAGTGGAAGGCGCAGGCGGCACCTGGGTGATTTGCCCTGTCTTGAAATTTTCCATCCCAAACTCGATCTTAAAGCCGAGTTTGGATGCCCATTCCTGATAGCGCTTGTGGGCTTGCCTTGCAACCTCCTCTGTGATAAGCGCATTTATTTGGTCTGCACTAAAGATTAATCTGAAATCTTGCCCAAAAAGGATGCTAAGCCGCTGATACGTAAGAGTGGCTGCAGGCATGTGCAGAAACCCATCCTCATCAATCTTGAACACTTCCACGTCCAATGCGCGGGCGGCAACGCTTCGCAGCTTCTCTCCTGCTGCGCTGCTGTCACAAAAGAGGGTATAAAGCCCTGCAACAAAATCCCTATTTTGGACGTCCTGCCTACCTTTCATCAGTTTGGATAAGTCCTCTGCAAGCTGTCTTGGAAGGTAGTCGCGGAGCACCTGCCATTCTGCAACCGGAGAATGAGTCTTGTCAGATGCCATCAAAGAGAACCTGCTTGCAAAAAACTCAAGCTTCCGCTTGCGCTCAAACTCGTCTGCCTCATCAAGAGATATCGAAAGCTTAAGCCGCTCAATCATGTCATGGATGGATTGCGCTGCTGTCAAAAATCCGCATGCATAATGCGGCACGAAAAAGAGGCAGCCAAGCTGGCGGTTGTAATCCCCAAACATTTTCTCAAATTCTTCCTGCTTCAAAATTGCGCCTAAAACCTTGACATTGCCGTCTTGCCTTCCGTCGTCGCACACTAGCTTAAGTTGGGCATTTGCAATTTCCTGAATCTCTTTTATGGTTGCCCACCTTTTTTCATATTCCTGCACGTTTTGGGCAGTAAGCTGAAGCAGTGCAAAGCGCCATATTTTAACTGCCTGTCGATAATAGTCCCCTTCGCTTTTAGCTGGCTGGAAAATGCCTTTCCTTGATTTCACATCTGAAAGAAGCTCGGACCAAGGCCTGCCTTCCCCTACGCGCATCTTTTCCACCAACTGCATCTCCTTCACATAATTTGAGATTTGTTCTAGCTGCTCATCTGATACGGAAAGAATTTCGTTTAGGTTTTGATTTACCCACTCGCAAAATGGAGTTGGCTTTGTGGTTTTGTCAGAGACTACAAACAGCTTACCTTGCTTTTCATCCCAAACCACGCAGCATATCCTGAATTTTAAGGTGGAATCGTGCTTTGGGTCAGAAATTTTGAAGAAATGCTTGCCAACTATTTTGTTTCCCAGGCTTTTTTCGAACTCATCTCTATCCTGTGTCACTTCCAGCCTTTCTGCATCCAGCTTGCCTTTGTGGCTGCTGCACCTGCCACCAAACATTATCATCGGCGCTTGGGGCAAATCGTGCTCCAAGTCATGCGAGGAAAGATAAAGTGCTGCTGCTTTGACATCAGTGCTATCCAGATGGTTGGTGGTTGCTCTCCCGAAGACTCCATTTAGGAGCTTTCCATCCTCCACAATCCGCTGACCGCCAAAAAGAAGCTCCAGCCAATCCACTTTTGAGGTTGAAGCAAAAAGGTATGCGCCTGCTGCCTGGTCTGCATTGGTTGGCTTGTGGGTGAAAATCTTTTTTGCATACCCCCATTTTGCAAGGGCTTGCGCAATTTCAAGCTGGCTGTGGCCTGCCGCAATTGCCTGCTTGCAATACTGCAAAAGAAGCTCATCGCGACTTTGCACTGGCTGCATCAGAAGCTCAAGCGGGTGGCGCAAGCCATTTTGACGGCAAAACTCCTTGAGCATGTGCTCAGCATTCAGGAACTTGATTTCATCCTTTCCGATTTTGCCACTGTGGCGGTGCGCAAGCTCTTCTTGTTGCCGCTTCTTGAAAATACCCATAAATCTCACCGCTGTGCTTGTGTGGCAAGATTGTTTTAAATAGCTTTCATTTTTCAAGCAGGTAAGCCATTACATCCTGCAGCCCGTAAAGCTTTGCAAACTGGCGGGCATCCTTTTGCGAAAATGCCCCGTCTTTGTCGCGCGAAAGCCTGCTGTCGTATAATGCATGGCTGCTGCTTCTTCCCAAAATCTCAATGTTGCCCTTATAAAGGCTAAGCAGAATCTCCCCTTCCACAGGCTTTTCTATTTCTGAAATGAAAGCGTCCAGACTCCATCTTAACCTGCTGTACCATCCGCCTTGCCGCACCAGCTTTGCCCAGAGCGCATCCACGAAGACTTTTGCTTCAAGCTCGCTTATAGTTAAAGTAAGCGCCTCAAGGTGCCTGTGGGCAAAAAGCAGGATGGTTGCTGCTGGGCATTCATAAACTTCATGGGACTTTAAGCCTACTGCCTTGTCTTCCACCCCATCAAACCTTCCTATTGCATGCTTTCCTCCAACCTGATTTAGCAGAAGAAAAACCTCAATTGTGGAGGCTGCTTTTTTGCCTTCAGTTTGGGCAAGCACAGGCTCGCCGTTGGAAAATTGCAGCAGCACCTGCTGCGGCTTTGCTTTTGCGTTCTGAGGGCTCTTTGTCCATTTGTAGGCTTCTTGCGGGAGGCGGGCGGAAGGGTCCAGGACTATCCCTTGCCTGATTGTCCTGCCCCAAAGGTTCTCGTCTGCGGAAAATTTCTTTGCGCGAAGCAGGTTGGTTGGAAGCTTTTCCTTTGCTGCAAGCTGCAATGACTGGTCGCGCTTCAAATCCAAATCGCGCACTGGCGCAATGATCCTTAACTCTGGGGCAATTGCGCGGAATGAATTTTCCAAAATCAAATGCTCGTT
>JAWAKW010000015.1:8915-11785 GCA_038887295.1 Candidatus Anstonellaceae archaeon | reverse complement strand
CTTTTTATTTGAAAGAAGAATGATATCTTCTGAAATGCGGCTGCAGCGAATCATTGCTGTAAGAAGAATTGAAAGCAGCTCTGCTTCAAGCTCGCCACGGGATGAAACCGCATCGATTGGGTTTTTGAAATGCGTCTTGAACCCTAACAGGCTGCTTGTGTATTTTATTTCAAGATTCCAGTCAGTGCCCGTCCCTGCACCTGCGCCCAATGGGCTGACATTGACGCGCTCATAAAGCTCAAGTAGGCGCTCCAAATCTCGCTCAAAACCACAGAAGTAGGAATGAGCCCATAGATGAACTGAACTAGGCTGGGCTACCTGAAAATGAGTGTAATATGGGAATATTGTGTCCTTTGAGGAAAGCTTGGAAAGAGAGCGCTGGACCTCCAGAATGCCTTCGGCAAGTTGCAGAATTGCCTCGCGCATGAACATGCGCATGTCAAGCGAGATTTGGTCGTTGCGGGAGCGACCTATATGCATATTTTTTCCTGCAGATGTTTTCTTGCTGACAGCAAGCTCAACCGCCGTGTGGACGTCTTCCTCTGCTTCGCTGACAGTGAATCTGCCCTCCTTTGCTTGGCGGTAAAGCTGAAGCAGGGCGGAAAGTAGTTCTTGGGCTTCTGCAGGCTTTAGAATACCTTGCTTTGTAAGCATGCACACGTGGGCAAGGCTTCCTTCGATATCAAATCTGGCAAGCTGCGTATCCAAAGCTGCATCTTCAGATGAAAGGAAAGCAAGCAGTTCCTGGTTCGGCTGCTTTTCAAATCGTCCTCCCCATAGCTTATTTGCCATATGAATCAACTCCAGATATGCACAGAAACCACATATAACCCTTTGTTCCATACAAAACAAAATGCAACGAGGTTTGCTCGATGCAGCTCAGCACTCAAGATCTACCTCATCCGCATGACCTAAGTCAATGCTCGGAAATACCTCGATTTCATCATTGCAAAGGAAGAAAGGTGAGAAAGAATAAATTCATTCTCCAAAGATTGAGCCAAAGCCTATTTCAGCGCTGTTTTCCTCGTCCTGTATTATTCTGGCTACTGCTTCAGCCACTGCTGGCGAGGATTCGGTTGCTATGCCTTTAAGCTTCTCCCTTGCAAAGGCAGCAAATTCCTCAGTAGACTTAAAAAAGAGGTAGCATTTCGCAGGATCTTGGCCAACCGCCGCTCCATCTTTCAGCTTATAGCCATTCCTTGAAAAGCTCAATGGGGCATAAGGATCCTGCTCAAGGACGGCTTTGAGCTTTTCTTTGTCTTTGATTTCGCATTCAAATACAAGGATAGACATATAATCACCTCTTGTTAAGCCATGGCAGAAAAAAGACTATCCCTATTATAATCACTGCAATTGGGCCAAGAGGAAGATTGCTGCGGAGCCAGCCGACTTCAACGGCAAGCCAAATGCACCCTAATGCGCAGACAAGAAGCCCGTAAGCAATCCTTTCCAATGCGTATTCTTTAGGAAAATTTATCTTTGGCATACAAAAATCAGTGCGGATGGCTTTAAAAAAGGTAAGCCCCCGGAGGGGATCGAACCCTCGACATCCAGTTTACGAAACTGGCGCTCTACCTCTGAGCTACAGGGGCAAAAGCAAGTAAATTTTGATTAGAGAATTTAAAATGGTAGCAAAAAAGTAGAAAAAAACAAGCTTACTTTAATAAGCCCCGTAAAAAGTCTAATTTCTGCGAAGCTTCTATATCTTAACAGAATTCAAAGTGGATGACTTGCTAGTACGAATCTCTTTGCTTTAATGCAATTCTTATGCCATCTAAGTCAATCTCACCAGTAAGCGGATGTGTGTACTCCTTGATGTCGATGCCCAGAATCTTAACGGCACGCTTTAGATGCTCTTCGGATATATCTTTTCCATTGATGAATTCCATTATAATGTCCCTTGCTTCCTCATGAATTGAGGTCTTTTCAGTAGCCTTCAATGTAAAATCAACCAGTTTCTTGATTGTAGGCAAGTATTGTTCATTTCCTTTTTTATTGGCTAGCTTATCATGAAGCTTCTGAAGTTGTGGTAAGTAATGCAAAGATACACCGTCGTCATGTTCCAAAGTTTCCTTTACACCCGCTAGAAGCCTTTTCATCTTAGCTTCCACGACTTTTTCCACTCTATTGTTTTTGGTTTGTATGTAAAAGTCCACGACATCGAATATAAGGTTCTCAAAATCGATAGCCTTCTTCAATGCCAATTCCTTTACCTTATCGTCGCCTCTCATTAGAATTTTGAATACTGCTTCCACTTCCTCTGTGCTTGAATATGAGCTCTCTCTCAACAATACAGCAATCGCATTCTCCAGCGTTTTTGCAGGCATCTTTCTTGCATTAATAATGAATTCTGCTGCAGCTTGGAAGTCATCGCATATGTCGCACGAATGTTCTATCACCTCAGGCAGTTTTTTCAAAGCGGCCTTCTTAACAGATTGTCCCACCCATGGAGTTTTTATGAGATCACCAAGCAATACGTAATCTATACTGCAACCAGATACATCTTCAAGCAAATAGTCATTTACCGCATCAATGAATTTCTTCGATGGCTTTATTCCAACTTTTTTCATTCTGCCAATTATTTTCTCAAGTATATAGAAGGAATTATCAGCATCACCTCTGTTAACTATCTCTTTTATCAGATCTCCTTGCACAATAGCAGTAAGAAGCGCTTCAATCTCAACTTTGTCTTTGAGCTGTTTTGTTTTATTTAGCAGAAGCTCGATAGCCTCCGGTGCAGGCCAGTGATTCTTTAGAATCTCCACCAGCTTATCGTAAGCTTTCTGCTCGAGCAATTCTGGAAGCATCTTCTTTACCAATTTCTCCTGCCTGTTTCTATAAAGCTTTAACTTTTTGTACTCATAAAGTCT
>JAWAKW010000015.1:0-8815 GCA_038887295.1 Candidatus Anstonellaceae archaeon | reverse complement strand
AGTGATTCTTTAGAATCTCCACCAGCTTATCGTAAGCTTTCTGCTCGAGCAATTCTGGAAGCATCTTCTTTACCAATTTCTCCTGCCTGTTTCTATAAAGCTTTAACTTTTTGTACTCATAAAGTCTGTCTAACGCGTCCTCTTTTTCTTTGAATGCCCCTGCCATAAGCTCCAATTGCTCTAAAAGAGGCAATTTCTTAAACTCGCTGAAAGAAAGCCCGTCCAATCTGCCGAGAATTCCTGCCCTTCGCATTTCTGGGGGGACAGGCCTGCCTACAGCTCTTTCATCTCTGTTTTTTCCAACAAATGCCATCAGATCATCCTCTCAACTACTGGCTTTAATATTTAAATGTTATTTTTTATGTCTAATTGTGTTATGTTGTAAAAGTTTATAAAACATATAGTTAGACCATCCAGTAACATTAAGTTTAAGCAAAGCTTTGGTGTTGCGATTGATCTAAAGCGGAACTATGCTTCAAACCCCAAGCCGCGAAAAAAAATGAGCGCCGACGAGGAGATTTGAACTCCTAAGCCCAAAAGGGCACTAGATTCCTCGCAGAATCTGAAGATCTCGAGTCTAGCGCATTACCAGATTCTGCCACGTCGGCACAAAAATAGTTTTAGGGCAATTCTTTAATAAGATTTAGAGCGGAAATGAAGGAGGGCGCTTATATGAAACCAATAATTGCGCTGAATTTGAAGGCTTACAAAGAATCGGTTGGAAGAGGGGCTGAAGTTTTTTGCCAGATAGCTGCCGAAGTCTCTCTTTTGAATGATGTAAGGATAATAGTCGCACCGCAGCATGTGGATTTGAGGCGGGCAGCAGAGATACACACTGATATTTTTGCACAGCATGTTGATTCTGTGTTGGCAGGCCCATTTACAGGCAAAATAAGCATTGAGGCACTCAAAGATGCAAAAGTAAAAGGCTCCCTTTTGAATCACTCGGAATACAGGCTTGCCGAGGAAACTATTGCCAAATCTGTAGAAATGCTGAAAAGCGCAGGGTTGCAAAGCATTGTTTGCACAAAGGATGCAAATGAGTCTGCAAGGCTTGCAAAATATGAGCCTACTTATATAGCAGTTGAGCCGCCCGAGCTTATAGGGAGCGGAATCTCTGTTTCCACAGCAAGGCCCGAAGTTATAACGCAAACACTTGAGGCAGTAAAAGATGTTGCAGATGTGCCGGTCCTGTGTGGTGCAGGAATAAGCAATGGGAAAGATGTCAAAAGAGCCATGGAGCTTGGGGCTGCCGGCGTGCTTTTGGCGTCTGCTTTTGTCAAATCAAGCAAGCCAAAAGAGCTGTTGATAGAGATGGTTGAGGCAATAGTGTAGCAAATGGAACAAAGCCCTTTTTAATTGAGTAAAATGAATGGTTTTCCGAGGGATGAAAATGGGTGATGAAGCAGAGGGAGAAACGATAAAAGTGGATGGAAAGCCCAACAAGAAGGTCGTTCTAGCATATTCTGGCGGGCTGGACACGTCGTGCATTTTGAAGTGGCTTATCGATAAGGGCTATGAAGTAATCTGCTATATGGCAGATATTGGGCAAAAGGAGGACTTCAAAGCAGCCAAAGAAAAGGCGCTAAAAATTGGTGCTTCAAAGGTGATAGTAAAAGATGTAAAAAAGGAGTTTGTCACCGACTTTATTTTTCCAGCAATCCGGGCAAATGCAATATATGAGGGGCGGTATCTTTTGGGGACTGCTCTTGCAAGGCCCCTGATTGCAAAATACCAAATAGAAATCGCAAAAAAAGAAAAGGCGGCTTATGTGGCGCATGGGGCAACAGGGAAGGGTAATGACCAAGTTAGGTTTGAACTGAGCTACTATGCATTAAAGCCGGATATCAAAATAATTGCACCATGGAAGATGCCTGAATTTCTTGAGCAGTTTGGCGGAAGAGACGACCTGATAGCATATGCAAAAAAGAATGGCATACCAGTGAGTGCAACTACCAAAAAACCTTATTCAGAGGACGAAAATCTGATGCACATTTCGCATGAAGCAGGCATACTGGAAGACCCTGCGCACATACCTGACGAGAGTGTTTATTCCCGGACGCTTTCCCCTCAAAAGGCACCAGACAAAACGACCACTATAGAGGTGCATTTCAAGGACGGGACACCCATAAAGATAGTAAACAAGAATGATGGAACCGTTAAAACCGACCCACTGGAACTTTTCATGTATGCAAACGAGCTTGGCGCTGCAAATGGCATAGGAAGGGTGGATATGGTTGAAAACCGATTTGTAGGGATTAAATCGCGCGGCCTTTACGAGACGCCGGGTGGGACCATACTGATGGTTGCGCACCGCGACATTGAGTCGATAGCAATGGATAGGGAAGTAATGAGATTGAGGGATATGCTGTCGCCAATCTATGCGCAACTTATATATTATGGATTTTGGTTTTCCCCTGAGATGGAGTTTTTGACCGCTGCAATAAACAAGAGCCAAGAATACGTGGATGGGAAAGTGACGCTTAAGCTGTACAAAGGCAATGTCATGCCTGTTGCTCGCTCCTCACCAACATCACTTTACGATGAAAACCTCGGCTCAATGCACAAAGCAGGCGGCTTTGACCAAAAGGATTCTGCAGGGTTCATCAAAATAAACGCCATTCGATTGATGGCGCACCGGGCAATATTGGATAAACTAAAAAGAAAAAGGAAAAGCTAGGATTTTTTCTTGACAAATTTGGCAAGTGCAGCATAAAGCAAGAAAATCAGTGCAATGCAGCAGAGAAGATAAAGCCAAACGGGCATTGCAACCTTAAGATTGAAAACGAACGAAATCGGTAAGGAAATACTAAGCAGACCCCATCCCCAAATGCTATTTTGCCCAAGCAGGACAAAAAAATCGGACTTGAAACCCCACAAATCGCAAAGCAGGACCAAGATTGTCAAAATCAAAAGTGAAACTGACAAAGACAATGCCAGGAAGGAAGGCGACAAGCTTAGGCGCTCAATTGGCCAAAGCAATGAAAAGAAAAAAGCCAAAAATGCGATATGAAGAAGCAGAAGGGAGAGCTTTTTGAGTGATGCGGAATTTGGGACTGCCGAAGGAAATGCATATGATGATACGGCAAAGCCTACCAAGTAGATAATTGCAAAATATGCAAACCCAAGTTCGCCCCCAAGCATCTTGAAATAATACTGGAAGATTATGCCTGGAGACCACACCCATAGCCAAAGGAAGAAAAGGGAAAGGGCAACTGCGGCAAGGTAAACCCCGGTGCGCCCAAAAGCCCAAAACAAATTAAGCGAAAGGATGCCCAGCAGAGCAATTATCATCACTTCGTCTGGGAATATTGAAAAAAACTTCAAGCCAGAAAAGAAGAATCCAAGCAAAAGGAGAGAGAGGTATTTTCTTTCTGCCTCAACAAGGCTTTGCCTTTTGCGCTTAAGCTTGAAAATATAAAGCCAAAGGGAAGCACCACTGGCAAACAAAAACACAGGAAAGATTAAATCGCCTGGGTAAAATTTCTGTGGAACTACATGGAAAAATAAGGCATATGATTCGTCATGAATGCAAAACCACTGCCACATCGAAAAAATTATAACCAAACAAATGAAGATGCCGCGCAGATGATCAATTGCCGAAATCCTCATCTCAAAGCCTTTGGATGATCTGTGTTTTTACTCGGTTGATAAAGTCATCAATTGGGATATCGTTTTCTATTTTGCCATCTCTGTGGCGCACTGCAAGCCTACCGGATTCCAGCTCTTTTTGCCCTATTACAAGCATATATGGGATTTTTTCAAGCTGTGCAGTCCTGATTTTTGCCCCGATGGTCTCTTGCTTGCAGTTGGCTTCTGCACGGATTCCATGGCATTTCATTTTGTCTGCCAAAGCAAGGGCAAAATCGTTGTACTTGTCTGAGACAGACAAAAGGGCTACTTGGACTGGGGAGAGCCACACCGGGAATTTGCCCGCATAATGCTCTACCATGACCCCCAAGAACCTTTCAATGCTGCCAAGAATTGCACGATGCAAAAGAACACAAGTGTGCATTTTTCCATCTGGGCCCTCATATTCGCACTTGAACCGCGCCGGCATTTGGAAGTCAACCTGGATTGTGGAAAGCTGCCAGCTCCTCCCTATCGCGTCCTTAAATCGGAAATCTATTTTTGGCCCATAAAAGGCGCCGTCGCCCGGGTTTATTTCATACGGAATATTGTTCTTTTTGAGCGCATCTTCAAGGTGCTTTTCTGCTGCATCCCACTGCTCAAGGGTGCCCATGTATTTTTCAGGCCGAGTTGAAAGGTAAGCTTTGTATTCCACCTTAAATGTGTCGTTGTAGACGAATTTGACAAAATCCAGCATGCCATCTATCTCTTGACCAATCTGCTCAGGGGTGCAAAATATGTGGGCATCGTCCATGCAAAGTTTCCGCACCCGAGTCATGCCTCCAAGGGCGCCACGCACCTCGTTTCTGTGGAGCATGCAAAAGTCGGCAATCCTTAATGGAAGGTCGCGATAAGAGTGGGCTTCCATATTGTAAATCAAGCAGTGTGAGGGGCAATTCATGGGTTTAAGCGAAAATTCCTGGCCGTCCACTTCAAGCAAGAACATGTTCTCTTTGTAGTAGTCCCAATGGCCGGATTTGACCCAAAGCTCCTTATTGAAAAGCTGAGGGGTGATTACCTCTTTGTATCCCCTTTTTATGTACTGTTCCCTCAAAAACGCAAGCAACTCGTTTGCAATGATTGTCCCTCTTGGCAGGAAAAATGCACTTCCAGGACTCCATTCATGGAAAGTGAAAAGCTTAAGCTCCTGCCCAAGCCGCCGATGGTCTCTTTTTTCAGCTTCTTGGAGCATCTTCAGGTAATCTTCCAGTTGACTTCTCTGCGGGAAAGAGATGCCATAGATTCTTTGAAGGGATTCGCGTGATGCATCACCCCTCCAGTAAGCTGAAGAAACTTTTGTGAGCTTAAATGCCTTAATCAGACCTGTTGAAGGAAGATGTGGGCCGCGGCACAAGTCATACCAGCTTCCGGAATAATAAATGCTGTGCTGCCCCTCTGGGATTTCCTCAATTAGCTCCAACTTGAATTTGTTATTGGCAAAAAGCCTTTTTGCCTCCTCCTTTGAAAGTTCCTGGCGCACAAATTGCTGATTCTCATTGGTAATCTTTTCCATTTCTTTTTCTATCTTGGCCAGTTCTTCGATCCCAATTGGGGGCAGGTCTGCAAAATCATAATAGAAGCCGTCTTCGATTGGCGGGCCGATGGTGGGCTTTGCATTTGGGTAAAGCCTAACCACCGCCTGCGCAAGCACATGGGCGGAAGAGTGCCAAAAAACCTCCTTTCCTTCCTTGGAATCAAAGGTAATTGCCTTAAAGGCGCAATCCTGCCTGAGAATGGTGGACAAATCTACTAGCTTGCCGTCAATTTGGGCTGCCAAGCTTGCTTTGAGCAGGTTTTTACTTATTGCGGCAATTGCATCTGCAGCAGTGGAACCTTCTGGTACCTCTATTGACGAGCCATCAGGAAGACGCAGTTTTGGCATTTAGACCACGCTCAAGTTTCATTCATGAAAAGTTAAAAAACACTATGCAGGTGCAGCGCCTTATGCAAGAGCTCCAACGAACCCCCCAATTACTGTTTTGCATATGTAGAAAATGAAAAGGGCGGCAAGTGCAAGGGGTGGAAAGTATTTTAGTCCAAAAAGCAATTTCCCCTCCGCAATTACTCCTACTAAAATAGAGGTCAATATTGCTGTTCCTACAATGATCACTATGGTAAGATCATCGATAAATTTGATGTCAAGCTTAACCTTTGGCGTGGAAAAACCACCTATCATGCTTTGACTGGCACCAGTGCCGATATTAGACTGTATTTTGGTGAAAACTGCAAGAAATTGAGAAGAAATTGCAAGAAGCAGTGGCAATCCAAAAACCAATATAAAAACTATAAAAATTGCATAAGTCTTGGTATTGACAATCATTTGCTTCCTCAATTCTTCTGTTTCACGGATTTCCTCTGCCGAAGTTTCAAGCAAATATGCAAGCTTTCCGCCCGAGCGCAAGCCGTTTTCAAAAAACAAAATTGTCCTCCGCAAAATTGCGCTGTCGATTGTTGCAGTTAGTTGGCGCAATGCATCTGCAAATGATTCGCTTCCTAAAGATAAGGATGAAACATAAAGGATTTCTGATTGCAAAGGTCCAAATTCAGGCCTTGCTGCGGCTTGAAATGCAGCAAAAGGGGTCATGCCAGAGCGCATGTTTGCTGCCACCATCAAAAGAAAATCAGGCAAGACCGCATCTACCCTCTGCGTCCTTTCGGTTATCAGATAATAAAGGTGCATGTATATCAGGATTGCAGCGCCCAAGGCAAAAAGAATGCCCAGCCCAAAGCTTAAGACGAGCTTCCCAGCCAAGGTGGGTGGATTAAGGATGGGGTATGCAGACAGGTCAAAAAAACGGAAGATGCTGACTGGAAGAAGAGCACCAACAATTCCAAATAAGATAACTATAAGAAGACGTGAGCCAAGCCAAAGTTCTGGATTCGTTTCTATTCCAGCATAAGCAAGAAGCTGCGAGATTTTGTCTTTTGGACGTGGCTTGAAAAAGGTTGAAAATCGTTTTTCAACTAAATATTTCTTCATAAAACCACTAATCGCTAAACAGGCTTGGTCTTTTCATTTTGACGTAAGCAATAATGGCCATCTGACCTAAAAATCCAATTCCAACAACAGCTGAGAGAACTTCTGGTGTAACACCAAGCATCCCAAATACTGAAAAAATCACAAGGACGGTTGTCCCTATGGTGGGAAGTACGGCTGCAACCATCAGATATATCAGAATTATGAAGTTGAGTTCTGCATTGAATGATTTGAAAAGTGAAAATTGGTAGTCTACCAGCAATTTGACTATGCTTCGAAGGGTAGAGGACAAATTAGCGCCTGCTCTAATTGCAGTAACAAGTTGCCATGAGACTTTTTTGAGATAGATCGACTGAGTCTTAATGGCCATATTTTCCAGTTCTTCTAAAAGAGGACTTCCTCCCCTAACGTTATTTGCAACTTCTTTGAATGCCGGCCCTACATACTTATAGTTTGAGTTTCCGATATTTTCTATCGCATTGAAAAGTGGTATTCCAGAATTCACCTGTATTAGCATATCACGCATGACAAAAATAAGCTCGTGGTCTATCTTTGCTGCAATGCTCCTTGCAATAAGGCGAGGAAAAGCCAAATGAAGAAGGAGGAAAAAAAGAAAACTTATTGCAAAAGAAAGAAATATTATAAGGCCTTTAACAGGGGAAGGAAGAGTAGGGTTCAGCGTTGCAATTACTCCCACGACAATAGATATAAGCAATGACCAAATTGCGGCTGAAACTGCCGCAACGCCGCAATAATATTCTGCCGGAAATTCAAGACCTATAGATCTGAGGTCATATCTTATTGATGGGTAAAATGCAAGCACTTTTAAGCCAATGCCTTTCAGTCGCGCTCCTAAAGTGGGGACTGAAGAGATCGGTAAAAGCATGACCGGGATGCGGACCGGCGTGGTTGTCATAAGAATCACGGCTATTTTTTACTTCCAATAGCCCGCTTGGCTATTTCTAAGATTTCATTTGGCTTGCTGTAATAAAGAGACATTATTCTGCCTACTGACTCCATATCAGAAAGCTTGTTCTCAATCATCCATCTTATAATAGTGGCCCTGTTCTTTATATCTTGATATATTTCCTCTTTGGTCATGCCTGTATGAAGGTTAATTTCCTTGAGGTATTTGTTTGGCTCACCTACCATTTCAAATGTATCAGTGCGTGGGCGCCATCTGTAAATTACATTGGTTGTTATTTCCTCGTCTTTGGCACCTGGAACTATTTCGCAAATTTCTAAGGTTCTCCTAACATTCTTCCTCCTATCACGATATTGGACTACAATAAGGTTGACTGCTTCGATGTCAGATGGAGGGAGGTTGATCGGAGGGCTAGTAAGCCTTCTTATAGCCTGCATCCCTGTATCAGCGTGCAAAGTTGCTGCAACAGAGTGTCCTGTGTGCATAGCCTCGAACAATACTTCGGCTTCTCTTTGCCTCCTCATTTCACCAAGCAAGATCCTATCTGGCCGCATACGAAGCGATGTAACCATCAAGTCAAGCATTGTAACTTCACCTAAGCCTTCTGCATTTGGATTGCGAGTTAAAAGAGGGACCCAATTCCACTGGTAATGTGGCAGCATAAGCTCTCTTGTATCCTCTATTGTGACAATGCGTTGATTTGGAGGAATAAATGACGCCAGTGCGTTCAAAGCTGTAGTTTTGCCGGATGCTGTGCCACCTGCAACTAAGATATTCATTTCATAATGTATTGCCTGCCAAAGCATTCCTGCCATTTCTGGTGTCATGGAGTAGCCTGGTTCACCCACAAGATTTACAATTGTCCATGGATTTCTTGCGAAGCGCCTGATTGTAATTGTGTTCCCATGCGCAGAAATCGGTGCAAGAGTAGAGCAAACTCTGTCTCCAGTTTCAAGCCTAGCATCCAGTATTGGTGTTAAGTTTGCAATTTGCCTCCCCACCCGGCGCGCAATTTGGGAAGAATAATTGAAGATAGATTCTTCGTCTGGCATGTAAATATTTGACTTAAGCCAGCCAAACTTGCGATGATATACCCCAATTGGAGTTTTTGAATTGTTAATAATAATTTCCTCAAGCCAGTCATCGTGGTTAATAATCTCTATTTCCCCCAACCCAAACAGCTTATGCAAAAGCATTCCAACCAGAACTTCGTCAACCTCCTTTCCGAGGTGGAATTGCCGAATATAATTGGTTATCGTAAGCTTGAATTCCTCGCGTGCTTT
>JAWAKW010000014.1:0-15401 GCA_038887295.1 Candidatus Anstonellaceae archaeon | reverse complement strand
CTTTTATACGAAAGTAAAGCAAAGCCAAGACCTCTGTTTTGTATCAGAAAAGAATATGCGGAAGTTTTTGCTAGAAAAGATAGGCCAAAAAAGAGGGCCTATAATTGAGCTTGAAAGCGGCAAGCAATTAGGCAGACATAATGGAATTTTCAATTTTACTATAGGCCAAAGAAGAGGACTCTTTTTCCCCCAGAAGTATTTTGTGGCAGGGTTTGATGTTCAAAAAAACGCTGTTTTTGTCACAAAAGACAGAAGCAAGCTTTTGAAAACGGGAATGATAGTCAGAAAGTTTAATCATCTCTGCTCTCCATTCGATAAGATTTCGGCAGCCATTCAAATACACCCTCATCAGCCCGAAGTTCCAGCAGTAGTCGAGTCAATTTCAGATGAAACTGTCAAGGTGACTTTCAGCATGCCACTGGAAGGGATTGCAGCAGGACAAATATGCGCAGTTTACAAAAACGGCATCTGTCTTGGCGGAGGAATTATAGATTCTTCGCTTTAGGGGCAGCAGTTGCACTCAAAAGAAAAAGAACAAAGCTGCAAAAAGCGATCGCTGCTCCAGTGGGAATACCCAAATAATAAGAGAAGGTTATTCCGACCAATACTGAAGCCAATGCAAAAATGCATGAAAGCATAGCTGTCCTTCTGAAGCTGAAGTTGAATTGCAATGCAGATGCAGCAGGAATTACCATTATTGAAGAAGCAAGTAAGATTCCGGCAACACGTATAGTAAGCACAGCCGCAATCCCAACAGCTACAATCAGAATCAAATTGTAAAGCCGGACATTCATCCCGCTTGCCTGTGCTCCCTCTTCATCGTATGAGATATATAAGAATTTCTTGTGGAAATAGATAATGATTGCTATCGTTGCGACTCCAAGCACACCAATCAGTGATAAATCTTCAGATGGAATTGCAAGTATGCTTCCAAAAAGATATGAAGCAAGGTCGATGCTTGTAATTTTTGCAGCTGACAAAATAATTACACCTAAAGAAAGTCCAAGAGGCAGAAGCACACCTACAGAAGCATCTGCAGATAGGTGAAATTTACTACGTATTTTTTCAATAAGGACTGCCCCAAGCAATGCAGAGGCGAATGTCCAGGCAATTATGCTTGAGCCAGTGGCTATAGCAGCCGCAACACCTGCAAGTGAAAAATGCGCAATTCCATCGGTCAAAAAGGACAGCCTCCTCAATATTATAAAAAGCCCAGCCAATCCGCCCATAATTGCAATCACTATTCCTGCAAGGAAAGCAGTCTTCATGAATTCATACTCAAACATTTCTAGCATCTTCTCACTCATGCGGATGTGGATGAGAGACAAGTGTGGCACTGTGTCCATAAGCTTTTTTTATGGATTCGCCAAGCAACTTGCTAGGCTTGCCGCAAAAGTAAACTCTTCTATTGATGCATGCAACTTTGTTTACGAGATATGACATAAAAGTCATGTCATGCGTCACCAGAACAATAGTAGTGCCCTCCTTATTTATTCTCTCCAGTAGGCAGCAAAACTTTTCTTCAAACTCTGCATCAATTCCACTAGTTGGCTCATCTAAAAGAAGCAGTTGAGGCTTGCCAACTAGAGCCTTTGCCAAAAGCACTCTCTGAAGCTGACCTCCAGAAAGGTTGCCGACCAGCTCATCTTTTTTTCTTCTCATTCCAACCTCATCCAATGTTTCAAGCACCGCCTTTTTTTGCAATTCATCAAGTCCTCTCCATGAAGGAAATGGTCGAAGCCCCATAGAAACAACATCAAATACAGTTGCAGGAAAGGACTTCTCAAAATTAGGCTTCTGTGGAACATACCCTACTTTTTCCCATTCATTAAAATCTTCCTTCCCAAAGAGCCGCACCTTTCCGCTCCAAGGGCGAAGCAACCTAAGCGCGATCTTCAATAAAGTGCTTTTACCAGCACCGTTTGGCCCTATTATCCCAAAAAAATCTCCTTTTTCTACCTCTAAAGTAGCATCCTGCACTATAGGCTCACGGTCGTAACCAAACGTTACTTTTGAGAATTCAAGAATTTTCATCCCAATTCCTTTCCAAGCTGTTGCAGGTTATATCTCATCGTTTGGATATAGCCTTTAGAAAGATTTGTCTTGGAATGCATAGTGTCAAGATAAAGTACCTCTGCACCTATTTCTTTTGCTATCACCTGCGCCGCTCTGCTGTCCAAAAATGGCTCTGCAAAAATCGCACTAACATTTTTTTCCCTTGCAATTCTTACAAGCTTTGCAAGCTCTCCGGCGGAAGGTTCATCCCCTGCAAATTCCTCCACTACCGCATAGTACTCAAGGCCGTATTTTTTGTTGAAGTATGTGAAAGAAGGGTGAAAGCCAATATAGCCTTTCTTTTTGAAATTTTTTACTTCTATTTCAATTTCATTGTCAAGTGCTAAAAGCTCAGCGATGTATTTTTGAGCGTTTTGCCTGTAATAGTCGGAATTTTGTGGATCGACTTTAGAAAAAGCCTCTGCAATTACTTCTACCTGCTTTGCAGCCATGGTAGGATCAAGCCATACATGAGGATCATATCCCCCATGCTCTTCATCTTTTTCAAGATTCAATTTTGCAGACGCTTCAACAACTGTAGTATTTTCAAATCTGATTTTTCCAACATATGGCTCAAGGCCTGCGCCATTGTATATGAATATATCTGCCGACTGAATGGTAGTCATTTCTACAGGTGACGGCTCAAAGGAATGCGGATTTGTGCCTCCAGGAAGGATGCTTCTTACTTCCACTTTATCTTTTCCAACCTCTCTTGCAAATTCTTCAAGAAAATATGTAGTCACCACTACATCTAGTTTTTGACTTTCTGCCTGTGGTTTTGCAGTGCATCCTGCAAGAGCAAAAATTGCTATAAGAATCAAAGCGTTCATCCTCCCACCCACCAAATTTTGATATTAATTATTAAAAAATTATATTTTATTATTAAAGTGGATTTCCATGCCGATAATTAGTATATCTCTTGATGAGACCAGCCTAAAAGAACTTGATGAGATACAAAATGAGCTCAATTTCCCTAATCGCTCAGATACTATACGTGCAGCAATAAAGTTTTTAGAGGAAGAGATGAGATCCAGAAAAAGCATGAAAGGCAAGTTAACTGCGGTGGTGCTTGCTTCCCATCATCAAAAAAAGGAAGATAAAATGAAGCAGTCTGTTCATGATTTTGAAGACATAATTAAAACTAATCTACATACTAATCTTGGCAACAAAGACTGTCTCGAAATCTTTATAGTTGAGGGCGAAGCAGAAAGGATTAATCAATTTTTGCTTGCGCTTCAGCAAAAGAAACCTGCACGGCTAAAATTAATCATTCCTTAGGTGTTTTCTATGATAGAGTTTAGCCCCTCTTTGGGTAAAACACTTGAAGTTCTTTTGCCATTTACAGTTGCATTAATTATTGCCTTGCTCTTTGCAAAGCTAATTATAGCTTCGTTGAAGATATTCACTCGGAGAATTTCAAGCAAGACAAAGACAATCCTTGATGATCTGCTGTTTGAATCTTTAGATTTGCCTATTACCTTGTGGGTTACTGGCATTAGCATATATATCGCGGCCGTGCTAACAGGTGTATCTGATTTTCCCTTGACAAATCTTTTTGTAAGAGAATTTGTTATTGCAGTTGGTGCATATACCGTCTACAAAGTCCTCAATGCAGTATTGCATTGGTACACTGTCGAGGTTGCGCCTACGCACAACATACAACTTGGAGGCCTTGAAAACACTATCAGGCGAATTGGCGCGCTATTTATTTTTGCTCTTGCTTTAATTATGATGCTTGATGCTGCAGGGATAGAAGTAAGTCCTCTTCTTGCTTCCCTCGGCATTGCCGGCCTTGCAGTTGCGCTTGCCTTTCAAGATACTCTCGGAAACTTTTTTGCAGGTGTTCATATTTCAATTGATCGGCCGATAAAAGAAGGTGATTACGTTTTGCTTGATAGCGGCCAAGAAGGTTATGTAGTAAAAATAGGCTGGCGCACTACACAAATAAAGCAAAGAGCAAATAACATTATAACTATCCCAAACTCCAAGCTTGCTTCCAGCATAATTACTAATTTCTATTCCCCTGACAAATCAACCGTTATACCCGTGCCAGTTTCAGTCTCGTATGATTCTGATTTGAAGAAAGTTGAAAAAATAACTTTAGAAGTAGCCAACCATGTTGTGAAGACTGTTCCGGGTGGCGTGAAGAATTATGAGCCAAAAGTTCGATTTACAGCATTTGGAGACTCAGGAATTTCCTTTTCTGTGTTCCTAAAGGTGGAAGACTACCCTGAACGTTTACTTGTAGTCCACGAATTTATAAAGCAACTCCACGAGCGTTTCAGAAAAGAAGGAATTGAAATCCCGTATCCAAAACGGGACATATACATAAAAGGGGAAATTCTCAAAAAGAAAGCAATGAGGTGAAATCGTGACTACAATAGTTGGTTTTGAGCTTGAGGATTGGGAATATAATTACCTTTCAGCAAAACTAAAAGGAAATAATTTCATCTCAATTCCAGGACATCTCTCCCAACAAAACCTTTCATTAGCAGCAGAGGCAGAAATCCTCACGGTTTTTATATACTCAAAAATAGGAAAGAAAGAATTAGACAAAATGCCTAAGCTGAAAATGATTGCGACCCGTTCCACTGGCTTTGACCACATAGATTTAGGAGAATGCAAAGCCCGCAAGATAGCAGTCTGCAATGTTCCTGAATATGGCTCTCAAACAGTTGCTGAACATACAATAGCATTGATTTTAGCAATCTCAAAAAAACTTCTTCCTTCTATTGAGCGGACCAGAAAAGGCGATTTCAGCTTGGATGGACTGAGGTGCTTTGATTTAGAAGGCAAAACGCTGGGAATTATCGGGTTTGGCAGGATTGGCCAGCGCACTGCAAAGATAGCAAAGGCTTTTGGTATGAATATCCTTGCATACAGCCCGAATATAGATTCAGATATTGCAAAGAAGCTTGGGTGCATTCCAGCCAGTTTGGATCAACTGCTGGCTTCTTCAGATATAATCTCGCTTCATGCGCCACTAAACAAGGATACTTACCATATGATTAATGAAAGTACAATACAAAAAATGAAAGACGGAGTGATAATCATCAATACCGCCCGTGGAGCTTTAATCGATTCAAAGGCGCTAGTCCGAGCTCTTGATTCTGGGAAAGTCTCTGCTGCTGGATTGGATGTCTTGGAAGAAGAGTGCAACATAAAAGAAGAAGCCCAGCTCCTATCACCTCAGTTTGCAGGCGAATGCGACTTGAAAACCGTAGTTGCAAACCACATACTCTTAAATCGTCCAAACGTAATAGTCACTCCACACAATGCATTCAACAGCAAAGAAGCTCTGCAGCGCATTTTGGACACTACCGCAGAAAACATCCTCTCATTTTTGAATGGGAGGCCGCAAAACCTCGTTTATTCTTAGGTACCTTATAAGTACCTTATAAAGCCTAAAGAAACAAATCTTCCTCATGTATAGCAAAGTTCATTTTTATATCAAAGTTATTTCAAAGACAGTATGGCATTTTTTATTTGGTCTATCTTCGGCCTCCGCTTTTAATTTCATCTTCTCTTGCTCTATTCCATTTTTCCCACGTTGTTGGTGTGCAAATTAAATCTACAACTTGCCCAGGGCAAAGCTTTGTTGCTTCATTTAGGCACTTCTCTTTCGTTTCCTGAGGAGTTTTACCTCCAACGGGCGCACTGTTTAATATACTATCTGTTGATTCAAAAATCTGTCCTTCATATTCGCTTTTTTGGTAACAGCTTGCAGAACAGGCACATATGTAATTTGGAGGATTATAAGGAGTTAAACAACCTGCTAAAAGCACAAAAGATAATACTGCGCCTATCATCTTTGCACGAAACTCCATGATTTAGTATACCCATTAAAATATTTTAAAAATTGATGTAACAAATCAGTTCGCGTTAGGCAATATCCAAAATCATCTTTATGTCTTGCTCAAGCTCCTGGAGCTCTTGTTCGTGCTCTATTTCATCTTCTAGTATTTTCCTTATCAGATGAAAAGTGACAGGATCTTTTTCGATCATCACCTTTTGAAGAATCTTGTGGTATACTTCAATTGCACACTGCTCGCCCTTTATGTTCTGTTCCAGAATCTTTAGAACATGGTCGTCTGTTGGTTCATCATATCCACAGTTGGATTTAGCAAACCACTCTTTAGGATGCAAAATCGGAGTTCCACCAAGCTGTATTATTCTTTCGGCAAGCATTTCAGCATGCCCATATTCCTCCTTTGCGTGTTCCTGAAGCTCCTTTTGCACTTCAGGCCTCAT
Organism: Candidatus Anstonellaceae archaeon; assembly: GCA_038887295.1. Classification (GTDB taxonomy): domain Archaea; phylum Micrarchaeota; class Micrarchaeia; order Anstonellales; family Anstonellaceae; genus UBA10161. The sequence goes on along the minus strand of JAWAKW010000014.1, from coordinate 9,095 downwards.
CGGTCCCCTTACAACAAGTGCCCCAACCCAATATTGGTAATACGCAAGCCATTCATCTGCCAGTGCTTTGTTCAAAAGCTCAATTATTTCAGCCACATTTCCACCAACAATTTCAGTACCTTTGGTCCCCATAATAACTCCTCCTTGTTATTTTCTTGCATGCAAATTTTTAATAGCATTGCAGATTCAACTTCCGATTATTGCCGCGCCTGCGTGATAAGCCATGAAGGCAGCAGCCCATGCGAATACAAAATAATAAGCAGTTGCCAACAATGCCATTTTTGTTCCGCATTCTTTGTGCAGAATTGCCAAAGCTGGAGCACACGGAGTATAAAGCAGAACAAAGACCATAAATGAGAACGCTGAAGCCGGGCTGAAATCAGAAGCAATTACATCAGAAAGCAACCCATTTTGTATGCTATACGCCCCTACAAGCCCACCTATAACTGCCTCCTTTGCCGCTAGGCCAAGTAAAAGCGAAAGTGCAGGCTGCCATTTGCCAAATCCAAGCGGCTCAAAAATTGGAGCTGCAAGCTCCCCTATTTTACGACCTATGCTCTCAGTCCCTTCGGGATAGGTAAGCGCCCAGACAATGACCGACACCACCAAGATTACTCCCCCTGCTTTTCTCACGAACGCTCTTGTTTGCATAGTTGCCTTTGAAAATACTGAGGACAATCTAGGGGGTCTGTAATTTGGAAGCAAAATATCTGTTTTTGATTTGGACTCTGCAAAAAGCAAATTTTTGAAGAGCCAAAAGGTGGCAATAGCAGAAATAATCCCCATGAGGTACAAAAGCAGAATTACAATAGGCTGGTTTTCTGAGAAAAAGGTGCCCGCAAAAAGCAGGTATATCGGCAGTCTTGCAGAGCAAGAAATAAAAGGAATTGCAATCACGGTTGCCACTTTCTCTTTCTTTCCGAGCGTTTTTGCACACATGATGGCAGGGACGTTGCAGCCTAACCCAAGCACAAAAGGAAAAGCAAAGCTTCCAGTCAGCCCAAACCGTCCTGCCATTCTTTGAGCCAATGCAGAAAAGCGAGCAAGAACTCCTGACTCCTCAAGCGCATACACCAAAACAAATAAAATAAAAATGGAAGGAAGAAAAGCCATCACGCTTCCAACCCCGTCAACAATTCCTTTTTTTGCTATTTCCGCAATCCATAAAGGAAACTGCGAATCTGAAAAAGTCAAATATACAAGCGAACCCAAAAGCATGGTAGCTGCTTTCATCATTTCTATTAGTGGTGAGGAAAGAAGATAGGTAATCTCAAAGATCAGCCAAAACAAAAGCAGGAAAGCAATCATCCCAGTTAAAGGGTTCAAAAGAACTGCATCTAATTTTTGCGGATTAAGCATAGCATACCTTCTGCAAAATGCTATTTTCGCTATATTTTTAAACCATTCACACTAAAACATCTGCAAACACTTTCATTTTGATGTTTATGGCAGAGATAATAAAACTTAAGAATGATTTCACATGCGATCTTGTCAACCAAAAGGAGGCAATTGTGCGTGCAAATTTTCATAAAATGCGCCTGCTTTCAAGCAAAGAGCTCTATGAGGCTTTTTACAAAGGCACAAAAAAGCATGTTTCACCTGCTTGGTCTGGTACCCTCTGTGCATACGAAGCCCAGCACAAACTGCTTTCAAATTTTGTGCAATTTTTTGATGTAAGGAGTAGAATCACATATGTCTTTGAGGTTCCATCTAAATTTGTAGGTTCTAAGGGAAGCATTCTTGCAGTAAACCATGAGCTTGACAAAAATGGCAATCCGCTAATTGATTTTGAGGATAAAAACAGCGTGGTCTTTATCAAGGTTCGGCAGCCTTCCAAAATAAAGCTGATAGAGCATTTTCCACAGACAGATGGATGGTATGAAGTAGAAGAAGATTTTGCGCTTCCTATTAACAAGCCAGCTTCTCCCTCCAACCCAAATGCAAGGCTTCTTTCTCGCCTTGAGGAACAAGCATATGTCGGATTGGCGCTACAGGGTGATTGGAAGCTTGGCATCTACTCTGCCCGCATCACTCTTTCTCTGCAGTTTTCGCATGCTGCAGAGGCATTCTGCGTTAAAGAGCTCTCCCAAGAGTCCTATCCTGATCAAGCTTCAGATCAAATTTCAATCCTAAAATCCATTTCTGAAGAGGCAGAGCGTTCTTTGATCCTGCTCTCAAAATTGGTGGACAAAAAGTTGCTCACCCCAATACAGGAGCTTATAAGCGAAATCAAAGGGCTTTATTATCGCCGATGAGACGCGCTATTTTTCAAAATATAGGCTGGCTCGCCTTTTGCCCCTTTGTTTGCTCCTTCACCTGCAAATCCGTAAATTACTATTTTGCCTCCTCTTTTTTCCTTGCCAGCGTCATTTCTTGCATTCCCCATCACTATTATACCTCCACTTTCCATCTGAAGGCCCACTTCATCGCGGACATTTTGCCTCACAAAAATCTGCCCACCTTTCATCCTATATCCTAATTTGTCCCTTGCCATGCCTTCAATTAGAATATTTCCCTTAAGCATTTCCATCCCTGCATAATCTAGCGCATTTCCTTTGACAGTAATCTGTCCGCCTTCTGCATAAGCTCCAAGCATGTGCCCGCAGCAGCCTTCTATAGTCAACGAGCCGCCCTGCATGTACTGCCCTGCGCAGTTTCCTACATCTCCAATTACATAGATTTCTTTGCGATTTTTATAAGCAACATAATTTATTGGAGTTTCAAGGTGGGAAAAGTAAAGCGTTATTTTCTCATCGTTGCATCTATTGCAAAGCTCAGAAAGGAAAATCCCGGCCCTATTTGCAAAATTCTTTTCCTGCTGATATTTGGAAAGCAAAAGGATGAATTCCTCAATATCAGAACCACTACATCTGATTTTTTCCACCTCTTTTTTGAGTTGGGTAAAAAAAGACTTGGACTTAACAAGAGCTGAAAACACCATCTCGATAGTTTCTACCGCAGGGTTTCTTCTGACTTGCGCGTCAAATTTTTCCTCTACCTTTACTTGCGCTGCAAAAAGCCCTCCAAGGAAAAATCTTCCTTTAGGCACGTTCTGCTGCTCTTCCTTCCTCTTCTGCTGCATATTAACACCACATCAGTTATAGCCTGCTGCATTTCTTGCTTCCCCAATTGCTATCTTTATTCCTTCTTCTACATCATTTACTTCCTCGTAAATCTTCACTTTGCTTGAAAGAAGCTCTTTTTGCCCAAACTGTCCGCTACAAACTATTACAAAGCGATTTGTGGAAGAATTTTCAGAAATCAGCTTAAGCACTTCCTCCTTGTTTGCAATTTTCATATCTGAAAATATGAATACATCGACTATTCTTCTTTGAATTGCAGTCTCAAGCAATCCAACTACCAGCTGAACTTCCTTCACAGTTGCCTGCTGCCCTACATGGATAAATTCAGGGTCAGAAAGCACTTTTGTTATGTCCTTTTCCGCCAAACCTTCCAGCGGTTTTCCTTTAGCCTGTGCTATCAATTTTTTTGCAAGCTCCAAATCCAGCTTAGTCCCGCCATGTTGCTTGGCAACGATCGAAAGAAAGACGGCTTCCTCTTTTCTGGTATAATCAAGATAATAGCTTTTAGGCCCGAAATTTATCACCGCCACTTCCGACCCTAAGCTCATGTACGCCTTTGCAGTAGCAATGGCTGCAGCAACTGCAGCGGATTTGGTCTGTGCAGGATGCGGCATAGAGTCGCTCGAATCAATCATAATCAAAGCATCTGGCGCCTTATAGTCCAGCGTCATCCTCTTTCGCAGTCCAGTGCCCATCATGCGCGTTATGCCTGGCAATATCTTTCCACCGCTCGTGTATGGCATCACTTTGTATATGGGCGAGTCGATGCAAAATCTCTCTGTGCCTTTTATTACTTTCCTCCACCCCTCTGCCTCTATCGGCATTTTCTCAATTACCACAGGGTAATTTTCAAGAAGGGAAAGATAGCGCCTCACGGTTTTCATGTCTGCCTCCACTCCTTCAGCCCAGCCAATGCCTGCGCTTTCACACTCTTGCTTTTGGCCTACCAAGCTTAGCACCATGGTTTCCACTTCAGCAAATTCCTTCCATGAAAGCTTAAGGGCAGCCTCTGCAAGTACTTTTTTCAAGCCCGCCTTTGTCAATTGGCCAAGAAGAGGGATTTGGTCAATGTCACTTAATTGGTGGTTTCCAAGCATCTCAGATAACGGGCCATCTTTCCTCTTTCCCAGCCCAAAAATGCCTTGGGTGCCCGCCTGCTGCGCCATAAGCACAACTCTTTTCCATATCATCATGGCCCGCCGAAGCTCGCAAACATCATCTGTCACTGCTGTAAAGTCCGCACCTTTCAAAATCTCAACTTCTCTTTCTACATCCACAAACTCAGCTTCTTCTCTCCTTGCCTGTGCATGCAGATATGCAAGCACAATGCGATCCAATCTGCTTGAGGGGTTTGCATTTGATATTGCACGCCGAAGCTCAAGAATTGCATCCGCTTTGTCCGCTTCCAATACACAGCAACAATCCACGCAAAGCGATGAAAAGCTGTTTGCCAAAAACCTTGCAAATTCCATGCCTTCACGTTTGCAAAGATCGTTTGCCACCTTTTCTGCAATTACAGCATTTGCAATTGTCCTTGGAAATTTCATATAGCATGCAATCTGGCGTATCATCAACCCGGACAATACGAGCTGGAAATCCGCTTTCCCTTTGATTGCAATCTCTTTTACAAACTCCAAATCAATCCAGGTTTGGCCTGTTGCAAGGTTGTGATGGGCGCCACGGTAGCCTGGTGGGGGAGGGCCAAAATGCGGCTCAGGCAGTATCGGGGAATGGAAAAGCCCGCGGCAGTATTCCCACCTTTCAATTATTGCTGCCTTTTGGGCAAGCTCCATCTGTTGCAGCTGCCTGGAAAAAAATGCATTCTGCCCATTCTGCAGCTTAGGCTGGATGTTTTTTTTCCAAAAGAATTTCATCGGCGCACACCCTTCAAAGGAGCCGCTCTTCTTCTTCGCCGTGTAGCCTGAATTTCAGCACTTCATCTTTCACGGTTGCAATGAGCGATTTTTGCAGCGGATGGTCATATTCCTTCTCATTAAGCTCTGCTGCGCCTTCTGGGTCTTTTTGTATCCTTTCAAGGAGGTTTTTGATGGCAGCCGCCACCTTCTGGTAATTTTCAAGTGCAATTTCCACCAGCTTTTTTGCCATTGCAATTTCGATCATATCCTTGCGCTCCTGAGGCTGGGCAAAATTCTCAGAGTAAGTCATTTTGTGGGCAATCACATGCGGAAGCACTGCCACAACGTCTCTAATATCGAGTTCATTCCTGCCGGCAATCCAAGCTACGCCTTTTGCATATTCTAAAGTTGCCACTAGCGAGCGCGGGGAAAACCCATTTTTCACATAAATCCCAAGGTATTTTTTGTCGTGGGGGTGGTCGCTTATCGGGTCAACAGAACGCTTCGAGCCATATTTTTCAGACCAATTTATTTCAGCGTCAAACGCGGACAAAAACAGCAAAGCATCATTGGCATGCATTAGTGCTTCACCATCCTTTCCTTGCTTGGCAACCTTTATCCCCTTTATCTGCCTTGCAATCCCTTCCTTTTCTTCATCGCTTATAGGATCTACTGTAGAAAGCCTGTGGCGTTTCCAATATTTGACAAACTCCTCTATCTCACCTTTCCTGAGTATTTCCATTGCCTCTGTGGTAATTTTTGGGTCCCGCAGCAACCTTCTTCTGTCTTCCTCCGCCTTCTCATACGTTTGCCCTGTGATAAAATTATTCCTTCCAGTATACTTTTCCTCAGTTACAATGTCCATCCTGTCAAGAAGCGGCGGGATCAGCTTTTCTGTGCCTTCGTCATGATAGTTTGCAGTAATAAATGCTGGCTTTTGCCCAGCATAATAAGTGTGGTTTCCTGAATAATTCCAGCGCTTGCTTTCAATTCCCTGCAATATTGCTCCCTGCACCTCAGGCGGAAGTCTGTTTCCTTCGTCAACTATCAATACAGGAAGAGCAATTGTCCCCATCCAAACCATTTTCTCATAGCCGCTATTGAGGCTTGCAAAGTTCAGTCGCCCAACCACGTGTTCTTTGACTTGCCCAGAGTGGCCTTGCAGCTCCAAGCTGTGGTACAAGTCATACGGCACTCCTCCAAAAACCGATGCAACTATGCGCGCACCCGTGCTTTTTCCCCTTCCTGGGTCTCCTTTTATCAGGTGGTTTGAATCCAAAAGATAAGAAAGCGCCATTAAGGTGAGGTTTTTTGGAAGCTTTATTTCAGTGCAAAGTTCATCGGTCAAAGGTTCATAGTGAAATCTCCTGGAGATTGTAATAATTTTTCTAACTACTTTATCACGTAACGGCTGGGTCTCTTTTTGCATTCTAATCCTCTAATTCTTTTTATCCTTCACATAATCGAGTAGTATGGCGCGGTGAAAGCTATTTTTTGCGTCAGCTCCAAATAACCACAAAATTAGGGCAGATGATGTTAAAAACACCGCAGTTGAGGCAGCAAAATATGTCAAGTTTCCCAAAAGTACTGAGCCTATCATTATCCCCCCAGAAGCAATACCGACCACTCCCGCTACCGCAGCAATAATCGCTGCCGAATCCGCTTTGATTCTCTCACTAAACTGCAGATTTTTCTGGATGGATTCGTAAAAAACTTCTTTCTCAATCAACTGCAGTGCTTTTTTTCTTCCAACCAAGCTCTCAACCGCTCTTGCTATAAGAGAGATACCCATCATTTTCCTCCAATCACTAATATTGATTTTTTCTTTTGACTCAAATTTGCTATTATTTGCTATTCTTGCCAAGACTTGGGCAAGCTCTTCTTTTACTTTCTTTACTTCTTCCTTCTTCACAGAATCGGCTTCTGGAATTTCAATATTCAGTATATATTTCCATCCTTGCAATGCCATTCCTTTTATTTTTGGTTCTGTCAACTCCTTATACCGTTCGAATTTCTTTCTCAATATACGGGCCTGAACCTCATTAAGCTGCATCCTTTTTTCAATCTTTCTTACAACCTTTCTGTCTATAAAAAATGAGCCATTCATATAACTCACCCATATTTCATCTTATTTTCTCTATCAAACGTTTTTTAAATGTTTATCCACTAAATCCCACCTTTTTTCTTCAATTAGCATAATGGAGTCCCAAACTGTACGAATTCTTACTAACTTTCCTAATGTATCAGCCCATTTAATCTAGTTTTTGCATCATGCCATATCTGAGGAAAAAGTATGCTTGAGATGAAACAATGTCGCCCGGATACTATTTTCAATCTTCTGAACAAAAGTTTCATTTATCCTCGCCTTCGTCAAGTTCATTTTCTCTGAATCATAAGGCACAAATGCAAAGATCTCACCACTAGTTTCTCCCCTTAAAATCCTAATTACATCTTGATTAGAAGGCCTAGTCTTATCTTTCATTTTGATTACCATCCACATCTTCCCATAGCCGTGAATTGCGTGGTCAAACCCGACTGTGTGGAATCTGTCTATGTCGTTATCTGCAGTCGGTATCAAGCCTGCTTGCTGCCAAAGCTCCAGAGCAAATGCCATGTTAATTGCATGGGGAGAAAGGGCAGATCCGGTTTTCCATTTTTCAATCAGCTCCATTATTCTTCTTCCTTCTGATGGATTAGCAAACGCCCTTTCTTTTATGTTTGCGCCTGGATTGAAGCAGGCAATGGCGTCGGCATTTTTTTGCAGTACTCAAATGCATAATCCAAAGGATAAATCCCATCTGCCACCAAGTCAAGTATGCCAGTCGGCGGAACACCAACAATCGGCAGCCTAATCCCTGAAACCGGATGCGCCATGCCAACAGCAGCTTTCATCTGCATGCGCAGCCTATTATTTTCTTTTCTTATCTTTTTCGATGAGACATCCGGTGCATAGGCAGGATAATGATATACTCTTTTTTCAAGTATTTCTCCCTGGTAAAGGTGGGCAGTTTCAAAGTCAGCAAACCAAACTAGAACGTGCGGCCCATTGGTGGAGTGCTTGGAAAATGGCATGGTAAGCTCAATTGAGGCACCCTTGGTTATTCCAATGCGCTCTTCTGCCTCTTTTATTTTGCAGGCAGCTTCCAAATAGAAATTATTGTGGCAAGTGGTCCCGAAGTCAAAATCAATATTAGCCCATTTTTTGTGGATAATCATCCTTTCCCAATCACTCAAGCCGTCATCTTTGTGCAGTGCAACCATATCGATATTATCTACATACCTTATATGGTCATGCAGCGCAACAAAATAGGTGTAAACTGACTTCTTTGCAGCAGTCGCCTTTATGGCACTTATAACTTCATCAATTGAGTCCTCCATAAGCCCAAATTCAACGTGCAGGTTTGAAAGCTGAGTAAATGAGAGCTTTTCATCTTCCTTGGAGGTTCCAGTACCCCTTCTAGACCTTCTGTTCGAGTCCATGTGGACGCGTAAATGAGAGCTTTTCATCTTCCTTGGAGGTTCCAGGGTTTTGATATCTTATTCCAATGGCATTTTTCCAAACCCACACAAAAACAGAATACGAAGATTTCCCATTCGGAATTCCATCCGCATCCACGCATCTGTCATATATTATCATGCCTTTCTTTAGAGGAGTGCAAAGTGGCCCAAAGCCTGCCTCAAGCATCCTTTCATGGACCTTGTAGAACTTCCTTCTTATTTGCTGACTTCTCGGCGCAGCTGCATTTTTGATAACGTTTTGGACTGTTATCTCTGCCATTTCCCCCCACAAAAACAAATCATTGGAATATCTTAAAAAAAGAAATCTATCTGCCGTCTTTTCCTTTCAGTTTCTTCGCTGTTCTTCTTGCTGCAGCAATTTTTCTTTTGGCGATGATTCCTTTTACAAGCTCTAATATCCTTCGTTTCTCCTTGCGCTTCTTTCCTTCATTTGCTAATCCATCTTCCTTTTTTGTTTCCGCCATCTTCCCTTGCTCTTCTGAAAAAGTGGAGATTTTAGAGGGGCTCAAATTTTCCTTTTTCTCTCCTTCTCTTCTTTTTCCAGCATCTGACTCATTTTCTTGATCTTTCAGCTCCACGGCTTTTAAACTGTGGTTTTGAACTTCTTTCGGTTTTGTTGACGGGCTTTTTTCCTTTA
>JAWAKW010000013.1:0-15453 GCA_038887295.1 Candidatus Anstonellaceae archaeon | reverse complement strand
CCAAAGCCAAATTGCTGAATCTCGCCTCTTTTTGTCTGAATCCCAATAATATAGCCTTTCACATATGCGTTTATGCGCTCGTTCCCCAGAAGCATCTTTGCGCTTTTTGGCACTTTATGGTCTATGTTGGCTTGGTAATATGCAAGCATCTCTTCAGCATTCCATTCCTGCTCTTGATGCTGGCCAAATGCCAGGCATGCAAACAGCAGCGCCACCAATGCAAGAATGCAAAAGCGCATAGCTTTCTTTCTTTTTGCCAAAATAAAAAGCTTGGGGCTCGTTTCCAACCGGAACGTTTATAAATACTTGTCTCATATATCAACCCCACTTCTTACATAAAATGTAAGATGACACTCGCAACCACCCCTCCATTGAGAGGGAAAGAAGCGTTGCGAATCATTTGCGCAATGTGCGCAAGATTAGGGGGTTTAATGGGGAAGCGTTCAGGTCACAAAAAGGGTTCGATTGCCTTCAGGCCGCGCAAGCGGGCGGACAGCCAGGTTCCATCAGTTAATTTTTGGCCCTCTTCACCAGAAAAGAGGCTGCTTGGCTTTGCAGGCTACAAGGCAGGCATGACCCATGTCATGTTTATTGACGATACGGAATCGCCCAACAAGGGAAATGAAGTATTTGCATCCGCGACTGTAGTGGAATGCCCGCCCATGACAATTTATGGGATTAGAGGCTATAAAAATGGGCAGCCGGTCGGGGATATCCTCTGCCCTGATGAAAAGGTTCTCAAGCCACTCGGGATTAAAAAGAAAAAAGACAACAAGTTTTCTGCTTCTGACGTTGACCATGTGTTTGTTTTGGCATATACTCGTCCTTTCCTGACAGGGATAGGCAAAAAAACCCCTGAGAGGATGGAAATTGCAGTGGGTGGGAAAGATTGCGCAGAAAAGCTGGAATATGCACTTTCCCTGCTTGGCAAGGAAGTGAAAGTTTCTGAGGTGTTCAAACCTGGCGAGTTTTTAGATGCTACTGCAGTGACAAAGGGCAAAGGCTGGCAGGGGACTATTAAGAGGTTTGGGACTGCACAGCAGAGGCGCAAGGCAACAGGCAAAAGAAGGCACATTGGGACTTTAGGGCCATGGCATCCTGCCTATGTGCAATATACTGTGCCGATGCCAGGCCAGATGGGCTATCACAAAAGGACCGAGCTCAACAAGCGCATAATGAAAATCGGCCCGGGCTCAGAAATGGCAGTTGCAGGCGGCTTTCCGCATTATGGCATAATCAAAACTGAATACATGCTGATTAAAGGGAGCCTAGCAGGACCACAAAAAAGACTCATAAGGTTTAGAAAAGCAGTGCGGGCTCCGGCGCATGCAAAGCAGCCGCAGATAACCTTCATTTCGCTTGCCTCCAAGCAGTGATGTTTATGAAATCAAATCTTTATTCAATTGAGGGGAAAGTTGCTGGGGAAGTTGAGCTTCCAGAAGTGTTTTTGGCAGATGTAAACTTCGAGCTCATAATGCGCGCCGCAATTTCCGACCAGACCAAACGCTATCAGCCAAAAGGAAACTACAAATGGGCGGGGATGGAAACTTCTGCAAGGTACCGCGGAAGGAAAGGCGATTTTGGCTCTGGCAAAAACCGAGGGATTGCAATCAGGCCGCGCGAGGTTCTTCCGAAAGGACGCCTGGGGCGAGTAAAACGGATTCCTTCAGCAGTAAAGGGGCGCAGGGCGCACCCGCCCAAGGTGGAAGAAAAAATCGTGGAAAAAGTCAACAAAAAGGAGTATAAGGCTGCACTGCGAAGCGCCATTGCGGCAACTGCAAAGCGCCAGCTTGTTGCGGCACGAGGGCATCGCCTCCCAGACTCTCTTACTCACCTTCCAATCATAGTTGAGGATTCCTTTGAAGAGCTCTCCAAAACTGCTGAAGTGGAAAAATTCCTATCCTCACTAATCCCGCAAGACCTTGAAAGGGCAAAAACGCCAAAATTGCGCACAGGCGTGCGCGCAAGGAAAGGAGGCAAAACCTATCCAAAGTCTGCAATAATTGCAGTTTCAAAGGCAAATGCGCCCGTAGTGCGGGCGGCAAGAAATATTCCGGGCATTGATGTGGTGCCAGCAGCCGGCCTCAAGGTGGAGTTGCTTGCGCCAGGGGCAAAGCCCGGAAGGCTTGCAATCTATACGCAAAGCGCGCTCAAAGAAATTTCTGCGTTGTGATGGCTATGAGTTGCATACTTTATCCGATAACAAATGAAAAGGCCGTCAGCCTGATAGAGTTCCAAAATACCCTCACCTTCGTGGTGGAAAAGAATGCCACCAAACAGCAGATAAAAAAAGATGTCGAAGAGATGTTTGAGGTAAAGGTTGCCTCAGTCCGCACTTTAATCACCCCTCTTGGCAAAAAGCGCGCTTATGTCAAGCTTACAAAAGATTACAAGGCAGATGACATTGCCGCAAAGCTGAAGATTGTTTGAGGTGCAAAAATGGGCAAATTACTAAAGCAGCAAAGAAGAGGCAAGGGCTCGGTAGCATATAGAGCGCCTTCCCACCGCTACAAGGCAGACCTTCAGTTCAGGAAATACGACGAAAAAGAAAGAAGCTCATTTGTGCGCGGGCAGGTGCTGCAATTTGTGGACGACCCTGCAAGAGGGGCGCTTCTGATGGAAGTGGCTTTCGAAGACGGGCAGGTGCTGCACATGCTTGCTCCAGAGGGTGCCTTTGTTGGGCAGGAAATCTTGACGGGGGCAGAGGCAAGAATAGGGCTTGGCAACTGCCTTCCACTCTCCCGCATTCCAGAAGGTGCACCAGTCTTCAACGTTGAAATAGTTCCTGGGGATGGAGGAAAATTGGTGCGCACACCCGGCTCTTATGCAACAGTGGTTTCAAAAGAAAAAGACACTGTTTATGTCAAGCTCCCAAGCAGGCACACCCTTGCGCTGAATGGCGCATGCAGGGCTCAAATAGGAGTGGTGTGCGGAGGAGGTAAGCTTGAAAAGCCGCTCATGAAAGCAGGAGCAAACTTTTACAAGAAGCACGCCCAGAACAGAAGATGGCCAGTCAACCGCGGAGTGCACATGGCAGCCTACAACCATCCGTTTGGAGGCAAGCAGCACCACAAAGGAAGAAGCAGCATGACCTCAAGAAATGCTCCGCCGGGCAGAAAAGTTGGGCACATTGCTGCAAGAAGTGTGGGGCGCAAGAAAGCCCATGTTGAAGAGCAAAAGATGGATGATGCCAAAGAGGGATCCTAATGCCACGTGTGAACAAATACCGCGGAAAAGAAAAAGAGGAACTTTCCTCTATGAGCTTGGAAGAATTCCTGCCACTTCTTACCTCTCGGGCAAGAAGGGCAGTCAAGAGGGCAATGGAAAACAGGAATTTCATTCTGCGCAAATTCATGAAAAAAGTGGAGGAGATAAAGGCCAAAAACCCCTCCAAAGTCATCCGAACCCACATCAGAGAGGCAGTCATCATCCCCCAATGGCTGGGGCTCACTTTTGCAGTGCACAACGGCAAGGAATGGAAAAATGTCCACATTACAATTGACAAAATCGGATACCGCCTTGGTGATTTCTCCCACACAACAGGCAGGGTTATACACTCAGGCCCTGGAGTGGGTGCAACCAGAGGCTCCAAGTTCATCCCGCTGAAGTGAGATTATGGCATATGCATACCGCCCAAAGGAAAATGCAAAGTTTGCGCGCGCTGTTGCCAGAGGACTTAATGCTTCATACAAGGACTTGTGCAATGTGTGCAGCAGTGTCCGTGGCCTTCCAACTGAGGAAGCCCTAGAGTTCCTTGAGCTTGCAGCAGAAGGAAAAGTCCCAATTCCTTATCCGAAATTCAATCACGGCAAGGGCCATCGGAAAGAGCTGGGGGGCAAAAAAGGAGGATGGCCAGTAAAATCTGCAAAGCTGGTTTTGCAGGTAGTGCAAAACGCAGCAGCGAATGCCTCCAAGCTTGGGCTGGGGGCAACAAAAGTTGTGCATATAATGGCAAACAAGCAGCATATTTATCCGCGCCTTTCTCCAAAAGGCAGGCGCATACGCCAGGACTACGAGACCGCATTCGTGGAGGTAGTACTGGAAGAAATCCAGCAACCTACTGCGGCGGTGCAGCCTGAAGCAAAGCAGACGCCTGCAGAGCAAAAGGCGCAGCAAAATGAACAACCAAATCAGGCAAAGGCGTGAATTTATGGCAGAAAAAATCAAAGCAGAAGAAAAATTTATTGAGGACGCAATTACACGCTACCGCGTCTCCAAATTCCTAGAGGCAGAGCTAGATAGAGCAGGCTTTTCGCGAGTGGCAATCCAGCGCACCCCGATGGTCACCCGCATTGCGGTTGAAGTAACTAATCCAGGCAGAGTAATAGGAAAGAAAGGAAAATCCATTCAGGACCTGACTGAAACCATTCAAAAGGAATTCAATATCGACAATCCCCAAATTTCTGTGCTGGAATCTGCAAATCAAAATCTGGAGCCAAGACTAGTGGCAAAGAAAATCTGCAGGTACATTGAGATGGGCAAAAAAATCAGAGCGATTTTGCATGCAGGACTTCGCGATATTATGAGAGCAGGGGCACTTGGCGCAGAAATCGTGGCATCCGGCAAGATTGCAGCAAAAGGAGGGCGAAGCAAGTCCTTCCGGGTAATGGCAGGTTATATTCCCAAGGCAGGCGAGCCTTCCAGGCAGGTGAGAGAAGCGCACGTGACTGCATATCCAAAATCTGGTGCAATTGGGGTTTTGGTGAGAATAGTGCCTCCAGGCACAGTCTTCCCAGACAAAGACCCATCAGCAAAGATTCAGATAGCAAAAGTGATAGAATCAGCAGAAGACATCACTGCCGCAACCCCCAACGAGCCAGTTGATGACCAAGATGAGATTGAAAGGAAAAAGACAAGGAGGAAATAGCATGGCAATCATTCGCAAATCCAACTTGCGCACATTGTCTGATGCAGAGCTTTCGCAAAAATTGTTCCAATTCAGAAAAGAGCTGAATGCCGAGCGCGGCGTGATTGCTGCAGGAGGCAGGTCATCCAATCCCGGAAAGGTGCGCCAGTTAAAGCTTGCAATAGCAAGGATTTTGACTATACTGCACGAAAGAAAGCTTGGATTGAAAAAGCCCGCAGCATCTGCTGCGGAGCAAAAAGAGGTGAAAACGGTTGCCTGATATATGCCAAAAATGCGGTCTGATAAAGGAAATATGCTCGTGTGACATCTTGGAAAAAGAAGGCACACAGCGCATACGCGTCTATGCTACAAAAAAGAAGTTCAAGAAACTGGTCACAATAATTGAAGGGATTGACCCTTCAAAGCTTGAGCAGACCGGTCGTGAACTGAAGCAAAAGCGCGCATGCGGAGGGACCGTCAAGGATGGCATGATAATATTGCAGGGGGACCACACCAAGCAACTCAAAAAGCTGCTGGTGGAGATTGGCTACCCCGAAGAGAGCATCACAGTCCTTGAAGGATTGCAGTAAGGGTGGTAAGTTGCCAATTACGGCGCAAAACATTGCGTTACATGAGCTAATAGGCCTCAAAGCAAAGGTAGTGTCTGCCATTTCCGAGCCCCTCTGCGGCCTTGAAGGAGTGGTGGTGGATGAGACAAAAAACATGCTGGTACTGAAAAAAGAGGGGAAAGAAAAAATGGTTCCAAAAAAGGGCTGTGTGTTCAAGTTTAGTCTGCCTGGAGGGGAATCTGCCCTGTTGGAGGGAGAAAGGATTGCATTTCGGCCTTATGATCGGCCAAAAAAAGCAAGATAAGGTGTAGGTATGGCAATTGATTCAAACAGGAAAGGCCCCATCGTTGCAAGAGGCCACATAAAAGTTGGAAGAGTGGTTTCAGACAGGGCAAAAAAGACAGTCATTGTAGAGATGGACACGCTTGAGTACTTTCCAAAATACAAAAGGTATGCTCGCTCCAAGTCAAGGATACCTGCACACAATCCAGACTCAATTGGCGCAAAGCTTGGCGACATTGTAGAAATTGCAGAATGCAGAAAAATTTCAAAAACAAAGGCATGGATTGTCACAAAGATAATCAAGAAAGCAGAGGGCGAGGTTGTTATTGAAAAGAAGGGCGGCAAAGCCCTTGAAGAGGAAGCCGAAAGGCTAAGGAAAGCAGAGGTAAAACGCGAGGAGCTTCCTAAGAAAGAAGTGGTGCAATGAAGGGACTTGGAAGCAAAATTACCAAAGCATTGCAGACTGGCTCATGGCTAGTTTGCACTGACAATTCAGGCGCAAAGATAGTGGAGATTATTGGAGTAAAGGGCGCAAAGGCAAAGCGCGCAAGATATCCAAAAGTAGGTATAGGGGATGTGGTGGTTGTTTCTGTCAAAAAAGGCAGCACTTCAATGAAAAAGAAAGTCCTAAAGGCAGTGATAGTTCGGCAAAAGCAGCCTTTCAGAAGGCCAAACGGAATCCGAGTTTCGTTTGAGGACAATGCATGCGTCATCATAGATGACCAGGGCTTGCCGGTTGGGACAGAGATAAAAGGAGTGATTGCAAGAGAGGTGGCCTCGCGATTTCCCAAGGTTGCTGCAATTGCAGCAGCTTTAGTATAAGGAGTGGTTTTGATGGTATCCAAGCAGTCAAGAAAGCAGCGCAAATTCCGCAGATATGCGCCACTTCACATAAGAAAGAAGATGGTTTCTGCGCACCTAAGCAAGGAGCTTCGGGCAAAGCTTGGCACCGCAAGAAGAAGCGCACCTGCCCATAAGGGCGACAAAGTGAAGCTCATGAGAGGAGAGAAAAAAGGCCATATCGGCAAAGTCATCCGCGTGGATTTGTCAAAACTCAAAGTTTATGTGGAAGGAGCAACACGCAAAAATGCAAAAGGCATAGAAAAGCCATTCCCAATCGACCCTTCCAACTTGCTTATCTTGGAAGGCGATTTCTCAAAGGATAGGCTGGAGATGATCCAAAGGTCGGCAAAGAAGTGATATTATGAGCAAAAAAGGAGGTTCTCACCACCTTGTGCGCATTTGCGCTCCAAAAGAGGTAGGTGTTAAAAGCAGGAAAAAGTTCAAGTGGGTCATTACCCCCAATCCAGGCAAACACAAGAAAAGCGAAAGTATCGCAGCAGGAACCCTTCTAAAAGAAGTGCTGGGGCTGGCTTCAAATACCAAAGAGGCAAAAAGGATTCTCAACTCGGGAGGGTTGCTGGTGGATGGCAAAAAAGTCAAAGACATAAAATTCTCAATCGGCCTGATGGACATCCTTTTTGTCCCATCAGAAAACAAATATTATAGAATGTCACTTTCAGGAAAGTATTTGTTCCCCAAGGAGATAACTGCCCAAGAAGCTTCACGGAAATATTTCAAAGTGATAGGAAAAACCACAATCAAGAAGGGTCGTGTGCAGATTTCGCTTCACGACGGAAGGACATTTATAGGCGACAATAACATAAAAAGAGGGGACACCTGCGTGCTTTCAGTGCCGGACTTCAAGTTGATCTCACACATCAAGCTTCAGCCTGGTGTCCGCTGCCTAATCACGCACGGCAGGCACAAAGGACAGATTGCTGTTCTGGAAAAGGGAATTCAAAGGCCTGGCTCTCACGAAACAGAGGCAATGCTTTCCTCGGAAAGCGGCCCATTCATTACGCTAATGAAATATCTGTTCGTAATAGACGATAAGTTCTGATGGTGGAAAGATGAACCCGATGAAAGAAATTATGGTTGACAAAGTCACTCTCAACATAGGGGTAGGCAAAGGAGGGCAGGAGCTGGAAAATGCAAAGGTGCTGCTTGAGCGAATTGCAGGCTCAAAGGCAGTGCCAACCAAAGCAAAAGTTAGAAATCCTGTTTTCAGGATAAAGAAAGGGGATTTGATAGGCACAAAAACCACCCTCCGCGGCCAAAAGGCAATTGAATTCCTCAAAAAGGCCTTGAAGGCAAAGGCAATGACGCTGCCAAAAAGATGCTTTGACAAGGAAGGCAACTTTTCATTTGGGATTGCAGAGTACATTGATTTTCCTGGAGCAAAATACGACCCGCAAATAGGGATAATGGGGTTTGACGTCTGTGTCACCCTCAAAAGGAGAGGATTCAGGGTAAGCAAAAGAATGAGGGGCTCTGCCAAAATAGGCAGGAAGCACCGGATAACAAAAGAAGAAGGGATAGAATTTGCCAAAAAAGCCTTCGGCATAAATGTTCAATAGGAGGAAGGATATGGGAAAGAAAAAGGAAATCCCAATTGAGTTTCGCTTCCAAGGCAAGGGATTGCGCAAATGCAGGTTTTGCGGTTCTGCAAGGGCATTAATACGCTCATATGGGCTTCGCATATGCAGACGTTGCTTCCGCGAAGTGGGTGAAGAAATAGGATTTAGGAAATATTGAAGAGGTAATTTTATGGCAAACGATCCATTGGCTGACGCGCTCAACAGCATAAAGACACATGAGATGGCAGGAAAGCAATTCTGCGAGGTCAAGCCAAGCAAGCTGGTGCGCGAGACGCTCAAGATACTCCAAAAAGAAGGCTTTATTGGCGACTTTGAGTTTGTAGATGACGGAAGGAGCGGATATTTCAAGATAAAGCTGCTTGGGAGAATCAACCAGTGCGGCGCAGTGAAGCCGAGGTTTGCCGTAAAAAAGACTGAATGGCCGGAATGGGAGCAGAAATATTTGCCGGGTGCAAACTTCGGGCTTTTCATAGTCTCCACCCCGCAGGGGCTAATGACAAATGTGGAGGCAAAAAAGAGAGGGATTGGAGGAAGGCTGATAGCTTATATTTACTAGGGTAGATAGGATGGACATTCCGCAAGGTGTGAAAGTCAGCATAGAAGGTCAGAAAGTAACTTTCAGCGGGCCAAAGGGGACGGTAGAAAAGGTTTTTCTTCACCCCTCTGTAAAAATAGAACTCAAAGATGGCAAAATATTGGTGGCTGCAGACAAAAAGATGCAAAAGACGGTGGAAACCCATCTGTCCAACATGGCAAAGGGGGTCACTGAAGGCTACACCAAAAAGCTCAAAGCAATCTATGCGCACTTTCCCATTTCAGTTGAAATCAAGGGCAAAGAGATACTGATAAAAAATTTCATGGGCGAAAAACAACCCCGCAAAGCGCGCATTGTGGGTTCCACGAAAGTGGAGGCAAAAGGGCAGGAGTTGACCGTCTTTGGACCCTCCAAAGAAGACGTTGGGCAGACAATTGCCAACCTAAAAGCAGCCACAAAAATACGCGACAGGGACTCCAGGATTTTCCAGGATGGATTTTACGTGGTTGAGTGATTTTTATGGTTTCAAAAAGGAAGCACCCGAAGTTTTTGCGGCCCAATTATGGCCGCACAAAAAGAAGCCGTGTGCCGCTCTCATGGAGAAGGCCGAGGGGGATTGACAACAAAAAAAGGCAAAAAATCGCCTATATGGGGGCTTCGCCTTCAATAGGCTATGGTCAGCCAAAAGAGCTTAAGCACAAGCACCCTTGTGGGCTTCCAGAGGTGCGGGTGCAGTCCCCTGCCGAGCTTTCTGGCCTTTCAGGAGTGGTAGTGCGGATTGCTTCAGGAGTGGGCGCGCTCAAAAGGGAGGCAATACAAAAGATGGCGCAGCAGCTTGGGCTGAGAGTGGTAAACCCAAAGGTAATAAAGAAAAAAGAGGAGAAAAAAGCTGAGTGATATTTATGTCCAGTACAGTTAGGAGAATTGCCGCGGAAATTTTGCGGGTGGGCGAAAACAAGGTGCGCTTCAAGCCCGAAGCCTACCAAAAGATAGAGGAAGCCCTCACCCGCGAGGATGTCCGCAGCTTGATTGCAGAAGGCGCCATCTATGCGCTCAAAAAGAAAGGGGTCTCTCGGGTTAGAGGGAGACTGCACCATCAGGCGCAAAAGAAAGGCAGGCGACGCGGCCCAGGAAGCAGAAAGGGGAGGCGAGGAGCCCGCCAGGATACTAAGCGGGCATGGATTGCCAAGGTGCGGGCGCAAAGAAGGTACTTACGCCAGCTCGCAGATGCTGGCCGCATTGAAAAAAGCACCATGCGCAAGATTTATCTTATGATAAAAGGGAATGCTTTCCGTGGCGTAAAAGCCATGGAAGCATACCTTAAGGACAACAAGCTGTTGAAAGAGACGTGATGAATGTGGGCAAAGCAACAGGACCGACCTACAAAGTTGCCTTCAGGCGCAGAAGGCTCAATTTGACAAATTACGCAAAAAGGCTTGCACTAGTCAAGGGCGGGCGCCCACGCATGGTAGTGCGAAAAAGCAGCCGCGGCATAATTGTACAATTCATAGATTTCTCCCCCAAAGGGGATAAGGTGATATGCAGCGCTCAAAGTAAGGAGCTTTCAGCATTCGGTTGGGTGCCCCACTGCAACTCGCCAACCGCATATTTGGTGGGGTTGCTTGCTGGAAAGCGCGCCAAAAAGGCGGGGGTGGAGGATTTCAATTTGGATATAGGCATGCAGACTCCGTCCAAAGGGGCAGTAGTTTTTGCAGCGTTGCAGGGGGCGCTGGATGCAGGGCTTTCAACAAACTACCATGAAAAGATGATTGACGATGCAAGGATAAAAGGAGGGGCGATTGCCGAATACGCCAAAAAACTCAAAGCTGAAAATCCCAAAAAATACGAAAGCATTTTCTCTTCATATCTGAAAAGCAATTTCCAGCCTGAAAATATTGTTTCAGCCTTTGAGATAGCAAAAGGCAAAATAGAAAGCGCATAGTGGTGAAAAAATGGCACTCAAAAAAGATGGTCTGATTGAAAAACCAAGCAGCTCTGAGGAGCCTGCGCCAGAATGGATTCCGAAAACCGAAGTCGGCAAGATGGTCAAGGCAGGCCAAATTACATCGGTAGAACAGATTTTTGCAATGGGCAAAAGGATTTTGGAGCACCAAATTATTGACTACCTTTATCCTAACTTAATTGAAGAGACCCTTGAGGTTTCAAGCACCCAAAGGATGACAGACAACGGCAGAAAATCTCAATTTAGGGCAGTGGTGCTTGTTGGAGATAGAAACGGGCATTTTGGAATAGGCGCTGGCAAATCAGAAGAAGTTAAGCCTGCAATTGAGGCAGCGCTCAAAAATGCAAAGAGGAATTTCACATTTGTCACCTTGGGCTGTGGCTCCTGGGAGTGCGGCTGCGGGCAAAAGCACTCCATCCCAATAAAAGTGGTAGGAAAGACCGGAAGTGTTGAAGTGGTGCTCAAGCCAGCCCCGAGAGGGCTAGGTCTGGCTGCAAACGAGGTAGTCAAAAAGGTGCTTGCGGCTGCAGGAGTAAAGGACGTATGGAGCTTTTCGCGAGGAAGAACCAGAAATGTTTACAACATGGCAATGGCAACAGCAGCTGCATTGGATCAGCTCAACAGCATGCGCTTAAAGGAAGGTTTTGAAAAAAAGAATAATTAGGGTGCTTTAAGATGGGCATTTTGGCAGTAGTGCGGCTGAAGGGCAAATTTTCGCTTTCCCCGAAGGTAAAGGAAACTTTCAAAAGCTTGAATCTGCCAAGACTATACTGCTGTACACTTGTGCCAGACACTCCCAGCTTTAGAGGGATGCTTGCAGCCTGCAAAGACTTCGTTTCGTTTGGCAAAATAGAAAAGGAATTTGCGGCAGAAGTGCTCTCAAAAAGGGGGCTAAAGCAGGACGGGACGCAAATTTCGCAAAAAGATGCACAAGAGATTGCGCTTCAGCTGGATATGGGCAAAAGCCTCTCGCAATTGGGGGTTAGGCCTTTTGTGAGACTGTCCCCGCCAAAAGGAGGGTTTGGTTCGCGCAAGCAGCCTGCCCCATTTGGGCCAGTGGGGAAAAATGAAAATATTTCTGAAATTATCGGAAGGATGATTTGAATGGTGCGCCAAAGGAAAAGAAGCAGAAAGTTTTTGGGCTCGCGAAGCCACGGCAAAGGCAATGCCAAAAACAAGCGAGGAAAAGGGAACAAAGGCGGATGGGGAAGAGCAGGGATGCACAAGCACAGGTTTTCCTATGTTACTGTCTATGAAAGGGACTGGATGGAGCACGGCAGTCGATTTGGATTTGTTAATCACAATCCTTCCCCAAAGCTTCCGACCATTAACCTCTATGAAATTGATCAGATGGCTCAAAAAGGCCAGCTTCAAAAGAGGGATGATAAGCTATATTTTGAATTTGGCGGCAAAATTTTAGGCACAGGAATGATTTCAGTGCCGGTTCATGTCAAAGCAGCCGCTTTTTCTCGACTTGCAAGCGAGAAGATAAAAAAAGCCGGGGGAATTGCAGAACCGCTTCAAGCATCCCAAGCATCCGCTCAGTAGCTTTTTCTCTCTATCCAAGTTTTTGTTTTTCCGCACGCACTGCACTTTTGCCTAAACTCCTTCACATTCGAGCTTGGATTGTCCCAATAAGTTGCCCTTCCCCATTGGTGGATTCCTATGGCGCACAAGATTTTTTTGATGGTTTGCACAGGCCTCATCAATTGCTCAACTAGCATTACATATTTAAATATGCTGCACAGAAGATAGCCTCTTGCATAAGTTGGTTTCATGGGCAGCTCACTTGATTTCCTCAAGCCAATTTTGCGCATCTTGCCAGAAGTGGAGGCTCCAAAAAAGCCGCCAACGCTCTCAGAGCGGCTGATGTGGAGCGGGATTGCCCTCTGCCTATTTTTTGTAATGTATAACGTAGTAGCCTTGGGGGTGCACTCTTCTGCTGCTCACTCTGATTTTCTCCAGGTCATCACAGCCTCAAAAATAGGTTCGCTTATCACAGTTGGAATCGGCCCGATTGTGCTTGCAAGCATCTTTTTGCAGCTTTTTGCCGGCGCTAAAATAATCAACGTGGATTTGACTGACTCAGAGCAGAGGAGGACTTTTCAAGGCACGCAGAAGCTTTTGGCAATCATCCTTTGCTTTCTTGAGGCAGCATTATTCGTTATCTTTGCAAGGATGGTCATCACTCCCCTCTTTCCTATGCTTGGGGAAGGGGTAGTTGTGCAGGAAGGAAAAGAGGCAATCCACGCCCCTTATACAGTCCTTCTTGTGATACTGCAAATTGCGCTTGGTTCGCTTATCCTCCTTTATCTTGACGAGGTAGTCTCAAAGCACGGGATTGGTAGCGGAATTTCGCTTTTCATTGCTGCAGGAGTTTCCCAGGCAATAGTTGGCGGGACTTTGTTTTTGCTGACAGACCCCTCGACAGGCGTGATTGCACATCTTGCCTCAGGAAGTGCAGAAGCGCTTCCAGCAGCTATCACCGCCCTTCTGCCACTCTTTTTCACTATCTTGGTGATTCTTGTAGTTGCTTATGCAGAAGGGATTAAAATTGAAATTCCGCTCGCATTCGACAAGGCGAAGGTTGGAAGTAGGCATGCAATAAAATTCCTCTACGTATCCAATATTCCAGTCATTCTTGCTTCTGCACTGCTTTTGAATCTCCAGTTTTTTGCAGTTGGGCTGGCAGGTAACCACTTGTGCATAGGCGGAGAATTTGACCCGAATCTTCCTACCTTTAACAAATGCAAAGACGGGATTGACTTGGTGCAAATAATCGGATTTGTAGGCACAGACAAGCAGCTGCACGACGGCTTGCTTTATTTCATTTCTCCAATCTACCGTCCATACCAAGGAAATTACGCTGCCTATTTTAACCACATTCTGCACAGCACCACTCCTGTTTTTGGAATTCCAGAATGGGTCCACGTGATTACTTATATCCTGTTCATGGTGATTTTGTGCGTTATTTTTGGCCAATTTTGGGTTGAAGTTACTCCTGGGTTGAGCGCCAAAGAAGTGGCAATGCAGCTCGACAAAGCTGGGATGCAAATCCCAGGATTCAGAAGGGACACGCGCATAATTGAGAAGGTGCTAGATAATTACATTCCTTATGTTGTGGTGCTTGGCTCAGCCTTTGTCGGCTTGCTTGCTGCTCTCGCAGACCTGACAGGCGCACTTGGAACTGGCACAGGGATACTGCTTACCGTCGGTATACTTTACAGGCTTTACCAGGACCTTGAGCGCCAGCAGCTTTTTGAGTCTTATTCTGCTTTGAGCAGCATGCTTGGAAAGGGGTGAAGGCATGATAATTGTGATGGGCTTGCCTGGAGCAGGGAAATCCACTGTGCTTTCCGCTACACCAAAAGATTACAAAATAATCAATTACGGAGATTTGATGTTTGAGATAGCGCAAAAAAAATACGGAGTTTCCAACCGTGACCAAATACGCAAGCTTGACCCAAAAAAGCAAGCCACCATCCAATCCCTAGTCGGAAAAAAGCTTTCCCAAATGAAAGGCAAAATAATCCTTGACACCCACTGCTCAATAGCGACCCCAAAAGGCTACCTTCCTGGTTTGCCGCTCAAGTTGCTCTCAAAGATGAAAGTTGATCTCCTTGTCCTTATCACAGCGCCTTTTGAAGATATAATCATGAGGAGGCAGTCGGACACCAGCCGCATACGCGACTCCCAAACAGCCGACTCTCTCGCAGAGCACGATTCAATCAACCGCGCCTTCCTTGCAGCCTATTCTTGCATAACCGGCGCCCCTTGTGTAATCCTCTCAAACCGGCAGGGCAAACTTCATGAAGCCCAGCAGAAGTTCCTCTCCCTGCTGCAATAAGGTGCAAGAATGTTTGACTTATCAAATTATTGGGTTTTCCTTCTTCTGCTATCTTTGGCATATGTTGCGTTCAACAATTTTGCACAGCAGAATGTGGGCGGCAAAGGAAGGCTTTTTTCCCTTCAAAAAGAAATGCAAGAAACGCAAAAGAAAATGATAGAAGCAAGCAAAGCCAGAAAGGAAAAGGAATACCAAGAGCTTTCCTCAATATACCTCAGCCAAACAATGGAACTTTTCAAAATACAAATGAAGCTTGCTATTGCAATCCTTATCCCCTTTTTGTTCCTGGTGACCTTTGTCTTCCCGGCCCTTGAGCCCACCGGCGGGGACGACATCTACATACTGCTTTCAGATGACGGCTCTGCCAAAAATTGCGACCAAGCCGCAAACGACGGAATCTTTTCAGGCTGCATTTCCTTGCCTGAAACTGCAAAAAGAGGTGCGTGGGTGATAGATGTAATTCTCAAATCCAGCCAAAACGAGTCCCTTGCAAGGTTTCAGCACCCCATATTTTATGAGGGTGGCAGTATGAAAGATATTTGGCTGCACAACATTTCCCAGACTGGGCTGCTGGATGCGCTTATCGGAAAAACTGCCTATTTCATCAATATAAGCACAGATCAAAAAGAATATTCTGCAGGGCAGCAAGTCAAAGTGTATGCTTCGGTGGTTCCTGCGCCCCCCCAGAATGCTCACCTTGAAGCAGTGTTCAACAGCGGCACTTTCTTTTATATCGACTTGCCTGCGCCATTACCTTTATTAAACATCCGTCGCATAATCGGCTCAACAGGGGTTTTCATATTCTTTGCCTTTGTGCTTGGCCTTTCTTTAAGCTTAGGGAAGGCCGCCTACACTTGGGCAAGCAAAAAGATTCATAAATGAGGTGTAATATGCCAGTCCCAAAGAATCGCTCCAGATCGGTAAGGAAAATTTTCAGGCGCGCTCCAAAAAAAGGAGTGGTGATACATTA
>JAWAKW010000012.1:0-17358 GCA_038887295.1 Candidatus Anstonellaceae archaeon | reverse complement strand
TCCGCGCGGGCCCATTCCCTAGGGGGCACTAATCTAAACCTCAGGGCCCCCTGAGGGTTCACCCCCAAAGGCACACTGCAAAAACTTTCAAACCTCAGGGCCCCCTGAGGGTTCACCCCCAAAGGGCAACCGCAATTTTTTTGGTATGGGGATCTAATCTAATCCTTAGCGCCCCCTCACTGTTCAACCCGAATGGTAACCGCAATTTTTTGGAAAGAGTTTGCCAAAAATAAGACAACCCACTATTCTGCAAACTTTTTTTCTTCAACCCCCAAACTCCCCAGCAGATCTAGTGTTTGCCTTAGGGGTTGAGGAAAGGGGACAATGGTTTATTTAGCGTTCCCCTTTCCAATCGTGGAGATGAGTCTTTCGATGAATAGTTCGTCTTTGAAAAATTGCTTTATCATTCCATAGACTGCTTTTCCGTCTGCTTTCAGCTTGCGGCCAGAAAGGCCTACAAAGCCAGCCCTATTTATTCCATACACTGGGTCCAGGCAAAGCTCAAGAAGGCTGTTTTGCTGGTCTTGTTCTTGGATTGCTCTCCTTGCAACGCGCAGCGTTTCCTGCACCAGCCGCCCAAGGTTTTTTCTAACCAGGCTTTCAGAGGCAGAATTCCCCCAAGTGCAAGTCCTTACCAAAACCTTTCCTTCAACGATTATTTTTTGTGGGTCACGCAAAGGAGGATGTAGAGTAACTTTGATAGGATCGCCCCAATCAATTACCTTCGCCTTTCTTTTTTTCACCTTTTTTATTGGTGCATTATCCTGGTCCAAAAGCTTTTGAAATTCCTTCTTGCCTTGCCTGCTTTTTTGTATTGCAACCTTTGCCATTTGACGCTGCTGCATATGCTCTCCCTTCATGTTTTGGTGTAAATGAGGACGCCTGCAGGCTTTCTGAACACGTTTCCAAGCTTTATTGCTGCAAGAATGCTGACTTTTTTGCTTTCAGCCATATCTGCAAGCCTCTGTGTTATTATCCCATCAAAAACGATTGCGTATATCTCTTGTTCTTCCTCCAAAGACTTTATCATATCCCTCACTGGTATTTCTTTGACTAGTGCAAGCTCAGAGTTGTAAAACCGCGCCCGAAGGGTGTTTTCTAGCTCATCTAAGGCAGACAAAAGCTGGGGCGGCACCTCTTGCGGGGCTGAAGGCTCGCTTGGCGGCATTGGAGGGGCTTCAATTACAGCAGTTTCAAATTCAGCAGGCTCTTGCTGCCATTCTACAACCTCCTTTTCCTTTTTTCGCTCCTCCTTTTCGTACTTTTTGCGCCTCTCCTCTTTTTTGACATCGTTTTCCTTTATGCCTTGCTCAAATGGTATTTTTGCCCTCAAGCACTTTATCAGTTCCTTTCTTGTAAGCTCCTCCACTTCCTTTCCTGGTGGCGCTCTTGCCACAAAGTCAATGTCTGCCACTCGTGCAAGCTCGCTTAGGATGATGTCGCCTCCACGGTCACCATCCAAAAATACAGTCACTTCTTTTTCGCGGGCAAGCTTTACGATAGTGTTAGTGATGTTCGCCCCACCTACTGCAATTACGTTTGTTATATCGTTCTTCAGCAGGTTAATCACATCCGCTCTCCCTTCCACAATTATGATGGAGTCAGACTTGTCAATCCCCGGCCCGCAAGGCAGCTTCTCAGGCCCATATTCTTCAATTTCTGCAATTTTGACCTCCTCACGCACCATATCTGAGATTTCCTTGCTTTCTGGTATCTCGTTGGTAAGAAGGTTTTTCAGCAGGCTTTTTGCTCTTTCCACAAGCTGCTTGCGCTTGGCATTCCTAGTGTCCTCCACCTTTTCTATTGTTATCTTTGCTTCACAAGGCCCCACTCGGTCTACGGTTTCAAGCGCAGCTGCCAAGATGCAGGTTTCAACCATGTCTAGCGAGGAGGGCAGCTTTATTTTACCAACGCTTCTCCCTCCACGGGGCTGCAGGTCAACTTCGATTCTGCCTATCCTGCCGTTCTTTTGCAAGTCCCGCAAATCAAGCTCGTCACCAAGCAATCCTTCGGTTTGGCCGAATATAGCCCCAACCACATCTGGCTTTTCAACCATGCCATCTATTTCTACATTCGCATACACCAAGTATTTGACGGTGTCAATATACGTTTTTCCCATAGTTTCACCTATTGCTCAAAACAAGAATTCAACCAAGGCAAAGCCATTCCCCTTTAAACTAGGCTTTGGGTGCAGCAGCAAAAACTGCTTTGTTTGGCATTTGCCACAAACCTCGCAACTAAGCTCCAAGCCCAAACAAGCCAATTGCTTGCAAGGGAAATGAGCATAACCTTGTGATGAAATCTTGTTTTTGAATATATGTGTGCGGTGCGTTGTTGACAAGCAGCTCATTGCAAGTGCTCCTGCTGCCATCCACGCACAGCATTATATTGCAGTT
This sequence comes from Candidatus Anstonellaceae archaeon, assembly GCA_038887295.1. Taxonomy (GTDB): domain Archaea; phylum Micrarchaeota; class Micrarchaeia; order Anstonellales; family Anstonellaceae; genus UBA10161. The sequence goes on along the minus strand of JAWAKW010000012.1, from coordinate 14,962 downwards.
TTCATAGCTTTTAAACCTTTCTGTTACAAAAGATTTTAAGCATTTTGTCATAAAGAATGGGAAATAGTGGTTTTTATGGTAGTAAAACTTTCAGAAGCAAGAAAGGCATTTGCAGAAAAGGTAATAGAAGTATCTGTCCGCGGGCCAATCAAATTTGTGGGAAGTGTGGTGCTCAAAGAAAAAACCTATCTGGTTGGCGGCGGAGGCCCAAGTGAAATCAAAAAAGTATTTGGGGTTGAAGCTGGAAAAGTCTCATTTGAAAAGCCACCTGCAGGCGAAAACGGGCAGTTCGTGCTGAAATTTGACAACGGAAAGTTTGTTTCATATCGGCCATTTTACCGCATCAAAGCCAACGAAAGAAAGCAAGTTCTTAAAGAGTTGCAGTCTATTTATAACTTCCCAGAATTTTGAAGGGGGTTGTTTGGATGAAGCTGTCTGAAGCAAGGAAAGTATTTGAAGAGCGCATTTTCAAAGGAACCTTTGAGAATGGCATGCGGGCAATCGGAATAATCCGGCACGGACAGGAGACTTATTTAGTAGGAAGCACAAAGCACGGCAGGCCCATTCGGCTTTTTGGGAAAAATGCCGCTCTCTTTTATGAGAACAACGGGCTCCCTTCCAAGAAATACCTTAAGGAAAACGACTTGTTTATGGTTAAAATCGATTACCCCGGTCAGCCTTCTTATTACTGCTTCCAAAGAATAAAAGCAAAAGAAAGGATGGAGATCCTAAAAGAATTGCAAGAGAGGCGCTAGTTGCTTTTGAAAAGGTAATAGGCAATAAGCAAAAACACTATCCCTACTGCCACGCTTGACCAAGGTGCATAAGGAAGAACTACATCTATTTTTACGCCAAAGAAAGGAAATAAGGCCTGCAGCCCCAAAGTGAACAGAATCCCTGCCATGAAGCTTTTGAATTCCATGGATGGTTTAAGTACAGAAGACATTAAAAAAGTTGTTTGGCATTTTTTTTCGGAGGTGCGTGCAATGGATGTAAAAGTCAGTCAGTGCATGACTGTGGGCGTATTTACTCTGCCTGCAGGCAAGACTGTATTGGAAGCTGCACGCCTCTTGCGCAAGACCAATGTAGGGTCAGTAATAATCACCCAAAAAGGCAAGGCAACTGGAATAATTACTGAAAGGGACATCGTCTACAAGGTAGTTGCTTTAGGCAAAAACCCTGCCAAAGTCAAGCTGAAAAGCGTGATGAGTAAGCCGCTGAAAGTGATTAAGGCATCAGATACTGTCAGCGATGCAGCAGAAGCATTGCGTGTAAACAAAGTAAAAAGGCTGCCAGTGGTGGACAAAGAAGGAAGGCTAGTTGGCATAATTACAGAAGGCGATCTTCTACGAGTCTACCCAGGAATGGTAGATGTGATGCTGGAGATGCAGCAACTTCGCCAATTCAAGCCAAACGAAATCTTTACAGGCGTTTGCCAAACCTGCGGCTGCTATGCAGAAAATCTGCGCAAGGACGCAGGCAAGCTCCGCTGCGAAGAATGCATTGAAGAGGATGAAGTTTAGTTGATAAAAAGGCCTGCAAAAAGATAGGCGAATGCAACCCCAGCCACGAAAGCAAGCCAGCCGCTCTTTTTTTGTGCAAAAAAAGGACGCATTTCAAATGCGATTATGTATACCATCGCTCCTGCAGCAAATGCAAGGGAGAGGGGGATTAGCTGTGTTGCCACTGAAAGTAAGGCAAAGCCTGCAATTGCAGCAGCAGCCTCTACTGCCCCAGAAAATGCTCCCCAAAAAAGAGATCGGGCTTTTCCTAGCCCTAAAGCAATAAGCGGGGCTGAAACTATAAGACCTTCAGGAAAGTCCTGAAGCGCAATAGAGGCTGCAACCAACCAACCTAGTGGCTCAGAGGATGCGAAAGAAGAGCCTATTGCAAGTCCTTCAGGGATATTGTGCAGTGTGATTGCGCCTGCTATGAGGATTGCCTTTTTGTGGGTGATGTATGTTGCTTCATGCGGCACAAGCTTTTCTGCAGCCAGCATTGCAATCATCCCAAGCAAAAATCCGCCTAATGCAACAAAAATCCCGCTTTCTGAGGATTCAAACATCATTTCATAGGATGAAAAGCCCATTACGCCGGCGGCAAATGCGATTATTGCAAAGTGCATGCCGCGGCCCAGCTTATGAATCAGCACCGCGCTTAGTGCGCCTGCAGCGGTTGCAAAAAAAGCAAGTCCTGCCCCAAGCAATATATTCTGAAAGTTGTCCACAACGTGTTTTACGTAGTATCATTATTATTTGTTGCCTTACTGATTTATCTGATGAGAACTTACACTAAGGGAGCAAGGGCTGAGCGCGAGCTTGTCCATTTTTTCTCAGAAAGTGGCTTTGAGGTTATTCGAGCTGCAGGCTCCGGAGTGAACTCCCTTTCACCTGACCTTCTTGTGTTTCGCGGGCCAAAGCAATATGCAATAGAATGCAAAGCATGGGATAAAGATTATCTGTCGTTTGAAAAGTGTAAAGTGGAGCAGATGAAAAGGTGGGAGGAAAAAACAGGAATCACTTACCTGATAGGCTGGCGGCAAAACCGCGAAGGGTGGCTGTTTTTTCCCTTCCATTTGCTTGAAGAAAAAGGAAAAACATTCACTATTTCAATATCTAAAGCCCGCCTTATAGGGCAAAAGCCGCATGACCTAATTTAGGCAGATGATGAGAAATACGACTCTGAAAAATGATGAAGTGACTTGACTCTGATGCCTCAAGCAGGCGGCGGGAAGAATCCGATTTTTATAAGCAGCTCTTCCTTCTCCTTCTTGGAGAGCTTGGGATGCTTGAGTATGCCATCCCTAAAAATCCTACAATATTCCTCGTGCTGTGCGCTGCTTCCCTCATTCTTCTTATACCTTCGGATATGCTCTGCGGTATAGCGGTTCCATGCCGCCAAAATTTGTAGCTTCACCTCTTCGCTCATAACAACCACGCTTTATGGCATGTGTTTTGCCTTTCAGAAATTCAAGAAGGCGCAGTCTTCCTTTATGTTCAAACATGTTTAAATACTTTGCTGTCTGCATGCTTTTTGGCGCGAATGAAGAGTTTGCTTGGATGAATGGTGATTTAAATCTGGAGCCCTGACGCGCCGTCGCCAGTCTGCTTTTCAATCAACCTTAAGCTAAGCAGTGCATAAAGCACAAGCGAGGCGGCTGAAACCAAAATAAGGGCGGCAAACCCAAAGGCCTCAAGAGCAAAGCCGGTGGCAGAAGAAGCAGCAAAGACAGTTATCATTCCTGGGGCGTGAAGCAGAGCAATGTCGGTTGATTTCTTTTTGCTGTGCCTTGCCTGAAGGTAAATGGTTTCCTCCCAAATCAAGGCAAGGCTGGCATCACCTAAAGCCATCAGGACAAAAAATACTGGGGAAAGCTGCTGGTAAAGCACAATTGCCCCAAGCGGCACTGCAAAGCCGAAAGCCCCAGCCATTGCGGCTTTTTTGCTTTCCCAGCCTCTGCTTGATATATACCTCAAGCCAATCCCAAAAATCAAAGCATAAGCTGCATAAAGAAGGCCGATTTCAAACGGAGAAAATCCCATTTGGGCAAAAAAGATGGGAAAAAGAAGGTAAAGCATTACCATGTAAAAGGTACTTCCAAGCGCCATTATACCTGCAGTCTCATAAAAAATTCTGCTTCTTGGGGAAGCCAAGTCCGACCAGCTTGCCTTTTGCTTCTGGATGCTGCTTTTTATTCCCGCTGCAAGATACAGCATTCCAATTGAGACAAGCAGGCAAAGCAAAAAAAGCGCTTCAAATCCGCCAATGGGTGCAAAGAGTGCAACTGAAAAGCACCCCAGGGCAAAAAACAGTTGCCTCCCACCAACCATACTACCCAAAGTAAAATGCTTGTTGTGGCTTGAGTGCGAGATTATGCTGGTCCTATTTACTGCCCAAATGAAGGAGGTCCGTGCCCCGTCAAAAAGCTTGCCTGCGGCAAATCCAGCAGGTGTTGGAAAGAAAAGATAAAGAGTAGATTGGGCGGCATTTGAAATAGCATTCAAAATGTAAAACAGCCTTTCACCAATCCTGTCTGCAAGCACAGCTGCAGCAAGCCGCACAATGAAGGAGGCAAGCGGGGACAGTGCAAAGGCAATGCCAATCTGCTTTATGTCTATGTGCAGCTGAAGCATGGCAAGCGGAACAGCAAGTATGGCCACTCCACCTATGAAAGCATCCAAGAAGTTCAGCCAAAATACACGCTGGACCACGAAAGAATTGGAAAAGAAAGCTTAAAGAAAGCTCACTTGGGCTTAGGTTCAATTCCTACTTTGTATACTATGCTGTCCAGCATGCAGCCTATGCCACGCAAGTTATTCTTGGTTTTTTCGTTCAAGTTCTCCTTGTAAAGCTCTGCTATTTCGCCTTGCCTTGCCCAAAGCACCTTTGTGATTTCAAATAGGATTTTTTCAGAGTGGTGGTCCACTTTTACTCCTTCCTTCCTTTCCACAAAATACTCCTCAAGCATTTTTACCGAATGAAATACCACTCCAATGCTCCAGGCCAAATTGCTTCTGCTTCTTATGCTGTTGAGGGCGGAGCTGAGGCGATAAAGTATTGCGGGATGCAGTTTTTTTTCATCAGAAAGCACACTTTTCAGCTCCCGGATTGCACACTTGAGCGCGGCTTTGTCTGCCAAAATATCTATGTGCTTTTCATTCAGCGGCCTTCGCACCAGAAAGCCATCCTGAAGCCTGTAGCTTCCCCTTATTTTCTTCGGTTGGTTTTGTTGCGCAATATTTCTCATGTTCTTTCCCCCCTTCATTTACAGCATCGTGTTTTTAAATGTATTTGCGTGTAAAGCAATCGAAAATCAAAAATATAAGCCCTGCTTTCATTTCTTAGCTGTGGCCACGGTGGTGTAATGGTAGCACGGGGGCCTGTGGAGCCCTTAGCCCGAGTTCGAGTCTCGGCTGTGGCCCTTGCCTTTTAGGCTCATATCGCTTCTGTCGCAAACTTGAGATTTGCTCCATCAGCCGTGGCTCTATTTTGCAAAAAATCTTAAACTTCACCTAAAAAATACCTAATATGAAGACAAGCTCACTGGTGCTTCTGCTGATTGGCTTTGCGCTGATTTTGGCGGTATTTGTCTTCTCCAAGCCTGCCTACCCCATGACTGAAAGCGATGCAAAGAAGTTCTTCCTAGAAGACTTGAAGGAAAAATATCCTGATGCAGATGTGCGCGAAATAATAGAAATACTGCTTCTTACCTCCCCTGACGGGACACCATATTATCAGCTGAAGGCTCGCGTCACCAAAGGGCTTTATACGCCATGTCCAGAGAGACTGCACGTTTACTATGACTACCCTCCAAAAAACTTTATTGCCCAGCCTCCTGAGTACATTACCAAAGGATGCAGCATATGCCTCAATGAGCCAAACTGCATCATTGCATTCCCAGAGGAAGCAATCATCGCCTCGCACAAATACCCGCAGGCAGAGCGGGTAGCTGAATTTGTGAAGAAAAACACTGATGCAAGGCCAGAAGAAGTGATCTCCTTGCAAAGCTACAAAGATTACTCAGATGTCTGGCTGGTCAAGTGGGTTTCTGCCTCTGCAAATAAGTCCTTGCTTGCGGTGGTTTCAAAAAGCCAAAACAAAGTATTTGAAGTCGCCTCTTATGGCTCATAATAGTAATACTCGCCTGCCTCCTTTTGCAGTCTGTCTAGCGCAGAGCCAGCCTTGTTTATGCGGGGCCTCTTTGAATCCTTGTCTCGCCTCAGCGTTATGCCCACCATGCTCAAAAATTTGTTCATCCCCTCTTTTTTGTTTGAAGGGGCCATCGCATAGCCTTCCACAGAAGGCCTGCCTTCGAATATTATCATTCGCGAGGATATAGCATCAAGCAATACCAAGTCATGGTCTATTACAAAAGCGCATTTTTTGGTTCCAGCTATCATATGCGAAAGAAGAGAGGCAAATTCCAGCCGTTGCTCAATGTCCAAAAATGCAGAGGGCTCGTCAAACAGGTAAATGTCTGCCTCTTTGCTTAAGGTGTATGCTATTGCCACTCTCTGAAGCTCTCCGCCAGAAAGCGCATCCAGCCTCTTTTCCATAAGCTGCGAAATGCCAAGCCTGCGCTTGACTTGCTCAGCAAGAGGCTGCTGCTCAAAAAGCTTCCTTACTTCCACCTCTTGTTCCGCCTTTACATATTGGGGCTTGTAGGCAATCTTGAAGCTGTGCGCAATTTCCCCTTCATCAGGCTTTTCCACACCCGCTATCACTTTTATGAAAAGCGATTTCCCTATAGCATTTTCTCCAAGTATCCCTATTATTTCCCCTTCCATTATGCTTCCTGACTGCGCAGACAATTTGAATGCCTCAAAGCTTTTTGTGAAGGAGGGGTAAGCAAACTTGACTGGAGTTTTTGCTTGGGCTGCACAAGATAGGGAAAATTCTATTGGATGGTCGCGGAACCTCACATTTTCCTCTTTGAGAAATCCATCCAGATATTCATTTATCCCTGCCCTTGCAGCCTTGGTCCCAGAAACTACCCCGTATGCGCCCTCCTGGCCGTAAAATATGTGCACATAGTCAGAAAGATAGTCAAATATTGCCAAATCATGCTCCACCACTACAATTTGCTTTTCTTCAGAAAGCTTCTTGAGCGCAGCAGCAACCGCAAGCCTCTGCTTTATGTCCAAGTAAGCAGTAGGCTCGTCAAAATAGTAAAGCTTTGCATCCTTGCAATATGCGACCGCAACTGCAAGCCTTTGAAGCTCGCCACCTGAAAGGGTGGAAACCTCCCTTTCCAAAATTTCATTCAAGGAAAACAGACTGCAGGCTTCCTCAAAAACACCTCGCTCATCAGATATCTGAAGCAGCCTTTTTGCAGTTCCAAAAAACACTTGCGGTATTTTGTTTATGTCTTGTGGCTTAAGTGAAACCTTTACCTTTTCCTGTAAGGTCTTCTTGAAGTAATTTTGCAAGTCGGGAGGCAGCCTTTCGATTATCTCTTTCATATCCAATTTTCTTTCAAATTCTGCAAAGTTTGGAAGCAGGATTTGCGCCATCAGCTTTATTGCAGTGCTTTTTCCAATCCCATTCTTCCCAATCAGACCCACCACTCCATTCTGAGGCAGAGGCAGGCCATAAAGGCGGAAAGCATTTTCCCCATACTGGTAAATTGGCCGAGCCATCTCCTCTGCCAAATTGATTATGGTGATGCAGTCTGCTGGGCATTTCTTTGGGCAAATCCCGCAGCCTGTGCAAAGCTGCTCTGAAATCACAGGATAGCCTTCGGAATCCACCACAACCGTTTCCTCGCCCATTCGCACCCCTGGGCAAACTTTTGCGCATATATAGCCGCATTTTTCCTTGAGGCATTTTTCGCGGTCTATTATTGCAATCCTGGTTTTGCCGAAATACTTTGCCATCGCTACATTTTCAGACTGATAAGATTATATAGGCTTTGTGGCATAAATTGGTTAGTCAGTGTTTGTGCTTGGGGGGTGTGGCAGATGCCAGAGTTGAAATCTTCTTCTGTTCAGCCTCAAGTCAGGCAGAACACTGTAAAAGAATTTATCCGCCAAAACCCTCTTGCAAGCAGGCACCTTGCAGTAAATGCGGCAGAAACGCCCTGGAAAATCAACAACATAGTCTCAGAGGCAATCCTTGCGCTGGAGCGGGAATCTGCAAATGAAAACAAGCGCCAGCTTGCTTCAATGGCAATCAGTAACATGAAGGAGCGCATCAAGGTAGCAAAGCAGCTTTACTCCAAAATACTTCAGGAAAAAGGCGAGGAAGACGAGATTGCAGCAAAGCTGAAGCACGATATTTCATTTATGGAAAACATGTACAACATAATTGAGGCTCAAGTCAATGGCTTGGTTTCCAGGCAAAACAGCTGGAAAGCCAGGGTGAAAGATATTGAGCAGCGCTACACAAAGCAAGCCCTGGTGCTTACCCCGTGGGAAAACGTCCGCAAAAAGAATCCGTGGATTACCCTTGCAATAGGAGCAGGGGCAGGGGCTGCAATGTGGTTTACAAACGGATGGAATGCCGCAATCCAGCTTACCCAATACATTCTTCACTTGGGCCACCAAAGCCCCTATATTTTGCAGCAAATACCTCAGATAGTGAAATTCGTGGTCGGGGTGGTTGCAATTGGTGGGCTTGCTCTTGCCTTTTACAAAAGCAAAAAAATCTCCGACCTTGCTTCAAAATTTCTCAAAAAGCAGCAAAACGAAGCTTCCAAAACAGGCTCGCTTGTAGGTGCTCTTGCCGGAGCAGTGGTAGGGGCAGGCTTGTTTTTTACAGGCCAGCTTAACGGGCTAATCAATTCCATTTCACACTTCTGGAAGGTCTTGCATTTGGATGCACAAGTAAAGCAGTTCATCAACCCACTTGCAGAGTTTTTCTGGAATGTTGGCGGAATGCTGTTTTTTGGATGGGCAGTCAGCAAGCTGGACCGAGATTCCCTCAAGCGCAAGGAAAAGCTCGCAGACGAGTGCGAAAAAAAGCAGCTGGCAATAGTGGAGGAGGAAAAAATTTTCCGAAGAAAAGTGATTGCCATAATCAAGCAAAAGGCAATCTATCTGTCCGCCCTTTACGGTTATGTGGACGAGCTTGCTGTTGTTGACCCTGCGGTGGCAGAGCTTGCAAAAGAGAAGGATTTTGTACGCATAAACGAGATTCACAAGGCAAGGATGCGAGAAATTTTTGGCTCAGAGCCGCTTCCAGAATACCTTCTTGAGGCAGCCACGCTGGATTCAAACTCAACTGACGTGGTCGGCTCCGCAGGCTCAATAATTGGCGGCGCCCAAGATATAAAGCAACCCTCATAAATTGTATGCTCAAATTTTTAGCATGAGGATTGGAAAGCAGGATGCAAAAGAAGGTTCAATCGTGCTTATTCCTGAAAATTCAGAGGATTTGTGGCACATAGAGCGAATACTGCAGCCGGGCGACAGGGTAGTGGCAAAAACTTTCCGCCGCTTCAAGGCAACAGAGGACGATTCAGGTGAAAAAAAGCAGGTAACAATCAAGCTTGCTGCAGAAAAAATCGAGTTTTCGCGCTTTGCAGCCAGGCTGCGGGTAACAGGCAAAATACTTGAAGGAAGCCCGCAGGAATTTGTCCAAATAGGCTCTTACCACACGATTGATATTGAAGTGGGGTTCCATGTCACAATCATAAAAGACAAGTGGGAATCTCACCATCTGCTGCGTATCAAACAGGCAATTTCAGAAAGCAAGCGTCCTCGCATCGGAATTTTGGCAATAGATGAAAACAAAGCAATCTGTGCTACTTTGCGGGGCTACGGTGTGGAATACGAGCTTGAGCTGGAAAATTCCGCAAGCAAAAGGAGTGCGGATTTTGAGCAAAAAAAGCTGGATTTTTTTGAAAAAATCGTCTCCAAGCTGCTGAGCCTGCAGGTTTCGAAAATTGTGGTGGCAGGTCCTGGGTTTGGGCCAGAAAACTTTGCAAAATTTGTCAAGCAAAAATACCCTCAACTTTCAAGCAAGCTGGTTTTGGCGCACTGCTCCTATGCTGAAAGAAGCGGCATAAATGAGCTTCTGCGCAACGGCACAATTTCCAAAATCGCTGAAAATGAGCGAGCAGCAGAAGAGCTTTTGCTCATGGGCAAGTTCAGCCTGGAGATTAGCCGGGAGTTTGGCCTTGCAACATACGGCCTTGCGCACGTCAAGGATGCTGTGGGCAAGTCGGCAGTTGAAGTTTTGATGGTCTCTGACGAGCTTCTCAGGAACAGCAAAGAGGTTTCGCAAATAGTGGATGCTGCGCAGCAAAAAGGTGCAAAGGTGGTGGTTTTTTCTTCAGAGTCAGATGGCGGAAGGGAGCTTGCAGGCTTTGGCGGCCTTGCTGCACTACTTCGCTTCAGAATAGACTAGGAGGCAACACAGGCAAGCCAGATTCTTACCCGAAAATGCCTCTTGCTCATGTTTTCCACCCGTACTGGGGCGGTGGCGAATTTGCAACCACTCTCCACACAGTCATGTGCGAAACTCGCAAGACATCTGCAACCTGCCTGACTGGCAGCCCTTCCACAAAATAAAGCTGAAGCGCAAATTCAACTTGTTCCTTGGTCATTTTCTTTGGCCTTCCAAAAGGCCTTTTAGTTACCATTCTCATTATAATCACCTTTTTTTGAAGAGACAAATAGTCTCTTTGTGAAAAAATCAGGGGGCTCGTGCAGTTTGCCAGGCCACACAAGCCCGATTAAAAGGCGCAAATAATAATCAGATAAAGCACGCTAGGCAGAAGCAGAATGAAGTTTGCAGCAAATCTTTCTGCCATTTTGCAGCACCGGATTGCTATTGTGGCGAAGGGTATTTATATTTTTGTAACATTGCCTACTTTATCAGAAGCAGTTGGGCAAGCAAAGCCTCAATCTGAAGCATCTCATTTGCGCCCTCCACCATCCTGAAGTTGTACTCGCCAATTTTGTCTATTATCGCCACCTTCTGTCTCTCTGAAAGCTGAAGCGAATCCACAGTCCTGTACATCTGAAGCAAAACATCTTCGCCAGACATGCCATAATTTATCATCACATGGCGAAGCTTCTCCTTTGCTTCGCTGAACTTTCTGTTCAGCGCAAGCTCCATCATCTCCTTTATCTCCTGCGGCTCTGCTTTGCTTGAGGACTTATATACTGATTCCGAGGTAATTGTCTTTGAGTGAAGGGAAGCAGCCTGAAGCGCATTTATGGCCTTTCGCATGTCTCCTTCTGACACATAAAGCAAAGCGTCGATTGCGCCAGGCTCAAGCTTCAATTCCTCCTCCTTTGCTACTCTTTCAATCATTTCCTTGCATTCCTGCGGCGCCAGCGGCCTGAACCTGAAAACCGAGCATCTGGACTGGATAGGCTCTATTATCTTGGAAGAATAGTTTGCAGAAAGTATAAACCGCGTAATTCCAACATAAAGCTCCATCGTCCTTCTTAAGGCATTTTGGGCCTCTGCAGTAAGCGAGTCTGCCTCATCAAGAAAAATTATCTTGAACGGCACCTGGCCAAGCGAGACCGTGCGGGCAAAGTCCTTTATCTTCCCCCGTACAACGTCTATGCCACGCTCATCAGAAGCATTAAGCTCAAGGATGTTCTCCCGATAGCTTTCGCCGTAGAGGTCTTTTGCAAGTGCAAGAGCAGCAGTAGTTTTCCCAACTCCTGGGGGCCCTGCAAAAAGAAGGTTTGGCATGTTCTTCTCCTTCACATAGGCTTTCAAGATGGAAACTATCTCCTTTTGGCCTACTATCTCCTTTAGGCTGGATGGGCGGTATTTTTCTGTCCAAGGAGTATAATCTTCTTTTGCCATGCATTTACTTCCAACTACAAATACTTATATAGATTAGGCTTTTAGAAAAAAGCATGGACAAGGTTTCTGCGGCAGTTTATCTTGGGGCTGCGGTTTTTCTGGCAGCGGTTTCCTTCCAAAGCATCTTCCCCCATGCCATCTTCATTTTCGGCCTATCAGTTGTTGGATCTTTCTTTTTTGAGCAGTTTAAGAAAGCAGGCACAAAATCGCCAGAATTGATTTTTGTTGCAGTGGCTTTTTTGTGCTTTCTTGCAGTTTTTCTTTCATTTCGACTATCTGCTAAGGGAGCATTTTATCTTTTGCCCCTCCCAATTTCAATCTGCATACCAGCAATTGCATCTTACTTTGAAAGGTGATGCGCTTTGCACGACATAGTAAAAATTGAGCAATCCATATTGCAGTTTTGGGAAAAGGAAAAAATTTACCAGCAGGTAAAGCAGCAGTGCAGCAAAGGGCCCAAATTTTATTTTTGCGACGGGCCACCATATGCCACCGGCCAAATCCATCCTGGAACTGCCTGGAACAAAGTAATTAAAGACGCAATCTGCAGGTACAAGCGCTTCAAGGGCTTTGCGGTGCGGGCCCAGCCAGGCTATGACACTCACGGATTGCCGATCGAGGTGAAAGTGGAGCAGACCTTGGGCATCTCAAACAAGCGCCAAATAGAAGAGATGGGTGTGGAGGCCTTTATACAAAAGTGCAAGGAATTTGCAACTCAATACATTGGCATTATCTCCCAGCAGTTCATAAGGTGCGGAGTGTGGATGGATTTTGACAACCCATATATAACTTACACCGACAGCTACATAGAAGCCTCTTGGCAGACGCTTTATGCAGCGCACCAGAAAGGCCTTTTGCATGAAGGGCTATATGTAGTCCCCTACTGCAGCAGGTGCGAAACCACCCTTGCAAATTATGAGCTTGAATACGGGGAGCAACAAGACCCTTCAATATATGTAAAATTCAAGGCGGCTTCTCTGCCAAACGAATATTTCATAATTTGGACTACTACTCCTTGGACCCTGATTTCTAACATGGCAATCATGGCCCACCCCCTTTATACTTATGTAAAAGTTAAAGTCGGCAATGAGGTTTGGATTTTGGCAAAGGAAAGACTGGAGCATTTGCTTTCTTTGCTTGGGGAATCTGCAATCATTATCGGAGAACTTTCAGGCAAAAAGCTGGAAAAGGAAAAATATGTCCACCCACTGGAAAAGAAAATCGGCAAAGTATGCCAAAGGCAAGTGGTTCTATCAGATGAATTTGTCACACTGGAGGATGGAAGTGGACTGGTGCACTGCGCGCCAGGCCATGGTCCCGAAGACTTCATAATTGGCCGAAGGTTCGGGTTGGAAATTTTTTCTCCAGTGGACTCTACTGGCAAATTCACAAAGGAGGCTGGCGAATATGCAGGCCTGAGTGTGCACGAGGCGTCGGAAAAAGTAATTGAAGATCTGAAGGAATGCGGGGCACTTCTTCACAAATCTTCAATTTCTCACCGCTACCCGCATTGCTGGAGGTGCAAAACCCCACTCATCTTCATTGCCACGCATCAGTGGTTCATTTCAATCACCAAGCTTAAGGAAAAAATGCTTTCAGAGATTGAAAACTGCGAGTGGCATCCCCCATTTGCAAAAACTCGTTTCCGCGAATTTGTCTCTAATGCGCCAGATTGGTGCATAAGCAGACAAAGGTACTGGGGCATTCCTCTCCCAATTTGGAAGTGTGGCAAGTGCGGCCACTTAAAGCTTGTCAATTCAAAATCGCAGCTTCCGCCTGTAAAAGAGCTTCACAGACCCTATATAGACAAAATCAAGCTGGCTTGCGACAAATGCGGCGCTTATGCCCACCGAGTTCCCGATATCCTTGATGTTTGGTTTGACTCAGGAAATGCAGTCTGGGCATCACTTTCAGATGAGGAGCGCAAGAACCAGCAGCTTTGGAAGACAGATTTTATTGTTGAAGGCAAGGACCAAACAAGAGGCTGGTTTTATTCATTGTTGGGCTCAGGAGTGGTTTTGACAGGCGAAATCCCGTATAAGGCTCTTTTGATGCACGGCTTTTTTGTAGATGAAAAAGGAGAAAAGATGAGCAAGTCATTAGGGAATTTTGTGCCGCTGGAAGATGTAGTGGACAAATACGGGGCAGACACTTTTAGGCTGTGGTCCTTGTCAAATACAGTATGGGATGATTTAAGGTTCAATTGGAATGAGATAAAAGAAGCGCACAGAGCCATTGAAACCATATACAACCTCGGCGTTTTTCTGAAGCGCTTTTACCTGAAAAACAGCCGGCCGAAAATAGAGGCGCAAAAGCTTGCATTAGAGGATAAGTGGGTTCTTTCCAGACTGTACAGCACAATTGCAGAATGTGAAGAGGCATTTGACAGCTACCAGCCACACATAGCAGCAAAAAGAATCAAAGAATTCTTAATCGAAGACATAAGCAGGTTTTACATGAAGCTTGCAAAGCAGAGAATAGATCAGGAGGGCCAGGACTGTGCTGCAATAGATGTCCTTTATAGTGTGCTTTTGGATTCTATGATTTTGCTTTCCCCAATTGCACCTTTCGTTTCAGAAAGCATATATCAATCTTTCTTCAGGAAATACGAAGAGAAGAAATCCATCAGCCTATTTTGGTGGCCGACTCTGAACAATGCTTATCATGATCAGCTTTTGGAGCAGAGGTTTTTGATTGCGCGGCAAATCAGCACTGCAATAGCCTCTGCACGGCAGAAAGCGCAAATACCGCTTCGCTGGCCTCTGCAAGAGGCAAGAATAGTGTCTGAGCAAACAGAGGTTTTGTCTGCAGTTGAGCACCTTTCAGGCATCATTGAAGCACTAGGGAACGTCAAGCAGGTAAAGATTGGAAAAGAACCCAAAACCACAATCCGCATCAATATTAATCGCTCTAAAATCGGTGCAAAATTCAAAAAAGACACTGCCAGCGTGATTGCGGCTTTGGAAAAAGTGCCGCCAGAGAAGATTTCCGAATGGGCGGCAAATCCGAAAAAGCCTTTCTTGGTGGATGGGAAATTTGAAATCGAAAAAGAAATGCTTGTCATTGAGGAATCCGCAGAAGGCTTCAGCATAGGGTATTTTGAAGGCGGCAAAATATACCTTGACACCCATATCAAAAAAGAGCTGTTTGAAGAAGCAATGCTAAGAGAAGTTGGCCGGAGAGTCCAGCTGATGCGCAAGCAAGCAAACCTTGTCGAAAGCCAAAAAATCTCACTTTATTTGAGCACACAAGACAAGGAGCTTGATGCAATCCTTCGCAAACACGCAGAAAAGCTTGCAAAGCAAGTGAATGCCGAATCAGTATCTTTTGAGCCACACAAGGCAGAATTTTCACAAGAATGGGAAATTGAGGATTCAAAAGTAGCCATCTCGTTTGACAAAAAGTAAAATCTATATATTCCTTTCTGAATAAATCGAGCAGCTAATAGGTGATTTCTTGATATGTGAAAGATGCTCCAAGCAATGCTATTTGGTCGAGCCGTGCAGCTATTGCCAAAAGAAAATCTGCGAATCATGCAAAAAATCAGCCAAGCGCGTCAAAAAGGCAAACCGTTACGTGATTTGCAAAGACTGCTGGGGGGACATCAAAAAGAGGCAGAACTTCAAGGAACTTTGAATCTCCTTTTAAAAAAGTGCGGCTGCCGGGACTCTCCTGGAAAGGGGAACACCAG
>JAWAKW010000011.1:0-17684 GCA_038887295.1 Candidatus Anstonellaceae archaeon | reverse complement strand
ACACAGTTACTAAGGCTTATCTCAGTGGATATAGAAAGGTAAAATGTTGTTCAAGCCTTTATGCTGGCGGCTCTGTTAAGGGAATCATATTTTTTCCCATCTGAGAGTAATGGCATTTGCCACAACTGATACGCTGGAGAGAGCCATTGCACTGCCTGCAATTATAGGCGAAAGTAGCCATCCAAAACTCGGATAAAAGACACCTGCGGCAATCGGAATACCTATTATATTATAAATCATAGACCAAAACATATTCTGCCTTATTTTCTTCATTGTTGCTTTGCCTAGTTTAACCGCACGCACTACATCCAAAGGATCGGAATGCATAAGCACTACATTTCCAGCCTCCATTGCAACATCTGCTCCTGACCCCATGACAATCCCAACATGAGCAGCTGCTAACGCAGGGGCATCATTTATGCCATCGCCAACCATTGCGACTGTCTTGCCTTCTGCAACAAGCCTTTTTACATGCTCTGCCTTCTGGCTAGGAAGCACACGTGCAAAAACTTTTGCAATGCCTGCTTTTCTTGCAATTGCTTCTGCGGTCCTTTCGTTGTCACCTGTAATCAAATAGCTTTCAATTCCCATTTTCTGTAATTCATCAATCGTATGCCTGGCATTCTTTTTTATGTTGTCAGAAACAGTTATTAGCCCTATAGCAGTCTCCCCCCTCCCTACAAACATCACCGTTTTGCCTTCTTCTTCAAATTTTTTTGCCAGCATTAATACCTGTCTGCTCATTTTTCCAAACAGAGCATGATTTCCTATCACATATGTTGCTGAACCTATCCTTCCTTTTACGCCCTTTCCGGGTATCGATTGAAATTTTGAAACCCTCATTATTGGAACTCCCCTTGCCCTTCCTTCATTTACTATCGCTTCTGCAAGCGGATGTTCAGATAGCTTTTCAACTGATGCAGCAATTGAAAGAAGTTGGCTTTGTGAAACTCCCCCGAAGGTTACAATATCTGCTACTTTGGGTTTTCCTTCTGTTATTGTACCTGTTTTGTCAAATATAATTGCCTCTATCTTGTGTATATTTTCAAGGGCTTCCGCACTTTTTATCAAAATACCCATCTGGGCCCCATATCCAGTGCCAACCATTATAGCAGTGGGGGTTGCCAGCCCAAGTGCGCAAGGGCAGGCTATGACCATTACTGAAGTTGCTAAAATAAGGGCAAACGAGAATTCCTCTTCAGCAAAAAAATGCCAGTAGGTAAAAGTGGCAATTGCGACTAATATAACCGCTGGAACAAAATAAGCGCTTATCCTATCTGCAAACCGCTGAATGGGCGCCTTGCTTCCTTGGGCCTCCTCTATAAGGCGGACAATTTGTGAAAGGACGGTTTCCTTTCCGACATTAGTTGCTTTGAAGACAAATGACCCGTGTTTGTTTATGGTCCCTGCTATCACTTTGCTTCCTTTTGTTTTTTCCACAGGCATTGCTTCTCCGGTGATTAAGGATTCATCAACCCATGAGCTGCCTTCAATTACTACCCCATCTGCAGGAATCCTTTCGCCAGGCTTCACAAGCACACGGTCGCCAACCAACACCTCAGAAGTTTGAATCCTGATTTCCTTCCCATTCCTTATTACGCATGCAGTTTTTGGAGAAAGGTCCATGAGCTTGCGTATCGCTTCACTAGTTTTCCCCTTTGCAATTGCTTCAAGATACCTACCAAGTAGAACAAGGGTTATGAGGGTTGCAGAAACTTCAAAATACTGGTCCTCTACAAATCCAAACAGCGCTGCAACTGAAAAAAGATAGGCCGCAGTTGTGCCTATGGCTATCAGCGTGTCCATTGAGGCGGTGCGGTTGCGTGCAGCAGCAATTGCATTTTCATAAAAGCTTCTGCCAATGATAAACTGAATTGGCGTTGCAAAAATAAAAAGCAGCGGAAGTCTATACGGGAAGTCCATCAAAAACATCCCAAGAATTATTGTAGGAAATGAAAGAGCTGCACTGGCAAGGAATTTCACCTTCAGCTCCTTTATTTCTTCCTCCCTTTGCTTCTTTTCTTGCTCATAGTCAAATCCCAAAGACGCCTTGTATCCAAGTTCCTCTATCCTCTTTATGATTGCCGTGGGAGACAGTCTTTTTTCATCATACTCTACCTGCATTCTTTTTGCTGCATAATTAACATTTACAGATTTTACGCCATCCAATCTGGATATCTCCTTGTTTATGAGGCTGGCGCAACTTGCGCAATGCATTCCAAATATTGTAAAATCATCCTTTCTCACACTGCTCCCCTAACTTAGCTTCCGCAGTTGCACCCACAGCTGCCCACAACACATGCACTGCCAGATTGTTTTTCAGGCAGCACAGCGGATTGATCTTGAATTGCTTGGTTTATAGTCGGATTTTCTGCATCAGTGACTATTATTTGACCAAAATACATACCCATAGAACACGCAAACCTAAAGCTTCCTTCTCTGGTTGGCAAGAACTCTATAACGTTGTCCCCTGGCCGAAGTGTCTTTCGAATATTAAATTCAGGAATTACAATGCTTCTTGAGCATCCAGGTATTTCACTTAGTTCCCCAATTATCTTTACTGGGATTCCTTTTTTCACTATTATCGGGTAAGGATAGTATGTGTTTCCTCTTACCATCATCCTTATCTCTTGGATTTCTTTGCTTGGCAAAGAAGGCTTAAGACTGTCAGCCAACTTTCCGTTCTGGCTTGGGCCAAAGTTCCTGTCCGCTTGCGGCTTCAGGAAGTCTTGCCGATCGCCAAAAAGGCTTGTAGATAAGATCCCAAGGCCTGCAATTGAAACAATCAAAAACCCAAAAAATACCTTTTTGGCATCTAATCCTCCGCGAACCTTTTTGTTTTCAAAAGTTTCCGCCTCTTTCAACTTAAACACCCCTATACAGTAAGTGGACCTTTTGGCCCAAACATGATTACCAAAAATGATATAATCCAAAGGAGAAACGTAAGCTTTAGTATATCAATGAACGAAAAAGAGGCTTTCCTTTCTCTTTTGTGGACCGAAGCATATATCATATATGCCAAACCTGCAAGTATTGTAATACATATCACTATAAGCAGTGGCATGAAGAAAGCCAGATTATCATAAATCATCATTATGCTTATCATTGCTCCCATAGTGCCTCCCATAAGACCTGCCATTATGCCTTCCATCGTACCCATTATCCCACAGCATTTTCCGCAATAAACACCCAAACCTATGCCAACAAGCATGCCAATAACGCTTCCAACAAACATTCCATTCGTTGCACCTATTATTCCCCCAAAGAGAAAACCGCCCACCATCCCTATGGTCATGCCGATCATCATCCCTTCCATGCAAGTAAATCCAGTCCTATATAGGTTGTAATATACAACAGCTGAGCTCAAAGCAACAGAAGCAATAACTGTATAAATTAGAAAGTGGTATCGCTGGCTCAAAACAAAATCAGGCTCACCACCAACAACAATTCCAAATCCAGTGATTACCAAAACCAAAAATGTAGCCACCAATACCGATGTTTTTAGTATTTCCCTTTCTAGCAACAGCTTGGGCTTGCCACTCACCAGGGCCGATAAGAATTCCAAAAATTCCTCTTCAAATGATTGTATGTTGCTTTTTTGCACTGCTTCTTTATTTTCAGAATTTGTTTCTTGAGCCATATACAATCCCTTATTCTATTTTGTAGCCATTCTTTTCAATCTCTCTTTTCACTTGGTTTATGTCAAAGTTTTTCCCTTTCACTTCCACTCTGCCTCCTTTGGCGTCTGCGGTTACAGACTCCACCCCTTCGATAGCCTCAATTGCAGACTGAAGCAGCCGTTCACATGAGCTACAATGCATACCTTTAACATTCAGGCTTACTTTTTCCATCCTGACCACCGCCTTGCGGGTTTCTACCAAGCCAAAAAGTGAAACGCTTTAAATAAGTAGTTATGAAACTAGTTTCAGCAGGTGTGTTTCATGCATCTTGCACAACATAAGAGTTATGCATTACTGGTTGCACTCATTTTCATCTTTTTTTCCTCTATCATTTTTTTCTATCATAGAACTCTAAGCGAGCTTGCATCTAGCACATGCACGGATATGGGCGATTTTTGCCCCCACGAAAAGATTGTTGAAACCCAGAATTTGATCATTCTCTTTCTTACGTTTATCCTGATGGTTGCAGCTTGGCTTCTTTATCAGGCATATTCAAAAAAAGAGCCAGCCGATATGCTAGCCTTCAACTCAAAAGTCCAACCCTTAAGCTCAAGCGAGAAAAAGGTCTCAAATTCAATTGATATTTCTTCCTTGAGCCTTGAAGAAAAAAAGATAATAGATATCCTTAAGGAAAATGATGGCTCAGTATTTCAGTCTGACATAAAAAATAAACTTGGCTACTCAAAGGTCAAAGTTACTCGCCTCTTAGATAAGTTGGAGCAAAAAGGAATCATCGAAAGAAAAAGGCGCGGGATGGCAAATCTTGTACTGCTCAAATAATCCTTTTTTGTCTTTGAAGCTGAAGATCGGCATTATTCCTTCAAAAGCAAAGCCAAGCCAAGCATCCCAACTGCAGCAGAAAATGCAAACCCAGCAGAAAATCCTGCAACCGCCCAAATTATCCCAACTACAAAACTGGAGACGAAATCTCCTACTCCATTTGCAGCAGCGAGTATGCCAAAGCCAAAGCTTCTTTCCTTTTCTGGAACCAGCTCCCCTGCAATTGCACTTTCAAGAGTATCCTGCACAGCAACCACAACGCCTGCAAGGGAAAAAAGCAGAATATAAGCAGCTATGTTTGGTGGTGCAAATGCAAATCCCAAAAACATCAGGATTGCTGCTGCATATCCTGCTGCAAGGACTTTCTTCCTGCCAAATTTGTCCCCCAACATTCCAACCGGGAAACATGCAAGCGCATACACCGCATTTCTGATGGTGTAAAGCCCAATGCCTGCAGCAGAGGCAGCCTCCAGCCCAAAAGTAGGGGAGAGGCTTGCGATTGCAAATGCGATAAGCATGGTGTGGGAAAAGTCCGCCATGCCAAAAGCAAACACTGCAGCTGTGAATTTCTTGAATTGCCTGGGCATGCTAAAACCAGCAAAAGCAAAGCCGGTTTTCAGCACCCTTCGTTTTTTATCATTTACAAAAGCCCAAAATATTGCAGCAGCCGCAATCCCGGGAAGCACTGCAAGCCAAATCACCTCCTTTAGCGCAAACCAGCCAAGCAGGAAGAACGCCAGCACAGGGCCTGCGACTGCGCCCCAGGTGTCTGCTGCTCGATGGAATCCAAACACCTTTCCCAAGTCCTTTTTTTGGATTGAGCTTACTAGGATTGCATCCCTTGGTGGGCCACGTATTCCCCTCCCCAGCCACCCAAACACTCTCCCTAAAAGAACCACTGGCCAAGAGTTTGCCAATGCAAGGATTGCAGGAAAAAACCCAGTTGCAACATATCCAGCAGTTGCAATCTCCTTCCTTTTACCTATTTTGTCTGCAAAATATCCGGATAAAAGCTTTGCAAAGCTGGAGGCCCCATCGCTTACTCCTTCTATTATTCCAAGGGCATAGGCAGGAGCGCCAAGAAGCGCAAGCAAGGCAGGCAGCATGGCGCTGACTGCTTCATGGCTCATGTCAGAAAGGAAACTGGTTGCCCCTGCTCCAAACACAGTTGTATCCATCCATTTTGGCTTTTTCATTAACTCATCTGCTTTGGCTATATTTATGAATCTTTCTCATTTTGCTTGCGCTATAAAGTAACCAAACAGCCACATACGTTTATATTCTTCGTTTTCAATACAAATGGAGGTGTTTGATTGAAACTGTTGCATGTTCTGATTCTTCTCTTCTTTTTTGGCATCCTTGCAGCAGACGTTATCATCCCAGATGCTCATCGCGTTGCCACTTTTGTGCGGTTTGTAAATCTTAATGAATATCCACAAGCTTCATTTTATCTTGTTCACAAACCAGCGGATTCCGGGCCTTTTACCCGCGAGCCTATTTACGGAAGCGAATGGATTTCGCTTGACCGAGGCTACAAGTTTGACTCCTACTATCTTGTGATGAATGTCCCTGGAAAGCCTGAACTTAACGCTTCTCTTGAGAATTATGTTTATCTTCCCAACAGCGACCCACGCAGGACAGTTTGGATAAGCTATCGGGTAATTTACAATCAAACAAGCCACACCTTTTTACTTGAGAAAGTAGATGAGGTTTTTCCGGGCTCTTCTGACAACCTCTCAGCTGTTGCAATCGTTTTGCTGCTAATTACAAGTGCAGTAGCAATATGGAAAATAAAGAGAGGTAAGGTATGATTATCCTTCTTTCGCTTTTTGCCACACTTGTAGTTGAAACCGCGGTGCTCCTCTTTATCCTTAAGGAGCAAAAGAAATCACTTGTAGTTGCATGCTCCGTGTTTGCAAGCACATTAACGCATGGCATATTCTTTCTGCTAATAGCTCCAAACCTCATCTCAATCCCTCTAATCCACATTGAGTTTTTCGTCTATCCCTTTTTTGTGCTATCCTACGAAATATTCGTGGTAGTTGCAGAAGGTGCCATATTCAAGATTTTGCTTGAGAAGATTTCTTGGGGAAAGGCATTGCTTGCCTCTTTGGCGGCAAACTTTACTTCTTTTGTTCTAGGGATCATTTTTGGGTTTTTGCCTTGACTGCCCACTCTAACATTTATTAATCCATTTGTCTTTTTCTTTTCCATGCAGAAATTTGAATCTATTCCAAGAATTGAATCCCTCCCAAAACAGACAATAAAGAGGGATTTAGACAGAATTTTTGCAAGGCTTGGGAAACACTGGCCATATAGCAGTGAGGATATCGCAGAAATCCTTGTAAAGAATCTACGCAAAGAGGACTATGCAGATTTTATAGGCAAACTAGACAGCATCGTAGGGCTTTTCAGCTCCCTAACCAAGAAAGATGCAGCCAACAAGTTTTTTGCAACCAAGGAAGTGATCTCACCGGATTATCTCTTTCTCCACTTCCACAGAATATTTTACAATAAGAACATAAACTCTCGCGTTGTTGCGGATTACGAAAAAGGCATCTTGGAGATTTTGTCAAAGTGCAAAGGAAGGTCAGCTCTCCTTGCAATTGATTCATTTGGGGCATTGCTTTCTAATCCAAGCTATAAAAGCGATTTTCTGCAGCCTTTCCTTTCTGCAGTGCTGCAGTTGAATGAGCTTGCAGCAAAAAAAGATAACAGTTGGATTACACAAAAGTTTACTGATCTGAAAAATATTGTGAGTTCAGAAGATACCAGCACAAAGAAGATTTCAGAATTTTTGCAAAGCCTAAAATAGCGGAGGCATTTTAAGCTTTCAAGCTGTCTTTTTGCTATGACTGTTTCAGAATGCCCTGTATGTACCTTCCATATTCCAGCAAGCAATCTGCAGCAAGGAGATATCATAAATTGCCCGGATTGCGGTGCAAGGCTGAGACTTGCAAAAGCTTACCCTCCAATTTTTGAAGAGTTGCCTTCGGAGTAGGTAAAATGAGGGGCCTGACTTCGGTTTTGCTTTTGTTGGTTTTATCTGGGCTTGCGTTTTCGCTTTGGACTGCGAGCCTTAATATTTCCGTAGTGGATTTGGCAGGCAAGCCGGTGGACAAGGCGCAAGTCTCAGTCACTTACCAGAAGGCAAGCCAGATTTCCGAAACCGACGGTTTCATCAGCGGTGAGACCAACCCAAACGGGATATTTTCCGCGATGCTTTCAAACCGCGTCCCTGAGCCGCATGCTTCCAGAAACATCCAAGTCAAGGTTTCAACAATTTATTGGCAAGGAGAGACAAAGAAGTTCACAATCAATGAATCAGAAAGCAGGCCAATACTTTTCGTGGTGCCTTTCAGGCTTGAGGAATATTTCGTGAGAGTGCTTTCAGCCAAAGATGAGCCGGTGCGCGGGGCAGATGTGGTGATTGCAGGCAAAATCCCAATAAAAAAGCAGACTACATCGGATGGACGAGCAAGGTTTTTGTTCCCGCAAAACTTCAGCTTCTCAGGCTATGCCTCCTACATGAATGCCAGCACTCCTTTCAATTCTTCCTCTGCAGCAAAGATAGACAACCGAACCACAATAGTGGTAAAGCTTCCTCCTCTTGAAGGCGAGGTGATGGGAAGTGTCGCAGGCAGTGGCAAGCACAGTGTGGCAGTAGTTTTCCTTGGCCTAAATGGCACCGCGCTTGCAGAAAAGAGGGTTTCGTTTTCTTTTGAAGGAAAAAACTATTCTCTCTATACGGACTCTGATGGATTTGCAGGGTTCCTGTACGACAAAAACGGCACGCTCAACATAACAATAAGAGAGTATGATTATGATTACCGCTTTTCTTTGAACCTTACAGAAGGTAACAACACAACTGTCGAGCTTAAACTTTATCCACTGCTACGTATTATTTCTGCAGATTCTGCGCCCAAAAAGCAGCTGAACTGCTTTGACTTGTTCGCAAATGTTTCTGACCCTCGCAACCTCTCTTTGCGGGTGCGGATGCTCGCAGTGCAGGGCCAAAAGCAAACTGCGCTAAAGGTGAACAATACCTCAAGCAGCTTTTTTGTTTCAGAAGTTTGCATCACTGCAGATACAAGAATCAAGATAACTGCGTCAAACAAATACGAAACTGCTGAAGCGGCCCTCAACCTGTCATTTGTAAGGCCGCAGATGGCAACTCCTGCAAACCTGAATATGTCCTCCCAGCAGGTAAAGCCAAAGCAGCAGGAAACAGATGACATGGTGGTAGTGGCTGCTGTGCTTTTTGCTTCTACTCTAGCGGCTTTCTTCTTTGCACGCGCTTATCTTGCGCAAAGCGCACGGTTCATCATTGAATATATTCGAAAGACCAAAGAAAACCTTGATAAAAGAAGAAAAAAGCCGCAAATACCCCCCGCAATCCCCACTCCTCCTCCAGAACAGCCAGCACAGCCGTGATTCATTTCAGCCTGATTGCATCAAGATTCATGGGTGCGCGCGATTCGATATGCATTATATGCGAAATCGAGCGGCTAAGGTCCTCGCACTTCTTCTCATCGCCATGCAGAGTGAAAACTCTTTCAGGCTTGGGGCGCATGCTTTTCAGGAGAGAAATCAACTGGTTCCTGTCAGAGTGACCAGAATAGCCTTCCACAGTTTCAACCTGCATGTTTATTTTGAGCGGGAAAGTCCTGCCGTCATCCCCAATCATTGCAATCTCCTTTTGCCCCCGCTGTATCTTTCTTCCAAGCGAAAGTGCAGACTGGTATCCTACAAAAAAGAGCGCATTTTTGGGGTCGTCTGCAAGCAGTTTGAGGTATTCAACTGACGGCCCACCAGAAAGCATTCCCGACGGTGCAATTATTATGGCAGGCTCTCCTTCTGCAATCTCTTGTCTTTCCTTTTTGACAGGCTCAAATATTTTAGATTCAAAAGGCGAATCATTGGAAAGTATTCTTCGCTGCACACTGTGGCGCAAGTACTCGGGGTAGGCGGTGTGTATTGCTGAAGCCTCAAGAATCATGCCGTCAAGGTAGACAGGCCAATTGAAATCTTTGTTTTTGGATGCGTACTCCTCAAATACCAGCATTATCTCTTGCGAGCGGCCAACTGCAAAGCTTGGAATAAGCACCTTTCCTCCTCTCTGACAGACTTGCACCGCAAGCTCCACCAGGCGCTTGTCAGCCTCATGCCTATTGGGCTGTATGTCATTTCTGCCTCCATAAGTGCTGTCCAAAAACAAAGTTTCTACGCGCGGGAAAGCAGTATTGGCTTGGTCAAAAAGCCTGGTAAAGCCATATTTTATATCACCTGAAAAAACCAAATTGTGCAATCCTTCGCCTATGTGTAGATGCACCATTGCGCTTCCTAAGATGTGCCCGGCATTGTAAAACGTAAGCTTTATTTCAGGGGTGATATCTATGACCTCACCGTAATCCACAGTGACCATGTGCGAAAGCTCCTTTTGTATGTCCTTTATCCCATATGGTGGCGAATATTGCGAATTCTTGTTTGCAATTGAAATAAAGTCCATCTGAAGAAGGATTGCCAAATCCCTAGTTGGTGGGGTGCAATACACTGGGCCTTCATAGCCGTATGCATAAAGGTAAGGAACAAATCCGCAGTGGTCCATGTGCGCATGGGTTAGCACCACTGCATCCAGCTGGTCCAGCTCTAAATTCATTGCATTCAAGTATGGGTAAGCTTTGCTTGGCTCAAATGTTTCAGGGTTTATCCCGCAATCTATCAGCACATTTGAGTGCGGGGTTTGCACCAGTGCGCAGCTTCTTCCAACTTCATTAAATCCGCCAAGCGCAGTGACTTTTACCCAGTCACTTTTTGAGTCAAAGGCAGTGCAGATTTTTTTGCCTAGTGCATTTAGGAATTTTTTCCTTGAAGAAGCTTCTTTCAGCATGCTGCTTCTGATCCCTTTAATTGTAGAAGAAGGCATAGTTGGAGTCCTCAGAACTACTGGTGCCCAGTGGGTTTTCAGGATGATTTCTTTTAAGGTGGCCCCCCCTTTCCCAATTACCAGCCCAGGTTTTAGCGCTTCTATGTTCACCTCGCAAAATTCAGGATTGAACTTTATCCCTTCATCGCTTAACCCTGCTTCTGCAGGAATTATCTGCTTTATTACCTTGAGCGCCTCTTCCGGAGGAAGCAGGGCGGAAGGGTCTGAGCGAACCACTATCCTTTTCCTGATAGTGCCTGCTATTTTTTTAATCAGCTGGTCGTTGGCATAAAATGCGCCTATGTCTTTGAGGTATATTACTATATCTAACCCTTCTGCCTCAACCTTGGTGAGACGGCATTCGCTTGGAACAAGCTCATTTAGCTTCTTCTCTATCTCTTTGAGGTCCAATTAAGTCGCCTCTTGCAAAAAGTTAAACATCTACTGCAAAAGTTTCTCTATTTCGCTTTTTTCATACCTTTTGAAGCCTGATTTTGTAATAGAAACCAAATCCACATTTTCCCCGCTTGCAGCATCCCTTTTCATTGCCGCTGCAATCGCCCTTGCGGCAACCCGCAGGTTGTCTTTGACCAACCCGCCTTCTTTGTAGGATTCTTCCAACACCCCGTATGCAATTGGCGAGCCTGAGCCTGTTGAAACATATTTTTCCTCAGTCAGACCGCCAAGTGCATCCAGCGAGTAAAGTTCGCTTTTTTCCACAAAACCGCCTACAAGCAGCTGAACATAAAACGGGTAAAATTTGTAATTGTGCAATATATTTGCAAGCAGGTTTGCCGCTGCCTTTGCACTCATGTTTTTCCCGTTTCTTAGCCTGTACAAGCTTGCTTCTGCCTGCATCAGCCGAATCAGTGCCTGGGCGTCGCCCACTCCGCCAGCAATTGTCATTGAGAGGTAATCGTCAATTTGGTAAATTTTGTATATGTCCTTGCTTGCAATGAAGTAGCCCATGGTTGCGCGCCTGTCTGATGCCATTATCACCCCGTCAGCACAAACCAACCCAACCGTAGTGGTTCCAGTCTGCAAAACCTTCTTTTCGGCATCAGATTGCTTGGCCGCCATAATTATCGCCTCTGAATTCACAAAAGCCTATTCTCCACTCTCTTAGCTTAAAGAGGTA
This sequence comes from Candidatus Anstonellaceae archaeon, assembly GCA_038887295.1. GTDB lineage: Archaea > Micrarchaeota > Micrarchaeia > Anstonellales > Anstonellaceae > UBA10161. Next base: position 6,160 of record JAWAKW010000011.1, on the reverse strand, counting down.
GAAGAATAAAGCTGCACCTATAAGGAAAGAAAGGCTTAAATATGTATTGACTCTCCTCTCAGCTTTCCTTTATTTTTGAAATCTCCTTCAGCCTCTTTACAATGGAAGGATGGGTGGAATACGGACTTATACTGTAAAGCTTTGCCAAAAAGTCAAGTACGGCCTTCACTGCCTCCATTTCAGCCCGGTATATTCTGCCAAAGATTTTGGAGAGATCCTCCGAGGCTTTCTGCAAAAGCCCCAAAGCCTTTGAGGTTGGCATTTTTTGCTGCAGCTGAAGAAGAGCTTCAGAGGCAATATTGGCAAGCCAACAGAAAGCTTTGGGCAAAGCCAGAATCCTTTCCGCTGTCTTTTGCTTGTTGTTTTCGTAGATTTTGAGAAGCGCGCTTGCAATGTCTTCCTTTGAGACAGCCTTTGCTGCAAAGGCATCTGCTTCATGCTCCTTTTTGTGCATCGTGAAGCGGTGCAAGTAAAGGATTGCGCTAGTTGCCGCAAAAACCACTCCCCCCTTCCACATACTGTCAGATATCGCCCACTCACAGATGGAGAATATCGCAGAATATTGGTTGATGAATGTTATGGGTGCCAATGAAAGCCTAAAAAGTGAAATAGGGTGCTTCTTTCTGTGTAAAACCTCGTGAGCAGTAATTGCCTGAAGTTCTTGCAAAGAAAGATTTTCAAGAAGCGAAGTGGTGAAAGTAATTTTGTATTTAGTAGGGCGCAAGGAGACAGCCGCAGTCATATAAGGGCTCTTTTTTATTTTCAATTCTGGGCCGCCCAATCCGTTTTCTTTCGAGATTTCTTCTAGGAAATATTTTATGAACTGGGTCTTTTCTTGGGGCTCACCCTCCCGCGCCTTGTTGCCGGGCAAAAATGCATTCCTCATATGTGTTTATTAGTGGTTATAGGTGTTTATATTAATTTGCTTTTTTGATGCCTTCAAGAATATTCAAGCATGCAAGCACACACGCTGCAAAATTCAGAATCGCAAAAATTACGCTTCCTATCTGAAGGCTGTATATCACTAAAAGCAGGCTGCCAACAGCATAAAGCGCGGCAAACTTAGGTGGGACTTTTTGCACTTGCCCCTTTTGCATTATCCAGCCAAAAAGTATCAAAGCAAGGCCGGCAATGCCAAAAAGCTCTCCACCAAACATTTCATACCTTAATTATTAGGCCATTTGGTCCTATCTCATAGTGGTGATAAGAGCTAGAAGCCCCCATCAGGCCGCGCACTTTCAGTTTATCTTCGCTAAATTCTATCACGCCGTCCATCAGGTGCTCCAGCATCCTAACATGCTTTTCATCGTGCATCCCTTTTTCCACTACATACATTGCGGTGCAACCGCTTCGCCTCACCTTGCCTGTGATAAATTGCATGAAGCGGAAGACCGACTCTGGAGAGTTGGTTTCAAGAAGGGAAGAGACAGAGTGGAAGCCCAAGCGGTGATTTTCAGCAATTTGCGCTATTTGGTCCTGCAGCGCAGAAAGGCTCATTGAGATATTGGATAGGTCATTTCCGACAAGGTAGGAAACTATGCCCTCATCCTCAAGCGAGGAATCAAATTGCTTTGAATAGCAGTCTATCACCTGTAGCAGCCCATTTTGCTCATACTGGCCCAGCACCCAGCCCGAGCTTTCCATCATGGACTTCCATTCCTCAAATCCGTAATCCACCAGGACAAAAATACCTGGAATGTTCATTTTGAGCCCTTCGTATACGAACTGCATCAAAAGGGGCTTTTTGCCGCAAAGAGGGTCGCCGTAAAGCATAATGTTGCTTTGCATTGGCAGCCCCCCGCCTAAAATTTCATCCAGGTTTTTTATCCCAGTTGGAAGCAAAAGGTCGGATGGCATCTTATCACGTTTTTCGGCGACATTTAGGCGCGCTGCAGATTTATAAAAGTTCTCAGCAGAATGCTTTTATGGCTCCCTCATCCAGACTAAAGCCGACGGTTCAGCCTATAAAAAGGGGCAAGTCCGTAGTGCCTGAACAGTTCCAGCCAAAAGAAGCTCCGCCACAGGAAGTGCCCGAAGGCATGGTACCATCTGGGATTCCTGGATTGGATGAGCTGATGGGCGGTCCGCTTGACGAGGCTTCCACTACCATTGTGCTAGGCGGCCCCGGCTGCGGCAAAACCACTTTCCTGTGTCAATTCCTCTATAACGGCGCAGTGCAGTATGGCGACCCAGGAGTACTTTTGTCCTTTGAGGAGCCAAGCTCTACAATTTTCAGGCACATGCAAAATTTTGGGTTTGATTTTACTTCGCTTGAGCAGCAGAATCTGTTTGCCTCAATAAGCTATCGACCCCACGAGGTAAGGAAGCTGGTGGAGGAAGGAGGCGGGCTGATTTGGGACACCATCTCTTCAATTGGGGCAAAAAGGCTTGCAATCGATTCCCTCACTTCATATACTATGCTTTTTGAATCCCCTTATCAGGCGCGCGAGGCGCAGCTTCTGCTTTTTGAGCTTTTGCACAAATGGAAATGCACCACTATGCTTTCTGCAGAGGGAAGCCCCTCTCTTCTGAGCCAAGGCATGTCTGGCATGGAATACCTTGCAGACGGAGTAATTGTACTTCACCATCCGAGACACCAATCCTCCCGCTACCGCGCAATCGAGGTGCTCAAGATGCGCGGCAAGAGGCATTCAGAAAAACTGTGCCCATTTGAGTTTGTGGAAGGAAAAGGGATTCAAGTCTACCCAGGAGAAACCATTTTCTATGAGATTCAAGAAGACGGCTAGCTTTGGCTTTTTTCCTCCATCCTCTTTTTGCTTCGCGCATCATCCACTATTGCAAGCCAGGAATCGCCAATTTTTGTGAGATAGTTGCCAAAGGTTTTTGAAAGCGAAATTATCATCGGCCGGTATTTCCGTTTGCTTTCCACCGCCACAATCGTTTGCCGTTCCACCTTTATCATTCCCACCCTTTTGAGTCGTGGAAGCACTCTGTTGTAAAATGTAGCTTTGGAAATCCCCTGCCCTGCAACAAATTTACCTGTCTCCTCGCCGCTGATTGTAAGCCTTTCCAAAAGAAGCTTCAGGAAAGCGCAAGCAATCTCGTTGTATTTCCTCTGGTATTTTTTTGGGAAAACAAAGTTTATCACTTCCTCAAGCGACCAAATATTTCTTGTGGGGTTTTCGCTGCTGTCCTGAAATGAGCGAAGCTCTGGAGAATTGTGCGCAGGCAAATAAAACGAGTCTTTTGCAGGAATTCCTCTTGAGGCAATTGAGGCTGATTTGGCAGAATTTTCTTCCTCTTTTTCTTCCATCAAAAGGCTTTTTGCGCCATTTATTTATATGGCTTTCACTTCTTACCGAAGTACCCACGGGAACAAATTAAGCAGGAATGCTCCAACCACTAAATAAACTATCACAGCTTGCCAGAACTTGCTTTTTATTGCAGTCCTCATGATGTGGTAGCCGTCAAACAAAGGCAATGGGACCAAATTCATTGCAGCCACTATGAAGTTTAGTGCAAATGCCAAAATGAAAGACCTAAGCAAGGCAGAGATCCAGCCGAATCCTTTTGCATACCTTATTGCCCCTTCTTTGCCGCTTTTGTCCGCACGCACATAGTTTATCCCCAAATTCCCTTTTTCATCAGTTTTTTTCTTGAAAGTGCCCACATCTGTCTTGATGGTGTAGACAGTTTCAGGTTTCAGCTTCAGCCCAAGCAAGGTGTAAACTGGCTTTCCGTTTATTTCCTTTATCAGAGCGCCCTCCGGGATTACTCCATCGCTTTTTTCCACATATATGCCGCTGACCCGAAGGGGCTCAGTCAGATTCACCGCAAAAAAGAACAGCATCAAAAAAACAAGCGAGACAAGAAAGTTTGCAGAGATGCCTGCAACCAGGACAGAATTTTGGTGCTCCTTGTTTTGCGCAAACAGTTTCTTCTCATCCACATCCACAAATGCCCCAATCGGCACAAATCCAAAAAGCGCAACGCCGGCAGAATTCACAGGTATGTTGTGCTTCCGCGCCAATATGCCGTGGAAGCCTTCGTGTGCAATCAGCACTACCAAAAGCGCAGCAAGCCCCTCAATCAGAGGCAAATTCACACCAGGGATGATTGGCGAACCTCCTGGAGCAGTGCTTGCAAGCACCTCGTGGTTTCCAAGGATTGCAGACAATATTGCCCAAGCAACCCCAATCCCGTAAACTACTATGCTTACAGTAGTTGTAAGCGCCATGCCACCGAATACCAGCAGTATGAAAAATATCTGGCGGCTGTACTCAAACTGCGCAACAGTTTCATTCATCCTTGCCTTTGCAGCAGTGAATTCCTCTGCACCAGAAAGCATGGAAATCAGGCTGGTTACCGCAAGCGGGGCAATCACAGTTGCAAACACCACCAGAAAAACAGTGCCCACGCCGTATACAATAAGAAAGTGCTTCAGGCTGGTTTCCTTTTTCCCAAGCAAAAAATGTGCAAATGATCCGTAGCTGACCACCATCCCTATTTCCACTATATGCTGCCAAAGCTTGGGGTGCCTCTTTGCAAGCAGCTCAATTTCTTTCAGCCCCCACTTGCTTCTCAGCAAAATCAGCCCTCCCCAACCTTCCAGTCCGAATGCTTTGGAAAGTGCAATGCCGCACAGTGAAAAAACTGTTATTGAAAGCACAAACTTTGCGAATGCAGAAATGGAAGAAGAGAGGACCAGCCAAAATGCAAAAATGCCTGCAACGGTTAAAAGCAGAGCAAACAGAAGTTTTTCCCATTGCGGCTTTTGCATGCCTTTTTGCCTCAGCAAAACAATAAAAACATATGTTGGCATTCTTAAAGTGGTCCAAATGGAATGCGAAATTTGCGGGGAAGGCCAGGCAGAATACCTGATTTTGCTGGAAGGCGCCAAGCTGAAAGTATGCAAGGAGTGCAGTACTTCTGGAAAGATACTACAAGGCCCTGCACCAAAGCCTTCTTTGCAGGCAAAGCAGCTCATGCTCAAAGAAGAGCTTGAAGTAGTGGAAGGATATGGAAAGCTTATTGCAGAGGCGCGCAGGCACCTAGGCCTACCGATTGAAGTGCTAGCAGAAAGGCTCAATGAAAAAGCATCTTTTCTTGAAAGGATTGAGAACGAAAAAACCCTGCCTGACGAGAAGCTTTGCAGGAAGCTTGAAAAGGAGCTTGGGATAAAACTTCTGACAAGCACTACTGAAGCCTCTTCAGCAACAGTATCTGCCCCAAAGGCAAGCCTAACTTTGGGAGATATTCTGGAAATAGAGCACAAAAAGAAAAAATAGGTGAAAGCTTTGCTTTTTGAGTTTCTCAAGTCAGCAGCCGAGTTTCTCAAAGACGACCTAAACAAAGCAATCGCAGCAGTAGCATTGGTGCTTGGGCTTGCTGCTTTCATTTTGCAGCCTCATGCTGCAACCCTCCCCTCGCAAACCCAAAACGGAACATTTTACCATTTTTTTTACCTCTCCTCCTGCCCTCACTGCCATGAGCAGATGAACACATTGCACTCAGTCCTTCAAGAGAAATTCAACCTTTCAATTGCCTATCACGAAGTCTCCATGCCCTCCAAAAATGAGCTTTTTGAAAAGGTGCGCGTCGCATTCAACTCTCCTGCATCCGTGCCCGTCACCCTTGTTGGCAACAAAACTTTCAGCGGCTATTCCAAGAAAACAGGCGAAGAAATCACAAAGGCAGTAGAAGAATGCATTAAAAGCGGCTGCCCTGACCCGCTTGCAGACCTCTCCGGCCAGCTGAAGCAATCTCAATATATTTACAATATTCCTTTTATAGGAGAAGTAGACGGCAGGACTGCCTCCCTGCCGGTGCTTGCAGCTGTCCTTGGATTGATTGATGGGTTCAATCCATGCGCAATGTGGGTCCTAGTGTATCTGATTTCGCTTACCATGACAATGAATGACAAAAGGAGGGTTTTCCTTGTTGTAGGCTCATTTGTTTTTGCATCCGGCGTACTTTACTTTCTTTTCATGACTGCTTGGCTTAACGCCTTCCTTTTTGTGGGGTATGTTCGGCCGGTGACAATCATAATCGGTATGGTTGCGCTGGTTGGGGGCGCCATGAGCCTGCGCCAGTATTTTGAATCCGAAAAAGAAGGCCTTACTTGCAAAGTAGGCAGCCCGCAAGAGCATGCAAAGATTGCAGCAAAGGCAAAATCCATAGCATCTGCACCGCTTACTTT
>JAWAKW010000010.1:0-17747 GCA_038887295.1 Candidatus Anstonellaceae archaeon | reverse complement strand
CAAAAACCCAATCGATGCGGTTTCATCCCGTGGCGAGCTTGAAGCAGAGCTGCTTTCAATTCTTCTTACAGCAATGATTCGCTGCAGCCGCATTTCAGAAGATATCATTCTTCTTTCAAATAAAAAGCTGATTTTCCTGCCTGATGAGTTTTCAACCGGTTCTTCCATGATGCCACAAAAAAAGAATCCAGATCCCTTTGAGCTTATACGAGGCAAGGCTGCCCGGATATTCGGGTTGCATGCGCACTGTTCCATCCTTCTCAAGAACCTTCCCACAGGATATTCCAAAGACAGTCAAGAAAGCAAATTTGCAGTTATCTCAGGGATCAATACCGCACTTTCAACATTTTCAATACTTGCTAAAATGCTCCCATTGCTTGAGTTTAACAAAGAAAAGATTGCAAAGGAGCTTGAGGAAGGGTTTGCCTCTGCCACTTCTTTAGCCGACCTCTTGGCTGCAAAAGGAGTACCATTCAGAAAGTCACACGAACTTACAGGCAAGGTTGTAAATTACTGCATTGCGCAGGGCAAATGTCTTTCCGAGCTTTCTGCCAGCAAGGTTTCATCGCTTACTGGTATTTCATTTTCGCAAGAAGAGCTTGCCAAAGCACTGTCAGTGGACAAAACAAAAAAATTCAAGAAGCTCTATCCGTTTCCAAAATCTTGGCCCGCAGCCAAGGCAATCGCTTCCAAGAAGCAACTTCTAATCAAAGCTAGGGAAAAGCTCCTTAAAACAGCCTCTTTGCTGGCGAAAAGATAATCCTTTTAAGTTTAGCATAATTGATATACAAACATGAACAAAGTAGTTGTCCCGTCAGTTCCAAAAGCAAAACCGGTTTCTTCAAGCAGGGAAGAATTTGAAGCGCTAAAAAAGTCTATCAACCTTGCCTCATGGGAGATGTCGCCCAACAATTGGGACAAAATACAGATAATTTACACAACAAAAGGTAGCGAAGCTGAAGCCAGAAATTTTTTGAAGTCTATCCGGCTTCAGTCGGAAAATATGTTGGTTTAAATGGCAGACGATCTTGTAGATGAAATGGTTGCAAGGACCGAAGAGCTTATTGAGGAAAAGGAAGGCAAGGAAGCAATAGCCGAAGCCACTGAACTTTCAAGAATTGACCCAAAGGACGCCATCGTTTGGTTTGTCAAGGGTAAAGCCCATTATGTGGAAAAGCAATTTGAAGAGGCGCTTGCTTCTTTTTCAAAAGCTGCAGAGATTGAACGGGAAAATGCACACATTTGGCACATGATGGGTTATTGTTTGATTTCCCTCAACAGGTGGCAAGAAGCAGAGGAAGCGCTGGAGTACGTCAAGGCAGTCCAGCCTGAAAACACCGAAGCCATATGCGCCCTCGGGATATGCCAAGTAATCCAAGGAAAACCACAAGCAAGTTCAAACTTTAAGATTGCACTTGCTTTGAATAAGCAACTTGCAATTTCAATAATAGAGCATTTCTATGAGAATTTCCTAAGCCCAAGTCAGCAGGTGTCCTCTTCTACAAAAGCCTTGATTGAGCGCGCAATCCAAACTCTGAAAATCTTATACTAATAGCGATTATAAATCTCTTTTGAGATTATATTTTGCGAGCCAGGTTGGCAGAGAGGCTATGCGTCCGCCTGCAGAAGGTCCTTTTGCAGCCAGCGGAATAGGGGGGTTCGATTCCCTCACCTGGCTTCAAATCCATAAACAGCAGAATATAATATAGAAATATAAATCCTTTCAGCTATCTTGATGCAGCGCATTGTTGGTGTCAAAATGCGGCATTTGCAGCTCTGTTGGGAAATCCTTCCTTCTGTTTCGCGCAGCTTTGCCCTCTGCATAAAGATTTTGCCAAAACCGCTAAATCAGCAGATGATGGTTTCCTACCTATTTTACCGCATTCTTGACACGATTGAGGATTCGCATGCCGATTTGCGTATAAAAGAGGAGCTATTTTCAAAAGTGCTTGCGCTGTTTGCCGCACAAGAGGCCAAAGCTGAGGACATCAGCAGGTGCAGAAACGATTTGCTTTCTAAATTGGATTATACATACGAAAAAGTCCTTCTTGAAAACTTGGAATCAGTTGTCAGGGTGTTTTATTCACACCCAAAAGAAATAAGAAACGCAATTTTGGCGCGCGGCAAAACCATGGCAGCCGGCATGCTCAAGTTCCAGCGCAAAAAAATTGAAACTTTTGCTGACCAGAACCGCTATAGCTACTATGTAGCAGGAGTAATCGGCCATCTGTTCAATGACCTCCTTTTTTTGAATGGCATAATAAGTCTGCACCTCAAAAAGCGCCTTCGGTTTTATGCTAGGCAATTCGGCCTTGCTTTGCAAAAAATTAACATTCTGCGCGACATCGCACATGATATTAGCCAAAATCGGTACTTCTGGCCAGAATCAATAATGAAAAAATACGGGCTTTCTTATGCAACTCTTTGCGACGCTGACAAAAGGCAAGCAGCACTTAAGGTTCTGCGTATTCAAATTTATAACGCAATCACCTACCTTTATTCTGCAATGAAATATATCCTGCTGCTTCCGAAAAGAGCAGTCAGAGTAAGGATGTTTTGCCTCATCCCGCTTTTTATGGCAATCGAATCCTATGCAAAATGCATAGACAATCATGAAATCTTCGACCCATCCAAAAAAATCAAAATTTCGCGAAGCCAAGTTTATGATATTGTTGCAAAATCGCGCCTTTGGGGCTCATCAAATGAACGCCTGGTGAATTGGTTTTTAGCAAAAATGAGCCAAGCTGGGCACGACTTTGTCAGGGAAGAATACATCAGAAGCCTAAGCCATGCCTAATTTTATGCTCTCTTTGCTTTAAGGAAATCAAAAATCTTTTGGTTCACTTCATTTTTTATCCGCGCTGCATTTGAGTAGTCCTTTACCCAGAAATTAAACGAAATTACCACGCTGGAAGGCTTTACGGAGTCGATAGTCAAGCTATAGCCGCGTTCCCTAAGAAGTCCAGGCAGCTTCTTTTTTTCCAGATGCTGCACTATTTCTTTTTGGAGTCTGGCAAGGTCTGTTGTATGCGGCACTTCTGCCATCACTTGCACAATGCTTTCATTGTCAGGAAGCGAAAGGTTTGTCACCCTCATTTTTGCAAATTCAGAGTTTGAGAGTATTATCGTGTTGTGGTTTAAATCTTCCAGCTTAGTCGACCTCATCCCAATTTTCCTTACTATTGCAATTTCGCCAGTGGGAAGACGAATGTAGTCGCCATAATGGTACGGCCGGTCTATCTGTAGAGCTATGCCTGCAAATACATTAGCCAAAGTCTCCTGGCTTGCAAGACCGATTATCAGTGCAGTCACGGTAGTTATCGCAAGTATGCCGGTAATATCAAACCCAATTTGCTGCAGTGCAAAGGTAAATCCTATAACATAAATGGCAAGCTTTGTCACTTTCCTCACAAGAGGGAGCAAAGAGGCATCAAACCCCAAGCGGAGGACTTTTGATCTTATCCTCTGCTCCTGTTGTCCTTCTTCGTAGTACCACCTAATAATTGCCCCACTAATTTCAGAAAGCATAAATGTCGTAATTACGATAAGGATTGCAAGCACATACATTTCAAGGAAGGCGGCAGCTTCAACCATCTCCGGAATTAGGTGAAGCAAGATGTAAAATACAGCAAGGAAAGAGTATGACTCAATGGGAGTTTTTATTGCTTTTATGATTCTGTCATCCAAAGTAGTTTTTGTTTTATATGCCAATTGCTGGAGTATGCTTGAAATGATTGGGCCAATAATCTTGCCTAAAATTACTGAAATAAAAAAGAGCCCAAAAAGATATGCAAAATAAAATATAGTTTCTTGCATGCTTTTCTTGCGAAGGAAAAAAATAAGAACAATTACTTCATTTCCTTCTGCTGGTGATGCAATGAAGTCTTATACAAAATATCTCTGGTTTAATACGCCAAAAAGGAGAGAAATAGTCCCTATCTTGCGCCAAGTGGAAGAAGCAGTTAGGGAATCAGGGGTATCCGAAGGATTTGCATTGGTGTCTGCAATGCACATTACTGCTGCTGTTTTTGTAAATGACTATGAGCCTGGGCTATGGCAAGACATAATGGAGTGGGCAGAAAAATTGGCCCCACAATCAAATTATTTGCATCACCAAACAGGGGAAGACAATGGAGATGCCCATCTTAAAAGGCTCCTATTGGGCCATCAGGTAATCTTACCTATTACATCTGGGAAATTGGATCTGGGCCCGTGGGAGCAAGTCTTTTATGCAGAGTTTGATGGCCAGAGGAAAAAGAGGGTAATAATCAAGATAATAGGCGAATGAAAAGTGCTGCCTGTCAAAATGCTTATAAAGGGGTATGATATATTATAGGGTGCCTCGGCTGGACGGCAAACGCCGAAAGAGGCCTAGAGCATCTTTTGTGTAAGATTCCAGCCTCTTCGCGCAAAAGTATCGGAGGTTTAAAATGGCAAGACTTCACTCAAAGAAAAGAGGCAAATCTGGCTCAAAAAAACCATCCGTGAAAATTTCACCGGATTGGGTAGAGTACTCTGCACACGAGGTAGAAGAGCTGATCGTGAAAATGGGCAAAGAAGGGAAGGGGCCAACCATAATAGGCCAAATTCTCAGAGATACCTATGGTGTTCCTTCTGTGCAAAACCTTTGCGGGAAATCAATCAGCACCATATTGAAGGAAAACAAAATTAAGCTGGATTACCCAGAAGACTTGCTGAGCCTCATAAAAAGAGCGGTAAATATGCGCGAGCATCTGAAGAGAAATCGCGCAGACAAGCACAACAGGACAAAACTAATTCACGTAGAATCAAAGATTGGGAGATTGGTTAAGTATTATACTTCTGTTGGTAAATTGCCTCCAAACTGGAAGTATGACCCGGAAACAGCGGCATTGCTGGTGAAGTGAGTTGATTGAATGGTTGATGCAAAAAAGGCAAAGACAGTGGATAAATGGAAAACCAAGATTTGGTACAGCGTGCTTGCGCCCGATTTTTTTGACTCAAAAGAGATTGGGCAGATAATCTCCTCAGACGAATCAAATTTGAAAAACAGGGTAATCAAAATAGGCCTAGGCGAACTAACCGGCACTTTCTCTCCAAATACCGCATATACAAATCTTTTTTTCAGGGTAAAAGAAGTAGTAGGCAGGACAGCCAAAACAGCCTTCATTGGTCATGAGCTTATGCCAGGATATGTCAGAACACTTGCCAGAAGAAGGCGCTCAGTGATAAACCAAGTTGATGATGTCGTCACCAAAGACGGCGTCCCAATGAGAATCAAAATGCTTTGCATTACGGGCTTAAAAGTCAGCGAATCTGTAAGGACCGATGTGAGAAAAGCACTTTCAGCAGCCATCAAATCAATCGCTTCTGCAACTGATTTTCCAGTCTTGTCCCAAGAGCTTGCTTATGGAAAGCTTTCCAGCAAACTTTTCAATGCAGTCAAAAAAATTGGACCGATCAAAAGGGTTGAAGTAAGAAAAAGCGAGGTAAAGGAATCTTTCCACAAAGAGGGACAGGCATAGGGGTTATGGGTCGCGCAACCTTGTCGCCTACCATTATCCATTTTTAATTTTAGCTTTGGAGTTTTCTCATGGGCTGTACCAAAATAGCTCTTGCTGTAATTTTCATAGCGCTTGTTGACCAGATAACTCTTTATTTACAGTCAGTTGCTGCACAGCCTTTTTACACCAGCAAAGACTATTTTTTCATCTGGGGCAGCACATGGCTTCCATGGAATCAAACGGCAGAGTCTTTCATTTTGCCGCTTGCCTTTTCATTGGCAAAGGGATTGATTTTTACTTTTGCTTACCTCTCATTTAAGTTGCGCAAAGGAAAGTTTTCTGCCTTAAGGTTCCTTTCAATCCTGATTTTGCTTTCTGTGGCGCTGCCTTTCTTTCTTGTCTTTATCATGTTTTCAATACCGCCTGCCTTCATCTTTTTACTATCCATTCAGCAGGCTGCCACTTGTGCAGCAGCGGTTTTCATTTTACGCCAGGTGATTGAATGAAGAAAGCTTTGCTTTTTGGCGAGATGACTTCAAAGCAAATAGCGCGCATTGCAAAGCAGAAAAATAAGCCAGTGGTCATTTTGCCGATGGGGGCAACAGAAGCCCATGGTCCGCATTTGCCGTTATTGGCAGACAGCATAACACCATTTGAGCTGGCAAAGAAAGTTTCCCAGCAAACAAACGCCCTGGTTCTTCCACCTTTGAATTATGGTTTTTGTTATACGCTGCGCCCGTGGGCAGGCACCATTTCATTGACCTCATCAACTTTTGCAGGGCTAATACGGGACATCACAAAAGAGCTTGTGAGAAATGGATTTGATAAAATCCTGTTTTTGAATGGGCATGGTGCAAATGCATCCATCGCTTCCCAAGCCCTAAAAGAATTGGCAGATGAAATTCGCTTTCAGGCATGCATTGTTTCGTGGTGGGAATTACCTACACTAAAAAAAGAACTCGGTTCATCGATAGGTCATGCAGATGAAAATGAAGCGTCCATAATAATGGCTCTGACAGGCTGGAAAAAAGTTCCTGTAAAGCAGATGAAATCCAAAATTTACTTCGGTAGATTGATACCTATGCCAAAAGATTCATTTACTAAGCTGGGATATATGGGGCAAGTAGGAAAAGAATCTTCCAAAAAAGGAAAACAAATGGAAAAAATAATCGTCAAGCAACTTGTCGAGCTTGTAAATGCAAATCTCTTGCTTGAGCAAAAATAAAGAGGTGTTTTGAATGTTTCCGAATGCAGACCCAAAGATGTTGGCAAAGCTGATGAAGCAGATGGGCATAAAAACAGAGGAGCTTCAAGCATCAAAAGTGACTATAGAGCTTTCTGAAGGGAGTCGGCGAATTGTGATTTTCCAGCCCTCCGTAATACAGATTGAAATGCAAGGCCAAAAGTCCTTCCAAATCAGCGGCAAAGTCCATTATGAAGAGGAGGCTGGGGAGGAAGATATAAAGTTGGTTATGGAAGCAACTGGCTGCAGCCGCGAAGAAGCACAAAATGCCCTTCGGGATTCTGGAGGGGACATCGCTGAAGCAATCCTTCGCCTCAAGCAAGAGTAGCCATGACACTGCAGTATGTTATTTAAATTTTCATGTAAAAACATAAAGCTGCTCTATCAAAGAGCGTGGGAGGTGAGGCGGAGCCTTCTGGTGTACCGTCTCCCTCTGTCTTCCAGCTTTTTTTCTATGGTGAATCTACATATGATTTTTGAAAAAATAAAGGCGGCACCGCACGAGCCAGGAGTATACATTTTCAAGGATGAGGGCGGCAATCCGATTTACATAGGAAAAGCAAAAGATTTGCGTAGTCGCCTCTCAAACTATGTTGCCCAAAACATTTCAGAAAGAATAGCGCAAATGCTAAAATCGGCAAATTCGGTTGATTTCATCGTTACTGATAATGAAGCTGAGGCCTTTCTGCTTGAAAGCCAGCTAATCAAGCAGTATTTCCCCAAGTACAACATCCAGCTGAAAGAAAATCAGAAATTCACATATATTCTCATAACCGATGAGCCCTTTCCGCGCATGCTTGTTGTCCGAAGGAATAGGCTTGGGAAAATTATAGGAAAAGGCCAGGTTTTTGGGCCATTTTTGGCAGGTTCTGCCTATATTCTTGCAGCCGCTACATTGAGGAAGATCTTCCAAATCCGAACATGCAAGCTCGGCCAAAAAAAGCCATGCTTGCAGTACCATCTTGGTTTTTGTATGGGTCCGTGCGCAGGACTGGTTTCAGAGCAAGAATATGCAAAGCAAGTAGAAAGGCTCAAGTCAGTTCTTTCTGGCGGCAAAGAGCTGGACAAAGTAATTTCAGAAATGGAACTTGAAATGAAAAAGGCTGCAAAAATGAAATTATTTGAGAAGGCCATGAGATTGCGGGATTCCATTAGTTTGCTCTTATCATTGAAGGAAAAACAAAAAATTGAAAGCAAAGAAGAAAAAAATGAAGATTATGTCTCCTTTGCAATTTCAAACAACAAAGTTTACATCCAAATTTTCCGCCAAATTAACGGCGTGATAAGGGACAGGAAGAAGTTTGAATTTGACAAAATGCTTGGCGATGATATATTAGGGGATCTTCTCCCAAGATTTTATGAAACTGAAAAAATACCACCGCATATTCTTGTAGATGAGCTTCCGCCTTCAAAAGAGGCACTGGAGAAATTCCTTTCCCAAAGGCGCGGTGGAAAGGTGGAAATAACCAGCCCAAAAAAAGGGGACAAAAGGAAAATACTTGAATTATTGCGCAAAAACATAACCCTTGAAATAACTGGTTCTGCCGACCCTTCATTGCTGGAGCTGCAAAAGTTGCTTGGGCTTCCTTCAATTCCACGGGTAATTGAGGCTTTTGACGTTTCAAACCTCTTTGGAAGCAACATAGTTGGTGCTATGGTTCAATTCGTAAATGGCAAACCAAATAAATCACAATATCGTAGATTCAAGATAGTCTCCATTGATGAGCAGGACGATTTTGCCTCAATTAAGGAGATTGTCTTCCGCAGATATTCTCGCCTTAAAGCTGAAAAAAGCCAGCTTCCCGACCTTGTCCTTATTGATGGTGGGCGAGGGCAGCTGAATGCGGCACTTTCAGCGATGGAGTCTTTGGGTGTAAAGATACCTTGCATTGCGTTGGCCAAGGAAAACGAAGAAATATACCATCCTGACTTCCAAGAGCCAATCAGGATTGAAAAATCATCCCATGCCCTGGCCGTTCTAAGGCATGCAAGAGACGAAGCTCATCGGTTCGTTGTTTCCTATCATCGCCTGCTTCGCAAAAAAGCAGTAGTATCCTAATCCCCTAAAACCTTCTTTAAGTAATAACCAGTATAGCTATTTTTATTCTGAGCAACTTCTTCAGGTGTACCCTGCGCAACTATCTCCCCGCCTTCATCACCGCCTTCAGGCCCTAAGTCTATTATGTAATCTGCCGATTTGATTACATCCAGATTGTGTTCAATCACAACGATTGTATTGTTTCTGTCCGCTAACCTTTGAAGAACTGCAAGCAATTTGCTGACATCTGCAAAATGCAACCCCGTGGTTGGCTCATCCAAGATGTAAAGTGTTGAGCCTGTGTCTTTCCTCCCCAGCTCTGCTGCAAGCTTCACCCTTTGTGCTTCACCTCCAGACAATGTTGTGGCAGGCTGCCCTAAAGATATATACCCTAAACCAACGTCAATCAAAGTATCTAATTTAGTTTTGATTTGCGGGATATGCTGAAAGAAATTTCTTGCTTCCTCTACGCTCATGCAAAGCACATCATAGATGTTTTTTCCTTTGTATTTTATCTGCAGCGTTTCTGCATCATACCTTTTGCCACCACATTCCTCGCAGGTCACGTATACGTCCGGCAAAAACTGCATTTCAATCCTCTTTACCCCGTCTCCCTCGCAAGCTTGGCACCTTCCTTTTTGGACATTGAAGGAAAACTGGCCAGGATCATAACCGCGCGCCCGCGCTTCGGGTATGCCTGCAAAAAGCTCCCTTATCGGGGTGAAAGCGCCTATATATGTCGCAGGATTGGAGCGAGGGGTCCTTCCAATCGGCGTCTGGTCTATACAAACTACTTCCTTCAGGTTCTGAACCCCTTCTATTTTGTCGAATTTGCCTGGTTCTTCTTTTGATTGGTGTAAGTATTTCATAAGCGCCTTGTAGAGAATCTCATTCACAAGCGTAGATTTGCCAGAACCCGATACGCCAGTTATACATGTGAAAACCCCAAGAGGTATCCTAACGTCAATATTCTTCAAATTGTTCTCTCTTGCTCCTCTTATTGTAAGCCACATTCGCGGCTTTCTTCTGATTTTTGGAACCGGTATCTTCAACTCCCTCCTCAAGTAAGCCCCAGTGAGAGACTCTCTGCTTTTTTCAATCTCTGCAGAGGTTCCGGTTGCAATTACTCTTCCGCCGTGAACTCCTGCACCAGGCCCCAAATCCACCACAAAATCAGCATTTCTAATTGTGTCTTCATCGTGCTCCACCACAATGAGGGTATTGCCCAAATCCCGCAATGCCTTGAGAGTTGAAATTAGCTTGTGATTGTCCCTCTGGTGCAGCCCAATTGAAGGCTCGTCCAGCACATAAAGAACACCGGTGAGGTTTGCGCCAATTTGAGTAGCCAGTCTTATTCTTTGGGCTTCCCCCCCAGATAAAGTCCCGGTAACTCTTGAAAGTGTCAAATATCCAACCCCTACATTTATGAGAAAATCAAGCCTTGCTAATATTTCCCGGAGTATTGGTTTTGCTATCTCCTGCTCCTCTTTTGAAAGCTTCAATGAAGTGAAAAAGCCATACGCAGACTCGATGGACATCTCAGTTACTTCAATTATATTTTTCTCACCTATTTTGACAGAAAGGATTTCATCCTTTAGTCGTTTTCCGCGGCATTTCGGACATGGCAATTCCCTCATGAACCTTTCCAGCTCCTGCCTGCGATACTCGGACTTTGTTTGTTTGTATATCCTCTCTAGATTCGGAATAACTCCTTCAAAATATGTGCTCCCTTCATATTTTGAATCGCCAGTTTTGCTTTCGATTTTGTACTCTATTCTTTCATTCGTGCCATAAAGAATCGCATTTTGCGCCTCATCAGAAAGGTTATTGAACTGCGTATCAAGCGTAAATCCATATTTCTTTCCTACACCTTCCAGAAGGTGAAGGTAGTAGTTGTTCATTACGGTATTCTTCCACGGCAAAATGGCGCCCTCTCTCAGAGTCTTTGTCTTATCCGGGATTACAAGGTCTATATCAAACTCTATTTTGACGCCTAAGCCGTGGCATTCTTCGCATGCACCATAAGGCGAATTGAATGAAAACATCCTTGGCTGCAAATCGCCAATTGAAAATCCGCATTTAGGGCATGAGTTAACCTGGGAAAACATTATTTCTTTTTTATCCATGATTGCAATTACTAGCCCCTCCGGGCTTTCTTTCACCGCTGTTTTTATTGCTTCAAGGAGCCGCTGTCGATTTTGCGAATTTACTATAAATTTGTCAACCACTACTTCAATGGTGTGCCTTCTATTTTTATCCAAGCGCGGGATAGGCTTGCCCAGCTCCATTATATTTCCGTTCAGCCGTATACGTGAATAGCCCTTTTGCCTCAAGTCATCAAAAAGTTTTTCGTATGTTCCTTTTTTTCCCCTTATTATAGGTGAGAGGATTTTGCACTCTCTGTTTTCTGCTTGCAAAAATATTGTATTTGCTATCTGCTCATTTGTCTGGCTGCTTATTCTTATTTTGCAATTTGGGCAGTATGGAATCCCTATTCTTGCAAAAAGTAGCCTAAGGTAGTCATATATTTCAGTGGTGGTCCCAACGGTTGAGCGCGGATTTCTGCTTGTCGTCTTTTGCTCTATTGCAATTGCTGGTGATAGACCCTCAATGGAATCCACATCCGGCTTGCTCATAAGCCCTAAAAATTGCCTTGCATATGAAGACAAAGACTCAACATATCTTCTTTGCCCTTCTGCATATATTGTGTCAAAAGCCAAGGTGCTTTTGCCGCTGCCTGAAATGCCAGTTATAACTGTCAATGTATTGCGAGGTATTTCTAAATCTATATTTTTGAGATTATGTTGCCTTGCGCCTTTAATTATTATCTTGTCGTGCATTTTTCTTCCCTTTCCGCAGGTTTTCTATTTTCCTTTTAACTTCAAATAATTGGTCTCGCAGCTGGATTGCCTTTTCAAAATCAAGCTCTTCAGCTGCCCGCTGCATTTCAATTTCAAGGTTTACCGCAAGCTTCCTCAGTTCATATTCATCTTTTGCTTTTATCTCCTTCTCAACGCTTCCCACAAGCTGTGCTGCAGCTACAGCTTTGACTATTGTTCTGGGTGTAATCCCATGCATTTTATTGTATTCTTCTTGAACTTTTCTTCTCCTTTCTGTTTCCCTCACTGCTGCTTCAATCGCCGAAGTTATCCTGTCGCAATACAAAATTGCAGTCCCATTTATATTTCTTGCCGCTCTACCCATAGTCTGTATCAAAGATGTTTCATTCCGCAAGAAACCCTCCTTATCAGCATCCAGGATTGCTACCAAGGAAACTTCTGGCAAATCCAGCCCTTCTCGCAGCAAATTTATTCCAACTAGGCAATCTATGTCGCCTAGCCTCAATTTTCTTATTATTTCAGTCCTTTCAATGGTTTCTATTTCGGAATGAAGATAATGTGCCTTTATTTCATGCTCCTGGAGATACTCTGTAAGGTCCTCAGCCATCCTCTTAGTTAATGTTGTAACCAAAGTCCTTTCGTTCCGTGAAGCTCGCATTTTGATTTCTTTCATCAAATCTTCAATTTGGTTGTTTGTTGGCCTTATGAAGACCTGCGGGTCTAAAAGCCCAGTCGGTCTGACCAGCTGTTCTACAATCTGGAATGAAACTTCCTTTTCGTATTCACCAGGCGTTGCTGAAACAAAAATGACGTTTTTCATGTATTTTTCAAATTCTTCAAATTTCAAAGGGCGGTTGTCAAAAGCGCACGGTAGTCTAAATCCATAATCAACCAGATTCTTTTTTCGCGTATAATCCCCATGATACATACCATGCAATTGTGGAATTGTGACGTGCGACTCATCTATTACTATTAGCGCATCTTGCGGCAGAAAATCCATCAATGTATATGGGGGCTCGCCAGGCGAGCGCCCATCAAAGTGGCGAGAATAGTTCTCTATCCCTTTACAGTATCCAAGTTCTTCAATCAATTCCAAATCATAATTGGTCCTGGTCTTGAGGCGGTGCCTCTCAAGCTCTGGCAATTCCTGCAAGCGCTGTTCAAGCTCTATTCTAATGTTTTTTATTGCCCTCTCCCGTGCCGATGGGGGCACAATGTAATGCTTAGCAGGAAATATCCTTACCTCATCAACCTCCTCCAAAACGTTCATTCCGACAGGCTCAAGGAGATATATCTTGTATACTACATCTTCGTCTAAAATTACCCTTATTATCTCATCCTGATAGCCCGGTACTATGTCTATCGTGTTGCCTTTGGAACGCACAGCCCCAGCTTTCAATTCAAAATCATTTCGCTCATATTGTATTGCTATCAGCGATGCAAGCAAAGATGAACGCGGCACCACTGCGCCTTTTTTTATGTAAACAGACATATCCAGCCATTCTTTCGGTGATCCGAGCCCATAAATGCAGGATACTGTTGCTACAATGATGCTTGGGCCTGCTGAAAGCAAATATGCAGTTGCCTGAAGGCGAAACTTTTCAATCTTTTCATTAATCTGGGCATCCTTTTCTATGTAGGTATCAGTCTGGGGGATATAGCTTTCCGGCTGGTAATAATCATAATATGATACAAAATAGCCGACCTTATTTTTCGGGAAAAACTGCTTGAATTCTGAGTAAAGTTGAGCCGCAAGTGTTTTGTTGTGTGATATTACAATACAAGTCCGACCGGTCTGTGCAATTACATTTGCTATTGTGAACGTTTTGCCAGAACCTGTTACACCAAGAAGGGTTTGCTTTCCCCCTTTTTTTACACCTTCCACTAGCCTCCTTATAGCATTTGGCTGGTCTCCTGCTGGCTTGAAAGGTGCAACTAACTTATAGTCCATTACCTTTCTGTTGATCTATTCTGCATTTAAATTTACCTACTCCGAAGTTGAGGCAGGCACCGCCAATTTCCCTCCATATGGCCTCCTTGCCATCTCAAGCAGCGGCTATTAGCTTTAAAATTTTACTTAAGTGAAGCTATTGGAGATTATTATGCCAAAAATGCATCTTCTTACCCCTGGCCCTGTGGCTTTGGCAGACCCGATCAGGCTTGCTCAAAGCAAGGATATGATCTACCATCGCGGTCCAGAAATCAAGGCCTTAATCGAAAGCATCGTTAGCGAACTTAAGAAAGATTTCAATTCTGACCTATGCTTTCTTGTCACTGGTTCTGGTACAGCAGGCTTAGAGATGGCCTATGCCTGCCTTGCCAAACCGACAGACAAATCCTTAGTTCTTACTAATGGAACATTCGGCGATAAGCTAGCCGCGCTTTCAAAGGTTTATTGCGCCACAGAAGTTGCTTCCCAGCCGCTAGGCAAGGGATGGTCGCTGGATAGAGCAAAGGAGATTATTGATAATTCCTCTGCTCAAGTTTTCGGCATGGTCTACAATGAAACATCAACAGGAGTCTTGAATGAAGCTAAATCTATTTGTAGATATGCAAAAAGTAAAGGGATGATTACTATATTAGATTGCATTTCTGCTTGGGGTGCTGCGCCACTGGATATTAAAGATTTTTCTGTAGATTTTGCAGTGACTGGATCTCAAAAAGCGCTTGGAGCAGCACCTGGCATAGCGATAGTGGCATTAACTGAAGAAATGATGCAGCGAGCAGAAGATATCACCGCAAGAAGCTATTACCTTGATATGAAAAAGTATAAGAAAGAAATCCAAAATAATCAAACACCAACCACCCCTGCGGTTTCTGTACTTTTTTCTATCCAAGCAGCAATCGAATATATAAAAAGTCGAGGGGGGTTCGATGCACATCGGCAAAGACACGCAGCTGCTGCAGAAAAGTCGAGAAGATTTGTTGAAAGTATTGGCTACAAAGTCTTCGCAGAACCAGGCTTCTATTCTCCAACTATCACAGGTTTTATTTTGGAAAATGCAGATGCCATAAGAAAAGAGCTAAGAGAGAAATATAATCTAGTAACTGCTAGAGATTTTGGAGAATTACAGGGAAGATTCTTCAGGATATGCCACATTGGAAATTTCGACGATGCACATCTTGATTATGCATTTGACTGTATAAGAAAAGTCCTCAACAAATAGAGAGTGGTTCATAATGAAAATAGTCATAGCAGATCCTCTTGAAGAAGAAGTAATTGCAGGGCTTAAAGAATTAGGGGAATGTATAATTACCCCAAAAGATCTCAACGAAGCGGTCGCAGATGCTGATGTTTTGATTGTGCGCTCGGCTACCAAAGTTTCAGAGCAGCTTCTTTCTTATGCTAAGAAGCTAAAAATAGTGGCAAGAGCGGGAGTAGGCACAGATAACATAGATTCAGAAGCATGTGCAAAAAGAAACATTAAAGTCATAAATACGCCATCTGCAAGTACCAATGCGGTCGCGGAGCTTGCATTAGGTATGATGCTTGCGTTTTGTAGACAGCTGCATAAAGCAGATTCATCAATGAAAAGCGGAAAATGGCTCAAAAAAAAGCTAATGGGGACTGAGCTTACAGGAAAAACTTTAGGAATTGTAGGGTTTGGAAGAATCGGTTCTTCTCTTGCATTGAAAGCCAAGGCACTTGGAATGAATATACTTATTTATGATACTAAACAGGAGCAAAGCGCAATCGGAAAACCAGTAAGCCTCCAGGAACTTTTTTCTACAGCAGATTTCATAAGTCTTCACCTTCCTGCTACTCCTCAGACTGAAAAAATAATCAATCGGAAGCTTATCGAAGTCATGAAGCGCACAGCTGTTTTGATTAACACAGCAAGAGGTTCTCTAATAGACGAAGACGCCCTTTATGATGCACTCTCAAAAAAACAAATTGCAGGTGCTTGCCTTGATGTTTATGAGAATGAACCCTATGCAGGAAAACTCTGCACTCTTGATAATGTACTTTTAACTCCTCACATTGGAGGTAGTACATTTGAAGCTCAAAGAAGGATAGGACAAGAATTAATCTCTAAATTGAAGGAAGAACTCTTATAGGGGTGGGTGTTTGTGCTGTCTATGAAAGAGATAAGGACAAATCCGGAAATGCTTTTAAATTCTCTTTCGAGCCGGAATTATCCTATAGAGCCTGCCCGCTATCTTCTTCAGCTTGATAGTGAATGGCGAGCAAGCAAAGTAAAAATAGATCAACTTAAAGCCGAACGAAACAAAATCTCCATCAAGATTGCTGAAGCAAAAAGAAACAAACAATCTATTGATTCTTTGTTAGCGCAATCCAAAGAAATATCTGAGCGTATAGAAAAAATGGAATTAGAGTGTAATAGTTTGGAAGCCCAAATAAACGATATTCTTCTTTCGCTTCCAAATATTCCTCACCCAAGTGTGCCACAAGGAAAAGATGAAAACGACAACAAAATTGTTCGAACATGGGGTAAGCCTAAAAAAGACAGTTCTTCTGTCAAGCCCCACTATGAAGTCGCTGGAGGGCATTTAATAGACTTTGAAAGGGGGGCTAAACTTGCCGGGCATAGGTTTGTAGTTCTAAAGGGACTAGTTGCAAGGTTAGAGCGTGCGTTGATTAATTTCATGCTGGATTTGCATACTATGAATGGCTATTATGAATTGCTCCCGCCATTTCTTGTAAATTCAAAGACTATGAAAGGCACGGGCCAACTCCCAAAGTTTGCACATGAGCTATACAAGTGCAGTGATGACGATCTATACCTGATTCCTACAGCCGAAGTACCTCTTACCAACTTTTTCGCAGATGAAATTTTAGAAGAGTCCAGCCTTCCTATAAAGTTCTGTGCATATACCCCTTGCTTTAGGAGAGAAGCAGGTGCCTACCAAAAAGACATAAAAGGAATTATCCGGCAGCACCAATTTGATAAAGTAGAACTTGTAAAATTTTCAATTCCCGAAAAATCGTTTGAGGAGCTTGAATCTTTGACTGTTGATGCCGAAGAAGTTCTCAAAGGTCTGGAGCTGCCTTACAGAGTTGTTGAGCTTTGCGCAGGTGATTTAGGTTTTGCATCTTCAAAAACTTACGATATCGAAGTATGGTTGCCCTCTCAAGATAGATATAGAGAGATTTCTTCATGTTCTAATTGCACAGACTTTCAAGCTAGAAGAGCAAATATTCGGTTCAGAAGAGACGGTAAGCCAGAGTTCGTTCATACTTTGAACGGCAGCGGAGTTGCAGTTGGAAGATGCATGGTGGCAATCATCGAAAATTATCAGGATGAAAACGGATTTGAAATTCCCAAAGTGCTGCAAGATTATGTGAAAGCAGATAGAATAGACTTTTAGTTTTTCTTTTCAATTTGTTCTTTTATCTTTTCAAATGCTGTCCCATCTACTAATGACGCGAATAATTCTGATGGGTCACCCAAATTGTAATTGGTATTTGCCAGATGCTTTTTGAGTATATCAATACCAAAATCTTTTACAGAAAGTTTTTGTTCTCTTTTTTTTCTGATCTCATTAATCCTCTCTCTGAAGTTTTCGGAGTTAATCCTATTTTCCACAAAAAAGTCTTCGGCAAAATTAGGCAAATGAATATCTGATGCTTGAAAGCCCGCCCCTAATGCTCCATTCAACACTACTTTTACTATTTTATTCTTGTTAGCATAGCTGTTAAATACCTCCCATACTTTCTTTTCAACTTCTTTAGGTGTAGCATTTGAAAATTCGTATTCAAGCCAAACAAACTCTCTTGATGCGATTTGGCGGAATTCGGCTTTCTTTGATTTTGTATCGTACAATAGCCAACCGCGCTCGCCAATTTCATCCTTTCTTAACTGAGTAATAACGGTACTGCCTGGATTGAGTAGTTTTCCAGTTAAATTTGGCTTGTGGGAATGGCCACAAAGATATAAGTCATAACCTGCAGGAAGATCGTCAAATGTAAGGTAGTTTTCATGCTCAATGGCTTCGAACTCCTGAAATGTCTGGTGTACAACTAATATATTGAACGCATTAGGAACAGGCTTACAAGAAAACTGCTGCAAGGCTTCCTTAGCAAGATCGTCAGGAACGTTCCCCAATCCTGATATAGCAACAGTTTCGTCACCCAAAGTTCTTTGAATAGTTTTATTGTGAATATATTCCAACAACCCCAT
>JAWAKW010000009.1:0-17988 GCA_038887295.1 Candidatus Anstonellaceae archaeon | reverse complement strand
GTCCGCAGAATGTGCGCCGTCAACCTGTATCTGCTTTTTTGCCTCATTTTCTTTCATGTAGCGAAAAAGAATGCATGATGCAGTATGGCTGCAGCCAGCACACCCATTTTTTATCATTTGCTGATGCCATAGCTGCTTTTTCCAATCGTTGTCTCATAGCTGCTTTTTCCAATCGTTGTCTGATTCATCTATGCACCTAATCTTTGCTTAAAAATTCAATCGTTGGCGCACAGCACCCCATGACAATCCTTTGAAGCTTCTCCTTTGGAACACCCTCTGCCATCAATTCAGTCAACTGAAGTCTAATCTAGTCTTTGAGTTTTCGCGCAATCGTTTTTTCGTTCAGGCTCAACCCCTTGTGCACATGCCGCCCGTCTGGAGTGCGAGTGTGAAATAGTTCATCCAGCTTTTTGAGGTTGTCTGACAAGAATTTTAGCCTGCTTTGGTCATAAAGCTCACTTCTGAATTTTGGCTGGGCAAAGGCGTTTTCATTTGAACTGATATTCTTTCTCGCCGCCACCTTATGACCCTACATAACTTTTCTCATATATATCTGCTATGAATTCTTAATAGCAATCAAGGACTGCGAAGTTCCTGCTATTTCAAAATCCGCATAATAGTAGCAGGGACAAGGGCACTCACTAGAAGTATCCCTGTTGCGATTGCCAAAAATATTGGCGATACCACATTTGCAAGAACGACGCTTTCAGCTATTATCAACATCACCTCTCCCCGAGGCGCAGTAGAGGCTCCAAGCTTTAAGGCGTTTTTCAAGCTGCATCCGAATTTGATAAGCATCCCAGTGCTGGCAAGCCATTTGGAAGCAATTGCACCTATGCTTAGGACAATCACCGCAGCAAAGCCTGAAAGCAGATGGTAGGGGTTAATCAATAGTCCTATACTTACAAAAAATACGCTTGCAAAAAGGTTTCTTACTGGAGTTATTGATTTTATCACATCTTTGTACCTGATGCTAGAAGTTAGGATTGTGCCGGCTAAAAACGCACTTACAAATGGGGAGATGCCAAACCATAGAAGGGCATATGTCATAATCAAGCAAAATGCAGTCCCAAGCGTAAGTGAACTGGAAGGTAGGCGCCTTTCAAAAAACTCAAATATGTATGGCGTTATGCGTATGCCGGTTACGGTCACAGTGACCATAATAAGCAGCATTTTGATTGCAGAGAAAATTATTTCGTCAAAGGCTGCTTGAGTCAGCCCGATATAGCTGCTTATAAGGCCAAGCGCTATGAATCCGTACAGATCATCTACCACTATCGCGGCTTGCATCAATCTCGAGTTTTGAAGCGCGTTGAGCTTCGTTTCCTCCATTATTTTCAGAGCCATGGTGGTGCTTGTAGATATGACAAGTGCGCCGACAATCAGAACTTCAGCAAGGTTCATTCCAAACAGCCAGCCTGCAACAGCACCACCCAAAAAAGCCGCAACAGAAGCAACCCCTGCCAAAAGAAAAGCCTTTACACCTAGTTTCCTCACATGTTTGTATTCAAAATGAAGCCCAAGCACAAACATCATCAATATTCCGCCAAGCTGTGCAAAAAGGGTTATCTCTTCGCGGCTTTCCACCGCAAAGCCGGGTGTAAAAGGATTCAGGAGGATTCCCGCCAGCACCATCCCTATGGCTGGAGGCAGCCTCATTCTTTCAAGTATCGAAGCACCTATAAAAGATGCAAAAAGCACAATCCCAAGATCAAGCATTACTCTTGCAGTTTCCACGCCACTTTTAATTAGATGAAAGTTAAAAGTCATTCTACTTTGAATATGATTAAAAGCTTCTCTGCAGATGCTTAAGTGTGAAAATGCTCGTATTTGCTGAAGGGAATGGTTTTGGCCATGTTGCCCGGCTTAAGCCCATCTGCAGGAACTTCGGACTGCCAATTATGACATTTGGTCCTGGCGCAAAATACTGCCGAGAGCAAGGCTTAGACTTGATTGAGCTTCCTTCGCCTTATGTAATTCACACTACAAAAGACAGAATAAAACTTGCAACAAATGCAGGCGAGCTTCTCCATTTTCTGAAGCCAAATGTGCTTTCCACCATCCGCTCTTACTTTTCCCAAGTTGATATTGTCATTGTTGATGGTTCGCTATTGGGTCTTGCGGTAGCAATGCTTTTAGGCAAAAAGGTGCTCTTCATAACAAATGATACTTCCTCCCTTGTCGGGCTGAAAGGCACAGTTGAAAAGAAGCTCGCGCGCTCGCTTCTAAAAAGCCTTCTTTCTTATCCGTCTAAAATATTGGTCCCTGACTTTCCCCCACCATTGACTATAAGCCTTCTTAATCTGGATTTCTCATTGCCGCTTAGTTTTGCCGGGCCATCCTTTGAAAACTCAGCACAAAAAAAGCACAGCAAACTGTATGTAGTTGCAGGCCATATTGAGCAGCAAGTTCGCAAGTATTTGGGAAAGCAGGCAGTCTATGGAAGCCAAGTAGGGGAGCTTGAACCTTTCATTGCCAACTGCAAGCTTGTGATATGCCACGGCGGCCACACTACAATCATGAAGGCACTAAGCTTCGGCAAGCCGGTTTTATGCATTGTGGACAGCCATTATACAGAACGATACAATAATGCACTGGTGGCAGAAAGGCAGGGAGTTGGGGTTTTGCTTGACAAGAGGCTACTTTCAAGCAAGAGCCTCATGTGCAGCATAGAATGCGCCTTATCGCTTCCCAACCGAAAGCTTTCTTTGTACAAAAAATTTGCCAAAGAAAGTTCATTTGCAGTTGAATTTCAAAAAGAGCTGGAATCTCTTGGGCACTTTAAAAACTCGCCATGCCTCAGAGAAGATTTTTAAAGAATGCCAGAGTGTTACCTAAAAAGCAATGGGGGGGATTACATGGTGGTCAAAAATGTAGAAAAGGCAGCCAAGTCTGCTTTCAGTTTGGCGCAAACAGTTGTCACCCTGGTTGTGACCGCAGTAGTATTGGTTCTTCTTGGCTTGGTATTTTTCATGGTCAATCTTTGGATAGTGCAAGTAGGCTCTAGTCTGCTTAGCTATTCTCCCTCAAGCGACTGGGCGGTGTTTGCAGCCGCTGTCCTTACAGCTGCAAGCATGGTTGGCTCAAAGGGCTTTGGGTTTGCTAGGACAGGATAACTGCACTAGCTTAGTCAGGAAGACCGAACTTTTTTCTATTTTTTTTTAATTTCAGCAACCAATTTTACATCCAACTGAAAGGCAAATTCAACTACCTGCAAGAGACATTTTCTATCATTTTCAATAATGATTTTTTTGGAAAAATCTTTCATCAGTTTTGTCAAATTTCGGTTTTCAGCCAGATTTTCAGCCTCATCCTGTCCTCTTAAATGTTTTATCCACCAAACTCCCGCTCTCTGGCATCAAGCACTTTTCTTACTGCTTTCATTGCTAGTTCGATGCTACCTGTAAACGAAAACTGCCCTCCTTGATTCAAAAGGGTCCTGTTTTCAGATGGTGGCGAAACAACAAATAAAAAGCCGTCATCGATTTTCATCACTCCATGCTCCTTTAAAAGTTGCAAGAAATCTTGCTCATCCGAAATAGTGTATTTTGTTTCGGCAGCAAATTCAACTGCAGATTTTCTCCATTTTAGATTGCGCCTCATGCCGGCTTCACAGATTTTGCCGATCGCATACTCCAGCCTATCAGCACTGCCGCTTATGCGATACACTCCTGAAGTCCAATTTTTTAGGTTGTTGGCAAATAAGAAATAGCCTTTGCAAAGATAAAGTTGCCTGAAATATGGCACCTCCATGCGCCAGGGATTGCGGATTGCAGCAACTTCCATGAGGCTAATTTCATTTTTGCCATAAAGACCAATCAGCTTCAGTGCCTCCTTCTTTCCCTGCGGAGTTAGCGGAAAAAGCTCACCTGCGATTGCAATTATCGGCTGGAGGTCCTTTCCTGCTTTGTGCAGATGCCGCCGATGCTTTTCATAGGTAGTTTCTCAACTTTTAGCCCTGCAAATTCTGTTTTTACAGGCTTCCATACCCCACTAATTTTCTTCCTCATCTCTTCAAAATAGCCACTAACTGCTTTGGAGGCACGAAGTTCATCAGGAACCTCATCAGTCAGTTGATTCGGATTGCAGTATTCAATGATGTGCCGCTTTCCAGTTGATATTGCAAACGAACAGTGGATGCACATGCAATTCCCTTATTTTCTCAGTATATTTTATTTGACCATTCACTCTCAATATTTCATCACTCTTCTACTCATCAGTTTCAATCTATCCATATCTTATCCGAAAGCTAATATTCTTTGCTCTCCTATCTGCGCTTTTCCAGTAGTTGGGCAAATCCCTCCAAACATTTTTGGTGTGCCAACTCCACCACTGCAACATAACTAACTTGATTTCTTCTTCGATGAATTAGCTATGTCATATTGTGCATAACTGCCAGAAGACCTGAAAGAAAAAAAGAACGAGAAGAAATATCCTATTACTGGTGGAATCTTAGCTTCAAATGAAATATCCTCCGGAATAAAAAATCCTCTCTGTTAGGATGCAAGAGTCGAGGTACTATCATCTTTCTTTACCTCTTAACCTGCTTTGGTATGTAAAATGTGTTAGATTTAGATGCTGGCCGGAGCCATGAGTTTGGATGACTTTTTGAACTCGAATTCAGGTGAGTTTCAACATGGCAAAGTCTGTATCCATACATTTTGAGATTACGTCTCTGCTTCCATATCTTGCCTTGTATAAGTCCTGCTACTGTCCGATGCAAACTTGCGCATCAGACCGTCCGTCTATCTTCATTCCCTGTTTTCCACCCAAAGAGGCGATGGAAAGGGTTGGAGATCACATCCGTCATCATCTGCACCTTTATTTTGGCGTCTGTATTTTAAAGATGTTCAGCAAAGAAACATTGTATGAGGAAGCATAAGCACATTCACATGAAAAAAGCGGTTCCTGTTAATGTGCGAAGCTCAAACGGCATCGTGCTTGCTTTGGAGGAGCGAGGCTTTGGTGTATACCAGACTGAAGATGGCAAAGTCTTCTGCATCCAATCACGGGATATTTCAGAGCTTGCAAAAAAGACAAAAAATGCAGTCATTTCATGGATAGATTATCTTGTTGATGACGTCCAGGTGGATATGCCCAAAGTTGCTACTGCTTTTGGCTTTCAAGAAAGCCTCATCCGCCCACTTCTGAAGGAGCCTCGTAGCGGCTATGAGGATATTGGAACTGAAATGGGAATCCTGATCCCTGCAATTACTGCAGAAGGTTTTGAGGTCAAGCTCAACCCTCTCTTTATTCTCATAAACGAGAACACCATACTTACTTTGCACACTACCGAAGTTAAGAGATTCTTCAGGCTGCGGCGCTATGCAGAATCAATGATTAAGAAAATTCCGCAAAACATCCTGCAAGCAGATAGACGGACTTTGCTCTTGCTTCGCATCCTTGACGAAAACAATACGCGAAATTTCAACCACCTTCTTGAGATTGAGGAGCACGGTGACAAGCTTTCAGCACAACTTGCAGACACTGCTTCATCAAGAAAAGTGCTTGGCTCGCAAATTTACAGAATGAAACATGCGCTGGTGACATATCTTTCTGGACTTTGGGCAACTGTGGATGCATTGAACTCAATTCGGTATGGGGATGCGGATCTTCTCACTGATGACCCACATATACTAAACAGAATAACCGGTCTGATTTCTGAGGTGCACTCGCACATAAGCCTTGCAGAGCACTTAAGCGAGGTGCTTGCATCTGGGATGGAAGTGCTACAGTCTCTTTACAACAACCAGCTTCAAATCCTAAACAACAGGCTCTCTCTTCTTGTTGCATATTTGACAATCATAGGCACAGCCTTGCTAGTTCCAAACACCATAGGAACTATTCTTGGGCCTCCATTTTCGTGGAGTGAATGGGACGTAGATTGGTATACGGCTCTCATCATAGTATCCACTATCCTTTCTACCCTCATTTCATGGTTAGTAATCAAAAAGCTTGGACTCCTTCCAAAAAGCGCAGAAGAAGTAGAATAGAACACCATAAAACTGCAACCGCAGGGCGCTTAAACATATATTTTTATAAATTTTTGTTTCATAATTTCCCCCACGTCCCGATTGCTTAGCATAGGTGTTACCTTGTCCAAAGCCAAAGCCCCAGCCCATCAACTAGTCCCGCTGCACGAGCTTTTTTCAAAAGAGGAAAGTGAAAAGATGCTTGCAACCTACCGTGTCTCACGCCACCAAATACCTAAAATCAAAGCAAAGGATCCTGCTTTGGCTGGGCTTGGGGCAAAGCCGGGCGACATAATCAAAATAACAAGGAAGGATGGCTCATTCAACTTCCGCCTAGTGGTATGAAGTTGGGGCCGGTTTGGGTGTTTGGATGCGTGGGGAGTTGCTGACTGCGTATTTTAAGGATAACAGCTTGGTAAAACAGCATCTTGATTCTTACAACAAGTTTATAGAATATGGTATTCAAGGGATAGTAAA
Source organism: Candidatus Anstonellaceae archaeon (assembly GCA_038887295.1). Lineage (GTDB taxonomy): Archaea > Micrarchaeota > Micrarchaeia > Anstonellales > Anstonellaceae > UBA10161. The sequence goes on along the minus strand of JAWAKW010000009.1, from coordinate 11,539 downwards.
CCGTGTAGGCACAATTCAGCCTTCAGTTGAAGGGTTTGAGCTGAGGTTTGGGCAGGTTCGGCTCGAAAAGCCAAAAATCATTGAGGCTGATGGCGCCCAGCGCTCGATTCTGCCTTCCGAAGCTCGCCTGCGCAATCTCACATATGCAGCACCCATTTTCCTTGAAATAATTCCAGTGTTCAATGGGGTGGAAAAAACCTTGTTTTCCGAGGTTTTCATTGGCGAGCTTCCTGTGATGGTGAAATCCAAGCTTTGCTACCTTGACAATATGAGTCAAGAAGAGCTTATTGAAGCAGGGGAAGATCCAGCAGATCCAGGCGGCTATTTCATCATAAACGGCTCAGAGCGCGTTTTGGTTTCTATTGAAGACCTTGCCCCAAATAGGCTCATGTGCACGCGAGAGAAAGACAACACGCTGGTTACTGCAAAAGTCTTCTCCACCCGATTTGGCTTTCGTGCGCGCTGCGTAGTTGAGCGCACTTCTGAAGGATTTTTGAGGCTAGTTTTTCCAGCTTCACCAAAAGACCTTTCGCTTGTTTCAACTCTGCGCGCGCTTGGCCTTGAGAAAAAGGAAGACATCCTTGCCGCATTTTCAAATGACAAAATAATACGGAATGACGTCCTTCTTAATCTTGAGCTTGACACCACCAACAGTAAGAAATCCGCGATGGATTACATTGGCAAAAAGGCAGCCCCTGGGCAAGCAGAAGATTACCGCCTCAAGCGTGCTGAAATATTGATTGATACTTATCTTCTTCCCCATATTGGAACTAGCCCAGAAGACAGGCTGAAAAAGGCGCATTACCTTTGCAAGATGGCAGAGCATGCGATAAAGGTTGCTCACAAAGAAATCCCGCAGGACGATAAAGACCATTATGCAAACAAGAGGATAAAGCTTGCCGGGGATTTGATGGAGGACCTTTTCAGATACGCATTCCAATTCTTGGTCAAGGACGTTGCCTACCAAGCAGGTCGGGCGGATGCACGCGGAAGGCACCTTGCAGTACAAACACTGGTTCGGCCGGATGCGCTTACAGACAGGATAAGGTACTCAATGGCAACAGGCAATTGGATAGCTGGGCAAACAGGCGTTTCCCAGCTTCTTGACCGAACTAGCTTCCTTTCCACCATGTCTCATCTTCGCCGCGTAATCTCACCGCTTTCAAGAAGGCACCCGCACTTTAAAGCCCGTGACTTGCACGGCACGCACTGGGGCAAGCTCTGCCCAAATGAATCCCCTGAAGGGCCCTCTTGCGCCCTTGTCAAAAACCTTTCCCTACTTTGCGAAATCTCGATAGGAGACGATGAAAAAAGCATTGAAGAAGCGCTTTCCAAGCTGGGGGTTAAAATGTAGGTGTTTCTTATGAAGCGCAAAAAAAAGGTCAAGAAAAAAGTTGATCAGGTTGCCTCCATTCCGCGTACCAGCGTTTATTTGAACGGGAGGCTGATTGGCTTCCATGAGGATGGCGAGCAGCTTCTTGCAGAGCTTAAGGCACGAAGGAGGGCAGGAATACTCTCCCCCCAGCTGAATTTCTACTTCAACCAAAAGACAAACGATTTGTTCATCAATGCAGATTCTGGAAGAGCGCGGCGGCCATACATTGTTGTGGAAAACGGGCAGTCCAGGCTCACCCCAGCGCTTCTTGAGCAGCTCAAAAAAGGCGAGATAACTTGGGAAAGCCTTGTTCGGCTTGGCGTAATTGAATATCTTGACGCAGAAGAGGAAGAATCTGCATATATTGCGGTAAAAGAAGAAGAGCTTACCCCCGAGCATACCCATCTTGAAATTGACCCTGTAAGCATCTTCGGCGTTACAGTGTCCATCCTTCCTTTTCCTGAGTACAATTCCTCCCCTCGTATCACAATGGCGTGTGCCATGGCAAAGCAGTCGCTTGGCACTTATGCAGTCAATTTCAACCTAAGAACGGACAGCAGGGCACATGTCCTTTACTACCCGCAGCAGCCTCTGGTGCAAACCCAGCCGTATGCACTGCTGGGCTTTGCAGAAAGGGCAGCAGGGCAAAACTTCATCGTTGCAATCGCCAGCTCTTATGGATACAATATCGGAGACGCAGTGGTGATGAACAGAAGCGCAATTGACCGTGGACTAGGCCGCTCAGTCTTTTACAAGACGCACGAGACAGAAGAGCGAAGATACCCAGGAGGCCAAAAGGACAAATTCGAAATCCCGCCACCAACCACTACCGGATATCGAGAGGAAAGAGCATACCGCTTCCTTGGCGAAGACGGCATAATTTCGCCTGAATGCGAGGTAGAGGCAAAAGACGTTCTTGTAGGCAAAACCTCGCCACCAAGATTCTTGGAAGAAATTACGGTGTTTGGGGTTACTGAAGAAAAGAAGAGGGAAAACTCGCTGGTCCTCAAAAGCGGCGAGGACGGAATAGTGGACTCTGTGATGATTACTGACTCACTTGCCGGAACCAAGCTGGTAAAAGTGAGGGTGCGCTCAATAAAGATACCAGAAATAGGGGACAAATTTGCTTCCCGGCACGGCCAAAAAGGCGTGATCGGCCTGCTAAGGCCGCAAGAAGACATGCCTTTCAATAAAGACGGAATCTGCCCAGACTTGATAATCAACCCTCACGCTATCCCTTCCCGTATGACGGTAGGCCACCTTTTGGAGATGTTGGGCGGAAAGGCGGCATGCTACAGCGGAAAATTCGTGGACGGCACCGCATTTACTGGCGACAAAGAGGAAGACATCAGAAAAATAATGAGGGAGTATGGATTGGATGAAGTGGGTGAGGAAATCCTTTACGACCCCTTCACTGGCCAGGCAATCAAAAGCAAAATTTTCATGGGCGTGATTTACTATCAGCGGCTGCACCACCTTGTTTCAAACAAGATGCACGTGCGCTCGCGCGGTCCTGTCCAACTTCTCACTCATCAGCCAACAGAAGGCAGATCAAGAGAAGGAGGGCTGCGGTTCGGAGAGATGGAAAGGGACTGCCTTATTGGATATGGTGCAGCAATGCTTATACGCGAGCGGCTGCTTGAGGAGTCAGACAAAACAGTGGAGCTGGTGTGCGAAAAATGCGGCTCCATCGCAGTGCATGACCATGTCAAAAACAGGCAATACTGCCCGCTTTGCGACTCCACCCAGCTTCATTATGTTGAGATGAGCTATGCGTTCAAGCTGCTACTTGACGAAATAAAATCGCTTGGGATATTCCCAAGGCTGATATTGAAAGATAAAGCATAGGGTGTATGAGATGTCCGTAGTGGTTACAAAAATAATTGATAGGATAAAATTCTCCCTTTTTTCACCCGAGATGATAAGAAAGCTTTCTGCAGCAAAAATCACAGTGCCGGACACATACAACGACGATTCCTACCCAATTGACGGCGGCTTGGTTGATCCAAGGATGGGTGTGATTGACCCGGGGCTCAAGTGCAAAACCTGCGGAGGGAAGCTTAGAAGTTGCCCAGGCCACTTTGCTCACATAGAGCTTGTCCGACCAGTTATTCATCCAGAATTTGCAAAAGTAATTTTCTTTGTCCTCAAATCCACATGTCATTCCTGCAAGAGGGTGCTTCTTTCGGAAAAGGAAATTGAGGAGCTTGCAGCAATGATTGAAAGCGAAGCAGAAGAGGAGCTTAAGACCAAAACAAAGCGCAAGCAGACCCACTGCCCGAGATGCAAGGCAAAAATCCCAGAGATAAAATTCATGAGGCCCACCACCTTTTACAAGGATGGCCAAGTGATGCTCCCAACAGAAATCAGGGATTGGCTTGCAGCAATCCCAGACAAAGATTTGCGCGTGCTTGGCTTAGACCCCCAGTATGCAAGGCCGGAGTGGATGGTGCTGACCGCCCTTTTGGTCCCCCCCGTGTCAGTGCGTCCCTCCATTACTCTTGAAACCGGCGACCGCTCAGAAGACGATTTGACACACAAGCTTGTGGATATAATGAGAATAAACCAGAGGCTGGAGGCAAACATTAATGCAGGTGCTCCACAGCTTATTATAGAGGACCTATGGGAGCTAGTTCAATATCACGTAACTACTTACTTCAACAATGAGACATCCAACATTCCGCCAGCACGCCACCGTTCCGGAAGGCCGCTTAAGACTTTGTCGCAGAGGCTAAAAGGAAAGGAAGGACGATTCAGGTACAACCTTTCAGGGAAGCGCGTGAATTTCTCGGCAAGAACAGTGATTTCTCCAGACCCAAACATCAGCATCTCTGAAGTTGGGGTGCCAAAGCAAGTTGCAGAGGAGCTGACTGTGCCGGTGCACGTCACCTCCTGGAATATAGAAGAATGCAAAAAGTTTGTGCTTTCCGACACATATCCAAAAGCAGAGTATGTGGTTCGGCCTGACGGAAAAAGAATCCGTGTCACCCCGCAGTCCAGAGAGGAGATTTTGGCAACTTTTGGGGCAGGTTACGTAATAGAGAGGCAATTGATGGACGGGGACATAGTCCTTTTCAATAGGCAGCCCTCGCTGCACAGAATCTCAATAATGTGCCACACAGTAAAAGTGCTCCCAGGAAAAACATTCAGGCTCAACCCTGTTGTCTGCCCGCCTTACAATGCCGACTTTGACGGGGATGAGATGAACCTCCATGTCATTCAAAACGAGGAGGCAAGAGTGGAGGCAGAAACGCTGATGAAGGTGCACCACCAAATCATTTCGCCTCGGCACGGCCATGCAATAATCAAGCCGCAGGAAGACTATGTTTCAGGGGCGTACTTCTTTACCAGGCACGAAACCGAATTTACAAAAAGCGAAGCATGCCACCTTCTTGCAATGGCAGGAATCACCCGCCTGCCTGCCCCAGACAGAAAGGACAAATACTCTGGCAAATTGCTGCTTTCAATGTTGTTCCCCAAAGAGTTGAACATCAAAGTCAAAAGCAAGCTTGTCAGAACCAAGAATCCAGAAGACGACCCAGATGCACTAGTAGTAATCAAAAACGGTATAATGGTTTCAGGCGCACTTGAAAGCCGTTCGTATGAAAATGAGATACTTGAGCAGATTTTCCACAACCGCGGCCCAGAAGAGGCAAGGAGGTTTTTGGATACCTCAACCCACATGCTTCTTGACGTGGTTTCCAAGCAAGGGCTTTCAGTTTCGCTTGCAAACTACTCAATTTCTCCTGAAGCTTCAGCGGAGCTTGCCAAACTGCTTGAGGATATGAAACGCGAAATTGAGGCAGCAATAGTCCAATACAAAAACAAAACGCTCGAACGCTCGCCAGGGCTTTCTCTGAGGGAATCGCTTGAGGAAAGGATTATGCAGATTACTTCGCGGGCAAGGGAAGCAGCCGGAGTAATTGTGGAGCGCTCAATGGGATACAACAATACCGCGCTCATCATGGCAAAGATAGGCGCAAGAGGATCTATCCTGAATGCAATTCAGATGGCTGCCATGGTGGGCCAGCAGGCAGTCCGAAGTAAAAGGCTTTCCAGAGGCTATCGCGGCAGAACCTTGCCGCACTTTAAGAAGAACGACTATGGTGCTGCTGCAAGAGGATTTGTGTTTGGCTCATTCAAAAGCGGGCTTTCACCTACTGAATTCTTCCACCACTCAATGGGAGGCAGAGAATCGCTTGTCAACACTGCAATCAGGACCGCACGCTCAGGTTATATGCAGCGCAGGCTAATCAACGCACTCCAAGACATGGTGGTTGCGCCAGATTTATCAGTGCGGGACAGCAGAGGAATGATATGCCAATTCTTGTACGGTGGAGATGGGTTGGACCCAATAAAGGCAAATGTGAAAACCGAAGCGCCTGAGGAAATAAAAAGAGAGGAGCATGAAGCATAGGGGGTTGCTATGGTTTCAAAAAAGGGATTTATTGAAGTTGGGGAGGCAGTCGGGATAGTGGCAGCTCAATCTATTGGGGAGCCTGGCACCCAAATGACCATGAGAACTTTCCACTATGCAGGAGTGGCGGAGCAGGTGCCAACCGGCTTGCCGCGCTTAATAGAGCTTGTGGATGCAAGAAAGGAGCCAAAAAAGCCAATAATGGATGTCTTTCTTAAAGATGAATACTCTTCCTCTTATGAAAAGGCAAAGGAGGTCGCTAAGGAAATAGAATGTACTACTTTGGAAAAAGTTGCCTATGTTGAGGAGGATTTTGAGGAAAAAAAGATAACAATTACAGTTGAGCCTTCTGAGCTTGAGGCAGAAGGAGTAAGTATGGAGGAAGTAAAGAAAAGGGTAAAGGCAGCCTCTGGCTCGCACATTGATGTGAATGATAACATAATTGTTGTACGCCCGTCTTCCTCTTCGCTTAAAAGTATCCGCAGGCTCACAAACAAACTGCGCCAAATCCACCTCAAGGGCATAGATGGCATCAAAAGGGCAGTGGTGGTCAAAGGCAAAGACGGCAAGTTTTTTGTGCGCACCGCAGGCTCAAATTTGGCAGCCCTCATCAAGCATCCAAAAGTGGATGGACCTAGGCTTTACACCAATGATGTTCAGGAAATAGCAAGGGTGCTTGGCATCGAGGCTGCGCGCGAAGCGCTTGTCAATGAAATAAAGCAAGTTCTGGATATGCAGAATTTGAATGTGGATATCCGGCACTGCAGGCTGCTTGCTGACGCTATGACCATGGACGGCGAAATCAAGTCCATCGGCAGGCACGGATTGTCTGGAGAAAAGGCAGGCGTGCTTGCAAGAGCAGCCTTTGAGGAAACTGTCAAGCACCTGATAAACGCAGCAGTGCACGGAGAGGAAGACAGGTTAATTGGCGTCACTGAAAACATCATTGTAGGCCAAACTGTCCCGGTTGGGACAGGGCTGGTAAAGCTTAAGATGAAGCTTGGCTGAGGATTTTTATTATTTTTGCATATAAACAAGCCTGATGTTATGGCAAAGAAAAAGGAAGCAGATGTTTCAGACATTGCCAAGGCAATTAGGCAGTGTGTAGACTCAGGCAAGGTCCTGTTTGGCACCAAATCCAGCCTCAAGTCGGTGCTTTTAAGCAAGCCAAAGCTAATAGTGATTTCAAAAAACTGCCCTGCCTACGTTGCTGAGGATGTCAAGCGCTACTGCAAGCTTTCCTCAGTTCCGCTGCTGGTGTTTTCAGGAACCTCAGTGGAGCTTGGCACAGTGGCAGGCAGGCCGCACCCAATTGCAGTACTGACAGTAATCGACCCAGGCACATCTGGGATAATGGGATTTGTAGCGTGAAAGGATGGTCGAGCTTTCAGACGATGATTTGAAGTGCATCGCAGAGTTTGAATCGATTACAGGGGCAGCAGTCAAGGACTGCCTGATAACCGATAAAGCAGTGGCCTTCGTAGTTGCCCAAGGGCAGCTTGGCAAGGCCATTGGGAGAAAAGGAGCAAACATCACACGCGTACGGCAGAGGTTTGCCAGACAGGTGCTGGTGTTTGAAGATTCGCCTGACAGGGAGCAATTCATTCGCAACCTTTTCGGGCAGATACCGATTAAAAGCATAAATGTTCATCAAAAGATGGAATCCACAACCGTCTTTGTGACGGTTGATGAAAAAGACCGCGGCAGCGCAATAGGCAGGGCTGGAGAGCGCATCAAGCTTGCCCGCGCCCTGGTCCGGCGCCGTTTCGGCTGCGATTTGCGCTTGGTCTCAAGGTAGTGGTGTTTATGGGAAGAGGAGAACTTTCTGGAAGGTCAATTTACCGCAAAAGGAAGCGTCAGCGCTGGCTAAAGAAAACTTGGAAAAGGCGGGCGCTTAGGCTGAAGGAAAAATACGACCCGCTTGAGGGCGCACCAATGGCAAGAGGGATTGTGATTGAGAAAACCTCGCTTGAGCAAAAGCAGCCACACTCAGGGCTGATAAAATGCGTCAAGATACAGCTGGTCAAAAATGGCAAATTCATCACTGCATTTGCCCCTCGCACAGGTGCAATCAACTACATAGATGAGCACGATGAAGTAACTGTGGATGGGCTAGGCGGCTCGCAGAGGGGGCAAATGGGGTCAATCCCAGGCGTGCGCTATAAAGTTATCAAAGTAAACGGAGTGGACTTGCAGATGCTGGTGCAAAAGAGGAAGGAAAAGCCAAAGAGGTAATTTCATGGTGGAGCAAAAAATATTTGGAAAGTATTCAGTTTCTGATGTCAAAATTTCCGATCCTTCACTTGCCCTTTATGCCAACCTTTCGCCTGTGCTTTTGCCTCACTCGCACGGAAGGCACGCAAAGGTCCAGTTTGGAAAGCGCAAGGTGAATATAGTTGAGCGGCTGGCAAACAAGCTGATGAGGGGAGGAACTGGGGAAAAGACCTCAGGCAAAGTCATCAGGACCGACGGAAGGATGCAAGGCAAAAAAACCAAAGCCCTTGCAATAGTGCAGGAAGCATTGGAAATTGTGGAGGCAAGGACCAAGAAGAACCCAATCCAGCTGTTGGTGGATGCGCTTCAAAATTCAGCTCCAAGGGAGGACTTTACCCGCGTTTCAATGGGTGGGGTTTCTTACCAGGTTGCAGTGGATATTTCTGCATCCCGGCGATTGGACATGGCGCTTAGAAACATAGCATTGGCAGCAGTCATGGGTTCATTTGACAAGAAGAAGACTTTGGCAGAAGCGCTTGCAGATGAAATAGAATTTGCTGCAAAAGGCGACGTCAACTCTTCTTATGCAATCAAGAAGAGGGACGAAACCGAAAGAATGGCGCGTGCTGCAAGATAACTTAGATTGGCTCTCCAGCCTGTATAGTCAAATTTATGTTTTTGATAGCCTCCCTCCCAGAATAGTCTCTAACTCTTATTACCACGGTTTTGCTGTTTCCCAGCGTAGGATAGCCTATTAGCATATGGCTGCAGTGCCCCTGCTGGCAGAGGCTGGTGCTATTTTGGAAGGTCGGTATCCAAGGAAGGTTGAAAATACTCCACTCGCACCACTCAACGCATCCAGTTGCATCAATCTGCTCCGTATAGACAGAGTGCCTAATTCCATCCGGAAGAGAAGAAGTGGTTATTTGAAGCGGGGAGGTTATCTCAACTTTAGTTTCATTGATTTTGAGATATTGGCAAGTGCCTACGATGGGCATTTTGCCCTCCTGGATCTCCTGTTGCCCCTGAACTTCATACAATATTGTTATATTTGCCTCATAAGGTCTTCCTTCCTGAAAGCTCCCCCCAGGGGAACAAAGCTCCATAAAGTGGGGCGAAGAATTTATCCCGTCTATGAAAATGGCTGTGCTTTGGCCTGCCCAAAGCGATAAAAAGCAGTTTTGCGCCGAATAGCACATAGACACTGCAGAAGTATTGAATGGCATCTGGGTTCTTGCAAACGGCACCCAAACTCCATTTACTGCAATCCCTTTCACAGTTAGCCCAACTGAATGCGCATTTTGAAGCTGAAGGATTATTTGTGCCTGAGTCACTTGGTAATCTGTTATTGCAATCGGTCTGGCTGATGCCCAATATTCTTTGGCAGCATTTGTTCTCGTCGCATAAGCAAGGTGCGGCTGGAGTGCGACAATGGAAACTGCAAAAAGAACCACTATAAGCCCTATTGCAAGGATGGACATATATTCTACTGATGCCTGTCCCCTCATTTTTGCACCAAACATGGCTTGCATTGCAATATAATAAAAATCTTATTATATAAAAGCAGGCTGTTTGAGCTGCGTTTTCTCAAGCTCATCTGAGAGGTATTGCTATGGTGCGCAAAGAATACGTCGTAGAAGAAGTAGTAAAGATGATGGATAATATTGATAATGTAAGAAATATTGCAATTGTTGCCCATGTGGATCACGGCAAGACTACCATGACCGATTCATTGGTTGCTCGAGCCGGGCTGATTTCAAAAGAGCTTGCAGGCGAGCAGAGGGTGATGGACTTTGATGAGCAGGAGCAGGCAAGGGGAATCACCATTAAGGCAGCAAACATTTCCCTTGCATTCAACTACGAAGGCCAAGACTACCTTATCAACTTGATTGATACGCCTGGGCACGTGGATTTTGGGGGCCATGTCACCCGTGCAATGCGCGCGGTTGACGGAGTAGTTCTAGTGGTGGATGCAGTTGAAGGGATAATGCCACAGACGGAGACAGTGCTTCGGCAGGCACTAAAAGAGCGAGCCAAGCCAACCGTATTCATAAATAAAGTGGATAGGTTGATCAATGAGCTTCAGCTTGATGCAAATGCAATGCAGGCGAGGTTCATCAAAATAATTACTGGAATAAACAAAATAATCGAGCAATATGCGCCGCCTGAAAAAAAGGCAGAATGGCAAATTGGGGTTTCGAAAGGGAATGTGGCGTTCGGTTCCGCTTTCCACAAATGGGCAGTTTCAATCAAAAGCATGAACAAATTTTCAATAAAGTTCCCGGACATATACAACCACTGCCGCGCAGGCGAACACAAAATCTTGGTTGAAAAATCGCCTCTGGACGAGGTCCTTTTGCAGATGGTGGTGGATCATCTGCCCAACCCCAAGGAGGCTCAAAAATACCGTATTCCAGTAATTTGGAAAGGCGATTTGGAATCAGAAGATGGGAAGGCAATGCTTTCCTGTGACCCGAAGGCAAAGACAATCGGCGTCTGCTTTGGAGTAGTGAATGACGAGCATGCTGGAGAAGTGGCAGTGGTGCGCCTCTTTTCAGGCGCAGTCAAAAAAGGCGACATGCTTTACCTTGCCTCTCGCCTGACCACTGAAAAAGTGCAGCAGTGCGCAATTTACATGGGCCCTGATCGGGTGATGGTAGATGGCGCAATTGCAGGCTCAATTGTCGGCATAGTCGGACTTAAGGACATATACGTTGGAGAAACGATTTCCGCCGGCCCGATAACTCCGTTTGAGCAAATAAAGCACTATTCCGAGCCTGTGGTTACAAAAAGCATAGAAGCAAAAGACAGCAAGGACCTCTCCAAGCTCATTTTGGCCTTGCGCCAGATAAGCAAGGAAGACCCAACCTTGAAGGTGGAGATAAATCATGAAACCGGCGAGCATCTGATTTCTGGAATGGGCGAGCTTCATCTTGAAATCATCGAATACAAAATAGCAAAAGAAAGAGGAATCCCAATTGTCACTTCGCCCCCAATTGTGGTTTACAGGGAAATGATAACTGGCAAGTCTGATCTGGTGGAAGGAAAATCGCCAAACAAGCACACCAAACTGAAGTTCATGGTGGAACCTCTCGAAAAAAGCGTGTATGAGGCGATGGTGGAAGGCAGGATACCTGACGGCAGGCCAAAAGGGAAAGCAATCGTCGAAACCCTTGTGGAGTGCGGAATGCCCCGCGAGGATGCAAAGTCCGTAATTGATATCCACAACAAAAACGTGCTAATAAACGACACGCGCGGCATTCAATACCTCAATGAGATAATGGAGCTTCTGATTCAGGGTTTTGAGGAAGCCATGGATTGCGGCCCGCTTGCAAAAGAAAAAGTTGTGGGTGTGAAAGTCAGGCTTCAGGACGCGCTTATTCACGAAGACCCAGTACATCGTGGACCTGCGCAAATAATCCCTGCAACCAAAAGGCCAATCTATGCAGCAATGCTTTATGCAGGGGTGACGCTTCAGGAGCCAAAGCAAAAAGTGACCATTCTCTGCCCGCACGAATACATGGGCAATGTCA
>JAWAKW010000008.1:0-18883 GCA_038887295.1 Candidatus Anstonellaceae archaeon | reverse complement strand
CTGGTGTTCCCCTTTCCAGGAGAGTCCCGGCATCCGCACTTTTTTGCCGCAAAAAACAAGCAATATAAAATGTTCTTTCGTCTTTTGGTAGGAAAAATCATGAAGTGGGAGGTGCATTTATGAGCGTTCTGCCTATTGATGGCAGGTATAAAACTGAAATGAATGCTCTGTTTGAAGAGGAATACAAGCTAAAGACTTGGCTGGAGGTTGAAGTGGCGCTTGCAAAAGCCCACGCTCAGCTGAAAAACATTCCGCCAGAGGCTGCTAAGGAAATCGAGCAGGCTTCAAAGGAAGTCACGCTGGGCCGCGTACTTGAGATTGAAAACGAGATACACCACGACTTGATGGCAATGGTCAAAGCGCTGTCTGAAAGATGCAAAAAATACGGAGGCTATGTCCACCTGGGAGCAACCTCCTATGATATAGAGGATACTACAATTGCTTTGATACTCAAAAGGGCAATCGAAAAGCTTCAGGAGAGGATGAAGCAGACTTTAGAGATTCTCCGCAAGCATGCGGCTGAAAGGAAAAGTCTGGTTTGCGTTGCAAGGACGCACGGTCAGCATGCAGTCCCAACCACTTATGGGATGAAATTTGCGCTTTGGTATGCTGAGATGCTGCGCCATATGAAAAGGCTGGAAATTGCAAAGGAAACTATCGCAGTTGGGAAGATGTCTGGCGCTGCAGGGACTATGGCAACCTTTGAAGGGAAAGGCTTTGAGGTCCAAAAGCTGGTGATGAAGCAGCTTGGGCTGAAGCCTGATGACATAACCAATCAAGTTGTCCAGCGAGACAGACATGCGGAGGTGCTTTTTGCAGTTGCGCTGGTTGCATGCACCCTTGAAAAGATCGCAAAGGAGATACGCAACTTGCAGCGCACTGAAATAATGGAGATAAGTGAGCCCTTTTCAAAAAAGCAGGTAGGCTCATCCACCATGCCGCAAAAGAGAAATCCGCACAAATCTGAAAGAGTCTGTTCGCTTGCCAGAATTGTAAAAGCAAACATTGCAGTAGCGCTTGAAAACATACCACTCGAGCATGAGCGAGATTTGACAAACTCTGCAAATGAAAGGTTCATCTTTGCAGAAAGCTTTGTGTTGACGGACTACATGCTTTCTCAGATGAATGCGATACTTTCAGGCCTGCAATTTTACCCTGAAAACATAAAGAGAAACCTTGAAATTACTGGCGGGGCTTTGATGGCAGAAAGAGTGATGATAGAATTGACAAAAAGAGGGATGGGCAGGCAGGAGGCGCATGAAATCATAAGGCAAAGCGCAATGGAGGCCTTTGAGCAAAAAAAGAATCTACAGGATGTTCTTTCAAAAAACCCTGCGGTTGCTGCGCTTATAAAAAAGGAGGAGCTTGCCTTGCTTTTTGACCCGAAAGGATATATTGGAGAGGCAGAAAAAATAGTTGAAAACGTAATCAAGAAGTGATTGAATGGATGGACACATTTACAAAACCGACCCAGAAATATATTCCCTAATCAGGCAAGAGCTTGAAAGGCAAAGGAACAGCCTGGAGCTGATCCCTTCTGAAAATTTTGCCTCGCTTGCAGTGCTGCAAGCCCAAGGCTCTGTTCTGACCAATAAATATTCAGAAGGCTACCCTGGCAAAAGATATTACGGCGGCAACCAATTCATAGACGGCTGCGAAACCCTTGCAATTGAGCGGGCAAAAAAGATTTTCCATGCCGAGCATGCAAATGTCCAGCCGCATTCTGGCTCGCAGGCGAACATGGCAGTGTACATGGCGCTTTTGCAGCCCAAGGATAAGATAATGGGGCTTAACCTTTCGCATGGGGGGCATTTGACTCACGGAAGCCCCGTTAATTTTTCAGGGAAGCTTTACGAGATAGTGCCGTATGGGGTGCACCCGCAAACCCATCTGCTTGACTTTGACCAGATAGAAAAGCTTGCACTGGCTGAAAAGCCGAAGATGATTGTGGCTGGCTTTACTGCATACCCCCGGCAGGTTGACTTCAAGAGATTTGCTGAAATAGCACAAAGGGTAGGCGCCTATCTGATGGTGGATATGGCGCATATTGCAGGCCTGATTGCAGGGGGAGTTCACCCTCAGCCTTTCCCTCATGCTGATGTGGTGACCTCCACCACCCACAAGACATTGCGCGGCCCGCGTGGAGCCATAATACTTTGCAAAAAAGAATTCCAGGAAAAAATAGACAAGGCGGTTTTTCCAGGGCTTCAGGGCGGCCCTCTTGACCACGCAATAGCTGCAAAGGCAGTCTGCTTTAAGGAAGCTATGCAGCCTGAATTTGCAGTGTATGCACGCAATGTAGTGGAAAATGCGCGCGCGCTTGCAGAAGGGCTACTTGAAGAGGGGATGACTCTTATTTCTGGCGGGACGGATACGCATTTGATTTTGGTCGACTTGACAGGACTGAAAATTACTGGCAAGGATGCCCAAAATGCGCTTGATGAAGTTGGGATAACCGTAAATAAGAACACAATACCTTATGACCCGCTTTCTCCATTTGTCACTTCTGGCATCAGGCTGGGCACACCAGCACTTACCACACGTGGAATGGGAAAAAGCGAAATGAAAGAAATCGCAAGGATGATAAGCAAGGTTTGCCGCTCCCCACAGGATGCAGAACTGAAAAAGAAAATCCGGCAGGAAGTGCTGGAGCTTACTGCGAAATTTCCGCTTTATCCTGAGCTGGGGTAATTTGCATGGTAGCTAAAATAATTGACGGAAAACAGATGGCTTCCGGAATTATCCAGCAAATTGCAAAGCAGGTTTCCAAGCTGAAAGACAAGCCCTGCCTTGCATTTGTGCTGGTAGGCGAAGATTCGCCTTCCATGATTTACGCAAACAAAAAGGTGGAAGACTGTGAAAAAGCAGGGATGATATCAAAGGTTGTCAGGCTTCCTGCATCCTGCAGCATGCAAAAATTAATCAGCCACGTAAGGAAACTCAATGAGGACTTTTCAGTTGATGGCATAATAGTGCAGCTCCCCTTGCCGCAGCACCTCGATGAAGAGAGGGTGATTGCTGAAATTTCGCCTCAAAAGGATGTGGACGGCTTTCATCCAATAAACCTTGGGAAGCTTGTTGCTGGGAATGCTGAAATTTTTCCATGCACCCCAAAAGGGATTGTTTACATGCTCAAAAAAAGTAAGATAAAGCTTGAAGGCAAACACGCTGTAATCATTGGAAGAAGCAGAATAGTCGGAAAGCCCCTTGCGCTTATGCTTCTGCAGGAAAACTGCACAGTTACTTTATGCCACACCAAGACAAAAGACCTAAAAAAGCATACCATGCAAGCAGACATAATCGTGGTGGCTGCAGGCAGACCGCACCTTTTGAAGGCAAACATGGTGAAAAAAGGTGCAATAGTAGTTGATGTTGGGATAAATCGGCAAAAGGGTAGGATTGTAGGAGATGTTGATTTTGAAAAAGTTTCAAAGAAGGCGTCTGCGATAACCCCCGTGCCGGGTGGGGTGGGGCCTATGACCCGCGCGATGCTTCTTGAAAACACTTTGCAATGCTATTTCAAAAGAAGGGGAGAGAATGCGACCTAGCAAATACCACAAGACGCTGAAAAAGATTTATGACCTGGACAAATTCGGAAGCAAGCCAGGACTGGAAAGAATAGAGCAGATACTTTTTGAGCTTGGCAATCCCCAGAACCATTACCGCTGCGTCATCGTTGGCGGAAGCAACGGGAAAGGCTCAAGTGTGGAGATGATAGGTACTATCCTAAAAGAAGCAGGCATAAAAACAGGGACTTATTTTTCTCCGCAAGTTATCGAGTTTCCTGAAAGGATAAGGATAAATGGGGCTTATGCAAGCAAGCAGGACATAATATGGGCTTACAGGAAGGTAAGCGAAGTGTGCCAAAAGTCCGCAATTGAGGCTACTTTTTTTGAGGTAGTGACTGCCATGGCTTTTTTGATATTCCAAAGACACAAAGTAGAATACGCAGTTCTTGAAGTGGGGCTGGGCGGCAGGCTTGATGCCACCAATGTAGTGGAGCCGGAAATTGCCGCTATTTCTTCGCTTTCGCTTGAGCACACGCACGTGCTTGGCCCCACCATAAGGCAGATCGCACATGAAAAATGCGGGATTGCCCGAAGAGGGATAAAGCTTGTCTGTGGAATGCTGACTCAAGAAGCCAAAG
Organism: Candidatus Anstonellaceae archaeon; assembly: GCA_038887295.1. Lineage (GTDB taxonomy): Archaea > Micrarchaeota > Micrarchaeia > Anstonellales > Anstonellaceae > UBA10161. The sequence continues at coordinate 14,736 of JAWAKW010000008.1, read as the reverse complement.
AAGCAGTAGTTGAGGAGTGCCGCCAGATAGGCGCGCATCTTGTGATGGTGGAGGACGAAGTCGGGATTTTTGACATAAGACAAAATGGGCTTTTTTACTCTTTCAAAGCGCACTATGAAGGCGAGGAATATTCAATCAATCTTGCAGCCGCAGGCAGGTTTCAGATAAGCAATGCCTGCCTTGCAATTGCTGTATGCAAGAACCTTGGAATAGAAAAGGGGCCTATTGAAAGAGGGCTTGCCAAGGCAAAGCCGCGCTACAGGCTGGAGCAGGTGGGGAAAAATCCGATTACAATTGCGGACTCTTGTCACAACCCAGAGGCAGCATTCGCTCTTTCTGCTGAGGTTGAAAGGCTTCCTGCAAAGAAAAAACTGCTTGTCTTTTCTGCAATGAGGGACAAGGACTATGAGCAGATGCTGAAAATATTCAGGGCGCACTTTGACGCAATCATCCTTTGCAAAGTTGACCTGCCTCGGGCCGCGTCCCTGCAAGACTTAAAAAAGGCTGCCCAAAATGCAGGAATTGAAGTGCTGGATTTGCAGCCTAAAAGAATAAAGAAACCTAAAAAAGTAGAAGGGACTATTGGGCTGTGTGTTGAGGAGCCGCAAAAGGCAGTTGCAGCTGCAAGAAAGCTTGCAGGAAGGTCTGGTTATGTTTTCATTGCAGGCTCTATCTATCTTCTTGCACAGCTTTACAGCAAGGATAAGATAAGAATCGCACAGTGAGTGAGATGAAGGATGAAATCAGGAGGAAAATGCTTAAACTGCGCGATGAACATTATTCAAAGAAAGGGCATGCGCTTTGTCTTCTGATAATGGATAGGTTCCTGCGGCTTAAAGAATTTGAAGATGCAAAACGCGTGCTGCTTTATGCTGCAAAGGGAAGCGAAGTGCACACTGATGGAATAATAAACTCTGCGCTCTCTTTGGGCAAGGAAGTGGTCCTTCCAGTAACAGACAAAGAAAAACACGAGCTTGAGCTTTACCGCATAAAATCCTTGGAGGAACTTTCTGCTGGGGCTTTCGGTATACTTGAGCCAAAAAAGATTCCAGAAAGGAAGGTGGAGCCATCAGGGATTGACTTGGCGGTGATTCCTGGAATAGGCTTTGATTTGCAAGGGCACAGGATAGGCTATGGTAAAGGTTATTATGATAAGCTGCTTCCACATATAAAGGGAAAAAAAATAGGGCTTGCATACGAGGTGCAGGTTGTGGAAAGGCTTCCTGTTGAGCCTCATGATGTTGCAGTTGACATGATAGTTACTGAGGAAAGGGTAATTGAGTGCAAGCCGGAATTTCGGGTTGTGGTGCTTGCTTCAGGGAGAGGAAGCGACTTTCAGTCCATCATAGATGCAATAAAAAGGGGAGAAGTGCATGCAAAAATTGTGGGGCTGATAACTGACAACCCGAATGCGCAGGCAATAAAAAGAGCAGAGGCGGCAGGAATTCCCCATTTTGTCATACCCTACAGCAGCAGGGAAGAGCTTGACTTGGGCATTCTGCGGAAGCTGGATGAGCTTAAGCCGGATTTGGTGGTTCTTGCAGGCTATATGAAAATAATAAAGAACAAGGAGCTTCTAACAAAGTATGCAGGAAGGATAATCAACATACACCCTTCGCTTCTTCCAAAATACCCCGGAGCGCATGCTCAGAGGGATGCATTTGAAGCAGGCGAGAAGGTTTCTGGATACACCATTCATTTTGTTGATGAAACATTAGATGGAGGAAAAATAATTTACCAGGAGGAAGTGGACATTTCCGACTGCAAAAGTGCAGAAGAAGTTGCTGCAAAGATACTGCAGCGCGAGCACGTAGGTCTTCCTGCAATAGTGGAAAAGTTTGCAACCGGCAAAATAAAGCCAGAGGATTTCTTCAAGCCATAAAGATGCTTTTTAATTTTTAGGGGCTTAAAGTGGGGGTATGATCAAAAGGCTGCTGAACTGGTTGAAGAAAATTTTTGGTGTGAAAAAAAACCTCACTCTCGGGATATATGGCAGCCCAAATGTAGGTAAAACCACGCTTGCAAACAGGATTTGCGTTGAGCTTGCAGGCGAACCGATAGGTACTATAAGCCCTATCCCTCACGAGACCCGCGTAGTTCAGCAAAAAGATAAAATAATGCTTAAAATTGACGGGTTCTCCATAACCATGAATGTTTTGGATATGCCTGGGATTGCAGTAAAGGTGGATTACAGGGACTTTTTGGAATACGGCCTTTCAAAAGAGGAGGCGCAAAAGAGAGCAAGAGAGGCGACGCGTGGAGTAGTGGAGGCAGTAAGGCATCTTGACAAGGTGGATGCTGCACTTTTGATGGTGGATTCCACTGAAGACCCATACACGCAAGTAAACATCACGATATTGGGCAACATGGAAGCGCGCAAAATCCCAATAATAGTAGTTGCAAACAAGATAGATTTACCTGGCGCAAATGTGGCAAGAGTCAAAGAGGCTTTTTCAGGCTATGACGTTGTAGAGATATCTGCAAAGACAGGAGAAAACCTGAAGACTTTGTACAAGGAAATCGTAAACAAACTTGCATGAGGGGTCAAAGATGCATAAGTGCATAAGGTGCGGAAAGAGCGCAAGCAGCCTTGACCAAATAAACAATGGGTGCGAATGCGGCTCAAGGATATTCATATTTAACAAAGACTGGGTTCTCTCAAAGGAAGGCAAGAATGATGGAAACGACGGCAAACCTCCAAAATCTTACTATGCCACTATAGCGTTTGGCAATGAGGATGTTGAAAACATCAAAGTGATAGATGAAGGGATATTTTCCATCGATTTGGGCGGGCTTTCTGAAAACCCCGTAGTGGTGAAAGACCAGGAAGGAGTTTATTACATCAAAATAGAGCAGAAAGGGAATGGCAAAAAGAGGTAGCTAAACATCAAGCAGGACTCTTATTGTCCACTTGCCATCTTGGCTCTTTTGCACCAAAAGCTGATGGTAAGTTACTGCTTTTATGGAATCTTTTGGCGCCTTTTTTTCTCCGCATGCTTCAAACTCTAAGGTTTTTGCAGCTTCATCAAACCGCTTCACCTTAATTTCCGAAAAGACCAGGCCATGGATGTCCATGTAAGTGAGCAGCTCTGAAAGCGAAAAAAGAGTAAGTTCCTCCAAATTTTCAGCGCTAAGCTTGAAGGACGCTTTCCTTTTGCACTTTGCAGGCCCCAGAACAGAAAACATTGCTTTGGCAGCATTTTCTAGCGCCTCAGGATAAGAATTGCCATAGGCTTCAAACATTATATCAGCAGTATGTTCAAGGAACTTGTAATTTTGCATAAGCAAAAATAGGCAAAAAACAATTAAGAGATTGATACTTCCGCCCCTATTGCTTGGCCTGGAAGGCCTTTGTCAAAGCGGGCAAGCACCGCGCCTGAATTGCCGTGCGCTTTGGAGATTTTGCCAATTATTTCTTTTCCTGTGGAAGTTTTGAAAACCACTTTTTTTCCTATAAGGCCTTCTGCGGCTGTGCGGTCTGAGACTCCTTCTATCTCAAGCACATATTGATTGGTATATTCCGTATGAACTCCTCGTCTGTAGCTTAATATTCTGCCCTTCATGCAGATCCCGTGTGTATAAAGTGGCAAGCATATTAAAAGTCTTCTGGTCAGTTCGGATTTTGCGAAAGATAGTTAAGAATAATGGAGAAGGCGTCTCTCTCGTTTTTAGCATATGTTACAATCTTCATTTGTTCATCTGAAATTAGCCCCATTTCAACAGGATTTGCTAAGAGCCAATTCTTCATATCATTCCAAAAACCGTTACCTATAGCAATCAATGGGACCCGCTCCATATCCTTTATAGAAATCCTGGTGGTGTATTCGAAAAATTCGTCTAAAGTACCATAGCCCCCAGGATAGAAGACAAGGGCATCCGCACTACCCAATATTACTTTACGGCTTGCAATCAGATTGAGGATTACTAATGATGATTCTGAGGGGTTTGGGTTTTCTTTGCTGTAAAAGTAAGTTGGTATAAGACCAAATGAAAGATTTGCTTTGTTTGCTGCACCCTCTGCAACTGCTTTCATTATTCCGTTTCCGCCTCCGCTACATATGGCAATCTGGTTGCTTGTTGCGCTTTCTGCCAAGGATTTTGCGGACTTGTAATAAATCGATGATCTGGTAATTCTTGAGGAACCGAAGATGCTCAAAAAAGGATGCATGAGGCTTCTGAGGCTTTCGTTGCATTTTTTCATATCAGAAGAAAATCTCTTGATGAGTTCATCTAGTTTGTGCTTTGTGCTGCTGCTTAGGGACTTGATAAAGTCCAGCGCTTCTTTTGGAGTTCGAGCAAAATGAAGAAAGTCTACTTCCTTTTTACTTATGAAGTTTTGTGAGACTAGGTTATGCATCCATTTCAAAAAGCTGCTCCAGTACTTCTCTGTACCCATCAAAATGATTGGCACCCCTCTCATTTTGTTCATCTGCCGCAGAACCAAACTTTCAAAAAGCTCGTCCATAGTGCCAAACCCACCAGGGAAGAATATCAAGGCCAAACTGTTTGCATATATGAGAATTTTTCTTGCGTGCATGGAATGCACTGTGTAATGGAGTTTATTTTGGATATTACAAGGCTCTGCAGAAAGTAGATTTGCTGGCTGTATACCTATGGAAATAGAGTTTGCATCTATTGCTCCGATATTTGCTGCTTTCATTATGCCTGGGCCGCTGCCAGTAATCACTCCGTAGCCGTTCTTGCCCAATTCGTAAAATGTTTCCTGTGCAAGTACATAGTCAGGTGAATCTTGGTTAATCCTTGAAGAACCCAAGCAGGCAACCAAGCCTTTTGAATGTTTTGCAGCTTTTTGGATTTTTGGCCCCACGCTTGCTAGATCTTGCTTAAATCCCATACTCAAACGACGAGAAAATTCGGCAAGCTCTGAGGACTTGCCAGTTGCCTTACTTTTCTTTTGAAGCAGCATATTGTCCCTCCTCTTTTTCTTCTTCAGATTGTTGAAAGGTGTTTTAAAGCTATGGCAATTCGATCAGCCTTAAAAACGCTATTTGCATAAAGCAAACCAAAAGGGGTCGTGGCGTAACCTGGTAGCGCGGCAGGCTCCAGATTTAGCCTGCTCAAGTCCAGAGCAGGCATCGAATAAACCTGCATGTTAGGGTTCAAATCCCTACGATCCCATTTGGAATTCCATGGAAGCCAAAATCTCTCCGAAGATTACCAATGAGTGCCGTTTTTGCAGCGCAAAATGCTGCATGGGGCTTGCTGTAGTGCTTACCATCCCAGAAGCAAAAAGGATGGCAAAAAGCCTTGGGCTTGAACCAGAGGACTTTTTGGAGTTCAGCTGCAACATAAACTCAAAGGAGACTCCGCATTACCCCTTGCTTGTAAAGCATGGAGGAAAAATTTACGAGTATTTCTTGATACTAAAAAGGAGGAACAAAAAAGAGTGTATATTTTTGCAGCAAGATATGAGTTGCAAAATTTACCAGCATAGGCCTGCGGTATGTAGGCTTTACCCATTTGAACTGGACGGAAAGGCGGTAAAAAAAGGTGCACTTTGCCCAGTGAAATTCCAGCCAACACAAGAGATAAGCGAGGCTGCAGCTCAATTGCAGGAGGATTTGCTTGAGCATGGGAAGCTTGCGCGACGTTGGACGGTCAAGTTTGGCAAAGAAGCCCCAGATATTAAACGCTTTGACCAATATTTTCAGCTTTAAAATTCATAAAATCGCCCACTGCTTTTCCTTCTTGCTTTCTTTTTCAAACCCGCCCTTAATAGTCATTAAAGAAGGGATGAAGAGCAGCCTAGCGCTATTGGTGAGCCCAAGCTCCAAAATAGAGGAAAACGACCGCTGCGCAAGTTTGCGGAAAAGCAAGACAACCCCCTCAAAATCAAGCCGCTTAACTAGGCCTTTCAGCCTGTCTTTTATCATATCCGAAAGCGTGTCAAGCAACATCATAGATACAGAAATGTTTTCCCAAAATTCTGCGTGCCTGTGGCCATCTGTAGCCTCTATGAAAAGCGCGGACAGAATCTCGCCTATCTTTTCGCGTATCAAAACCAGCCCGGAAAGGCGATGCGCCCCAAGTTCTGCCTCAAGCAAAGGCTGAAGGCGGGAAAACACCTCAGAGGGCGCCTCTTGGGGCTTTGCTATCTTGCCTGTTTGCTCATTTTGACTGTCTGCTCGCGAAATAGAAAGCCAAAGCTTCATTTGCTGCTCCTTAAAGCGCATTGGCTTTCCGCCCACTGCAATGCTGATTTCTTCTGCACAAAGCAGACAGTAGAGATATTTGTAATCCTTGTAGGAGAGGGTGCGGATGCCGTTCTTTCTTGCAAACTCCAAGATAGCCTTGTCTTTCGGGTCGCAAGACAAGCTGAGGTGCTTCATTTTGTTTATTGAAAGGATTGCCATAGGTACAATTTGGTGTAAGAAGTGGTTATAAATGTTTCAGTTTCATAGGCGCACCAGCAAGGTGGTGCGGTAAAGCCTTCTCCCTTGCCGCTGGCCTGCAAGCTTTTCAGTGCGCAAAAACCCCAATCCAAGCAGATTGAGACAAGAAATTGCCTCTTTCCTACTTCCAACGTAAATGTCAACTCCTTCCTTCAATTGCTCTATCTTAGGGATGAAGGTTGTCTTTTTCAGGCAGGCGCAGATTTGCTTTGCCTTTCTGTCAACCAGCCCAAAGTCCCCGCGAAGCTGAATAATTGCCTCGAAATACTGCGAAGATGCCCTCCCGCACTCAATACACATCAACTTTTGGAAGCTGACTTTTAACGGCTGGGTCAGCACGCCGGCTGGGGTTTGAATACTGACTGATTTGAGGTCTTCAGAAATCGATGCATTTTGGTCTTTGAGTTTTAGGATGCGGATTATCTCATCCTCAATGGTGCATTCCTTCCTTTTTCTGGCGCGGTCAAGCACGAAGTTACACTGCTGGCAAAGCGAAATTGAAACCCTATGCAGTTTCCTCATCTTCTCGCTTGCGCAGCCAAAGCAAAGCTCACCCAAAAAGCTTGCATTTGAGTCTGGCCGCCCGCAAATTGGGCAAAAGCGCGGCATGATAGGCTGGTTGATGCTATTATATATAAACCATTTTGCCCAAAAGTGCAAGCATGGAAGAGGAAGACAAGCACATGGCTGCAAATGCTGAGATGCGCTACATCACGCTGGAGCTGATGAAAATTGCCCAAAAGTCAGGCAAAAGCTTTGACGAGGTTGCAGCAGAGTTCATCAGGAATGCAGAAAAGCTCCGCATGATGATTTATAGCCAAGAAGTGCCTGCTGTTTCAAATCCAAAAGCGGCAAAGACGAAAAAATGACTTGGGGTTGGCATGCAGGAGGTAAAAAAGGAGGCGCTGACTGTAACAAAATATTTCCTTTCGCTTCCGCATCCGGCAAAAACACTGCTTGCAATCCTCGCCACTTCACTTATTTTTGGGATGCTTTTGTCTGCTTCATCGGACAATGACGCGATAAGGATTCTTGCAGGCGGGCTTAAAGGAATATTCCTTTTGGCTTTCCCTTCAGTATTTTCCTCTCTTGCGCTTTACTTGCTTCGAAGGAAAGCCGCCTTCCGGAGAGCCATCTTTTTGGGCTTTATAAGCTGCATTGTCTATGGGCTGTTTTATCTTCTTTCTTTTGCGCTGTCAAGCTTTTGGGCGCCTGCTGCAAACCTGGTTTATGTTGGGTTTGGCTTGGTGTTTGTGCTTTGGTATTTCCTGCTGAAGCTGGCATTTGGATTTCACAAAAGCGCATTTTTGTTTGCAACCTTGCAGCTCATCCTATTTGCAACATTCCATACTATTGGAGGGGCACTTGAGCAAGAAGCAGACGTTATAGGACTGCTTGCAAAGCTTTATCTTGCCGTGTTTGTTTTTCTTGCTGCAATCTATCTGATGTTTTACTTCTTGTCCTTGCCCATGAAAAAGAACCTGAAGATATCCTCAATGGATGCGATAAGCATGTTCCTTTCACAGTGGCTTTACGGCGAAAAGGAACTTGAAGAGGTATTTGATGAAATCGGGGAGGAGGCAGAGACATTCGTTTGGGTGGGAAAATTTGAAGGAAAGCAAGGCGGCGCCTTCTTTGTAGTTCCTTATATTCATTTTGGGCCGTTTGGAAACTTGGGTGGAAGCGAGCTTACCTACCTTATAGCAAAATCGCTTTCTGACAAAGCAAATGTGTTTGTGTTCCATGGCACAGTAACTCATGATTTCAACCCTGTATCCTCAAAAGAAGCAGAAATTGTAATTTCTGCATGCAAAAAGGCAATCCAAAAAATCCAACTTCGCCCCGCCAAATTTGCATATTCTGAATGCAAGGTTGGGAGCATCAGAGCTTCTGCTTACCTGATAAATGATGCAGCATTTGTCACCTATTCCCGCGCCCCTCAGACCACTGAGGATATCAATTTTGGGCTTGGCCTTGCTGCAAGCCAGATAGCAAAAAGCAAATACAAAAGTGTGGCAGTGGTGGACGAGCACAATGCAGAAACAGGAGATATAAGCTCGGTTGAGGTAGGAAGCCCAATTGGCTTTGAGATTTTAGATGCAACCGCTGCGCTTTTCCAAACAAGCCCCAAAAAATCTGATTTTCTTTTTGGTTCTGCCTCAGGGACAATCAACCTTGAAACCGTAGGCAAAAACGGGGTGAAGCTTGCGCTTTTCAAAACTAGAAAAAAGCTTTATGCAATACTTCTGATTGATGCAAACGGTATCGTACCGGAATTTCGCAGCCAGCTTGTGGAGCTTCTTTGTACCTTGGGCAAAGAAAAGGGGCTACAGTGTGTGGGGGAGGTGATGACCACTGATACCCACCAAATAAATACTGTGCAGGGAGTCCTCAATCCTGTGGGCACAACGCAAAGGGGGGACTTGATGATGCTTGTAAGAGGTCTTTTTTCAGATGCTTTTTTGCGCTTGGAAAAGGTAAAGTTTGGCTCTGCACAGGAGAGGTTCAAAATAAAAGTGTTTGGGAGCGGCCAGTCTGCAGAAATAGCATCAACAATAAATGGCGTGATTGCAATTTTGAGGCTTATTTTGCCTGCAATACTGATAGGAAGCGCTGCTTTTTTGGTTTGGGCTTTAAGCAAGCTTTAGGCAACTTCGCTTCCACCTTTTTCTTTCTTCAGCCCGTAATCTGAAAGCGAGGCGCGGTAAAGCGAGCCGTAGCGTTCAGATGCTTGCTCTTCAATTGGCTTGCTGTGGCGAATTGCAAACTGCACATCTTGCGCAGTTATGAGGTTGCGCCCCTCAGAAATTGCCACGTCCCCGGCCATCTTGAGGGTTCCTGAAAGCATCCTCAGCCTCAAAGAAAGACCTGCAACGCCATCTATTTCTTTTGCCCTTCTTCGCGCAAGGGCAATCATTTCTGAAATTGCGCCAGCATCAGCGTGCGGTATGCGGCCGTCGCGCACAATTTCTTGGGCCATGAACTGGACCAGCTTAAGTTGGTTTTTTTCTGTATCCTCCATGTAAGAATTCATCAGCACCTCGTAGCCGTTCCCCAAAATCCTGCTTCTGAGTGGAGGCAGGATGTTTGAGATATCATTGAAGTTCACCGCAGCAACCAGTATGAAATCTGCAGGCACCCCATCCACCCTCACCGAAGAGCCTGTAGAGGATTGGTTTCTGCCGCTGATTGGGTATTTCTTTTCCTGCATTGCAGTAAGAAGGAAGCGCTGCAGCCTGCCAAGCGAGGAAAGCTCGTCAATGAATAGCACTCCTTCGTGGGCCTCATGGACTGCCCCAGGCACAACCCGAGTATAAGGCAAGGAGCCAATGGTTGGGTGAGAGCCGTAGGGGTCGTGTCTGACATCGCCCAAAAGCTCTGTCTCCGATGCGCCTGTTGCCTGCACAAAGGTTGGCCTGTCAAGCGGAAGCAACACTTTGAATTGCGTCTTCTTTTCCATTTCAGCAAGCTTAGAAAGCTCCTTTTGGGTAAGCAGCGCAATCGCATTTCCGCGCCGCTCAAAAACAATCAGCTCCTCTTTCCCGTTTACGATTCTGGTGGTGTGGACTCTGTCCTCACGCTCAAAGCCACCTGCCCCGACAATCAAATCTTCAAATGGGCCTTTTATTTTGCGGTATTTGTCTGCCCCGCAAAAAAAGCACACCGAAGCATCTGGGCTTGAAATGCGGGCGCAGCGCCTGCACCTGAACCCAAGCTTTTCTGCAACAAAGGGCGGAACCTGGGTAGGGTCAAGCAGCTGGTGCGCAGGCTGTTTTTTTTGCTTTTCAGATTTCTTTGTGGGGTAAGTTCTGATTTCAATTAGTGGCCTTTCTGGTTTCTCGGGATTATGAAGCACCAAGACTTCCTGCTTTGGCTTTGGAAGGGTGGAAGCAATTGCTTGGGCAAGCATGGATTTGCCTGTCCCTGGTGGCCCCACAAGCAAAAGATGCCTCCTTTGCCTTCCTACAATCCTTCCTATTTTAACTGCCTCATCCTGCCCAATTATCTGAAGGAGCGGGTCTTGAGGTATTCTGATTTCTGCTGTGGAGGAGATTTCTGATAGGTGCATATTCTCACTATTTGATGCTGAAGTATAATAATGTTTTTATCTTCTCCACAAGTAGACTTGGAGGCGCACAGGCTTTCCTTCCAAGACTGCGCCCTGGTGCGCAACCACAACCTCAGAGGCATTTGAAGGGATGGACTTCCCAAAATAGTAAGAAAAGCCTGCTGGATTATCCGTCTGCTCCACCACAATAAAATAATCCGTGGTGGTGCGAAGCAGCTTGCCCGCTGCAATGTAGCCAGCTTCGGTTGAGACTATTGCTTCAAACTTCTCTATTTTGTCTTTGTCAAACTCTTGCATGAAAAAATCCTTTGCAAATCCTATTTGCCGTATTTGGTTGAAGTTAGGCCCAGAGACGTATAAAGTCCAGTTTGAAGGAGAGCCAGGAGACATTAGCGATTCTGCCACACGCAAAGCATCTGCATAGAGAGGATTGTTTTTGGATTCTGCAATTGATTGTGTGCCAAACCAGTAGGATGCAAATACCGTCATTGCAATTATCACGATGACTGCTGCAACGATTGCATCAAATGAAAAATATTGGGCTTTCATAAATACACCATTAGCATGCGGAAGGCGGTTTTATATTTATCACATTTTTGCCTGCCACTACCGCATTTTGAATACAGATTGCGTCTCCGTATTGCGGGCTTATTATTATCCTTTCTGAAGCCGAATCTACTTTTATGAAATTCCCTGAGGATAAAGCAAAATATGAGGTGGTTATGGTCGGGGCTGAAAACGAGGCACGGCGCGGCGAGCCTATCAGCTCCACGTAAACAAATCCTGTCTCTATTGAAGAAGGCGAGGAGGAAAAGCTAATGGAGATATTGTAAGGCGTGCCAAGCACATCGTTTGGAAGCTTGACTATTTGGGAAAAGCCAGGGCCTGCCACGAAAGCAGTGTGGATGGAATCTGCGATGCTGAATGCAAGCTCCTGCGCAAAAGCATTCTCTGCCCTAATTAAGCCTTGGTTTTGCTGCTGAAGCAAAACGCCCATAGTTGCTATGAATATGAGTAGGAAGAAGGCTGCATATGAGATTACTTCGATTGCTGATTGGGCTTTATTCATATGTAATATTGACATAGCCATCCACATTCACAAGCCTTATTTTTTGAAGGCCGCCTGTCCTTTTTCCAGAAAGGTTGCCTGATACATTTGCAAAAGTTGGCGCAACCAAATCTGCAATCCGGCCATTTGCATCTATCCTCAAGACTATCATCCCGCTTTCCACCTTTCCATCTATTATGCCATCGGGATAATAAACTAGAATTGTTTTCCTTGCCCCTTCACCCTGCAAAAACACCTCTCCTGCTTCCTCTGCAATCGAAAATGCTGCAGATTGCGCAGAGGAAATGCTGCTGCTGCCCAAGTGGGAACTTGAAAAGGAAAGGAAAAGGAATGCTAAAGGCACTATGAAGGCCACTGCAAACCCAACTAGCACCAAATATTCTGTTGCCGCCTGCCCCCTCTGATGCATAATCAACCGCACCCTGCCGAAGTTATTCCTGGATAGCCGCATGCAATTTTTTCCAAAAGGTATCTGTCTGTTGCATTTTTGCTCAGCCTGAAATGCCCCACTCCTTCTCTAACAGCATCGTCGGTGGAGCACATGACTTTGTCTTTGCAGCCCATCATCCCTTTTATCTTGAAAATTTGAGAAGGAGAGGTGTAAAACTCCCAATCAAGTCTGGACCTGACATCTGTGCTGGTGTCTTCCTTTCCTCCTGCCCAAGTGCCAACCAGAAATGATTCTATGCCCAAATCAGGATTGTTGTAGTTTATACCGGCTGCAAGCATTCTTTGGAAAAATGATGGTCCTTCACCTTTCACATAAAAGCCACAGATTGCCATGTCGCGAAGCTTTGTTATATCCCATATCCGGTGATAGCCTTGCTGCTTGCTTTCCTTATCCTCGTACTCATTATCTATCAACACGAAGGTCTGATCTGGCAACCCATCCCTTTTTACCACAGGTATTTTGCTTCTGTTTGCGCTCCATTCAGCGCTTGCAACCACGAAAGGCACATCTACTTCGTTCATATAAATATATTTTGCTGTTCCTCTGCAATGCGGTGGACTTCCTGAGTTGACAGTGACCCAGCGCATGCAGTTTAAGCAATTTGTTTGATTGTACTCTGTCAAATTGCACCCCTGGTCATCAATGTAATTTCTGGAAACAGTAGAAGGAGTAGTAGTGATTATAACTGCTCCATACGAATTTGCATGAAGCGTAACGTTTTCGCTGTAAGGCCGAACTAAAACATATTGCTTTATTTTGTTGATTTCATCACCTGAAAAGATTCCTGTTCCTGGAAAATCAGAAGTAATTGGGCCGAAAAACCATCCTGCCCCCTCTGAAGCTGCAGAGTCAATTAAAACAGGGGCCAAATCTGCTGGCACCTGATATGCAGGATTTCTCCATATTTGCTTTTGTGCAACAGAAGAAGGGCCAAGGATGCCTCTTCTTCTTTGTTCCTCTCTTACCACAAGCGGGTCAACGAAACCCTCAATGCCAAAAGAGGAATTTGCTTTTAGCCTCTTTGACTGCCTGATTGAGCCTTCCATGTCAGTAAGGTTCATTTCCATCTCAAATGAAACACGGATAGACCACGCATCTTCCTGGAAGAACTTGAAGTTTTCAACTGGGCCAAAGCTTGCATTCAGCCCCAACACCCGTGCTGCCTGCTTCACCTTTTCCTGCCAGCTCTTGATTGTATATGCCTCTTTTTCTTCTTCTGAATAATTTATCAACCAGCTGCTGCCATTCAGCATCAGCTCATATGCTGTTTTCTCCACCATTCCTGTGCCTGGGTTCCTTGGGTCCAAGGAGGGAGCAGAAGGCAATCCAGTAATTTGTGTTTCATTTACCAGCCTGAAAGTTGCAAAGAATGCGGATGCATTTGCAAATTCGGAGATTCCGCGGTCAGAAAGAGATGCAAGGGCAGTGCGGACAGCCTGGCCCTTGAATTTGGATGCAATATGTTCATCCTTTTGGGCAAGAGTATTTACCCATGTTTGCGAAGTAAGAAGCATAAAGGAAAGCAACACCAGTGCCATTGCGGTAAAGAAAAACCCTTTTTGAAAAGCTAATTTAGGCATAGATCGTAAACCTCACTACTGTTATAGAGTGTTTTCCTGGGAGGAAATTTGATATTGGAATTTCGCAAGGTGTGGCATCGCATGGTCTTCCTGAAGCTCTTCCAAACCCATAGCAGGAAAGATGGCAAAAGGGAGATGCTCCTTTGTGTGGGGGCACAAGGTAAACCGAGCCGAATGTGGTTGCGGATGCTGAAAGCTTGCTGAACCTTATGCCGCACCTGTCCGACCCAAAGTCACAGCCTTGAATTATTGCTACTGGGTTATCTCCTGAATCGTAAAGCATCCTCCAGCTGTCCTCAGCAAAATTATAAACTTCCAGGCTGTAGCCATACCCTTTTGGTATTATTGGGCGGAATGAGTTGGGGCCAAGCTCATCTCCTCCGGCAATTTTTGTAAGGATTTCGTGGGCGTCCGCTCCGTTTAGTATCTGCTCAAGATAGCTGCCCTGTGAAGGGTTGTCTGTTGTGCTTGAGAGAACCTGCAAGGTATCATAGGCAAGTTGGTGCGCCTGCTCCAGGGAATAATAATATGGCTTTGGCGAGGATACTGTAAAAACAAGCAGGCTTACAGTAAGCATAACCAAAGTAAATGCAATAAATGCATCAACTGAAAAGATGAAGGCTTTCTGCATCATCCAAGATTTTGCGGCAGAATATTAAAAAGTTGCCTCTGAGATGCATTTGCTTTAGGCGCCGCCTCCGCAAGCACTGCCAAGGCTCGAGTTTGAATTGACTGGTTCGCTGTCAAGCTTTGCGTTCAAAACATAAATGAACCGAAGCGCCTCCTCTTTTTTTGCCTCTTTTACGAATTTTTGCACTTCATCCAAATGCTTGCTTTTGAAGTTTTTGTTTCCAAAAATGGTGCTTAAGGCAAACAGCATATTTCCAAGCGAGATGTCTTTTTCTTGGCTTACTATCTCGTATATTTTCTTTGAATTTTCAGGCGTAAATGATGGCTTAGAGACAAGCGATGTTAAACCATCAAGCGCCTGCGCTGTTGAAAATTGAGTGGTATTTTGTACAATGAGGACAAGGAAGGGCAAATATTCTGGCTTGAAGCAGTCAGAGCTTAAGATGTTTATTGGCTTTGCAAAAAAAGAATCGAATTGCAGGCTGTTTTTTGGCTCAAAATTTTCGCTTAGCTGGCTCAAAATA
>JAWAKW010000007.1:0-23343 GCA_038887295.1 Candidatus Anstonellaceae archaeon | reverse complement strand
ATTATGGAAGTTTATGGCGCAACTGTGCATCCTTCCCCAAGCAATCAAACCTCTTTTGGAAGGAAAGTGCTTGAACAACAGCCAGACCATGCAGGAAGCTTGGGAATAGCAATTTCTGAGGCAATTGAAAGTGTAGTTTCTGACCCACAGAAAAAATCCAAATATGCCCTGGGGTCAGTGCTGAATCATGTTCTGTTGCATCAAACTGTAATAGGGCAAGAGGTTTCTTGCCAGCTGAAGCTGGTGGATGAAGATCCGGATTTTGTGATAGGATGCATTGGGGGTGGGAGTAATTTCGGTGGGCTTGCATTCCCTCTACTTTATGAGAAAGCAAAAGGCAAAAATAACGCAAAGTTTATTGCAGTCGAGCCTGCCTCTTGCCCATCCACTACCAAAGGGGAGTATAAATATGATTATGGGGACACCGCAGGCATGACCCCTCTTTTGAAGATGTACACACTTGGAAAAGATTACATGCCTCCGTCAATTCATGCAGGTGGACTGCGCTACCATGGCATGGCCCCAACTGTTTCGCTCCTTATAAACAAAGGTTTGGTTGAGGCCCGTGCTTATGAACAGAAGGAGGTGTTTGAAGCCGCAGTCTTGTTTGCACGTACCGAAGGAATTATTGCTGCCCCAGAATCTGCACATGCGATAAAGGCTGCAATTGATGTTGCACGGGATTGCAAAAGAAGAGGTCAGAAGAAAACGATTGTATTTAATCTGTCAGGGCATGGGCTGCTGGACATGTATGGCTATCAGCAATATTTAGAAGGAAAAATGTGAGGTGGAAAAATGCAAAGCCAAAAACAAAATCTGACTAATCAAATTCCTCAGCAGGCAAAATTTTTCAGAAGGTTGCTTGAGGACAGGCAATTAGGCGAAAGCGGCAGAATGATGGAAGGTGTGCCAAAACATCAGATCCCATATGAAAAGATGGTGGAAATAATCAAGAGAAATCCTTTGCTTGGATGCTAAACTAGCGGATGGCATATGTTGATGGCGATAAGCCAATACGTTCCATCTGCTCTGCTGTATTTCCAGAAATTACGATTTTTGCCTTTGAGAGGGCGGCCAAATCCTTGGAGCCGGACAGAAGCATAGCGGTTGCAAGCTCCTGCTTCCAGGTTGCAATTTCAAGTTGCGGGTTTTTTGATTTGATGAATGGGAGCGCAGCTGCTGCAAATGAAGCACCAAGGGCAATTGCTTTTGCCGCATCCAATCCGCTTCTTAAGCCTCCGCTTGCAATTGTAGGTAGAATGCCTGCACACTGTGCAATGCAGAGTGAGGTTGGATTGCCCCATTCTGCAAATGTTGGCCTCTGCTTGCTTCTCAAATATTCTACCTTGCTCCACGAGGTGCCGCCTGCACCAGAAACATCCACCATTGCAACTCCGACCTTTTTGAGATCAACTGCAACTTGACCAGAGATGCCTGCGCCGGTTTCCTTTACAATTATAGGCAGGCTGATTTCCTTGCAAAACTGCTCTATTTTTGCAAGAATGCCGGAAAACTTTCTATCCCCTTCTGGCTGCACCATTTCCTGCAGAGGGTTCAAGTGTATGGCCAGCGCATCTGCCTCCACTTCATCTAATGCCTCCTGTACTTTGGCCGGCTCAAAAAATGAAAGCTGGCACGCCCCGATATTTCCAATTATGGGGATGGAAGGGGCTACTTTGCGCACTTTGTAGGTTTGCGCTGTTTCTGGATGCTCCAGCATAGCCCGCTGGGAGCCCAATCCAAATGCAACCCCTTCTTTTTCTGCTGCAACAGCAAGGGAAAGGTTGATTTTCTTTGCATGAGGGTATCCACCTGTCATGCCGGAAATTATGATGGGTGCTGCAAGCTTTTTGGAAAAAAGCTGGCAGGTTGTGTCTATTGCATCAAAATCAAGCTCTGGCAGCGAATTGTGCACAAAGCGGATATCTGAAAAGCCGCTGCTGGTAAGGTATTCCACCTGCCTTTTCATTGCAGCATCCACATGTTCTTTCTTTCGTGCTTTGATTTTCATAGTTTCAGCCAACGCATAGGAATTTTAAATTCCTTTGCGAATCTTTAGGCATGGCTAAAATTTGGGAGCTGATTGCAGAAAAGATAATCTATGTCTTTGTTGTTGTCCTTCTTGGGTGCATAGCAGTTGTAGTATGGCTATTTCACAACGGCGAAATTGATGTGGAGGTAGCACGGGTTTACCTTCAGGCACTAACCGGGATTGCCACCCTCGCGCTGCTTTATTTTGCATATTTTAATGTAATATCAAAAAGGGAGGAGGACACTGCCCGCCTAGAGCTTGCAGTCCGCCCTATACTGGTGTGGGAAATCCAAAGCAAAAACAGCGGGGCAGAATTCACCTACAAGGCAATAAAACATCCAATTTACGATTTGCAGGCAAGCATCCAGCTCAACAACGAAATGATGCGCGTTGAGGAACGGCATTTGGATGCAGCAGACAGCAACCCTTGGGCTGAAAGGAGAATTGAGCTTGGGTCATTTATTCTGAAGGGATTGGGCAATAGCAAAGAGGGGACCATCAAGCTTAGGTTCTCTTACCATTCAGAAGTCGGCGGGAAGTATGAGTTCTCATTTACAAAGGAGGTTGTGCGTAAGGGAAGGGGCTTCCTGTTCCAGCATAGGAAGATAATTTCTGCAAAATACCCATGGAAGCAAAAGGAAATAGAATTTTCTGACTTATGAGATTGCCAAGGAAGCGTATGCAACTACGCTTTCGAAATCGCCTGATGCCTCCCCGGAGTTCGTATATTTGAGCAGTTCACATTTTTTTGCCCCTGCGCATTTTGCATAATGAAGAGCAGCTGCAATTGGGCCATGCCCGCAGATGGAAAGGTCCTCCTTTTCCACTATATTTTGAAATCCAGCTTCATCAAGTGAAAGCAGGAATTTGATCGCTTTCATATCTTTGCTTTCTGCAAGCTTTGCAGACTCGTAGTGTGTAAAGTCAGAGGATGCAACCACTATGATGTTTTTCTTAGTTTTTTGTGCAGCTTCAAAAATTGCCTTCCCCAGCTCTTGTGAAGAGGGCAGATCCTGCCAGCCCATGCAGATGCTGACGAATTTGCATGAGGGCGCACAAAGCTGCAAAAAAGGAAGCTGCACCTCGCAGGAGTGCTCGTAAAAATGAGCTTGCTCGTCCTTGCGCGCAATTTTGCTGCATGAGACTATTGCCTGCGCAAGCTCCACGTCACAGCCAACCGTTCCAAGCGGGGTCTGCCAGTCCTCAAATGAAACTGAAATAGGAAGCCCCAGGCCTGTGTGGTTAGGGCCTATTACCACAACTGACAGATTCTTTTTGGACCAATTAGAGCAGGCTGCATAGGAGTAGGCTGCGCATTTTCCAGAATATATGTAGCCTGCATGCGGGCAAACGATTGCAAGCCGCTGTGAAGACTTAACCTCAGCCTCAGCAAGAAAGCCTTTTACCATCTGCCTCAGCTGGTGAGCAGAGGAAGGGTAAAAGCTTCCAGCAACCGCAGGGTACCTCATGAATCTATTGCAATCGCTAAATTTATAAGGTTCAGACAAGAGAAAGCAAAACATGGCAGAAAACATATTGTCCTATTCGCTTAAGGCTTATTTGGACAACAGCAGGTTGATATCGCTTTTTTCCATCCCAGCCCTGGTTGCATTTCTTATCCCAGTTTTGGTCAACACACCAGTATTTGTTGCAATGGGTGGAAGCTTCCTTCGCACAGGAAGCATTCCAGACATGAGCGCTTACGAGATTGCGTTTGTGATTTTTGCGCTTCTTGCAAGCCTATATCTGATTTCGTTTGCAATAGTCAACATTAATATCGTGATAAAAAGCCAGCGCACAAAAACCAGCATAAAAAACGAGGTATTGAAAGGCATCACCGGACACACATTGAATGTCTTTTTGCTTTTCTTGCTTGGCAGCATTATGCTTTTGATAATTCAGCTTTTGACATTTGAAATTGGGGCGCAAAGCTGGCTTTCACCCCTGCTTTCCCTTATCGTGTGGATGCCGCTGTTTTATGCGCCTGCTGCCTTGGTGATAGACGAGCTTCGGCCGTTTAGGGCAGCTGAAAAATCTTTTCTTATGGTCTTCAGCAAATTCCATTATTTCCTGCTTTGGAACATTGTTGCGATTGCCTTGCTTTCTTTGCTGGATTTGGCATTTTTGAATCTTCTTCCTCACAGGCTGGGCTCACTTGCAGTGCTAGTGGTAAATTCCTTAGTAGTAATGCCATTTTTGGTAGTGCTGCAGACGCAGATGTATCTAAGCAAATACACCATATTGGACTGATCACTTAAGCAAAGTGGAGGACTGCTCGGCAATTAGGTTGGCCGCACCAGTTATAGCAGCAACCACTATCCCGCCAATAATTAAGGCATAGGCTGTGGTAATGAACTTGCCTCTCTGGTCTGCAGGCTGGATTTGGGCAACACCATATGAAAGGCCTCCAAGCACGATTAGTATTACAGAAATTATCGGTCCAATCTCAAGAAGAGCCCCTTCAATAGCAGCCAAAGTTTCAACAAGCGACATATCCTCCCTCCCGCAGAATTGTGCAACACTGAAATATAAAATCCTGATGCCGCATGCCAAATCCTTTTATATATTTTTCCCTTTTTATACCTGCCAAGAGGTGTGCTTATGGCAAGCCTGTACAAATTTCCGATTTACCGCATAGATGAGGAAGAAGAGGAGGAGGAAGAGGAAGAAGACGAAGATGAAGATTTTGATGAGGACTGGGAGGAGGAAGAAGAAGAGTAGGTTTGCTTTTTTGAGTGGCATCCTGGTCTGGGTTGATTTAAATATGCTGGGATGCCACTTCTTTTCATGGCCACCGTGGAAGAAGAAATAGTTCATTGGTGGAAGGACGAAAAAGGAGAACCCCACAGAAATGTCCTTAGGATAGAATCCGAGCCTGCTTCAGAATACGGTGGCTTTCCGCGGGATGGCGTAATTACGTTAAGGATAATGAACAGCGCTTCGCAGCAGGCGATAAAACTTTCGCCTGATGAGGCGCTACGCATCAGCACCCAGCTGCTGGCGGTTGCAAAGGACCTTTTGAACCAAAAAAGGCAGCTTTGGAACCACCATGACGATTAAGCTTTTTATTTTGTTGTGAAAGCATCTGAACATGGATTGCTTTGATGTTGGGATAATAGGCGCAGGACCTGGCGGGACTTATGCTGCTTATTGGGCTGCAAAAAGCGGACTTCGCGTTGCAGTATTTGAGGAGCATCAAAAAGTAGGCGAGCCGGTCCATTGCGGAGAGTGCCTCTCCAAACTTGCCACAGAAAGGCTGGGGCTTCAGCTGCCGCAAGAAGCAGTTTCTTGCGAAGTGGAAGGTATCAAGGTGGTATGGCCAAACAAGAAGTATTCATTTATCCGAGAGCCAGGCTATACCCTTGAAAAAGATAAATTTGAGCAATACCTTGCAAAGCTTGGTGAGGAGCATGGTGCAACTTATTTGCTCAAGCACCGTGTAAGTGGACTGAAAAGAGATGGGCAGTGGAGGATAGAGACTACAAAGGGGCAATATTGCGCAAAGATAGTGATTGATGCTTCTGGGGTTGCAGCCGCAGCTTCCACTCTTCTTGGCCTCAACCCGCAGATGAAAACAGTAATTGGGTTGCAGTATGAGCTTTCTGACATGGATTTTGATGGGTTTGTCGAATTTTTCCTTTGGCCTTCACTTGCGCCGCACGGCTATTTGTGGATAATACCAAAAAGCGGCAGACGTGCAAACGTAGGGCTGGTGACAGCTGATCTGCCCAATACAAGAAGCCGGCTTGAAAAATTTGTCTTTGAATACGGGCTTGGGCAAAAAAGGAAGGTAGGTAAAATTGCTTTTGGCGGCAAAATTCCTGCTTCAGGGCCGGTGCCAAAAACTTATGATGATGGCTTGCTTTTAGTTGGAGATGCTGCAGGCTTTACTTCTCCAATGTTTGAGGGTGGCACTGCGCTTGCAATGACTTCCGGCAAGTTTGCGGCAGAAGTGGCAGCCCAAGCAGTAAAGAAAGCCAATTTCACTTCCAGCTTTCTTTTCCAGTATGAAAAAATGTGGAAGGCTGAATTTCCAGATTACTCCGCTTTGCTTAAAGGGAAGGAGGCAGCTTACAGATACACTGACGAGGAATGGAGCAAAATAGGGGATACTATACCGCAGGATTTGACCAATTTGTCTGCTGCGCAGAAGCTTGCAATTGGGGCAAAGGTGCTTTTTGGAGCACCCGGCATTTTCTTCAAAGGATTCATACCAGCAATGGAAGCGCTTGGAAAATCGCGGGCAAAGTACTACGGTTGGTAAATGAAACTGCATTAAGAGCTGTGGAGTTTGACCTTCCAATAACCACATTTATATTATTTGCATGTCGAAGGTAATTTTATGGATGTCCTTGGAACTGACTTTACCAAGATTGGAGAGATAATTTCTGGCCTGCACAGCGGCAAGAAAGTAAAAATCCGCGGCTGGGTCCATCGGAGCAGAACCTCCGGCGGCGTGTGCTTTTTGATAGTGCGGGATTCTACAGGAATAATCCAGTGCGCGGTCAAAAGGGACGTGGCAGGCGAGTCAGGCTTTAAGCAAGCAACTGATGCCTATTTGGAATCCAGCATTATGGTGGAAGGGATAGTTCGGCAGGATGCGCGGGCTCCTGGAGGATATGAGATTTCTGCAACGCAGGTGGAGCTGATTGGCAGGGGCGAGCCGTTCCCTATTTCAAAAGACCAGTCTGTGGAGTTTTTGCTAGATACGCGGCACCTTTGGCTGAGAAGCCAGAGGCTCACTGCAATAATGAAGGCAAGGCATAGGATAGTTTTTTATCTTAGGGAATTCCTTGAAAAAGAAGGATTTTGGGAGCTTGCGCCGCCCATAATTACCGGGGCCGCCTGCGAGGGCGGATCCACGCTTTTTGAGCTCAATTACTTTGGCCAAAGGGCGTTTTTGACACAAAGCAGCCAGCTTTATGCAGAAGTGTTCACCACTGCGCTTGAAAAAGTGTATGTTTTTGCGCCCTCATTTCGGGCAGAGCCTTCACGGACTGTGAGGCATTTGTGCGAATACTGGCACCTTGAGCCTGAGATGGCATTTTACAACCAGAAGATGAATATGCAGCTTCAGGAAAGGATGATTGAGTATGTGGCGCAAAAGATGGCGCAAAACCATGCTGACTTGCTGACTTTTTTGGGAAGGGAGCCGGAAAAGCTGAAAGCGGTAAGGGCGCCGTTCAAGAGGATGACGTATGAGGAGGCAGTAGGGCTTGCTGCAAGCAAGGGCGCAAACATAAAGATGGGGCAGGATCTGGGCGCAGACGAGGAAGCGCTGCTTACAGAAGGCGAAGAAAAGCCGATTTTTGTGACCAATTTCCCTGCCAAAATAAAGGCTTTCTACATGAGGGAAGACCCACAAAATCCCGGCACTGTCCTGAATGCGGATGTGCTTGCGCCTGAAGGCCATGGGGAGATAATTGGGGGGTCGGAGAGGATTTGGGAGTATGATGAGCTGATGCGCAAAATAAAGGAAAACAACCTCAACCCAAAGGATTATGAATGGTATATTGATTTGAGAAGGTATGGTCCAGTGCCGCATTCCGGCTTTGGGCTTGGGATTGAGAGGCTGGTCAAGTGGATGCTTAATTTGGACCACATAAGAGACGCCATCCCGTTCCCCCGAACTATAAATAGGGTGTATCCATGAATGCGCAGCAGCTTTATTTGTGGTGCGTTGAAAACAACGGGCTTTCAGACCATGAGATGGAAAAGCTAACCCCAAGCCAGCAAAAGTTGCTAAGCAGAGGGGAGAATGGCAAGTTTTGGCTTTCAAGGAAGGAGAGGGAGAAATTTACTGTAGCACTTACTGGAGGGGCGTTTGACCTTCTTCATCTGGGACATATAATTACCTTAAGGGAAGCAAAAAAGCAGGCGGACTTGCTGGTGGTAGTGGTGGCTACGGATGAGCGAGTAAAAGAGCTGAAAAAAAGGCCGCCCATACACAGCTGCGAATATCGCACCCAGATGGTTTCAGCTATAAGATGGGTGGATTTAGCAATCCAAGGCTCTCGCGACATAATGGAAACCTTTTATCGCGTAAGGCCGGATGTGGTGGTGTTTGGCTATGACCAGCAACCTGTAAAGCTTCCTGTGCCAGTGAAGGTGGTCCATCTCAAGGATGTAGTATTTGACGACAAACTTTCAAAGACCAGCCAGCTAATCCAGCAGCTTGGCTTAGGTAAGGATTAAAAAACATTATCACGAATTAGAGGCAGTGGGGGATTGATAAGGTGACACACTCAGCCAACACCAACGTCCATCACAATGTGTCTAATTCTGTTGATGATTTTGCCAATGCAATAAGGCTGCTAAAAGAAGCTGAGCAGCAAGCAGCAGAAAAGGTGCAGCAGGCAAGGCAAGAGGCGGCTCGGATTGAAGCGCAGGCGCGCGAAAAGGCAGTGGAAATTTCATCCAGAACTGCTGAAAAAATCGTTCAGACCAAAAACGAGATTTTGGCAGAAGGGAGAGCTAAAACAGAGCGCGAAATTCGGGAAATAATTGCTGAGGCAAACAGGCAAGCTGGAAGAATTAGAGCAAAAAAGCTGGATGCGCAAGAGGCAAAATCTCTTGCAGCGCAACTTTTGGAAGGTTGAGAGGATGTTTTGGCCGGTAAGAATGCAAAAACTCAGGCTAATCTGTATAAAACCAGTTGCCCCCGCACTAGTGAAGGAATTGCACCAGCTTTCTGTGGTCCATATCAAGGATGCTGAGCTTCCGCAAACTTCCAAAACAGGGCCGCTTGCAACATATGACGAAATTTCCTCCCGCTTGATTCGGATAAGGTCGTTGAGGGAAATGCTTCAGAATGTGCACCCTATCCAGCCTCCAAAAAAGAAAATCACATTTGAAAAGCTCATAAAGCAGGCAGATGAGCTTTTGAGCCAGGAAAGTACCTTGCGTGAAATACTGCAACAACAGCAACAGGCAGCTGAGCAGTTTGAGGCAATTTCCGCCTCAAAGCAGACCCTTTCTGACCTTGCAAACCTAGATGTCGACTTTTCTTCACTTTACTCAGAAAGCCTTCAATTTATTTTGCTTAAGGCAAACCGAAGCCAGGCAGGCCGCCTGGCGGAGCTTATTTCAAAAAGAGAAAATTGCCAGATGCTGCGCGCACCTTGCAAGGATGACTGCGAGGTTTTGCTTGTTGCACTGCCGAAATCAGATGATTGGCGGTTTTTGGAAAAATTCGGCACAATAATCCAGCTACCTTTGCTGAAAGGAAAGCCTGCAGAAGAGCTAAAGCGGCTTGAACAAAAGCAAAATGAAGTCAAAAAGGCGCTTCAGCAGGCAAACAGCAAACTTTCAAGGTTTGCGCAAAAATACGGTCCGCTGCTTATTGCAGCGCAGGAAGCATTGGAAATAGAGGCAGACCGAGCGCAAATTGCCTCTTTCTTTTCTGCTACTGACACGCTTTACATAATAGAAGGCTGGGTGGAAAAAAGAAAGTTTGAGTCTCTAAAGTCCAAGCTTTACGAAAAATTTGGCAAGAAAGTGCTGATAACTGAGGCGAAAGTAGATGAGCACCATGAAACTCCCCCTACGCTGCTTTCCAATCCCAAGCCGATTCGCCCCTTCCAATTCATTGTGGAGTTCCTTTCAACTACCCACTACAATGAGATAGATCCAAGCCCTCTGCTTGCACTATTTATTCCAATCTTGTATGCCATGATATTGGGTGATGCAGGCTATGCAATAGTTTCATTTGCGCTTTCTTTCTATCTTGTAAGCATTTCAAAGCCAGGAAGCCTTCTGAGGCAGGTTTCAAGAATCTGGACAATATCCTCTATCCCTGCTTTTTTGCTTGGCTTTGCATTTGACGAATGGTTTGGTTTTACCCATTCTGCGCTTTTTGAAAAATTAGGGCTGGGCAAAGTAAGCCTTTATCCTGCGCTCCTTCACAGGGTGCATCAGATTGAAACCCTGATTTTACTGGTGATAATAGTGGGAGCAATTCATCTTGGCATAGGCTTCCTGCTTGGCGCAATAAATGAATGGAGCCATTCGCGCAAGCATGCGATTGCAAAGCTTGCCTGGCTGGGAATAGAGATAGGCGGGTTCTTTTCTGTTGCCGGTCTGATGTTTGGTGCATTTCCGCAACTGACTGCTCCTGCTTTGGCGCTGCTTGCAATTTCTGCCGTTGTGATGATTTTAAGTGAAGGTTTCATTGGCATTTTTGAAATACCAGGCCTTGCCTCAAACATAATGTCTTATATCCGTATCGCTGCTGTAGGGGTTGGAGGAGTGATACTTGCCGAGGCGATAAACGAGCTTTTGTTTCCAAGATGGGATTTCAGCCCGGGCGGCATGATTGCATTTGCCATTGGGACGATTGCGTATCTGAGCGTGCATCTTTTGTCTTGCATAATTGCCATGTTTGAATCATTCATACATGGGACAAGGCTTAATGTGGTGGAGTTCTTCGGAAAGTTTTACAAAGGCAATGGGGTGAAATTTTTGCCGTTCTCGCTTAATCGGCTCTACAGCCAAGAAATTTGATGCTAATCCGGGCTTGCTGCCCGGTCAAAGAGGTGTAAATATGGTGTTGTTGGAAAACACAGGTGCGCTTGGAATTGCAGCAGCACTGTCCATGGTTGGGGGTGCGCTTGCAACTGCATGGGCACAGGCATCCATTGGATCCTCTGTCATGGGCGTGCTTGCAGAAAAACCAGAGGAAGCCTTCAAGCTTATAGTATATATTGCGCTTCCCGAGCTGATAGTCCTTCTCGGGTTCGTCATCGCATTCTTGCTTGTAGGTAAGATTGAAGTGGCAGCCCACTAAGGAGGCTTCAAATGGGATTTGAAGAGCTTGCACAGCAGATTCACAAGAATGCGGAGGCCGAAGGCAGGAAAATAATCCATGCCGCAGAAAAGAATGCGGAAAAAATAGTCGAAGAGGCTTCCAAAAATGCAGAAGAAAGCCTCAAAAAGGCAAAAGCAGAGGCAGCAGCAATAGTAAAGCAAGAGCACGCAGAAAGGATTACTTCTGCAAAGCTTGCGGCAAAAAAGATAATAAGCGAGGCAAAGGATGACGCAGTGGAGGCAGCTGTGGAAGAGGTTTGGAAAGAATTCGTCGCAGCTGCAACAAAAAAATCTACTTACCCTGCCCTGCTTTCAAAGCTTGTGCAAGAAGGGCTCAGTGAGCTTGGAGCCAAAGAAGCTGTGCTTTATGTCCGAGATGAGGACCGCAATTTGGTTTCAGGCTACAAGCTTGCCAAGCTTCCACCCGAATATGCAGGTGGCGTTATCGTAGAATCGGCAGATGGAAAAGTGAGGGTAAACAAAACCTTGGATGAGATGTTCTTAAGAAAGAAGGATTGGTTGCGCAAGCAGATATACGAGAAGCTCTTTTGAGGGGGAGAAATGCTGAACTTGTGGAAACTTGCTGACAGCACCCGCCGGAGGCTTGCTTTCAAGCCCCTCATTTATGGCTATGCGAATGCACGCGTGCGTGCAATGCGCACCACCCTTCTCAGCCGCAGGCAGGCAGAAGAGCTGCTAAGAATAAAGACAAATGCTGGGATAGCAGAATACCTTAGCCGAACGCCTTACCGGGAGGACTTTGCCGGCATCCCGCCAGGGATAAATGACGAAGAAAGAATTGAAATTGCAGTTTCGAAAAATTTTGCGCGTGTAGCGCAAAAGCTGCTGCGGATTACCCCAAAGCAGGCAAAGCAGCTTATGTTTGCCTTGCTTGGAAGGTATGATGTGCACAACATAAAGACCATATTGCTTGCAAGAAAGCTTGGAAAGTCCGGACAGGAAACTGAGATGCTGCTTTTGCCTGCAGGAAGCATAAGGATGCAGGAGCTTGAAAGGATGATGTCTGCCAAGAATGCAGATGAGCTTTATGATGCAATAAAAAACACCCAATTTGGCAAGAAATTTCTTGCCTCTGAATTCAGCAAGCACCTAACAAAGGCGCAAATCCAGCACGCTTTGCAGGCTCAAGAAGGAGTATTGGAGCTGCTTTTGGCTGCAATTGACTCTTATTACTATTCAGTGGTTTCATCTGAAATTGTACCTGAGGACAATGACTCGAAGGTGGTGCTGGAACTGGTGCAAAAAGAGGCAGATGCCAAAAACATAATGACAATAATGAGGCTTAAGCAGGGAAAAGCGGACAAAAGGGAAATCATGAAAATGATTGTGTGGGGTGGAAGTCTCCCAAAAAAGCAGCTTGAAAAAATGATTGCCGCAAAGGATGCGCTGGAGGTTGCAAAGCTGGCCTCAGATTTTTTTGCTTCGCAGACAGGCAAGGAAGAGTTCGAAAAGACTCAGAAGAAGTATGAGCAGGACCGGAGGCTTTCGCACTTTGAAGTGGCATTTGAAAGTTCGCTTGCAAGAAGGAGCCTGCGGGCGCTTCGCAGGAGCATGATGTCAGTAGGCACGATTGCAGGGTTCCTTTTCCTAAAAGAAGAGGAGATGAACAACATAAGAAAAATTGTAAGGGGCAAAGCGCTTGGGCTTTCTGCTGAACAGATAGGGCAAATGCTGGTAGTGGTGGAATAATGAAGGAGAAGATTGCTGTGATTGCAGATTCTGCCACATGCGTAGGATTCAGGCTGGCAGGCGCAGAGTACACCTTTGCCTTGTCTGGCAAAGAGGCAGAAGAAAAGCTTTCCCAACTTTTGTCTGATCCCAGCTTTGGGATAATAATTGTCACTGAGCGACTTCTTGAGGGTTGCGACTGGAGGCTGAAAAAGAGGGTGGAAGCAACTGCCAAGCCAATTGTGGTGCCGATTCCAGACGCGCAAGGACCCATAGAGCAGTCAGAATCACTTTCTATCCTGATAAAAAGAGCTTTAGGTTTGGACTTAAGCAAAAAGAAGTGAGGGATGTGTATGGGCATACTGCATAGAATTTCTGGACCTGTGGTGCAGGCAAAAGGAATGACTGGGGCAAAGATGTATGACCTTGTCAAGGTTGGCCATGAAGGCCTGACTGGAGAAATCATCAAAATTGTAGGAGATACCGCAACCATCCAAGTATATGAAGAAACCAGTGGCTTAAGACCTGGCGAGCCTGTGGAAAGCACCGGCCAGCCTCTTTCTGTGGAGCTTGCGCCAGGGCTTCTTACCTCAATTTATGACGGCATCCAAAGGCCGCTTAACCTGCTTGCAGAAAAAGGTGGGGACTTTATTACAAGAGGGCTGAGCGTCCCAGCAATTGACAGGAATAAAAAGTGGGATTTTGTGCCAGTTGCAAAAAATGGGCAGAAAGTAAAGGTTGGCGACATAATAGGCACAGTGCAGGAAACCGAAATAATCACACACAAGATAATGGCTCCTTGGGAAGGTGAAGTGACTGATATAAGGGAAGGGAGCTTCACTGTGGAGGAAACCATCTGTAAGATTGGCGGAAAGCCCATGCAGATGCTTCAGAAGTGGTTCGTAAGGAAAAGCAGACCGGTTGCAGAAAAATTCGACCCGAACATCCCTCTTATTACTGGCCAGCGGATCGTGGATATGTTCTTCCCGATTGCAAAAGGGGGAACCGTGTGTGTGCCGGGGCCTTTTGGGTCTGGCAAAACCGTCACTCAGCACCAGTTTGCAAAATGGTCTGATACCCAAATTGTGGTGTATGTGGGCTGTGGGGAGAGAGGAAACGAAATGACTGAGGTGCTTACAGAATTCCCGCATCTTGAGGATCCATACAGTAAAAAGCCGCTCATGCAGCGCACCGTGCTGATTGCAAACACCTCCAACATGCCAGTTGCTGCGCGTGAAGCATCCATTTACACTGCAGTCACCATTGCAGAATACTACAGAGACATGGGGTATGACGTAGCGCTGATGGCAGATTCTACCAGCAGATGGGCAGAGGCAATGAGGGAAATTGGCGGAAGGCTAGAGGAGATGCCTGGAGAGGAAGGATATCCTGCTTATCTTGGAAGAAGGCTTGCGGAATTTTATGAGAGAGCAGGCAGAGTCCAGTGCCTTGGGTCAGACAAAAGGATCGGAAGCGTGACCATAATTGGTGCAGTCTCCCCGCCAGGAGGAGACATAAATGAGCCAGTATCTCAAAACACTCTCAGGGTTACCAAGGTGTTTTTAGCGCTGGATGCTGCATTGGCTCAGCGCAGGCACTTCCCTGCATTCAACTGGCTAAGAAGCTATTCGCTTTACACCGACACTCTTGAGCAGTATTATATAAACAACATTTCCTCCGATTGGGTAGAGCTGAGAAAAGAGGCAATGGCGCTTCTCCAAAAGGAAGCAGAGCTGCAGGAAATTGTCCAGCTGGTCGGTCCGGATGCGCTGCCTGAAAAGGAGCAGGCGATCCTTCTTTCTGCAAAAATGATTCGTGAGGACTATCTGCAGCAGTCTGCTTACCATGGAGTGGACACTTATTCTTCCATGAGAAAGGAGTACTTGCTTCTCAAAAACATAATGAGATTCCACCACCGCGCACTGGCAGCAGTGGAGATGGGCATCCAGCTCAAAAGGATAGCAGAAATGCCAATCAGGGAAAGGATTGCAAGGGCAAAGGAGATTCCTGAAGACAAAATAAAGGAGATAGAAATGATTGCAAATGAGATAGATAAGGCATTTGACGCTCTTGCCAAAGGGTGATTATGATGAAGGAATACAAAACCATTACCCAGATTGCAGGCCCTCTTGTGTTTGTGGAGGGGGTGAATGATGTTGCTTATGGAGAAATAGTGGAGATAAAGCTACCCTCTGGTGAAATCAGGAAAGGGCAGGTGCTGGATTCTGCAAAAGGAGTGGCCGTAATTCAAGTCTTCGGGTCAACTGCTGGGATAAACACTACCGACACCTCAGTAAAATTCCTGGGAGAAACCATGAAGCTTGGCGTTTCAATTGAAATGCTTGGAAGGGTGTTTAACGGCTTAGGCGAGCCGAAAGACAAGGGGCCTGCCATAATCCCTGAAAAAAGGCTGGACATAAACGGTGCGCCAATCAATCCGTATGCCCGCGATGAGCCAAGGGATTTTATTCAGACAGGAATTTCCACCATTGACGGAATGAACACCCTTGTCAGAGGGCAAAAGCTGCCTATCTTTTCAGGCTCAGGCTTGCCCCACAATGCATTGGCAGTTCAGATTGCCCGGCAGGCAAAGGTGGTCTCGACAAAGGAAAAGGGTGAGCAGTTTGCAGTGGTGTTTGCTGCAATTGGGATAACAAATGAGGAAGCGCTATTTTTCATGAGGGATTTTGAAAGGACAGGGGCGCTTGAGAGGGCAGTGCTTTTCTTAAATTTGGCAGATGACCCTTCTGTAGAGCGGCTGATTACTCCTAGGCTTGCGCTCACTACAGCAGAATTCCTTGCATATGAAAAAGACATGCATGTGCTTGTCATAATTACCGACATGACCAATTACTGCGAGGCGCTGAGGGAAATTGCGGCTGCAAGGGAGGAAGTCCCAGGGAGGAGGGGCTATCCCGGTTACATGTATACTGACCTTTCCACAATATATGAAAGGGCAGGAAGGATAAAGGGCCGCAAAGGAACTGTTACCCAGCTTTCAATCCTGACTATGCCTGGTGATGACATCACTCATCCAATTGCTGATCTCACAGGGTACATTACTGAGGGACAAATAGTGCTAAGCAGGGACTTGCACAGGAAAAACATATACCCTCCTGTAGATGTGCTTCCTTGCCTTTCACGGCTGATGAACCTTGGGATAGGAAAGGACAGGACTCGGGAGGACCACAGGGGTGTTGCAGACCAGCTTTATGCTGCCTATGCAACTGGAAGGGATTTGCGCTCGCTTGCAGCAGTGGTAGGCGAAGAAGCCCTTTCTGCAACAGACAAGCTTTACCTCAAGTTTGCAGATGTGTTTGAGGAAAGGTTCATCAAGCAAGGGCCAAACGAGGAGCGCAGCATTGAGCAGACACTGGAGCTTGGCTGGGAGCTGCTTTCAATGTTCCCAGAAAGCGAGCTTAAGAGGGTGAAGAAGGAATTCATAGAAAAGTACGGCAGAAAATACCGAAAGTAAGCGGTGTGGCAAATGGCAGAAAACCCCAATCCAACAAGAATGGAGCTTCTAAAAGCAAGGGCAAGGGTGAGGCTAGCAAGGAAGGGGCACAAGCTGCTCAAGCAAAAAAGGGACGCGCTGATAATGGAATTCTTCAAGATTCTCTCTAAAGCCCAGGATTTGCGCCAGGAGTTGAATGAGAAGATGAAGCAGGCTTACACTGCACTGGCAGTGGCGCAGGCATATCATGGCATGCAGGAGATTGAGGCGGCAGCCCTTGCAGTAAAGCGCGCACCAGGGGTAAAAGTTGAGGTGCGAAACATAATGGGGGTAAAAATCCCCTCACTTGAGGTTACAGAAAGCAAAAAGCAGCTGCTTCAGAGAGGTTATTCAATCATTGGCACCAGTGCAAAAATAGATGAGGTTGCGGGGGCATTTGAGGATGCATTAGACATTGTCTTTAAGCTTTCGCAGACGGAAAATGCAATCAGGCGGCTGATTTTGGAGATAGAAAAAACAAAAAGGAGGGTAAATGCGCTTGAGTATGTGCTGATACCGAGGCTGGAAAGCCAGGCAAAGCTAATTGCATTTCGGCTTGAGGAGATGGAAAGGGACAGCTTTGTTATGCTCAAAAGCATAAAAAGAAAGCTTCAGAAAGAGCAGGGAAGTTGAGAAAATGAAGGGCAAGAAAAAGCGCGTGTACCTAATGTATGACTTTGACGAGCTTTGCGGGGTGTTTTCCTCGCTTGCGCTTGCAAAAAAAGCAGCAAGCCAGCATCTACTCCATATAAAAAATTATGTGCAAAAGAAGGCATCCCAGCTTGGCTTTGGTGAAGTGGACTTTGAGGTTTTTGAAGCAAAAAGCGGCGAAAAGCACATTTACGCAGTTCTTGCAAAGGCAAAAAATGGCAAAGATCTTCACAGAAGGAAGATAGTGATATGCGGAAGGCAGCAGGACTCTTACGATTCCACGATAAAAAGACTTGCTGAATCTTCTTAATACGGATTGCCCTTTTCCTTTTGAAATTCAGCTTGCAGATCCTGCCAAGTCAGGCCGGAAAATGACTCTTCCAGCTTGTGCCTGCACCTTTTGGCGGCTTCTGCATCCCCAAGCTTTTCAAAAAGCTTGAGTGCCTTCTCAAAATCCCCTCCCTTTTCGTAGGCTTCTGCTGCTTCTTTTTCCATCCCCGCTGAAAGGTAAACTTCTGCAGCCTTTACAAAAAGTTGCTTTTTTTCCAGCCTGTGCGCCTTTTCAACAAGAGCTTGCCTGTCCATATGACCGAATAAAAACCGAACAATTTAAATGGGTGCTCATCCAACAAGCCGAATGGTGAAAATCATGAACAAATTTACTGTTGCAGCAGTATTGGCTGCACTTTTGCTGATTGTAGGCTGCCTTGGGTCTGAAAAGAATACACCAAGCCCCAATGTTTTACCAACTGGAAACAGAACCGCTCCGCTTTATACATTTTCCTCTTGGGATGAAATTTCTGATTTGCTTCGGCTTTCCTCTGGAAGCGGATTTGCTGGCGCAGTCCCAATCAGAGATATGAGAACGACGACTAGTAGAGAGGGTGAAATTACCTCTGCATCATCTGTCCAAAAGGAATCTGCCGAGCGCTATTCTCAAACCAACGTGCAAGTTGAAGGAGTGGATGAAGCAGATATTGTAAAAAATGACGGCAAGTACATTTATGCTGTCTACAACAGCTACTCTGATTTTGGAATTGGAACTGTATGGTTTTACGGCGCATTTGGAAAGGTTGCAATTGTGGAGGCTTACCCTCCTGAAAACATGAAAAAAGTTGGGCAAATAAACATTGAAGATGCATCTGTGCATGAAATATTTGTAAGCAAGGACAAATTGGTGGTGTTTGGAAGAAAGGAAAGCCAATATTTCAGGCCGATGCCTGTTGTTGGCTGCCAGCGCTGCATATTGCCCCCAATTTATTATCAGCCGCTTTCATTTGTAAGAGTCTATGACATTTCAGACAAGACCGCGCCCAAGCTTGAAAAAGAAGTTGAAGTTAAGGGCGAGTATTTTGACTCAAGGATGATACAAAACAAGGTATATGCAATATTTAGGGATTATCCGACTTACTATGACCCGGTTCCTTTCTATCGCGTGGACGGAGTGGGTAAAAAGGCGGAGCCGCAAGAAATAGCATACTTTGACATGCCTTCCGCAAATTATGTGTACCACCACTTTTTTGAGATTGACCTGCAGAACTTGCAGGCTGAAAAGAAGCACAAGATAATTATGCTTGGGTATGGGCAAACCCTCTATGTATCATCAGAAAACATCTATCTTGCATCTACTGAATACCGGTTTTACAGCCCTGAGGAAGAAGTGGCACTTGAATTGATATATGAAATGCTTTCTGCACAAGAAAAAGAGGAGATTGATAGGATTGAAAAGCAAAACGTTTCCTCTTGGCAGCGCCAGCTTGCAAAACGAGAAGCAATAATTGCAGCAGGCAAAAAGATAATTCCGAAGATGGATGAAAGCGAAAGAAGAAGATTTTCTGAGCGATATGAAGAGAAGATGAAAAATATTGCAAGAGAGTGGAGGTCTGAGAGCACAAAAATATACAAGATTTCGCTTTCTGGCTTTGAGCCTGTTGCATGGGGGGAGGTGCCAGGGAGCTTAATCAACCAATTTGCAATGGATGAAAGCGGGCAATACCTTCGCGTTGCAACAACCAAAAATGCGCCTGTAAGCTCAAGCGGATTATATGTACTGGATGGGGGCTTGAAAGTGGTGGGCAAAACCGAAGGAATAGCCCCAGGAGAAAGCATCTACTCAGTAAGATTTGCAGGAAACAAGGTTTACTTGGTGACATTCAAAAAGATAGACCCCTTCTTTGTGATTGACCTGAGCGATCCAAACGAGCCAAAGGTCCAAGGCAAGCTTAAGATACCTGGCTACTCGACTTATCTTCACGAGTATGATGAAAAGCACGTGATAGGGATAGGCAAAGAAGCCATTGAGGCAAGAGAGGGAGATTTTGCCTGGCAGCAGGGAGTAAAGCTTTCGCTTTTTGATGTCAGCAATCCGCAGGAGCCTGCGGAAATTGCAAAATTCCAAATAGGAGACCGTGGCACTGAATCGTATGCCTTAACAGACCACAAGGCTTTCTTGTTTGACAAAGAAAGAGACTTGCTTGTGATTCCGGTGCTGGTGGCAGAGATTGACGAAGAAAGATATGGTGGCGAGGTGCCGCTGCATGCATATGGGGACTATGTTTTTCAGGGTGCATACGTGTTTGAAGTCAGCCCAACCAAAGGATTTGTGCTACTTGGCAGGATAAGCCATGCAAGCCAGGAAGAGCTCCTCAAAAGCGGATCTTATTTCATATCTGATGCAGAAGTCAAAAGGAGCCTTTACATGGATGAATACCTATACACCGTGTCAGACAGGATGATAAAGGCAAACAGGTTACCCACGCTTGAAGAGGTTGCAGCAGTGCAGCTTCAAAAAAGCTGAAATCCTATTCGATGATTTTCTCAAAAAAAGCGATATGATTTGCCTGTTTTGCACATCGTACTCTGGTCGGTATTTGCTTAAAATGCTGAACCGGTTGAGGGTCGGTTCGGAAGGAAGATTTGGGTTTTTCTTGTGCTCCTCTGCACTTTTCAACAGCTCAATCACGTCCATGTCCGCTTGCCATTGTACACAATAGGTGTTTCCCTTCTTGAAAGCTGCAATTGGGTTGAAAAAGGCAGATGCAAGGTGCACTGCACCTTCAGGAAGCTCATTGATAAAGTAGCGGTGGGCAAAAACCACATATGACCTGTCAGAATATCTGCTAAATAGAGTATCCTGCTTTGCTTGCTGGCTAAGAAAGATGGTGCTGTAGCCAAAATTGAAAACCTTTCCAATCCCGTGGCTGTAATGGTCTAGTGGGTAGGTGCCAAAAGAGGATGCCACTGCCTCTAGCCCAAAGCAGATGCAAAGCGAATATTTTCCTGAATCAACAAGGGCTGGAAGGAAGTCTGAAAGCATTTTTCCCAATTTAGTCTTGCGCATAAAATCTTCTGTAGGAGTATAGGAGGAGTCTGGCAAAATCAAAGCATCGAAATCCTTAAGAGAAGGCATCCTGCTCTCCTTTTCTGGCTGAAAAACAGAAAGGGCGATTTTGCGCTTGGAAGAGAATTCTTTAACTTTGTTTTGGTAAAACTCAAAATTAAGCCGAGTATGGACTTCTGACTTTCTGGCATTGCAATCAAGCAAAGCTAACCTGACTTGCGCCTTAAGCATAGAACCTCACCTTCCAAAAGCAGTGCACTTTCTGGTGGGTTTGCCTTAAAAGTCTTGAGGTGGCATAGCCCCGGACGGATTCGAACCGCCGTTCCCGGGTCCAAAGCCCGGTGTCCTTGGCCGCTAGACGACGGGGCTAGTATTGCTTTGCCACGTAAACCAAGACGTCTGCTTTTTTGCCGCAAATAATGCATTTGCCTTCTGGTTTTTCTTTCTTTCCGAACCGGATACCCCTTACATCACCTGTTGTGCTCTCTTTCAGGCTCAAGGCGCATTCCTTGCCTTCATTTCCGATAGTGCAAAATGGCACTGCAACCAGCTTTCCTGCCTCAAGCAGCTTCTTTAAATTTTGCAAATCAGAAGCAGACGACAGACGAGATTCAAATTCTGAGAGTGCCTTTTGCTTCATGTCAGAGATTTGTTGGGCCGCCTGCTGGAGTATAAACGAGGAAAGCTGGCTTTGCGGCACTTGATATTTGGTACGGTTGTCCCGCCTGAATACTGTAAATATGCCGCTTTCAACCTCTTGAGGTCCGACCTCAATCCTAAACGGCACACCTTGAAGCTCCCATTGATTGTATTTGAAACCTGGCGTGTTTGAAGAAAGGTCGGCTTCCGCAAGGATTCCTTCCGAGGAAAGCTGAGATGCAATTTCAGAAGCTTTCTTTTCAACCTCAACTTCGCTTCCTTTCTTAGGTATGGGAATTATAATTGCCTGAAGCGGGGCAAGCTCAAATGGAAGCACCAGCCCAAAATCATCGCCGTGAGTGGAAATCATTGCTGCATAAATGCGGGAAATTGCAGGTCCATAGCAAGTCTGCCAGCAATATTGGTTGTTGCCGTTCTCGTCCAGGAATTTGACATCAAACGCCTTGGCAAAGTTTTGCCCCAAAAAATGGGTGGAAGGAAGCTGCAAAACCCGCCCATCAGGCATCATGCAGTCCGCAGCATAAGTGTGCACTGCCCCTGGGAATTTGTCCCACTCTGGCCGCTGGAAAAAGATGAATGGAATCCCAAACCTTTCAAAAATCACGTTTTGGCTCATTTGCATATCTTGTACGACTTGGGCTTCTGCTTCCTCTTTAGTGGCAAAGGCATCGTGAGACTCAATCCAGTAAAATTCGCGCGAGCGGATAAACGGCCGCGTTGCCTTTGTCTCATATCTCCACACCTGGGCGGAGTGGTAAAGCTTAAGCGGAAGGTCGGATTTGCCCTTTATCCACAAGGAAAACATTTGATACATTGCGGTTTCTGAGGTGGGGCGCAGCGCCAGGCGCTCCTCAAGGACCGTATCTCCTGCTTTTTCCACCCAAAAGACTTGTGGGGTGAAGCCTTCAACATGCTGTGCTTCCTTGTAAAAGTTGCTTTCAGGTATAAGCGCCGGGAACCATGTGGGCCTATGCCCTGTCCGCTCCAGCTCGCGCTCATAAATTGAGTACATCTTTTTCATAGTCGAAACCGCCCAGGGCATAAATACTATAAATCCTTTGACGTTATAGCGAAGATCGCAAAGCTTCGCCTCTTTTATAAGCTCGCTGTACCATTCTGAAAAGTCAGCTTTCTTATTTTTCATGAAAATCAATGGAAAGATAATGAATAAAAATAAATGCAGCGCCTATGATACTGATTTATAAAATTGCAATGCGGGTTTGAAAAATGCCTCTGTTTTGGGATAGCACGTGAGGTTGATTTTCTGCCAACTATTGCAAATGTAGTAAGGCTTTACCTGAAAAGAAGGCCGCAGATGCTTTGGCTTGTAACCAATGGCCTTTGCAACTATTCTGCGCTTGCAAGGAAGCTTCAAAAGGAGCTTTACCCATCAAAAAAAGATGCATTTGTTGCAATAAAGGCAGCCCTTCTTCGCACTGCAAAGGAATATGGGGAGATGATGCAAAAGGATTGGGAAAAGGAAGTAGAAAAGATACTTAAGGCAAGCTCGGTAGAGATACGCACCCATGTTGCAGTTGCATCCAGCAAAGGAAGCGTTGGGGTGCCTGTAATTGCCACTGCAAGCAGCAAGTCAGGAGTAATGAGTGTGGTGGATTCGTCTTATGTGCCGCAGCTGAGGAAAAAGGGGATCAAGGTGACTGATGACTTGACCCTTGTGATACTTTGCAGCCCACCGCAGCTTCAGGAAACCCCAGGCTGTGTAGCTGCAATCCTTGATGCAATTGCTGCTGAGGGGATAAATGTTCTTCAATTTATTTCCTGCCACACTGATACCTTAATGGTCATGAGAAACAGCGATGCCATCCGCGCCTATGAAATACTGATGGAATTGACAGGAAAAGCAGACTAAAGCGGTACCCCAAAAAAAGAAAGAAGAAGGACAAGCAAAACCCCCAGCACCCCGCCAAATGCTGCAATCAAAAAGGTGGCAACATCGATTGGGACTTGGATGATGCCAAAAAATGAAAATAGCCAAAAAACTACAATCCCTGCAATGCCGTGCAAAACCAAAGGGAGGATTTTTTTTAATATGTGAAAAAGCGTGACTGCAATAAGAATGGAAACAATTAGTGCAAAAATAAGTCCCCAGCTCATAGGAAAAGAACGGAAATAAAGAATAAAGACTTATTGGGAAAATGACCATTTGCCAAGAAGCTGCAGGTTCTTGGAAGTGAAAAGCTCGAGGTTTTTCTGCTGCAGCTGTGAAATTTTCATGACTGCAAACCCCCAATGGCAAGCAACCAAATCGCCTTCATTTATATCTGAAGCAGAAATTCGCTTGCAGGCGCGCTTAACCTTTTTGGTGCACGGCGCAAGCTTGAACTTCTCTTCTTTTACAATTTTTTGTGAAGCCACTGTGAGCGTGTCGCCTTCCGCTTCGATTACTTTCCCCCAGCTTACTCTGCACATGTCTGCTGCGCGCAAAGAAGGGCGAATGGCTCCGCTGATGCTTCTTACGTAAAATGCATGAAAAGAATGGTGGGGAAAAACCTTGCGCGGCAAATTTGCCGCTAGTGCGCCTGCGCGCCTTTTTGAAAGAAAGCCTGGGCCGCAAAAGCGGTGCAAAATCAGGCTTCTTACACTTTCCCTTCTGACGTTTGACAACAGGCTGTTTCCCAGCCAAAAAGCCTCGCACACCTTGAAGTCGAATGG
>JAWAKW010000006.1:0-24750 GCA_038887295.1 Candidatus Anstonellaceae archaeon | reverse complement strand
GTTGCCGCCTCCGAAGAAATCTGAATACCGCTCCTT
Source organism: Candidatus Anstonellaceae archaeon (assembly GCA_038887295.1). Classification (GTDB taxonomy): domain Archaea; phylum Micrarchaeota; class Micrarchaeia; order Anstonellales; family Anstonellaceae; genus UBA10161. The sequence continues at coordinate 24,714 of JAWAKW010000006.1, read as the reverse complement.
CGGGATGATTAGCTCCTCCCGTGCCGGGTTATCGCCAACGATAGCCAGCTGCGGCCCTCTGACAATGCCACCGGTAGCAAAGCTGCCAATGCCTCTCATGCCTCCAAGGCCAAAGATAGCCTGGCCTGCGGTTAGCAGCCCGGAACCGGCTACGCCTCCCCCAAGGGCAGCAACTATGGCACGGAACACAAGCGCCTTAGCTACCATGGCGGTAAGCTGTATAAGTATTTGCCGGAAAGCATTCACCAACGCCTGCCCCATGCTCTCGCCAGCCTGCACCGCCTGCATGAAGGCATTTACCAGGGTGTCGGAAACCAGTCCGGCAACCATGCTTAGTTCTTGCTGGTAAATCTTCGCCTGCTCTGCCATCCTCGCCATGTTTTCCGTGTGCGTTTCCGCAAGCTGGTTTATTCCTTCGTCCACTTCTTCCAGTGTTAGGTCTACCTGCTGCAATTCGCTATCCAAATCGCCAAACCTTGCCGTGATGTCCGCGGTTAGCTCCCGCAAAGCGTCGTACGCTTCAATTTGGGCTTCCGCTTGTTGCTTAATTTGCTGCATCAGCTCCTCCTCCCTCATCTTGCGTTGCTCTTCGGCCAATTGCCGCAAAGCCTCTGCTTCCTGGCGACGTGTGGCTGCGATTTCCGCAACAATGCGCTTGTTCTGGCGCGAACGTTGCGCTTCCAAACTAATAAGTTCGGCTTCCAGTTTGGCAATTTCAAGCAAGGTTTCCTTGCTGGTCTCATTTGCCTTGGTCTGCTCGCGCATTATCTGTAGCTGCAATTGCAGTTCCTTTTTGCGGGTATCTATTATCTGGTCGTTAATGCTTTTAGCCTTTTGCAGCAAGGCCACCCTTTCCGCCCCGCGCTCTTTAGTAGCTGCTTCCTCCAACAATGCATTGTATTCGGCCTGCTTCCTGGCCAATTCGGTCGTGTTGGCTATTTGCATGTCAATAAGCTGCTCTTGCAGGTCGAAAATCTGCTTGCCTCGCTCGTAAGCCTCGCCCATTTTGTCGCCAATGTTCGCCCAGCCGTCGGCGACCCTATCTAAGCCCTGTCGTATCTTTTGGAAATCAAAGGAAAAAATCCCTTCCAACACAGATGCCGCGCCTAATGCAGTTTCTTGCAGCACGCCAATAAACGTCTCCCAAATTTCCTTAAGCCCAGCAATCACCCTGCGCACCCTGTCGCCACCCTCTTCGGTGGCCATGAAGATTTTAACCAGCCCAGCCAGCGCACCAACTAAGGCCCCCACTGCTGTTACCAGTAAGCCAAACGGGTTGCTCAATAGCACGCGAAAAAGATTAGCAGCCGACTTGCCGGTATCATTAATTAGTTCTGTCGCCTGTTTGAATAGGGCGTTTTGCTTCAATAGCGGGTTGGCCGCCTCCTTAAGCTGGTCCACAAATCCCGCCCAGCCGCCTTTGGCAGTTTGGGCTGCCGTTTCATCCACCTTTTTAAGCTCGGCTTTGAGCTTCTTGAGGTCGGCCTCTGCCTTCTCCATGTCTGCCTTAATGGCCACGATTAGCTCTTCAATTACCGTCTGCTGTGCCATGGTTGTTAATGCTTTCCGTGTTCAACTTAAATAGTTCGATAGCCCTTTTTCTAAGCGTTTCAGGGTCGATTTTTTCTTTTTGCTCGTCAATTAGCGGCAGCTCAAAAAGGGAACTTGCCATGACCGGTTTTGTGCTATTAACCTGAAAAATTGCCGTAGCAATTATCCGAGCCATGTTGTACTGATGCTGGCGCTGTGTTTCCAGCCCGCGCAAGATGATGTCGACAAATTCGATGTCGTATTTAAGTAGCTGGTGAGGTAGCAGTCCGTAAGTAGCGGCCGATAAAAAAAGAGACCGCCAAGTTAAGGGACTGCTTTCCTCTTCCTGGCGGTCATTGTTGCCATGCGGGTCTTCAATAACTACTTTTTTTTTTGAGAGGCAAGAATTTGGTTGACCATGAAGGCAATGTTGTCGCTGTCCTCGATGATAAGCCACAGCTCATCGTCATCGGGGCATTGGTGGCCAGCATTCATGATGCCCGCTGCGGCTACGTCGGTTAATGCTTTCAGCAAGGCAGGGTCGCCGCCTCCGCGAATGGCATTATTAAGGTAGTCTGCAGCCTCGCTAATAGTCTTAATTCCAAGCCTTTGGGAAAGCAGGTACAATGCCCTCAACGTGGGTGACCAGCTAAATGGGTAGCTTTTTTGAGGTGTTTTAAGCATGGGGGGAGCTCCTTTAGTTATAGAAAATTTCACCAGTTAGTTGAAATTCAACCTGATAGGCCTGTGGCTCGTTCTTGTTGGCATTAAACGTGATGCTCGTTATAAAGCCTTGCGCTCTAATTATCGTATTAGTATTTATACTAACGTATTCAACTTGCGCAATATCCCCGTTTTTCCAATACGTAAAAATCTTAGAGAAGGTACTTGCAGTGGCCCCATCTAAGGGCGTAATGCCCTCAAGGGTAATGGTACCGCTGCGCTCGCCTCCGATGCTCTCCTTCCAAAGATCACTTCCTTTGGTAGTTGTATCCAACTCGTCCGTGCTGAGGTTTGCACCGGCAACCCTCTGGCCGACAAACGTTTCGCCGTCAAAGCGAATTACAACAACTTTTCCGTCTATTGCATCTAATGCCATGGCTATGGGGTATTAATTAAGTTAATCTCTCCTGTAAGTCTTATAGTTAAATTATAGCTCTGCGCCTCGTTCTTGTTGGCGTTTAGCTGCAAGCTGGTAACGTACCCTTGCGCCTCTATGCGGTCGTTAAGGCTGGGGTCTTCGAATACAACGGTTACGACGTTGCTGGTTTCCCAGCTGTTGAAAAGCGTGGTAAAATTGCCAGTATCCGAAATGGCAACTAAGCCATTCACGCTAATGCTTCCCCCAGCCTCGCCGGGAAAGAACTCCTTCCACCGGCCGCTGCTCTTTGTGGTCTTCTCTATTGCATCCCTGCTCAGCGTCACGCTACCGGCAATCTGGCCTACAAAGGTGTTGCTGCCGTGCTTTACCAGTATTATTCTGCCGTCCTTCTGGCTCATATCAAATTAATTTAAATAGTTTTAGCAAATTTAATCCCGATGCGCGTTTCAACAAACAGTACGCTCCCGAGCTGAATGGACGTTCGGCGGACATCCTGGACTTCGTAAATAAAGCAGTCGGACGGCACAAATAGAGGGTTCGGCTTGAGCGCACTAATGTACTGCTCCACTGTAACTGCCTCGCCGTCCTTCTTGTAAATGCTTACGGTCAGCCTGCCATTATATATAAGACTGTCTTTTGTTCCCATTTCGGTCACGCCGACTTCCTGCACTAAGGCAAATTGACTCAAATTGGTAGCCTCGCTAAGCGATAGCCTGTACCAGTACACGGGTAAAGGTGCCAGAGCGGTATTTATGTGGTTAATTAGACTCATGTTTCTTTAACTGCAATAAATTGTATCATATCGTTTTCAACAAACATAACGTCCTGTATTTCATAGCTTTCGTCGTCTATTTCGCAAAAATTAAAATCAAAAGACTTCGCATTGACAGCTAATCTCCTGATTGTCACTTGGTATGCTGGCGCATAGTGGTTAATGTTCTGAGCATACCTATTTGCCTTTAAAGGCTTAATATTAGCCCATACCGTGATAGACGCCTGCGTCAATAAGCCAGCGTTTTGAATTCCTGCTGCGCTTTGCATTTTAATTAAATTTATGCGTATGTTTAAATCTGCCGCTTTCATCTGCTTGCTTTATAGTCGTTTAAGGCTCGGTTAACGAAATCATACCAGCTCGACCTCTGGCTTTCCAGGTTCTTACGGGCATAGCTGATAGCCGTGCCAACATGAATCGTATTTGGGTCGGCCGATGCTGTTATCGAAGGCACTTGCCCGGCAAATGTGCCGCGACGGTCATCAACGAAACGCTGGTTGACAACCATAATAGATTGCTTGAGCTTGCCGGTTATCACATTACCCTGCTCGCTCATGATTGACGCCAGCACAAGCGCCTCATCTACGGCAAGCCTGAATACCTTTTCTTTTATCCGCTCTGGTAACATTTAAAAAGAAGTTCTTCTTAATGTCGCAAAAAATTTCCTCACGCCATGAGCATACTCGCTACCCCGATTGTCATAAAGCCAGGCTACGTAATCAAGCAAGCCCAACCTGATGCCGTCATCCAACACCGCCACACCTGGCGAATTGTAAATGCCCTTCCAGTCGTCACCGTACTCCGTCCATGTCACCGTGCCTGTAACTGGTTGCACCGGCAGTTGTTCGATGGGCACTTGCTCACTCATAACTACGGTAATCGTGCACGGCCACAACGCCAACCCGCTGTACCGAACTAAGCTCATTTCAGCACCCAAAGCGATGCGCTGTATGTCGCTCGCGGGGGCAGAAGCTTCTACTCTGGCGTGCTCCTGGTACTCAGATAGCGGTACCCTAAGCTGCGTAGGGTTGCTCTTGCTTATCGAAAGGTGAAATAGCAGTGCCATGTTTTTTTTTCAAAATTAAGGCAAAAAAAAACCCCCGCCAACGATTGGCAGGGGCAAAAACATAAGCGCCATGATTAATGCTTACGGCGTCAGCTGCGTTATAATTGCGCTAATATCTCCCTTAAAAAACGCGTTCGGCCTATAGATAACATTCGCCACTCGCTCTTCGGCACGAATGGTTACCATGTTGTCGCGGAAGTTGGTGCCGTCCTCGTAGCTGATGGCCAGCTGCAGGCCTTGGCGATACATAGGCTGGGCCATTAGGCTATTACCTACCAGAATTTTATCGGCAGCCAGGGCGCTATTGACATACACAGGTAGGCCGTACACAAAAGGCTGGCCATTGTCGAAAATCAAAGGCGATACGTACTGGCCATTGCTGCCCTTAGCTGTCAGCATAGCGCCGAAGTCAACTGGGTTGAGCAGTACAAAATCGGGAATCTCGTCCTTTGCCAACATCCCGGTCATCACACGCGCTATCACGTCCCACAGCTGCGGGCTTGGTAAATCTGGCCCTAAGTTGGTGTTGCTCGCCGTGCTACCAGCGTTCTCGAATATACCAAAAAGGTTCGGTGAAGTGCCGTTTCCATTTAGGAATTGGTCGTCTTCTTCGCGCAAAATCTCCGCCGGCAATTGCGTATTAATGAAAGACGCAAGGCCTTCGATGTCTTCCAGTGCCTGCCTGCTGGTGCGCACGTACGCAGCGATTGTTTGTACAGGAAAATCAACCACGCTGTAGGTATAGCCAACCTGAGGCTTAGCCTGTCCTTCAACCTGCGGTGCAGCGTTCCCGTTTTGCGCGGTTTCGCGAATAATCTGCACTAAGCCTGCGCTGGTAGTTCCAAGCTGCAGAATTTCTCGGATGTGGTTCATGCGTCTTGCGCGCGGGACGAAGTCAGGGCGAAGATCGATGCTGGGCTTGCCGGTAAAAGACCCAAAGGTGACGTTGGTAGTCTTTACCTCGAAACGTAAGGCCTGGCCTCTCTCCATTTGCTCGATGGCAGCCTTGCGCTCTAAAAGGCTTTCGCGTACTGCTTCCGCAAAGGTTTTCTTTTCAGGCTCAACGGCTGGGCGCTTCATCTTGGTCTCCAGCTCATTTTTCGCCTTCTGAATTTCGGCCTGCAATTGCAGTAGCTTTTCAGCCATATCTGCGGCAAGCTGCTGGTTTTTCTTTTCGATGGCCTCGTTAAGCAGGCCTTGAATTTTTTCGATGGTTTGCTTTTGTGTTTCCATGTTTGAATTTTTTTTAAGAGTTAGACAAAATTTCCCGAATTGCTTCCAGCAGTGCTTCTTCGTCGTCGCCATCCGCATCGGGACTATCGGCTGGCGCGCTCTGCGGCTGCCGCTGTATGTTTTCAACAATCTTTTCAAGCTCGGCTAATCTTTCCTCGTACCCTTCCATCGCTCGCAACATGGCTTCCAGTTCATCGGCCAACAGCTGACTAACGTCGTCGTACTGCTTTCTTAGGTAGCCCACCAGGCGCTTAGCGCGCTTAACGCTTATGACCTTAGCTGCGTGATTGGCCGGGATGGTAACCAGGCTGCCTTCGTATAGTTGTATCTCTTTTAAAAGGCGGCGACCAGCCTCGTCATAATCCGACTTTACAACCCGATAGCCGATGCTGTTGCTGTCAAGGATGCCTTCTTTGGCCATTTCGTACTTCTCTTGCGCGGACTTCGTTTTGCTAATGCGCGCCTTGAAGTACAACCCAACGCTGTCCTCGGCAAGTTCTTCTATCACGCCCAGCGGCTGGCTGAGGTCGTGATTAAACAAATACTTAATGGTGCGGTTGCCTGCCTTGGTGTCGTTAAGCGTCTTGGTAAATGCCCCCGGCATGATCTTGTCTCCGACGTCATCGACGCCAAAGGTCGCCAAATATCCCTCAATGTAGCCATTGTTCGCGGCCTTGATGCTGGAAGGGAAAGACTTGTATTCCATTTTTTTTTGTTTTGGCAAATTTAATTAGACTAATTAAAAATAAAAAGCGTACGAAGCATAGCTACTTGCGACGATAATTAATGCGACACCTGCAATTAACCACTTCTTCGACCACGTTGCATTCAGGGTCTCCTGGATACCTCAGCAAAGCGCTTCCAACTCTGAAGTACCCGTCCTGTCCGCGTTCCTGCCCGTCGGCTTCCGCATGGCTTGGCCTTGTCTTAGGGTTCTTTGCTGCCGACCAAACGGCAACCAGGTTACCCGTGCCGAAGTCCCTCGCTACCTTATCCAGAGAATAGTTAAAAGCAGATGTCGTTTCGGTGCGAACAATTCGAATAGCCCTAACCTCGCTTATCTGTCTGCCGAGCCTGGTCAGCGTATTAATTAAATCTTCAGCCGAAACCTCAACAGCCCTCAGCTGCCCCACTGCCTGTATTATCGCCTGCCGGTTACTTTCCAACACAAGGTCAAGGCGGCTGAACGCATGCCTTTGCCAGAATTCGTCACGCCAAAATTCCTGATTGAACAGTTCCGGGTCGAATGACTTCCGCGCGATTATTGCTTCCATCTCTCTCGCGCCGGCCCGCATGGCATCCTGGTAAAGGCCGAAAAGGTTCTCGCGGGTCTTTGCCTTATCAAAATACAGCTCAGCCTGGCTTTCGACAACGGACAAAGGCGTACCTGCTTTAATATCATCGGCCAGGCGTTTGAATGCCCTGGCCAGCTCGAGGTCGAAAGCCCTCCGATAGGTGCGTTCTATTTTGTTTCGAGGGTCAGCCATTGCCATTGTCGGTTAATTGGTTAAATATCCTTTCAAAGTCTGTCTGTGCATCCGGGTCAAAGCTGGTAAGGCCGCTTGGTAGCATGTACACTCCCTTCATCCGTTCGTCGGGAATTTCGCCGATGATCTCCTGCTTTCTATACACATCAACCCACCAGGCCTGAGCTAACCAGCTCGCTTGACTTACCTTATCAGTCTGCAGCTCTTCTATTTGGCTGGTGTCGTAGTCCAGTATAAGGCCATCTCCGAAGCTCGGCACTATCCAGGCATTGAACTTATCTACAAATTCTTCTACCAGGGGCAAAATGGCATCCGTGTATGCTGCCTTCCTTGCCGTTTGCAGGTTGTTGTAAGTCGCGGCATCATCAAGCAGCAAAATGGACGGCAGGTGATAGACCCTGCAGATGTCCTGCAGGCTGAACTTGGCGTCCTCTATTAATTGCATTTCACGGGAACTTAAACCGAAATTTATGTAGCCGTGCTTCGTGCTTAAATAGATAACTCTCCCTACGTTCGAGCTGCCATTTATGCGCTCATCTACCAACCTTTGCGCTAAGTCCCTTTGCTCTGGGGTGAGCTGAGCATAGCTGTCACTCGGATCTTCATAGAGCGCACCCAATGCCCCGCCGTTTTTCATTTGGGCTTCTTGGGCCTCGTAGTTGGCGCGCATCTTCCGCAAAGTTTCCTTTAGTGGTTCCAAAGGGCTAAGCCCCAAAAGGTTTTCGCCGTTGTCCCAATTCAGATTTACGTTTCGGATATGGCAGACGTCTTGTGCGTCTAACTCGTACTGCGTACCTACCACTGTTTGGACGGTGTATTTCTTAACCGGCTCAAAGTGGCCGCCGCTAACCAAATTAACCAAGTGCGAAGGCAGTACCCACAGTTCTAAGGCGCGTCCATCTGACAAACGCGGACCGAACACATAGGCATTTCCATGTACCAGCCTGAATGAGTACAGCAATTTAAGAAACTCCGACCGACCCATAAGGCTATTAGGCTTCTCGAGCAAAGAAAGCAGCGGATGATTAGCCCTTACTTGGTGCCGCCTGCCTGTCGCATCTAACCGGTAAAGGACAAACGGCACCTTGGCTGCCTTGCCGGCTATGAAGTCGATAACAGCGAATAAGTTGGAATTGCTCTCAAAGAAACTATTGTTGGTCGGCCCGTCCACCTGATTAATCACCTGCCCAACGGTGAGCGGTATTGCCGTGCGGACGGCTTGCCTGCTTTGTCGGTTCAGCGCGGGAATTAAACGCCGAAGTATGTCGAATGCTCCCATATGTATCTGATATTAAATCACCTTACCTGCAAAAATACGCTCTACCTGCAAAGGCTGCGACAGTTCGCCTAACGCATACACCAGCGCGTCCACCCTGTCGGGCGATTTTTTCTGCTCTCCAGGGTTGAAAGTAATCATCTGCGCTTCGAGCTGCGCTAAGGATCCAACGTGCCAGACCAACCGCTGTTCGTACAGAGCAAAAATCGGCTCCGCGCGAAGATACTTACCCTTGTACGCGTGCACCTTCTTAATGCGCGCGGTTGGAAGGTATGGCCGCATGATGTTTTCGACCATGTCTCCACCCTGGTTTACCTCAACCACGATGCAGTCTGCATTGTGCTTTTTGTAAAGCTCCGCTACCAAGCTGGCCCACTGCGCCGGGGTGTACCTGCCGCTGTGGTCGGCTATCACATAGTAGCCTTTTCCGTACTGGCCTGCTACCACTATGCCCGTTTCATCGCTGTTGGCGTTGGCCGTAATTGCGGGGTCAATTGCGATCACAACCCGTGTCAATTCCGGCGCGTGCATAACCTTAATGTTTTCGAGCATCTGGGCAGTCCACAAAAGGCCATCCACATTAGACAGCCACTCGCCCAGAAACTGGTTGCGAAAGCGAAGCGGGTTGCTTTCCTTCATCGACTTAGCGCGAAGCAAAAAAGACTTCGACAGATTGCTTAGGTTATCCAAAAAGGTGGTGTGTATATATATGGTATCTTCTCTTTCTTTCTCTATAAATTCTTTGTAAATCCAGTGCGATTTTCGGGATGGGTTAAGCACCAAAATAATGCGGTTAGGCAGGTACATAGAGCGAACGCTGAGGTCAATGCGCTCGAATACATCCAGGCTTGGCACTTCGTCAGCCTCGTCGATAACTACAGTGGTAAGGTTATTAATCGACTTCAGGTTTGCCGTAGCAGTCCCTTCGCTGGTTTTGATGCCTCGAAAATAGATGACGCTGCCCGTTCGCCTGTTTTCTATGTGATCTTTTTTAACCGCGAAATCGTCGATTTTTCCAAGCATCTCGATTTTTTCCACAAATTCGGGAATGATGGAAATGTGCGCGGAACGCATGGTATAGCGGCTGAACAAGATGGTATGCCCGCGCTCGTAGGTGAGCCAGAGTAAGAACATGGCTACCTGGTAAGACTTGCCGCTACCTCTGCCGCCAGTGATAAGGTAGTACCTGTCGCCGGGCTTAGGCTTCACCCATAGCGGCTTGTATTTGGGAAGTATTTTAACCTCCATCTGAACCAAAGTTGTTGCGATCTCCATCTTGCTTGTCGGCATCTTCGACCTCTGCGTCTATGGTATTAAAAATATCGTCGAGCTCGTCCAAATGCTTCTTGCTGTAAGCGTGTGATGGCCTCCGATTCACGATAACTCTTTCTTTAAGTTCATCGATAAAAACTATTTTAGGTACCTCGACGTTTTGATTTTGGTTAAAGTGGAAGTGCTTTTCGGTTGGCTTGCCGTACAAATACTCCATCACCATTTTAACGTAGAATTTGTCGCCTTCGATAGCCTTTTCCCTGATTTTCAGGAACATTTTTTCAAGGCCAGTGATGTTTTCCTTAGTGGGCTTTAGCATCACCCACATCATCATTTTCTGCACGTTGTACAAATCGCGCTCCATCAGGCCATCGGGAAGGTAGTCGCCCTTCTCGTTGGTCAAACTGGCGTTGTATTTCTTCGGTTTTTTGATCAGTCCCATAGCATGACAAATTTACACGACAAAATGTCATAAAAAAAATATTTCTATCTATTTGATAAACAATTAATTACATGCCTATAAATTCAAATCATTGAGCCACAATCTGTTACAAAATTTAATTTGTATTTATTTGATTTCCAGTAAGATAGAGTTTAAGACTTTATTAATATTTCAAAATTTTGATGTTAAATTGAGGTTAATTTGGTCTTAATTTGATCTTAAATTGACCTTAAATGGCCATTTTTTTTGAGGCTAACTATCTGAGTGTCAGGCGTTAAGTTTTCTTTAAGATCGAAATTTTCAGTTTCCTAATAAAAAAATATGATTTTCGGGAAAAAAACCTGTACTCACAGAGATATTGTTTTATAATAGATTTTTTTTATTATATAATAGATAATTTTTATTTTTTCCCATTGGACAAAAAATTACCGTAAAATCAGGGATCCTGAATATTTTTTTAATTAGAACCTTGATTTTTTGATGTTAAATTCTTGTAACTACCTAATAATCAAGCAATTAAAAATGCGATTTAAGTTCAATTTAACGTCAATTTAAGGTCAATTTAAGATCAAAATTTCAGTAACATTTGTAACTATATGTAATTAGTTGATATACAGAAAGTTACAGAGATGAGGGTAAAAAGCTTAAATTCCTGATTATCAACGCTTTGGAAAGCATTTTAATAATTTATGCAAATCGATTAAATTTGTTACAAATTGAAACTAATTTCAAACTAAATAATGATGAAAAAAGAAGGCAATAAAACCGAAAGCAGGCTACAGCAGGAGTGCTATGTCTGGTTCTGGAATTACTACTGCCTGCCTGAACATTCACCCAGAGGTCTGATACTGCATGTACCGAACGGGACGCGTGAGGGCCGCAAATACTTCTCCTCTGGCCTTTACCCGGGTGCTGCAGACCTGCTAATCGTATGGAAAGGCATGGCTTATTTTATCGAATTAAAAACCGAAACAGGCCGCCAAACGCCGGCACAGAAAGCGTTTCAGGCTCATGCCATAGGTGCAGGTGCCTTTTACGCTGTAGTGCGCTCTATCGAAGAATTTCAGGCCTTGGTAATGGATGAGATTACCGGGATGAGGCCTGTGGCTGACAGGTGAAAATTTTGATTTTACGGCCGGGCTTTGTAGCTTTGCTTTTGGATATTTTTTGTGCCATTACGGCCCATTACTGCCCGGCCTGGACTCTCGCAGTTCAGGCTTTTTTTGAAAACAAAAAACCCCGGCTTTTTATGCCAGGGTTAGTTTTTCCCGCCAGCTTGCACCACAGGGCTGGCTATTCTCGTTGCAGGCCGTGGTCACCTGCCTTACTGCTATGCTATTTCTACATAGCAGTATGTGGCGATGTTTAGTCTGTATCCGTTCTTAGCCTTTACCATTATAGATGCCGTTCTGCGATATATTTCGTTTTCGTTAAATTTTGGCTGCTCGCGCCAACTTGGCGCCTCTGCATATTTTACGGTGTATCCAAGTTCCCAGGCCACCCTTTTAAAAACCGATGTAGATATTCTCGCAGCGATTTTTAGCTTTTCTACTTTAGAAAATTCAGAGTCTAATATTAGCCTAAAAATAGGCTTTTTCAACTCCTGTGCCGTATGGCGAAGTTCAATTATATCGCCATAGTAAACACTTCCCTCTTTTTTTAGGAATTTTTCAAAAAGTTCTTTTGCACTTGTTTTCATTTTTTTAAAGTTTTAAGTTGAACATTTAATTAACGAAGTAAAGATACGGCAATTACATCAAATCATGCAAATCTTTTTGCAAATTTATATTCATTCTAAATAAGCCGTATAATAATGATTATCAGCGTTTTAAGTAGTTACAAATAAATCTTTTCGAAAATTTTTCCTGATTTGCGGATAATGTTGCGGTTATTTAACACTCGCAAAAGGGTACTGAACGATAAATTGTTGCTTCGGGCGATGAATTCCGCTTCCTTAACGGTGAATTGCATCGGTAGCTCCTTATATATAAGTAGCTGTTTTCGCGGCAGCGAACTAAGCGGCGTTTTCTGGCGATCTGCGGCAAACACATGCTGCCTTAAATAATAGTCGTAAATGTCTGCTGCCTTTTCCACGTACAGCCCGCCAACATCGCACAACCCGCCATTTTCTATAATGGCCAGAATAGCCGCAATGCGCGCAGCTGCTCTGGCCATCTTAGCGTGCGCGGACAAAAGGTAATCATCGTCGCCTACGATGTCGAGGTTGGCGTTATAGATAGATTCTTTATATAGATTAAACGCCTGCTTAGTGAATTTAATAATATGAGGCTTGCCGTCCTCTGGCATGGGCGGGAGTGAATGATAAATGCCTAAAAGCGAGTCAGATAAGCAACTAATGTCGAGCTTAGCGTCGCTAAGGGTTACCCGCATTTCTGTATCTGGGTTAGCGATCAAAAACCGCTGAAAAAAACCGCTTTCTTGATTAGAGGCAAGAGACTTGAGAAAGCGACCAGGCTGGTTTGTGGTTAGAAAAGAAAGAAAAGGCCTTTCTATATATATGGGCATTTGAGTTTTTCGGGTTACCTTAACCGAATTTCCGTCCCAGATGCTTAGGTAATGGTTAATAGGGCTTCCATCCGAATACCGTTTCAAATTAGCCTCAAAGGTGGTGTATTCGTCTACGTGCAGCAAAAGGCCGTGCCGGTTGTGCTGCAATTCGAAAAGAAGCGACTCGTGCGTGAAGTCGTCCATGATAATGTGCTCCAAAGCCGGCACGGCCACCTTCTCTTTCTCTTTCTTGGCCTCGTTATAGGCCTGAATGAGCTGCTTATTGCGCTCCTGCATCTCCTTATCAATGGCCTTAATGGCCTTTATCGCTATGGCTACTGCTGGCGATTTTCCAGTGCCCGACTTTCCGACCAGCATGCCAAAAAGATTAAGCATCGTGAAATTATCATGACTGATTCGCAGGCTTACCCGACTGCCTATGGCCGCACTTGCCGCTACCAGGTAGGCAGTGCTGGTGTAGGCTGCGTGGATGCCGTTTTCCACGTGCAGCTTCGCCAAAGTTTCATTCACCCCGTCGGGAAGGGCTTCGACGGGGAACTCATACGGGAAAAGCATCAACTGCTAATTTTTAAGCGTTTTGCAATCAAAGAGTTAATAGCATCCTTAACCGCTTGGAAGCGCCTGTTTCTTACGCTTTTACCATTAAGAATTCGGCTAACCTGGCTGGGACTAAGCCCAGTCAGCTCAGCGATTTCTTCGAGCTTCACGCCCAAAAATTTCGCCCGCCCCTTTAAAACTATCATCTCCCGCTGCTCCGGTGTCAAGTTTTTTTTGGTCATCTTACATTTTTTTTTGCAATCTTAAAGAATATTTTTCTTTCAGCCAATCTTTTAAGTTTCATCAAGAATTAGCATCAACGATTTTTTTTAGTAAATTGAGATATTTAGGGCTTGTTTCATCCTGATTATTAATCACATACGACAAAGCGATGTCAAAAAGTATTACGACTGCTTCTTTTTTAATTTCAGCCGGTATTATTACGTCATCCAAGTAGTTCAGCTTGCTGGTGAATGTCAGGCATGCGTCAAAATCTTCTCGTCTCCAAATGTTTATTTTTTTGTCGGCGTAAACTTTGCCTTTCCCCCCTTCTTTTTCTTTCTGCCTTTTTGCTATAATAGCATCGGCCAGGTCGGCTCCGTCCTCTATCTGTTCGGGCGTTAAGTCCTTTTTCCACTTGGTAGGAAAATCGAAAGTTATCGGGTAATTGTAAGAAAAGTACTCTATGTTTTGCCGCCACTTTTGCTCCGCGCCGCAATCTGGGAAAAGCATCACCTTTGACAGATTAGCTTTTTTTAAGGCCTCTAAACGATCTGCATTCATGCAGCTGAGGTTAAATGAAGCTAACCAATTGTACTGTGGGTACTGTAGTGCGGCAATAATAGCCGTCTTCGGCGCTTCCACAATGCAGATCGGCTTGCCTTCCTGCAGCAAATGCTCTCCAAAAAAGCACGTAACCTTGGTTTCGTTTTCCTTATATTTTTTTAACCACTCGGGCGATTTTTCCCCGAAGTGCTTCAGCAATAAGTTATCCAACCAGTTCGTTGCGTTTGCCGCATCCTTCGCCCTGCGGCCAGTTTCACGGTCGTACCGCATTACCTGTACCGCGGCAAGGTCACCGTTGAGGTTAATGTAAGGAAAGCAAATAGCCCCTTTGTATTCGCCATTCACGATTGCACCCAACCGGTACTTTTTTATCACCTCGGCAATTTCTTTTTTGTCGAATAGTTTTTTTAAATACTGTATCAAATCGCACTCTGCAAACCTTTCAAGACTGGTAAATTTCTCGTAGGTTTCCTTGTCGAAAAAGTGTTGTTTTTTTGCTTCCATTTTTGTTTGTTTTTGATTGTAAGAATTATTTGAATTTATGCTTAGTATTTCAGGTCTATTCTGTTTAAACCAGTTGACATCAGGATACACTGCATACTTGCATTTGATTTCCCTGTCGCATCGCCCGAACTCGTACGGCAGGTAATCCCCCTGAATATCAATTAGTCGCGCATACGTCTTTCGCTGGCATCCAGGGCAAGGGTATTTTTTATTTTTTTCAAACCTCCACAGCATTGGATGATTTTTCTTTAAACTTTTTTGTCGCTAACATAACGCAAAACTTATCATTCTGACCCTTTTTGTTTGCGAAATATTTAGCGTATTCAATCATTTCATGCTCATCATTCAGCATGTCAAAACCTTTAAACAAAATGAACCAAACTTTAAACCCTTTTCTTTTCTGAATTTGTTCAAATTTATAGAATAGTTCTTTGATTTTTCGCTGTAAATTTTCGCTTTGCAGCCTCAAATCTTCTATTAATTCAATATTATTAATTTTTTCTTCTTTTTTGAACTCGTGGCCGCAATTTCCGCACTGCCTTACTGCTGCATGCTGCAGATATCCGCATTCCGGGCATCGTTTAATGGGCGCCTCTCCCGTGCCTACCTTTCTTAACGTCTGGCTCCACATGTATTGCCAATTAATGGGCCTATCCCAGAACCCTACCTGCGGCAAATGGCAGCACCCGTACATGTCGACTATAATAAACTGGCTTTTGTGTGGGGTCACGCGGCTACCCCTACCGCACATCTGCATATATAGCGGCAGAGACTGTGTAGGTCTATTTATTATAACTGCCTCTGTATCAGGCGCATCGAAGCCAGTGGTGAGCAAAGCCACATTGACAAGTACCGCACCTGGCGTGCTTTGGTACCACTTGATAACATTTGCCCTCTCCGCATCTGGCGCATTGTAGTCCAGGTGCTTAGCGCCATCGATAAGCTCTGCCACCTGCTGGCTGATTTCGATACTCGGGCAAAAGATTAACGTCTTCTTGCCTTGGCAGTAGAGCCTGTATTGCTCCGCGCATGCTTCCACGTACCGACCTTTGACAACGGCCTGATTGATTGACCTTTCGCTGAAATCGCCAGTCTTTTTGTCCACCTCAACGTCCTCCAGCACAAACCTGTCGGGTGCATACACAATTGGCTTGGCCAGGTATCCATTTGAAATAAGGGCAGGGATGGACGTCGTGACGTGTATTTCTTTAAACAATTCCGACAAGGTAGGCGTTGACGTCGTTATCGGGGTTGCGGAAAAGCCAAACTTGAAATCGAAGTGCGACATAATCTTTTTGAAATTTCCTACATGCACCTCGTCGATGATGAGCATGTAATCGCTGTAGTCTTCTTTATTTTTCCCGTAGATCCGCCGATTAAGCGTTTCGACCATAGCAATTATCACGCGGCTATCTTTCGGGCTTTCTCTCTGCGCCTTAATCAGGCCAGGCTGAATGCCTAAGCGCACAAGGGCTGCCATGGTCTGTTTCATTAGCTCCTTCCGATGCACGGCTATCATCACACGCCCTTGATAGACTTGGCAAAACTTGCTGAATATCAGCGTCTTTCCCGCGCCAGTAGGTAAGCAGAAAACAGCGTCCTGCCTTTTTTCGGCGCACTGAAGCATTAAACTAAGGGTATTTTCCTGGTAGTCGCGCAGCTGCATGGTAATGGCTAATCTATGTATTTATCGTTCAAAATTTTTAATTTAATAGCATCAAAGTGCCTCAATAACAATACAATAGCCGAATTTTTAACATATTCCGGCACCTCCTTTTCTTCTGGCATATCCGCGTAATCGAAAACATTTTCTAATAATTCTTCGTCAGTTTGCTCGATTTCCGGATACAATTCCTGCTCAAGTATTTTCAATAAAAGGCCAAAAATTTTTTCATTCATGGACTCATTTTTTTCTTCATCTGGTGTTATTTGTGTGCTCATAAATTTTTGATTTTTAAAGGGTTAATATACAAATTATTTTTTTAATCTCAAAATCAGGTGATAAATTTTCATGACAAATTCGTCGTATTCCGTAAAGCCATTTTGAAATACTTCGCTTACGAAATCACGTGCGATTTGCATGTAATAATTGTCTTCGTTTTCAATCGCCTTTTGAATTTCTTCCATTATTTTTTTTTCATAGCTAATAAATTGCAACGGCACTTGATATTTATTAACAAGGTAAAGGGCTGTACAATGGTCATATCCGATAATAGCGCCTATTTGCGGGTATGAATAACCCTTATTTCTTAAATACTTAGCCAATATGTAACGGGCATACACGCATAGATACTGTCTGTTCCTTGTTTTTAACCACTTATCCACAGGCAATTGCAGTTGCTCTGCTATCACCTGTGTGGCGATAGTTATTTCCTTGGTTGGCATATCTTAATAGTTATTTATTTAATAATCATGCCCTTTGCTTTGTAAGAATACTTTTATTTCTTCCACAAGAAATTTGTGCGTCTGCTTGTCAACTTGCATGGTGAGATCTTTATCGCGGTACTTTATGCGATAATCCCAGTCCCGTATGTCGGGCATTACCTCAATTCTAATGCTTACCCGGAGACATAGTCCAGATATGGTAATTTCTTTTAAAAGTCGGTAAGTTGCCATTTTTTGGAATTATTTAAAATCAAACAGTTTCTTTAAAAAAATCACTACTGTAGTAGAAATAAGGTAATTAGCAATCACATTGCCTGGCATAATAAGGCACAGGTAAGCGGTAAATAGCAGTTGGAAGAGATGCTCGCCGTCACTTAACGGCGTCACCAGGTTTAAAACTATCGGCCGCGCCCAGTGGCGACGCCGAACGATGAGGTCAGTGAGCCAGTACTTCCGCGCCCAGCTGGCTGAGGTATTCAAAAACCCTTCTGCAAACCACCACCGTGAGAGCTTACTATTCCGTTCGCACCAGGCAAGAAAGGCCAGGCCGACGCCTGCATAATGGAAAAAATATATCGACGCACAACAAAGCAAAGCGAACACGGCATCGCCGGTGTAGTACCGGCTTTGCTCGTAGAGGTGGTCAATAAATTCTTTAATTAACAACACCCCTACTATTATAGCCAAACTCATAACGTCTATCATAGCTCTCTAAGTTTAGATTTAATATCCTCGATATCCTCGTTTGAACCGTAGGCCCGTTTACTTATCGCCTGCCAGTCTAAAACGTCTTTTCTATTAACGTCCCGACCGAACACCTTACCCAAATGCTCTGCGGCATCCTTAATGGCGAAGCTAATCGCGGCAGGGTAAGCCTTCTGCCTGGCGTCTGCAAGTATTTCGCCGGTCTCCTTGCCCCTTTGAATAGGGGCAGCTCCAACCCCGGGCATAGTTCGCTCGGTTCCATCATAGCCAATAACTTTTAAAATAATAACGGCTACAACACTCTGCATATCAGCGCTTTCAGATATAGAAACGATTTCGAAAGTCCACGTTTGGAACAATAAGTCCAACATAGTTTCCACCTTGTCTATCGGCAAATAGCTGTGCCCTGATAGCGGATGCCTGGCAATCCATTTTGCGGGCGGGTTGGCGTTCAAAAGGTCCTTCATCGCCACACCGCTCTTAACCTTCTCTCTTAAATCTTCCGGAAGGTTTTCAATATACTGTTTTAAGTTACTCATTGTTTTTGTTATTAATTTACGAGTTTAAACATGCGATAAGTTTGCTCTTTCTCAAATTTGGCCGCAATCTCAGGCATCGCTTTTTTAAGCGCCGTTGTGTCCAGAGACTTACGGCTGTAGGTCTTCCAGGTCACCAGTAGATTGCCATACTGGTCTGCAAGGCCTTCGGCTTCGCCGATTTCAGCTTTGATTTCGGCTTCGAGAGCCTCAATCTTTTTGGTGATGCCCGCTACTTTTTCCTTATAATCCCGAAGATCAAAGATTTTCTCTTTAATCACCTCATCGTCGGTGACTTTTATGCCACTGGCCACGACAGACTTAAGCATTTCAGCCTTCTCACTTGGCGTTGGCTCGGGCTCTTTGCCCTGAATTATGTGCCGGTCGTACCATTCACCGGCTTTATCATCCATGATTTGAAAAAGCTCATCGTCATACGTCATCTCGTGGACGTATATATTAAAGAAGCCGTCAGCCGCCACCAGCCTGAGGCTATTAATCTCAAGCCCTTCTTTAATGGCCAGCCCAGCATACCAGATTAGCTGCAGCCGGTAAGCAGTCGGCACGCTCTCTTTGCAGAGAGCTGTCGATTTGAAGTCTATTAACACTCCATCTGCTGTAAGGGCATCGAACGTGCCGCGCGCGGCTCCAATTTCCATTTGGTGCTGAATCATGGCGTATTCTACGCCGAATTCCTGTTGGTAGAAATTTTGAATAAACGCCTCTGCCATAAGGCCGCGCCTCATAGCTGCGTTTGGTTCCGTTTTTACTACTCCAGTAAGTTCCCGCCATTGTTGTAACGGGCTTTTATACGGGCTAAGCCCCAAGATGGCAGCAATCTGGCTGCCGCCTATCGTTACCCCATTGTGGGGTTTGATTTCAGTTAGTCTCATAATTATTGGTTTTTTAATGAAAAACCCCGCCTGCATTACTGCAAAGCGGGGGTATAGGTTTAGATTTCTTCTATTTCTCCCTCAAACACCTGGTAATCATCTACTACGACCCAACCGTCGGTCGTTAATTTGTAGAAAGTAGAGGGTTGTCTGTTCTTATATGTATAATCTTCAACTACAGATCCAAGGCTATATATGCCAAAAGAGGAACAGCTATTGCCGTACCCTCCCCAGCTTTCCCCTTTGAAGAGCTCCTGGCCTTCTACAAGTTTATGATTGCACCCTCCACCCAGGAAGATGCCAAGTATTCTTTCATCACCCGGTCTCTCCGGGTTAATAAAGATGAAGGATGTCCGGTTTTTTTTTAAAAAACCTAATGAACATCTAAGCTCACTTACCGGCTCTTCATGATCGCCGGTTTTATTGATAATAAGAAGTTTTCTCCGGGTCGCCCCATTCTGGGCTTCCCAAATCCGCTCCCCTTGAAATTGAATGGGGCGATTGATAAACACTTTTGCCATGACTGAATGATTTTTAATTCTGACACAAAGATAAAGCATCCCTGCATTTCTGCAAGTTTTTTTGTATTTTTATTGAAAATTTATATTCATTCTAAATTAGCGCGAACTTCTAAGATAATACGCTGTAAATGCGGCAGTTGCTATCGCGGCAAAGGCAATAGCAAACCAGTTAATTCTGTATTTAACTACTTCTTTCTCAACTATCTGCGGCTTTAGAATAACCTTTTCCTCTGGACACTTCGCCCGCACCTGAATTGTCTTTGCCACCGTGTCGCGCTTAATTACCACCATAACCCTATTTGTGTCTATAAATACCAGGCTGTCGTTCTTAAATAGCGTGCCAAGGCTAATTTCGGGCGTCGTAAGCACCTTAGCCGGCACGCTTACTACCTCCGGCACGGCTACCTTTTTCGCTTTGCAGCTATCCAAAAGCGATATTATTGCTACCGCCATTGCCAGGCTTATCAATGTCTTAACTATTTTTGCTTTCATTGCTTTTTTTATTAATGTTCAGGGCAGTTGAATTTTTCACCTCCGCGCTGATTTTCAGCATCACCTGCTCGTACATTTTAATTTTCTCGAGCAGGTTATTCACGCGTGCAATGCATTCAGTCTCCGCCGCCCTGCATTTGTCTAATTCAGTTTGCATAGCTGCTATTCTCGCGTCCATCTCCAGCTGTTTCTGGTAGCACTCCTCGCGGGTCTGAATTAAATCTTTTTGCAGGTCGTTAAATTTGACTATCAAGTCATTGTACAGCTCAAACGCCTGTTTCTCTTGCTCGATTTTGTCTCTCCGCGACGGCAAATAGCGATTGCTAAGGTACGTGACAAGCGCCTCGCTAACCTTCATTACCGCCGCCCCGATGGCAGCCGCTATTCCAAGTTCGTCCCAGTTCATTGCCATGCGTTATTTAATAGTTCCAAGTCCTTCGCCTCCCCAAATCCACATGGATGAACGAAAAAAGCCTGCCGTTCATCTTTCTGGCGTACCCTCCGTTCCAATTTTTACTTATTATTTCCCAAGCTTCCTGCATTGCTGCCTGTGCGTTCTGGCCAGCGAAAACGAAATCGACAGCATGTCCTTGCGTGTGCTGGCTGGTTCCGCTGCGACCCTGCCTGCGCTCCCACTCTACCGGCCTGAACCCGCTCGTGACGATAACCGTGACCTTGTGCTTTTGCATTATGGGCACGATAACCGGGTTAATAGCATCCACAAGCCTTTGTGCATTGCGTTCGATATCTCCCCGAAACTGCCTTTCTACCAATGGCCTAAGGAACTCACGGTCAGCCTGCGGCCTGTTGGCCCACCAGTTTCTTATGTTGGCAATCGTTATCATATATATATATGTGTTAATCGGATGGCAATTCAACTGTTACCCGATAATACGTCAACGGCGCCTGCCCTTCCAGTACGCTGGTGTATTCGTCTTTGGGTATGTAATAGCGCCCTCGGCGCTCCACTATGTAGTCTTCCCCGTACCCGCTAATGTTGAAGCTAAACCCATGCTGCTGATTGACAGCATTTAACGCCTCAATAGCAGCTTCTTTGCTTTCAAATCTGTAGGCCGGAACGTTAATTGTCTGATTTTCCATGTGTTAAGTTTTATATGTTAAACGCCTGCATCTGATTGTCTTGCAACGCATCTCTCTGCGCCGCTGTCAATGCGGTGTCGGCAAAAAAGAGAAGCTCGCTGATGTGGGTGTCTTGAATAGCTCCTGCAACAGCGTTTCCTATAAGGTAGGTTGAAAACGATGCAAAATCAGAGTTGTGGTCAGCTCCCGAAACAATGTTTGATTTATTTAAAAAATCTTTTATCTGAACCCGGTCAGCTTGCGTGAATCGACAAACTAAACTGTTTAACGGTGCGACAACCGTGGACGGCGAGTTAATAATACTTAGTGAACTCCTAACTGTAGACGTCCTATATTGTCTAAAAACCGACAAATGCGTACTAAGAAATCCTGTATCATTCATGCCACCGAACACGTATGGAAAATTGCCATCATTATTAAGCTGGTAAACTGTCGCGGCAGCCACGTAAGGGGTTGATAATGCGTGAAATCTGGTAAATTCTAAATTGTGACCAAAGGCAAAAGAAGTGTCAATAAACCTAACCGAAGGCTTACTATTAGCCAATTCGAGCACTCCAGCATTGACAATACGAGGTTGCCTGGATGGGGTTATCATTACGGCATTATTCGTCCCGATTTGGTCGTACCAAGTGGTCACAAATCCGCTACCTGACCCCACGAAGGAAAGCAACTGCGCCGTATCCAGCCAGCCATTAGGCGCAAAGCCAATGTCTTGCTCTGCATTGTCGCTGCTGCGCCTTACCCTCAAGGCAGGGCCTGTGTATGCCTGTCTCAGCCTGCGCACCGAATACGCTACCGCTGGATTAATGCCAAGCGCATCCAGAGGGAACCTTTGCCCTTGCTTTCGTGCGAAAACTTTTACACCAACACCTATCCAAGCCATTTGCGCCAGTTTACTGGTTAAGCCCAAAAAATCTGCACAAGCCCGCTACCAATGGTCAGCTGGGTAATAGGCGCATCCTGCGGTGCGTAGTACTCAAAGCCCGCGTCCAGCGTGACGCTGCTGGCTGGCAAGCGATAAATGCTTGTAGTACTGCCTACCACGTTATCGCCGCCGATAGTGCAGTTGGTAATTGTGGCTGCCTCAACTACCCGAAAGCCAAATATCCTCCCGGTAACTGTACCCGGGCCATAAACCCCGCAGCCCTTAGCGGCTGCAATTCTATCTCCTGAAATCATGCTAATTTTTTTTAGTTGCTTACAAAAATAGTTTAATTGGATAAAAGTCTTAGAACTTCAACTGGCGAAATTACCAGCACAGCACCCTGCGGGTAAGTGCCGTTAAGCGCGCTATTAATACTAATGTTCACGCCAGTTTGCCCAGTCACGGTACGCTCTTCCCACTGGCCAGTGGTCGGGTTAGCTATTATAATATTCGTACCCGCCTCCAAATTAACGGGTATCGAAAAGACCTCTACGGTCGTGCCGGTGATGTCCTTTATCACAGCTGCCGTCACCCCGGCAAGGCCGACATTGCTGGACCCGACGCCCGGATTTGGCGATAGGCCAAGCGGAGGCCCGCCTACCGTAATAGTCGCCTGCTGTACTGTTCTGTTCTGCCTTGTATTCTTAAATAATGTAACCCGGCTGAGCCTCTCTTTGTAATCGCGTTCACAATCGAGCACGAAGTAATCACCAGTATCCATCACCACTGTATTAAGTGGCGATACGTATTGCCGCCATATCTCACCCTCGTACACCTCAACCGGGTTATCATAGTACGAAAACATCTGCGACAACACCACCAGGTGCAGCGATTGCGTTGGCCAGTTCACCGAAGCAAACACCCATGCGTTACCATCCCAAACTCGCGGCCTGGCAGGTGCGAACTCTTTGGCAAAAGGCGTAATTGCCGTACTTCTAAGTGTTTCAATCACACTGCTGGCACTGCTATTGTCCAGAACCTCTATCGCAAAAGCCGCCTGCGCTACGTCCGCAAGTGCTTGCAGTTCAACCGCCGCATCCGAAAGCGTATGGCTTACTGTTTGGTTTGCTGCATTTACCACGTCCACTTCGTACCGGAAATCTGTCAAAAGTGTGGATGGCAAATTGCCAACGTTAATAGAAAAGCTTACCTCTGCGTACTCTTCCGGTAAGAAAGGGTCTAAGAAGTAGCCGCTAAGGTAGTTGTAAACGCCCCCGCTTACCCAATTGCCAGCATTTGTGTATATCAGGTTGTTGCTTCGTAAATACAGCTTCAGCCGGATTTGCCCGGATTGCAGTACGTTCGAAAACTTGCCGTTAAATGCAATGTTAAGCACATAGCCCTGAATGCCGTCATACCTGGCAAAGCTAACGGTAAACGTCGTTGATGGCGCAATGCCAGATTGCTGATACATCAGCGCGCTTAGGTCAGAGCTGATGTCTTGACGGATGGCCTTTAGTTCAGGCCTGTATGAAAACAGACCCCCCGCCAGTCGCACCGGTTCTTCTTTCCGGTTTAATTCTACAAGTGTGAAATCTGTCGTGCTTAGCGCGTTTGGGTTATTAAATTCTGCAAATTCAAGCACGTTTTCCGGGAACTTGTCCGCCTGGATAAAGTAGTAGTAGTCGTCTGCGTAAAAAAGTCGCAACCCAAAGGCATAGCAAATCTCTTCCAACGCTTGGCGCGCGGTCTTCCACTCAAACACACCGTCCTTGTTCCACTGCCCGGCCCAGCCATTAGCGCCGAATAAGGCCGTGTTGAAAAAAGTCTGCGTGCCGACAGCGTTCTGTGCCACAAGGTTAGAGGCTACCCGTACCTTAAGGGGTCGCATGTCGTTTGCCAGTTTGAGAAGCAACTGGTATGTCCAGTAGGCGAGTGTTGCGACTGGTGTACCAATTTCGGCAGTTATCTCTCTGTTTACCGCCAACCCATCCACTGCCTCTACCGTTAATAGCCACTGCGCCGTGTCAGATAGCTTGCACTGGTCTTGCAGCACTACCCCGTACCAGTCGCCTATCTGCAATATATAATCGCGCTCTTGCTTTTGCACAATAGACAAGGCCAGCGACTTGGCTGCTGGGTTGGTAACGACAAAGGTTACTATACCTCTGCTGGTGCTAATTAGACTTGTAATGCCTTCGTCTGCACCCGTCCATCTTATACGAGCTTCGGTCAGTGGCATCTCGTATTCGACGCCGACCCAGTTTTTTAGCCAAAGGACGACGTCCAGTCCTTCTGCTTTGCCTGAAAATAACCTGCCGTATGCCATACTACCCTCGTTTTATTGCTCTTATCGCCCGATTATTAAACACAACCTGCCTATCCGCCCTGTTCTCGAATTGCCCGGCAATCCGAACATGCACGTTCACGTTGCCGCCTCCGAAGAAATCTGAATACCGCTCCTTCGGGATGATTAGCTCCTCCCGTGCCGGGTTATCGCCAACGATAGCCAGCTGCGGCCCTCTGACAATGCCACCGGTAGCAAAGCTGCCTATGCCTCTCATGCCTCCAAGGCCAAAGATAGCCTGGCCTGCGGTTAGCAGCCCGGAACCGGCTACGCCTCCCCCAAGGGCAGCAACTATGGCACGGAACACAAGCGCCTTAGCTACCATGGCGGTAA
>JAWAKW010000005.1:0-26063 GCA_038887295.1 Candidatus Anstonellaceae archaeon | reverse complement strand
CACTTCCAAGAGTAGCATTGATAATTGCATTTGCTGCTCCTGCAAAAAGCAAGGAAGCAAACAACAGCACAAAGAATAATCGCATACGATCGCCTCCGCGAAGAAATTCGAAAGTAAAATTTAAAAACGTGCAGTTTTGAGAGGATTAAAATTTTTGGCTCAAAAATATATGCGGGGATTTTTTGTTTGCCGAATTAAAAAAGGAAGACGCATTTGCAAATGCTATCATAAATCTTGCTAACCAAAAGCTTGGCTTGCCTTATGGGAAAGACGGGTATAATTGCGTTACATTAGTTTTCAGTGTTTTAAGAGAGGTTGCAAAAAATGAAGGAAAAGAGTTCCGTGCGCCTTGGTTTGTTAATGGAGGAACCTTGGTGAAAACCTTAACAGAACCTGCGCCGATTTATTTGCCATCTCAGCTGAAAACACAGAAAGGAGATATGCTAATGAGAGTGACTGAGGCAAAAAGCTTTCGAGAAATAATGCAGCATTATAAAGCCGGAGATATGGCTCTAAGAATTATAGATGGAAAGGTACATGCAATCACACAAGAGGAAGCCAAAAATATGTTTCTGAGAGGTGAGAAAGTTTATCTTGTAAAGCACTATCTTATTTCAACTGGAGATGCAGTAATTCATGCTTCAAGCTCCAAAAATAAAGTGGTAAAGGAAAAGTTGGAAAGATACCTCGAAAAGAACAGACGCTCGTCTTTTGTTGTAATTAACCTACATGAAACATATATGTTAGGTGCCAGCACAGTTGCCAAAGCACAGCCAGGGTTTCTGGAGTGAAAGGATGGTGGTCCCAAAAATAGGCAAAAAGGCAGTAGCACTTCACAAGAGATTGCGAGGGAAGCTTGAAATCCATTCCAAGCTTGATGCTTGCAGCAAATCCGGGCTTTCGCTTGCTTATACTCCCGGAGTAGCATATGTTGCAGCAGAGATTGCAAAGGACTTTAACAAAGTTTATGAGATGACAATAAAGTGGAACAGCGTGGCTGTAGTATCAGATGGTACTCGTGTTCTTGGACTCGGAAATATAGGACCTTATGCGGCTTTGCCTGTAATGGAAGGTAAAGCCCTGCTTTTCAAAGCATATGCAAATATAGATGCGTTCCCGATTTGCCTTGCATGCAGCAGCAGTCAAGAAATAATTGCTGCAACAAAAAGCATTGCTCCTTCATTTGGAGGGATAAATCTCGAGGATATCGAATCCCCTAAGTGCTTTGAAGTGGAAAGGAGGCTTCAGCAAGAACTGGACATACCAGTCTTCCATGATGACCAGCACGGCACTGCCGTAGTGGTGCTTGCTGGGCTGAAAAACTCGCTTAAGCTTGTGGGCAAGGACAAAAAAGGGGCAAAGGTGGTAGTGGCTGGAGCAGGCGCGGCAGGATATGCAATTGCAAGACTGCTGCAAAAGGATGGCTTTAGAAATATAATTGTCTGCGACCGCAGCGGGATTTTGTACCCGAAGGAAGGCTTGCCTGCACATAAGCAGGAACTTGCTTTGCTCAATAAGGAAGGGGTACAGGGTTCTCTTTTTGATGCACTTGATGGAGCGGATGTCTTTGTTGGAGTTTCTGCCCCAAATATTTTGAAGGCAAAACACATCAAAAAAATGGCAGACTCACCAATAGTTTTTGCGCTCTCAAATCCTATCCCCGAGATTTCTTCCAATGAGGCAAAAAAAGGAGGTTGTGCTGTCTTTGGCACTGCGCGCGCAGACCTTCCAAACCAAATTAACAATGTGCTTGGATTCCCAGGTATTTTCAGAGGCTCACTGATGGTGAGGGCAAGAAAAATAACAGATGAAATGAAGCTTGCTGCTTCTGAGGCAATTGCAAATGTAGTAGGAGAAGAAATCAGCAAAAGTAAGGTAGTGCCTGCAGCATTTGACAAGAGGGTGGTTCCTGCGGTTGCAAAGCAGGTTGCTCTTGCTGCGATAAGCTGTGGAGTAGCTCGCCTCAATAAAAGCAGAGGTGAGATAAGAAATGATTTAATAAATCTGGGATTGATATAGTAGCGGTGGTAATAATGCGATGGTTGATGCTGCTTTTGCTTGCATCTCTTGCAAGTGCCAATTTTGTATATCTTTGGACATATAATGGGACGAATCCGGATGAAAGTAATGAGAATCTTCTTTTCTCTCAGCCTTCGGCAGTGGAGGTGCATCAGGGAAAACTTTTTGTTGCAGATGATGGAAGACGGCGCATTTATGTAATGAATGCAACTGCTCCAGAGAACACAACTCAGCGGATAAGAATTGTCGACCCGCAAGGGGAAGAAGCTTTTGCCAATCCAATTAGGCTACAAATGGAAGGCGGCTTCCTGTACGTTGCAGATGGTAACAGTGGCAGGATAAAATACTATACGCAAGAGGGCTCTACTGTGTATGTTTGGAATACTGCAACAACCATCAAGAAGGCAAGTGGAGTAGTATTTGCTAAAGATTTTGCGTATATTGCAGACCAGGAGGAAGGGAGGATAGTTGCATATTCTCGCCAGACAAAATCCTATTCTAATATAGTGGTTGAAAAGGGGGGGTCCGATGGTTTGCTTTCTTCGCCTTCTGACGTGCGCCTTTACAAGGATAGGTTTTATGTTTCAGACAGTGCAAAAAAAGCGATATACGTTTACAGCAAGGATTGGGAATTTGAGCAAGCAATTGGAAGAGGAAGAGGGGGCGTTGGCCTTTACTTGCCCAGAGGAATTCGGCTTTATGAAGACAAACTTTATGTAGCAGACAGGAACGGCAATAGAATAGTGGTATTCACTTTGGATGGCTATCCGGTTGCAATTTTGAATGCAACTTCATCAATAAACTTTTCATATCCTGAAGACATTGCAGTTTCAGATGGCAAACTGTATGTTGCGGACACCGGCAACCGCCTTGTGCATGTATTTGCCATAAACTTCACAACAGAAAACGACACAGTTGCGCAAAGCCTTGCGATGGCAAAGCAGGAAGCAGAAAAGCTTTATGCCCTTTATGATGTGGCAAAGAAAATTGGTGCAGAATATGAATCCTTATCTTTTGACGCAGAATTGGCAGAAGGAGAGGGGTATTACAAAAGGATGCTTTATTCATCAGCAGAAAACATAGCATCCAGAGTTTACGCACAGGCAAAACAGGCAAGTGCAACCCTTGCACTTAAAATTGATGTAAAAATAAGGCAGATAGTAAAAGGGGCAACCGATAAGTTTGCAGCAGTGCGCCAGAAAGCAAATGAAACGGTGCAACAGCAAGTGGATTCGCAGGCTTCAAAAATTCTGCAGTTGCTTAATGCAAAAGACTATGCCGCTGCTTCGGCTTCTGCTTTGGATTTCAACCAAACGGTCGCATTGCTTGCAAAGGAAATCGAAACACAGGTGGCAAACCAGGCTAATTCTGAGTTTGAAAAGATGGTGCAAACTTTGAATTCCAGAAAGGCAAACATTGAATACCGCCTAGGCAATGTGAAGGATATGGCTCAAAAATACAGGCAAAACATAAATGTCACCAACCTTGAAAGGCTGCTTGCGCAGGCTTCGCGCGAGATTTCATCTGGTCTTTTTGAGGCTGCGACGCAGACGCTTGAGCTGGCTGAAACTGAAACAAAAGTGTTTGAAAATATGCTTCGCACTACTTCGAAGGAGATAGATGCTGTGCTTCAGAACATAAGCTTGGTCGAGTTCAATATAAATAGCAGTTCCTCAAAATCGATGCTAATTTCGCCAAACCTGGCAGAAGAGTTTGAAATGCTTAAGCAGGCAAAGGAGCTGGCTTATTCCAATCCAGCAGTTGCAGCAGCAACTGCAGCAAAAATAGAGGTGGATGCGCAAAACAAAATCAAGGAAGCCCAAACCCTTTCCATAGCTGCAGTTGCTATTATTATGATGGTTGGGCTGGTTGCTGCAATCTCTGCTGCAGTATATATTTACGTACGCCAAAAGAAAAAGGAGAATAGATGATTTCTGATGAGCTTTTTTCAAAGGCAGAACTTGCAATTGCTACAATTGCGGCAGCCGTAGGGATTTTAGGACTAATCTTGTCTGCCGTGGGCTATCTTTTGTTTTTTCTTTTTGTGCAGCAAATTGAAAATGCGGCAAAGTCGCAGATTGACTCTCTTGCAGTGCAGCTTGAGGACGCACGTCAACTGGCAAATCAAGCTGCGGCATCCACAGAAAGAATTTCTATGATTGTAATTGGTCTTGGAGAAGGGGTTTCGCACTACTCTACTGCAACTAAAAATCTCTCTGATTCTATGTCTGATATTGCCAAAGTTCCTCCTTTTTCACTTGATGCGAGGTTTGGTTCAGCTGTCTCAAATCTGAAGTCAGCTTCGCTGGCGCTTTCAAAAGCTGCTGTAGCAGCAAACGAAAGCAGTGCTTCAATCATCAACACTGCTGCAACTTTGAATAAAACTGCAAGCGACTTAGGAAATGCTAAAAATTCGCTTATGGAGGCAAAAAAACAGCTGAAAGAAGCATTTGGCATGCTTAATTTGGCGGCTTTAGCGGCATTTTTTGCTCTTGCCTTGGTTTTCTTTTCTGTAATTTTGCTTTCTGCCTTGAAAATTGCAAAGCAGTATGTAAGGAAAAAAAACTAATCATCTGCAAGCATTTGAAGTATCCTGCTGTGCTGCCTTCCATTTGAACAAAGCATTCTGGAAGTATAAAGCGACCAGGCCTTCCCCTCGAAATCTGTCACTTTTGCCCCTGCCTGCTGAGCTATAAAAGCTGCAGCTGCAAAATCATATGGCTTGAGCTTGAAAGAAAGCTGTGCATCCGCAATCCCGCATGCTACATAGCCTATTTCATATATTGTAGAGCCAAGGAATCTGGTATGCTGGCTCATCTGCTCAAGCTGAACTACCTTTTCCAAAAGACCCTGTTGCTTTATGACATGAAGCCTGCTGTCGCAAAGCAGGAAAAAATTTTCCAAAAGAGCAGTTTTTGAGACAGAAATCGGCTTTCCATCCATAATT
This sequence comes from Candidatus Anstonellaceae archaeon, assembly GCA_038887295.1. GTDB lineage: Archaea > Micrarchaeota > Micrarchaeia > Anstonellales > Anstonellaceae > UBA10161. Next base: position 21,097 of record JAWAKW010000005.1, on the reverse strand, counting down.
GAGCGATTACCTTTTTCAGCAAAAAGCAACTTTTTTTGCGGAATGAAGTATATGCCACCTGCCACTGGTTTTCCTGAGGAAAAGTATGCAACTGAAACACCGTAGATGGGAATTCCCCAGATGAAATTGTGAGTTCCGTCTATTGGGTCTATCACAAAAAGAGAGTCAGCTTCCAAATCTTGCGATGAAAAGCTTTCTTCGGAGAGGATTTTTGCATCTGGAAACTCCTTTGCTATTCTGTCTACAATGAATTTTTCTGCTGCCAAATCTGCTGAGGTTGCCATGTCGCGCCTGCCTTTGAGCTTGATTGAAAGCTTCTTTTTTGACTTTTCTATTGTTTCTGCAGCACCGATAAGACAAGAAGTGATGAATGCTTTTAGGCTCATGACCTCAACTTGCATGCAAAAAATAAAAAGGCATTATTTGCTGTAAAGCATAAAGAGGGTCTGATTGTAAATTCTCTGAGCATGATTGCGAAGACCTGCCTTTTCATAAAGCCGTTCTGCTTCTATAAAATAAATCATTTTTCTTTGCTTGCTGCAAGTGAAATTAGCAGCATCTTCAAATGAAGCTGCCGCTGAAATAAAATCAAGCTTCTTCATAAATGAAGCGGCAGCATGGATTTGCAATTTTTCAAAAGAATCGAGCTTGTCTTCATCTAACGACTCAAGATAAAGGATATATGTGCTTGCCCATTTTTTCAAGCTTGAGACCAAATAAAGGTCTGCAGCAAGCTTAAGTATTCTTACTTGGTAGGGAGGATTTAGAGCCGAAAAAGATACTAGCATGTCTGCTGCTTTTTTTGGCATTCCTGCTTGAAGATAAAGCAAAGCTGATTCAAGATGAAGATAAGGACTGCTGTGCCCCAAGGATGCTTTGCACTCTTTAATTTTGGCCTTCAAAAAATAAAGCGGGTGAAAAATCTTCCTTTGGTGTTGGGTTTTAAGCTGATGAAAAGTGGATGCAAGCTGTTGGAGTTTGTAAGATTGGTTCATGTGCATGCAGAAGGCTTTGGAGAGGAAAACTTATCGCATATCCAGGATTTGAGCTGCTCTTTTGGCATCTCACCTTCTGTTTTGTATTGTCCATTGATTATGAAGGTTGGAAAGCCCCTAAACATACCTTTTTCAGTATAAAATGAATACACTTGAGCAACATCTTTGTTAGTACCTTTGTCTTCGTCTCTCCATCTTCTTACAACAAAGCGAGGGGACTGCAATTCTTTTTCAAGCTCTGCAAGCACTGGTTTCATTTTCTGGCAGTGCCCGCACCAGTCAGCATAAAGGAAATCCAAAGTGACTTCTGCTATTGGCTCAAGGTTGGGTGAGAGTTGAGTTTCCTGGGCTTGATAAGAAAGGGAAGGAGAGGAAGATGTAAATGAAATTGATCTTATGGATTTTTGTATGTTTGAAAAGCTAATGTAAATGGATGCACTTATTAGAAGAGCTGCCAAAATTATTGCAATTGCAGTCACTAATCCTTTTTGCCTCTCATGAAAAGGAATGGGATTTTCTTCCTTAGCCACATGCACCACCTGCTACTGCGCCACTTGCCTGATAAGTAAAACCGAATCCTGGCGAATATGCTTGGTTGGAGAGGGTCTTGGAACACTCAGATGGGGGAGTCGTGAATGCAGCGCAGACTGTCTTTAGTATGCTTTGCGGGTCTCGAGCTTGGTTTTCCACAACAACCCCATTGACCACAAAAGTGGGCGATCCCCTCACGTTGTATTTCTTATTTAGCTCATCATGAATAAGAAATAGTGGGTATCTCCCGCTGAGGTATTTTGATGGATCCTTAAGATTTGCTGTAATGTTGAATTCTGCGTCTGTCTTGTTTGTGCATTCCTGAAGTTGCGTCCTATCAACTCCAATTGCATTAAGGCATTCTTCTGATTTTGAATTGTTAAGGAAGCAAGAAAGATACTTGAAATAGAGGCTTTTGTTTTGAATTTGGAGACAGTATTGAAGCTGGTTTTCGTATGCTTCAATATCCTCATGCATTATATAGTTTACAAATCGGACGTTCCAGTTGACTTTGTCCCCTAGCAAATCAACAACTGGGAGCATTCCTTTTTGCATTTGTGTCCCAAATGGGCAGTAGGACATTACAAAAAGCTCAACTGTTGGCTTTTCTGTTTTCTGCATGCATGAAAAGTGGGACTTGCATGCTGCGTCCTGGCAATCTGCTGCTCCATTTCCATCATCATCCAAACCATTCCCGCAGATCTCTGCTTTCGGGTCAAAAAAACCTAAAGGCAGAGAATAGTAATTTCCAGCTTTGCTTAGATACTGTGCTAGTTGGGGATAGGCTGAGGAAGAGCGCACCGAATCGTCAAAAAGAAAGAGTGGCAAAAGTTCTCTGCCACCTGCACTTTCGTAGAGTGCTTTGCCTTTGGAGTCAGAATAATCATATTGCTCTACATTAAGGTTTGGTACGAGAGAATTCAATTGTGGAAGAATCTGCGATACTGCTTGTGGGCATTCATCACAGCGCTTATCGCTAATAATGTAAAGGTTAACCTTGGAGGGCGCAGAAGATGAAACATTTTGCGCAGGCGCAGCCTGAGGAAGCCGAATTCCTGAAATGGATTTTTCTATTCCACCTGAAGAAAAATAGATGGATGCCGAAACCAAAATAGCTGCCAAAAGTATAGCAATCCCTATGATATATTCTTCATCTGCCATTTTGCACCTCCGTGTGCAGATTTTCATAACAAGATTTTTAAAGCAGCCTACATGCAAAGCTGAGTCTTTGCAGTAAAGTTTTTATTTGAAGACAAAAAATTGTTAGCATGACGCTTGCTCTTTCGGCTTTTGACCTAGTGCCTTCTTCGGCAAAATATCTTGAATGGCTGATTGCAAGTGGAAATGGGGCATATTCGTCTTCAACTGTAATCGGGATGAACAGCCGCAAATATCATGGTTTGCTTATTGCTCCGCTTGAAGGCCATTACAACAGACACATAATCCTTTCAAAGCTGGAAGAAGAAGTGACAATAGGGGAGAAGACATTTCCAATCTCAACAAACTCTTATCCCGGAGTAATCTATCCAACTGGGTACAAATTCCAGGTTGGATTTTTCTTTCGTGCCCATCCAACTTTTGTGTATGCATTGGATTCTGTTAAGCTTGAAAAGTCTGTAAGAATGCTTTACGGCAAAAGCACTGCAGTAATTTCCTATAGAATTGCCCAAGGCAAAGAGAGTGTAAAGCTATCCATAAGTCCTCTTCTTGCACCTAGGCAAATACATGCCGATTTTGCAAATACTAATGTCGAGTTTCAGAAAGAAAGGGGAGGGGTTCGTATAGTGCGTCCAATTTCATTCAGGCTTTGCGCAAACCATGGCAACTTTGAGGCAAGCCCCCAGCAGTATTACAATATGGCATATGAGATTGAAAAGGAAAGAGGGTATTATTATACTGAAAATTTGTTCTGTCCTGGAAAATTCATTGCTGAGCTTGGACCGAAAGAGGAACTTCATGTGGTTGCTTCGGTTGAAGGGATTTTGCCTTCTGAGGCTCTCGAAATTTTAGACAGGCAGCAAATTAGACAAGCGCATCTTTTGGAAGGATATTCTAGAACTTCTGGCGTTGATTTGACTGATTTTGCAGAGACCCTAAATTTTGCAGCAGATACTTTTGTGATTGGCACTGAAAGCCACAAAGGCATTCTTGCAGGCTACCACTGGTTCCATGAATGGGGCAGAGACAGCATGATAGCTTTGCCTGGCCTGCTTTTATGCACCGGCAGGCATGCACTGGCAAGAGAAGTGCTCTCATTTTGGGCGCGGATGATGCAGGATGGCCTTATTCCAAATTACATAGATGAAAACAATTTTGCACACTACACCTCCTCTGATGCTTCTCTGTGGTTTTTGAATGCGGTCAGGCATTATCTTGATGCAACCGAGGATGAGAACTTTGTTAAGGAGCATTTATGGAAACACATAAGGGAGGTTATCAATTCCTATGTTGAAGGCAATAGACTAGCCAGAATGGACAGCGATTTCCTAATTTACGTATTTGAGCCCGCATCCACGTGGATGGATGCCAAGGTGAATGGAGTTGCAGTCACACCAAGAAAAGGAAAGCCTGTTGAAATAAATGCGCTGTGGTACTCTGGCTTGTCGCTTGCTTTTGAGCTGGCAGAAAGATTTGAGGATAGAAAAACGTATGACCTTGTCAAAAATATAATAGATGAAGTGGAATTGAATTTCCAGAAATTTGTCTCGACCGAAGGCTGGCTTTTTGATGTAATAGAGCCTAATGATGCCTCTTTTCGGCCAAATCAGATATTCTCAGTTGCACTTTACAAAAGTCCGCTCAATTCACTCCAGCAAAAATATGTATTCAATACAGTCAGATCCAAGCTTTATACCCCTTTGGGGCTGAGAACTCTTTCACCTGATGACAAAAGATATTGTGAGCATTATCGTGGAAACCAAGAAAGCAGAGACAGAGCGTATCATCAGGGAATGATCTGGCCTTGGCTGCTTGGTCCATTTTATGATGCTCAGCTGAAAGTATATCCTGAAAGCTATGCACAAGTTCTTTCAGCCCTAAGACCCATTGCCGAAAAGCTGAAAGAAGGATGCATAGGTAGCCTTCCTGAAATGTATGAGCCTGCCTCAGGAAAGCCGGCAGGTGCTGCAAGCCAGGCATGGAGCGTAGCTGAGATATTAAGGATATATACAAAAGTAAAGAAAGCAATTTCTCAAAATCCCAGAATAGCAATCCCGAACTACAATTACAGCAACTTTAGATGACCCAGATATTTGTCCAGTTTCTCCTCTTGCGCCGGACCTGCTGCAAAGCAGGTAATGGTGCCGGGTTCAACCTGCGTGTATCCTGCATCCTTTACAAGTGCGCAAGGAAATTGGGTGCGCACGCTTTCATAAAGTTCCAACAGTTCCTTTAAGCTTGCAACTTTAAGCACTATCTTTTTTTGCCCTTCATTTACCCATTCATCAGCAGACTTTTTGTCTTTCTGCTGGCAGGCTTGAAATGCCAGCAATGATGCATGTGAAACTTGTGCAGCTAGCTTGCCTTTTCCCATCTTCAAGTCAGATCGCACCACGATAGCCTGCTTTAGCCCCATCCCATCACAGCGCAAATAAAAACCATAACTTATTATTAAACCATTATGGAGGAAGAGATTGAGGCAATTGCAAGGCAAATCCAAAGCATTTCTTTGGAGAGGCAGCAGTTTGCAAAACTTCTTAGAGGCGAAAATTGCTGCTTTGAACAGATGCTAGAGAAACAGCTTTATTATAGAGTAGAACCTGCCAAAGCCGAGGGAAAAGTTGCTGCAGTGGATTGTGGAATTGTTGGGCAAGAATTTCATGGCTTTGATTTTCTTGTCTCTAGAACTGTTGGTGTAGTTTTTGAGTATCAAGAAAACAAGCCGAAGAAGCATTGGTATTTTCCATCTGCTTCTCCTACCTTGAAATACGATATAAGGGGAGGGCTTGAAAATTATGAGCTTGCTTGGCATAAGAGCTTATTTAGGCTCAAAAATGAGATTTTGTGTGCTGCTGAACTAATTTCAAAGCATAAACCGGAATACATTTTTTTGGACGGTTCGATAGCTCCACTTATATCAGACAAGCCTTCCGAAGAATCGCAGATGCTGCCACTTTATAAGGAGGTGATAGAGCTTTACAAACACTTATATGAGTCGTGCTTAAAATCAAGCTGCACTTTATGTGGGATAATCAAAGATAGCAGAAGCAAAAGATTTGTAGAGATAGTTAGCAAGCACCCGCAAATTGGAGAAAAGCTGAAAAACACCGCTGACAGCAATTTTCTTTTTTTCCTGCTTCAGCAAGGTGAGAGGACATGCGCATTTGAATACTCATCCTGCAAGCATCATGTATTGAAGGATCTTGGGGAGTGGGCAGACAAAATTATCTCGTTTTATATTAAGCCCGTTGAAAACGATCGGCCACTACGTGTAGAATTTCTTTCAAATTCTCGCTCATTTTCTGAAATAGCCTCATTTGTGCATACTTTATCTTGCCTGCATAAAGCTTATGCCTATCCTGCAATATTGATTGAAGCTGACTTGAGGGCTGCACTTTCTTATGAAGAGGTCGAGCGAACCTATGGGCTTTTGTTTTCCAAGCTTAAAGGAATTCCCGAACTGTGGAAGCTTAGAAGGAACATGCGTCCTTTTCGCTAAGCCTTATATTGCTCTAAGTCAAAAACGCAATTATGGATTGGATAGGAAGACCTGTGGCAGAAGGAGAAGAGTACGAAGTAAACATTGAGGCAAAAGGGGCAAGAGGCGACGGAATTACGCATATCGAAGGCTTTGTGGTGTTTGTTCCAGGCGCAGAAGTGGGAAAGAAGGTAAAAATAAGAATCAAAACAGTAAAGAGAACGTTTGCAGTAGCTGAAATAGTATAAGTATTTATTAAATTTTCGCAAATGCCATAGGAAATATTTAAAAATAAATTTGGCAAAAGCCTGCATGTGTGCGGGATAATTGGCTATGTTGGCTTTAGAAAAGCATCGCCTATAATTCATCAAGGCTTGCTTGCGCTTGAATATAGAGGATATGACTCCGCAGGAATTGCGATTTTGAATCAAAATGAGTTGAAAGTTGTAAAGGATGCTGGAAGAATTGAGCAGGTGAATGCACGGCATCGCTTTGAGCTTGTTGAAGGCAAAACAGGGATCGGACATACTAGATGGGCTACACACGGTGGAGTAAGCCAAAAAAATGCTCATCCTCACCAAGACTGCAAAGGCGAAATTGCCCTGGTGCACAATGGAGTGATTGAAAATTTTGACGAGCTTAAGATGAAACTGATTTCGCTGGGGCATGTATTTTCATCCGAAACAGATACTGAGGTTATTGCGCATCTTTTTGAGCAGGAACTTAAGAAAAAAAGCACCAAAAAAGCCTTTTTTAGGGCAATCTCGCTTCTTTCTGGCAGCTGGGCTGTTGCAGCAATAAAGAAAGGGGAAAATGCAATATATTTGGCACGAAATGGCTCTCCTCTAATAATTGGGATTGGAAATGGTGAAATGTTTTGTGCAAGCGATGTGCCTGCCCTTTTGCCTTATACCAACAAAGTAATATACCTTGAAAATGGTGACAAAGCAGTAATTACTCCAAGCAGCTACCAAATATATGGCAAAGACGGGAATATCGTACGCCGAAAAATACACGAAGTTGAATGGACCCTCTCAATGGCGCAAAAGGGAGGATACTCACATTTTATGCTTAAGGAAATATACGAGCAGAAGGAGAAGGTAAGTGAGGCCTTGGCAGCAGATGTTGCAGAAGCAATTCAGCTTCTCAAAGGTCAAAAAAGTATATGTGTGGTTGCATGCGGAAGCTCTTATTATGCAGGTCTGGCTTTGAAAGGACTTCTTCAGCAAAATGGGGTAGTAGTTGATGTAATTTTGGGCTCGGAATTTGCTTATCTTTGGTCAAGAAAAGAGAAAGTAGTAATTGCGATTAGCCAGTCAGGTGAAACCGCGGATACTCTTTCTGCAGTAAGGATTGCAAAAAGCCAGGGGGCAAAAATAATTGCAATTACCAATGTCGCTGGGAGTTCGCTTTACCGAGAAGCTGATGTAAATGTCCTAATTGGGGCAGGGCCGGAAATAGCAGTGGTAGCAACCAAGTCTTTTACTTGCCAGCTTGCAGTGCTTATTAAGATTGCAATGTGGCTTTCCTCAAAGAAACATCAGATTGCTAAACTTCATCTTCTTGCCGGGAAGATAGATGAGATAATAAGGCAGATAGAAAAAATAAAGGAAATTGCAGATTTAATTTCTGAAAAAAGAGATTTCTTTTTCATAGGAAGAGATCTTGCCTTTCCGACTGCACTTGAAGGAGCGCTAAAGCTAAAAGAAATAACCTATCTTCATGCAGAGGCTTATGCAGCAGGAGAACTTAAGCACGGCCCTCTTTCACTTCTTGATGAAAATGTAGTTGTGGTGGCACTTGCTCCAGCAAATCAAAGCCTGCCGAAAATGCTTTCAAACATTCAAGAATGCAAAGCTCGAGGAGCAAAGGTAATTGTATTTTCCGATAGCAAAGAAGCTCTTGCCAAAGGAGAAATTGGATTTAATATGCCTCCTTGCCATCCGTTCGAAAGCCCAATAATTTATGTTGTTCCTTTGCAGCTTTTGGCTTATTTTGTGGCAGTAAAACATGGAAAAGACCCAGACAAGCCAAGAAATCTTGCAAAGTCCGTCACTGTAGAATAAAGGTTTTTAAATTGTTATTAAAGATAAAAACATGTGGGTGAGCTTATGTTCAAAAATAAAACGCAAAAGTACGAAATAGAAAGACAGCCATTTGCACATTATGTGAAAAAGGAGATTGTAAGAGGCGTACGTGTCAAGCTGCCTGTTTTCAAGGCTTTGATAATTAGGAGATTCAAGTCTAACCCGCACAGTGCTGCGGAATTTTATGAAAGAAAAGGCCTGGATTCAAACAGCCTGTATGCTCTTTACTTTGCCACATTTGCATACGAAGAAAAAAGGCAGGAAGCAGAAAAAAGGATTGAAGATATGAAGAAGGAGCATGAAAAGGAGATACACTCTTTGATGGAAAAGAAAACCCGCATAGAAAAAAGAATTGAAAACATGCATAAGGTTAACTCCTCTGCCAAGGATGAAGGAATGTCCTACGATATCTATCTTTTGGAAAGCCTAACGAAAAGGTTGGGAATGGTTATAAAAGAGAAAAAAGAAGCATTTGAAGAAACTTTAAAACAAAAAGCAGAGGAGTTTCAAAAAGCAGCACTTGCTGAAAGCGTTGAGAGGCTCAAAAAACTGCTGGAGCATGCAAGAAAGATAAACAAAGTGTGACTCCGAAAAGGCAACAATTTTAAGTGCATCTTCTGATTTTTTAGTTGGTGGTTTAGTGGTAACTATTAGGAGAAATTTCACATGCAAGTGCGGCGCAACTGCATCATTTGAGTTCAGCTCAGACATGCCTGTGGATGAAATTTCAGTTTCAGGTAAATGCCAAAAATGCTCTTCGAACATACACATAGCATTTTCTTCATTATTAGTTCAGCCCCAGCAAAATCAGCCTCCATTGGGCTTGAAAGAAGAAAGTAAAGAAGTAAGTGAAAATATTGAACAGGCTGTAAGGGATTTGTTCAGGTAGCCTTTATTTTATATTTGTTTGCTTGTCTGACCAGATTATCCATCTCAAAGGCAATTGTACCAAGATGCCGTTCTGAATTTGTTGGTCGGCTGCTGATGCGCTGAGACATCTCTTCAGCTTCATTTACCAAATTGAGTGCATTGCTATAGATTTCAAAAAGATCGTTGTGGAATGACATTTTAGCATTTTGCCTATCATTTATAATATTTTGGATCTTGTCAAAATCAGAATAAATCTTTTCCAGAAGCTGCTTTCTTGCGTTTTGAAGGGCGTTTGGAGGATTAATGGTTCCTTCCATTTTTAATTTATTGGCCAGATTGAAAAGCTGATCTGAAATTGAAGGTATACTATAATTTTGGGTGGAATCATACTTCTTAATAAGAAGTGGGTTGAGGAGAGTATCTAGCTCGCGTGCTGCTGCAGCTGACAATTTAGTGCTGAACTTCTTGAATGAAAGATTTAGGAATATTAGATTTGACAGAATAGCCACACCTGGTTTGCTGGTTAGTGCTTTCCCGACTACAACCAAAACTGAGAATACGTCTGTTATAGCCTTTGAAAAGCCTACTATTATATTGCTGCCGATTGAAGAATAAATAGCACCTGCCGCAAAAAATACTCCGCCGATTACAAACAATTTCTTGTACACGCCATATACTGCTTCTTTTATGCCCTTTTTTATACCATCAAAAAGCGAAAGGAGTAGAAAATTAGATTCTGAAGTGGGGACCTGAAATTCCTTGCTTTTTCTGATAAATGAAACGATGTTTTCTGTAAATAGGACTGCCGCAAGCGCTATAAAGGAAGAGATAGGATTGTTCCAGATTAATTTAGCTATATCCTGACCGAATTTTGTAACATTTGACAGTGACTGATTGACAAGAATATCTACAGCACCTACTATAACCGTAGTTCTGATTGCAGTTTCTGCAATGTTTTTAACGGTAGTTCGATTGACTATTACCGAAGTCACACAGCGAATAGATTCTTTGAGAGAATCAAATAGAGAATCAGATTGTCCATTGTTCATTTTTGCAGGGAATTTTGATTCTTCTTCAGCTTTGTTATATTGGAGAGTGTTTTCATCGCTGGCTTGCTGATTTGTAGTCTTACAAAAAATTTCTTCATTGTCGCTACGAAATTGATTTTCCGGTTCTTTCTTCTTACTAAAATGAAAGAACTCCCAGAATCGTTTGCGAGAGTTCTTTTCATTTGTTTCAGGGTGGTCAGAGGAATTATATTTCTTTCTGAATATGGACATAAATTCACCTTTATCTAAATTTTAGACGAGAAACATTTAAAAATATTTCACGAAAATTCATTTTTTATAACATTAAAAGCCAAAAAGGGTGGACAGCTCTGCTGCGCTTTCAATTACAAAGTCTGGTTTGTCAGATGAAGGGGCACGAAGCACATCTTCTTTCTTTGCAATTCCAGAAAGCACTAGAACAGATTTCATTCCTAGCTTGTTTGCCATCCGTATGTCAATATCCAATCTATCCCCCACAAAAACTGTCTTTTTTGGGTCGAGCTTGTGTGAAGAAAGCAGAAGATGAAGAAGATAGGGCGATGGCTTCCCGACTACAAAATCTGGCTTTCTTCCAGTAGCAAAAATAAGAGAAGCTGCAATTGCGCCACTTCCTGGTGCAGGCCCTTCTTCAGTAGGCCAGGTTGGATCGTTGTTTGCAAGCAGAAAAAATGCTCCGGCATTCAGGCAAAGTGCGGCTTTTTTCAGCTTTTCATAAGTAAGATGCCTGTCGAGTCCTGAAACTACTACTTCGGCATCGATGCTTTCCGTAAGTTTTGCGCAAGCAAACGAGGAAAGTTCCTCCTTCAGGCCGCTTTCTCCAATCACAAATGCCTTCGCCCCTTTGCCGAATTTTTCAAGCACAAAATAAGCACAGCCAAAAGAAGAAGTCATTACATTGGTTTTTTGCGTAGTTATACCGAATGATGCAAGATGGGAGACCAAGGATGCTCTACTTTTTGTGCTGTTGTTTGTGAGGAAAAGGATGGGCAACTGTTTTTGCAAGTAGCTTATTTCCTGCGGAACTCCGGCAATTGGCTTCGAACCTATATAAACTACTCCATCCAAATCAAAAACTATTGCAGAAGGTTTAAGCTGCTTGTGTTGCTTTAGATTATGCTGTTGCATTGCTTCACACTTTGCTTTTTCCTATCGCAAAACCTTTAAACCAATTTTGCTGGTGCTTGGCTTTATCCTAGAGAATAAACGTGCTGTTTTATTTTGTATGTTTTGTCAAGTTGTTGGTTTAAGTCTGAAAGAAGCATCTCTTTTACTTTCAGATACTGGTCTTTTGGAAGCGGGCAATTCCCTACTGCATAGGAAAGATTTTTCACATTGAAGCAGAGTATGCAATTGTGACAGTTTTCAATATTGTGGCAAAAATAGCAATCCGAGCAGCTCCTTCCGGAATCTACTTCAAAGCATCGAGACAGATTCTTTGAAAAGTAGCATTTTATGCAAAATGCTGAAGAAAGCCCACATCCGTAAGAGCCAAAAATAGCCTCTGAGTTTCTTGGCCAAAAGTTATAAGCGCAGTATTTGGCCTTTATGTTGATTACATTCATGAAGCAGTTGGAGGAGTCTATTGAGGTTGGACAGTCTATGCAATTTTTGTTATTCCCTACTGTCCAGATTGGGCAAAAGAAAGCAATTTTGCTGATTGCAGATGCAGCATTTGAAAGGGAGATGCGGTTTACTTCTTCTTTGGATATCGAAAGTTGTGCAGCGATTTCTGCCTCATGCTCAAGCAGAAGCCTTTCATTTGGAAATTTGAAAAACAATGCATAATCTGGCACCAATATCCTTTTGCCGCTGATGCAGGATTTTTCTTCCTTGAAAAGCGCACCTTGCTCCAAAAGCCAGCTTTCATATTGCCTGATTGGGCTTCTGGGTTTGCCAAGCACTATTTTGCATGCCTCAGCAAAAACAGAGCTAACAGAAGATAAGTCTTTTGCTTCGGGAGCTAATTTTTGGTTTTTTTCCATTAATTTTTCCAAATCATCTAGGCTTGGTTCATGCAAAGAGGCAATCTCAAACAAAGATGGAAGGCTTTTTGTCTCAGAAAGCCAATCTCGCATTTCTTCGAGCAGCTTGGCTTTGATTTTGTAATATTCATCTTTTGTAAGCTGGAGATTTCCTATGCAGTAGCTTTTGTTTTTCAGCCCAAAGCAAAAAATACATTCTCTGCATCCTGAAAGACCGTGAGAAAAGTAAATGTCGGATGAGTAATCAACCTTGTGCACTTCCATTGTCCGCTGGCAAAGATAATTGTTTGAGCGTATTCCAAAAGAGGAGGAGGCACATTGGCAGCCAAAAAGGCATTCTGAATAAAGGCAGTGTGTCGAATAAGCGACATATTTGGATTCGAAAATCTGCTCAGAACGATACACAAAATGAGAATCTACTACATAAGTTGATGATTCTACTTGGTTGCAATTGCCAAGTACAATACTTCCAGCATATACGATATTTTCTTTTACTGCTTCAATAAGTGAGTCCAAATCTTTGCACTTGTTTATCGAAATGGATGGACTTCTTGCATCAAAATTTATGTCTTCAAATGCAATCCACTTCGAGCCCAAGTATGGTATTGCGCCATATACTGCAGTCTTTCCATTTACTTGCCTTTCCAGCGAAGGCCTCTTAAAGGATGAAAGCCATTCTGAAAAATCTTCAAGTTCACCTACTTCTCCTCCAAGAAGCACCTTGCAAGTCTCTTTCCATTTCTTGTTCAAATGAGAATATAATTTGCTTTTTAGCTCATTTTGCATGTGACAAGTTGTTTGATAGTTAGAATTTAATAAGTAGTAGTCTAGTATAATACTACTATGGAGGAAGAGGCTTACCAAAATCTTGAAAGACGCATTTGCGATGCAGGGCTAAGCATGATGGAAAGCCGTACTTATCTTGCACTAGTCCAGCTTGGCCCTTCCCCTGCGTCTTCTATAATTAGGCTTGCTGGAATGCATAAGGCTACAGTTTATCAGGCACTTCAGTCGCTGATAGAAAAGGGGCTTGTCTCGTTTACAATTGAAGGTAAAAGGAAAGTTTTTCGCCCTGCTGAACCAAGACTCCTTCTGGAGAAGCTTGCCGAAAAAGAGTCCTCTCTGAAGCAAGCCCTTCCTGACCTTGAAAGGATTTACAAAGCGCATTCACTTGGAAAACAGCAAGTGAGCGTATATGTTGGGAAAGAGGGGATTAGATCTGTTTTGAATTCCATGATAAGAGAGATTGGACCTGGCGGGTTTTATTGTGATTTTGGAGTGTCTGGCCTTTTTAGGAAGGTGATGGGCTCATATTTTACATTATGGCAAAAACTCAAGCGCAAAAAGAAGATAACATCATATGTCATTTTCAACGAGAAGCTGAGAAAGGACAAGGAATTTTTCAAAGAATATTTTGGCAAAGCAAGATTTTATCCTGAAAAGTACGAAAGCTTGACAGACACTATGATTTACAATGACACTGTAATACTGCTTATCTGGACTGCAAAGCCTCCGCTTGCGATTGTGATAAAAAGTAAGGAAAATGCAAAAAGCTACCTCAATCAATTCTGGCTGATGTGGGAAAAGGCTAAGCCTTAAGCAGACTAATTGTGCAAGACTAAACTTCTGCGTTAGAATATTAACACTTATTTCCAAAAAATAAGCATGGCTCCTCTAAAAGAGATAATCAGAAAGCACACACTGAAAAATGCGTATGACCACGGTCAGGCTATTCCATCAAAAGTTATAGGGAAGGTTCTTGGGGAGTGGCCGCAAGCAAAAGAAGACTTGAAAGCTACGATGAAGATGATTGAAGAAGAAACAGCAAGAGTAAATGCTCTTTCAAAAGAGCAGATTGAAGAGGAGCTTGCTCAATTCTCCTTTGAAGAAAAGGTTGAGCAAAAAAAAGAGCTTACATTGCCTGAGGCAAAACAAGGGCAGGTAGTGACTCGATTCCCTCCAGAGCCTTCAGGATACCCACATATCGGACATGCCAAAGCTGCTTGGCTGGATTTCGAATGCGCGATGAAATACGAAGGAAAGATGATATTAAGGTTTGATGATACCAATCCAGAAAAGGAAAAGCAGGAATTTGTAGATGCAATAAAGGAAGGACTTTCATGGCTTGGAATAAGATGGCACAGGGAAACTTACACCTCGGACTATATGGAACTGCTTTACGGATATGCAGAAAAACTTCTTGAAACAAGGAAAGCCTATGTTTGCAGCTGTAGCCCACAAGAGATAAAGAAAGGAAGAGAAGCAGGGCAAGAATGCGCCTGTAGGGGCAGAACTGCTAATGAGAATTTGAGGTTATTTGAGCAGATGAAGATTGGCGATTTGGAGGAGGGAGCAGCAATCGTCCGCTTCATGGGCGACATGAAATCTGAAAATACCGTAATGAGGGACCCGACTCTACTCAGAATAGTAAAAACATCGCACTACAGACAAAAAACAAAATACTGCTGCTGGCCTTCTTATGACTTTTCAGCGCCGATACTTGACTCAGTAGAAGGAGTAACACATGCAATGCGCACCAAAGAATACGAATTGAGAGATGCGCTTTATTTTGCAATCCTGGAAGCACTTGCTCTTCGCAAGCCGCATATGATAGAATTTGCAAGGCTGGAGATAAAAAATGCTCCAGTCTCAAAGAGGCTGATACTGCCGCTGGTCCAAGAAGGGAAAGTGGATGGGTTTTCTGACCCGCGCCTGCCAACCTTGGCAGGATTAAAAAGGCGAGGAATTTTGCCTGAGGCGATAAAGGAATTTGTGCTTGAGTTTGGACTGTCGAAAGTGGAAAGCAAGCCAGGGTATGACAAGCTTCTTTGGTACAACAGAAAATATCTGGACAATAAGGCGATCAGAAGGTTTTTCGTGCCTGCACCGGTTCGGCTGGTTGTAGAGGGTGCGACCCCACAAGGAGTCTCACTTAGGAACCACCCCAATCTTGATCTTGGCAAGCGCACTATGATAGCAGGCAAAGAATTTTACATTGCTGGACAGGATGCATCATCAATTGTTGAAGGAGAGGTTTTCCGCCTTAAAGAACTTTACAACGTAAAGCTTGTATCAAAAACAAAAGATGGTCTGCTTGCCTCATTCGTCAGCCAGGAAGGCGCTGTTGAGAAAAAAATCCAGTGGGTTCCTGCTGAGGGGGCAGTCAGCTGCACTGTCTACAAGCCTGGAAAGCTTTTAGACGAAAATGGCCAGTTCAACCCAAAAAGCATGCTACAGGAGGAAGGCTATTGCGAGCCTTCGTGCATCAATCTTGCAGAAGGATCGGTTGTGCAGTTTGAAAGATATGGCTACTGTAGGCTAGATAGGAAAGAAGCTAGCAATCTGGTTTTCATATTCTCATGCTGAGCTTCTGCAAAAAGCAAATAACTCAAATATGAGTAATAAAGATAAAAACAGCCAGTTCGGAGTTTGAGATGGTGGTTTGGATGCTTGCTGAAAATCAAAAGATCCCAGAATTCTCCTTGCCTGACCCAACAGGAAAAGACATCCGGCTTTCTGATTTCAAAGGAAAAGTGGTTGTTTTGTACTTTTATCCAAAGGACGACACTCCTGGCTGCACCACTGAGGCTTGTAATTTCAGGGACATATACAGTGAGCTTAAGAGTTTGGGGGCAGAAGTGGTTGGAGTTTCTCCAGACAGCCCGAAATCTCATTCTGCATTTGCGTCCAAATACAGCCTTCCTTTCCTATTACTTTCTGACCAGAAAAAAGAGGTTGCAAAGCTTTTTGGAGCCCTCAAGGATGACGGCTCGATCCTTCGCTCCACTTTTATAATAGACAAGGAGGGGAGGTTGAAGAAGGCATTCTTTGGGGTGGATCCTGCAAAGCACCATCAAGAGGTACTGAAATTTTTGAGAGAATGAGTCATTTTTGCTGTGCGACTATCACTATATCAGCAGTATTTCGCAGAGCAACCGAAAAGCCAGGCTCGCTTCCGATTACAATTGTCTCTTTTCCGAGCTCTTTTGCCTTTACAAGCACTGGCCTAAAATCTATATCACGTGTCATCAGAGCAATTGCCTGGATGTGTGGATTATAAACTTGAACCATCGCTTCTACTGCCATAGTTACATCGACATCACCAGTAGTTACTACTGGCTCATAGCCCTGATTGGTCATTGCCTCAATTAGTTTATCTGAGGCGTACTGGTCAAGAAAAATCTTGGCCACTTTTATTTGTCCATACTGTTCGACTGCCTTTTTTACTTGCACTAAATCCAATCGGACATCCTTGCGAATCACATTCGGTCCATCAATAAAAAGGGCGATGTTTTTGTCTTTTTTCTTTTTTTGCAGCATGGATTTGATTTTGTCCAGCATGCTTGCCATACCATCACCTTTTTCCTATATTGAAAAATGAAATTGTATTGAATAAAGTTCGGTATTTTGCTTCTTCAACCGACCAATTCTTTGCCTCTGCAATTAGCTTTATTGACTCAAATGTGTCAGATGGGGATTTGCCAATTGCAGGCGCATCAGATTCTGCCAATATGCGCTCTGGAGGAATTAGAGAAATCAATTCTTTTCTCCTACCACTTCTCAGTGGAGGTACAGAGATCCAGCCATTTTTAGAAGTAGCTTGGGCTGCAGTTGCGGCATCTCCTGAAAAGCAGTGCAAAAGGTAGTGAAGGTTGAAGTTTTCTAAGATTTCCACGCACTCTTTTTCAGCCTGCCTGCTGTGCACCACTACAGGAAGCCCTAGCCTTTCTGCAAGCTGAAGCTGAGATATGAAGCACTCGTGCTGTAAGTACTTTTCTTCTTCTGTTTTGCCCCAATAGTAATCCAGTCCAATTTCACCTATGCCTACAAGCTTGCCGGCAGGGGCAATTTCCTTTTCTATTGCCTCCTCCCACTCAACAAGCGAAACCTTTATCTGCTTGTGTCTGATTGCCTCCTGCGGCGAGATTCCAGCACAGATATACACGTTTGGATGCTCTTGAGCTATTTTGGCATTTCTTAAGTTGGTCTGATGAGAGGTGCCACAGCTAATAATCAAAATATCTGGAGGGATGGGACCACTGCAGGATTCTACATGGCAGTGCGCATCTGCAAAGGTGTAACCTTCCATTCAATCACTACTCTACATCAGAAAGCCTTGCCCTGATTCTCTTTTTCACTAGATGATCATGCGCAAGCATTCCATGGCGTATCTTTCGAATTGCCAGGAGCAAAAGCAGCAGGAAAACGAAAAAAAATGTAGAATCAACCAGGCGCTGGCTTTCTTGCTCAAGCAACCTGAAGGTAGAAGCAAACTCTGCAGTGAAGAAGAGCAGCAAGGCTACCACCATTATCTGAAATGTCTTTGAAAAGGAGCTGCTTCGATCCTTCCAATACATAGGAACAATTGTCCAAATCAAATAGGCTGCCACTGCAAGATTGGCAATGCGTATCAAAAGCTCAAGAACGCTTAAATAGTCGGTCATAATCAGAATTTGCTTTTATCCCTTATATTCTTATCTGCTCAAACTGCTTCATGAGGCTTTTTGTTGCAATTAGAGTGCCAAAGGATGCATTGCCTCAAATCCAAAGAGTATCTGCCCCGCTTGAAGGCGCACTTGGAGTAAAAATGACAAAGCCTGAAAATCTGCACATTACTCTTCGGTTCATAGGAGAAGTAGAAACCCAGCAGGCAGAAAGGATAGCTGAGGCTTTAAACCGGATTGAATTTGAGCCTTTCGAAGTTAAGCTTTTCTTAGCAGGGGCATTTCCAAACAGACATTTTCCAAGAGCAATATGGATAGGTGGAAGCAGCCAGGAAGCAAGCCAACTTGCATCAAAGATTGACTCAGTCTTGTCCTTTCTGAAGCTTCCGCAAGAGGAATTCAGACTGCATCTGACTGTTGCGCGTGCCCCGAAAAGTGCTGCGGATATAGATGACTTCCTCAACCAGCCACCGTTTTGCATTTCCTTTCCAGTAGATGCATTCTTTTTGATAAGAAGTAGACTTACACCGGAAGGCCCAATCTACGAAGATATAAAAAAATACAGTGCCAACAAGCCTGCGTGATGCCATGAGGCAAATAAAGATAGTTCCAGCGATTCTTTCCAAGACAAAGGAGGACTTTCAAGACAAGCTTAAGAGGGTGCAGTCCTTTGTGGATATGGTTCAAGTGGATGTAATGGATGGTGTTTTTGTCCCAAACAAGACTTTGGAACCTGAATTTTTTCCTAACTTTCCAAAAGGGATGAAGGTTGAATACCATCTAATGGTAAATTCTCCTTTGGAGTATGTCAAAAGGATCGGGCACAAAAAAGCAATATACGAGCTTCATGTAGAAGCCTTGACGGATATAAATAAGGCAATAAAGGAGGTGAGGGGAATGGGAGGAGAAGTGGCCCTTGCCATTTCTCCAGATACCCCCGCCTCTACAGTTGAGCCTTATTTGGATCAAATTACCCACGTGCTTGTTATGACTGTTTACCCTGGATTTTCAGGGCAGAAATATCTGCAAACGATGGAAGATAAGATAATGAGGCTTGCCAGGTTAGGCGCAATTGTTGAAATAGATGGTGGTGTTGAAGTCGGAGTGGTAAAAAGAGCGGCAGCCGCAGGTGCAACCATGTTCGCAGCAGCCTCCGCAATATTTTCCAAAGGAGACGTAAAGCGCGCCATAGATGAGCTTATGCAGGATGCCCAAATTTAGCTTTAATTTTAAAGTTTGCCTTGCAAAGTTTGAATGGGGGCATTTTTGTGCAGCCAAGGCTTAAGACGATCAAAGAATTAAAGCTTATGGCCAACACTATCCGCTGCGACATTATCAGAATGCTTGCGGCAGCAGGCTCCGGCCATACGGCAGGCCCACTCGGACTTGCAGACATCTTTTCCATATTGTACTTTCATGAGATGGAATACGATCCTTCCAATCCCAAGGACCCAAATCGAGACAGGCTGGTGCTTTCAAATGGGCATTGCGCACCCGTGCTTTATGCTACACTGGCTCGTGCAGGCTATTTTCCAATAGAAGACACACTTTCTTTGCGCAAGCTCGGCTCGCGCTTTCAGGGCCATCCAAGCAGGCATTGGATGCCTGAAGTAGAAACTTCCTCTGGCCCGCTGGGCGAGGGACTTGCTATTGCATGCGGAATTGCGCTTGCAGGAAAACTGGATGGGCGCAATTTTCGCGTTTTCTGCATCACTTCTGATGGAGAGCATCAAGAAGGTGCTACGTGGGAGGCGGTTATGTTTGCATCAAAATACAAGCTGGATAATCTAATTGCAATTTGCGACAGAAACTACATCCAAATTGATGGGCCTACTGAAGAAGTTATGCCGGTTTTGGATTTGACAGAAAAATATCGTGCTTTTGGATGGAATGCTATCTCTGTAAATGGGCACGATTACGAAAATATAATTTCTGCTCTCAAGCATGCAAGCAGCACAAAAGGCAAGCCTACCATGATTGTGGCCTATACCACACCAGGCAAGGGAGTTTCATTCGTAGAAAACAAGCATGAGTGGCATGGCAAGGCTCCAAAGCCCCAAGAGGCTGAGTTGGCGCTGAAGGAGCTTGAAGAAGAAAGAAAAAGGATTGAGGGAGAGCTGTGAACATTTTGCCTGAAATGCACCTTAAGGATATAAATTTGCAGCTTGCCTCTGCGGCAACGCGAGAAGCATTTGGGGACGCGCTTGCAAAAATAGGCGAGCTTGATCCAAACGTTGTGGCCTTATCTGCAGATGTTGCAGGCTCAGTCCAAATTGCAAAATTTGCAGCAAAATTCCCAAACCGCTTTTTCAACGTTGGGGTTGCAGAGCAGAATCTTGCCTCGGTTGCTGCTGGACTTGCATACAGCGGCAAAATTGCATTCATTGGGGCTTTTGCAGCATTTTCTCCTGGGAGGAATTGGGAGCAGATAAGGACAACCATATGCTACGGCGAAGCCAATGTGAAAATTGAAGGCTCGCATGCTGGCTTGGACGTTGGCGAGGATGGCGCAACCCACCAGATGCTTGAGGATTTGGCACTGACGCGCTGCCTTCCGAACATGACAGTTGTTTCTCCTTGCGATTACTATGAGGCTTACAAGGCCACTTTTGCTGCGTGGAAAACACCTGGCCCGTTTTATATCAGATGTACCAGGGGGAAAATACCGATTTTTACTACTGAGCAGACTCCTTTTGAGCTTGGCAAGATCAACCTTCTTTGCGAAGGGAGTGATCTTGCAATTGTTGCAACTGGAAATATGGTCTATCCTTCTTTAGTTGCGGCTTCGATGCTTGAAAAGGAGGGTTTGTCGGTTGCAGTTGCAAATATGCACACGATCTCAGCCCCTGACGAAAACATGCTAGAAAGGCTTGCTAGAACCTGCGGGACAATTTTGACAGTGGAGGATCATCAAGTAAAAGGAGGATTGGGAAGCGCTGTGTGCGAGGCTCTTTCGGCTCGCTATCCTGTGCTAATAAGAAGACATGGAGTTAATATGACCTTTGGCGAGTCTGGCAGTGGAAGCCAAGTTCTTGCAAAGCATGGATTGGATGCTAAAGGCATTGCATCGGTTGCAAAGCAGCAAATTGAGGTGAGAAAATGAAGATATTTTTGGATACTGCAGAAGTGGAAAAAATTAAGCGCTTTGCCCAGCTTGGTTTGGTGGATGGGGTTACTACAAATCCGACTCTGATACTCAAATCAGGAAGAAAGCAAAAGGAAGTGATTGAAGAAATTTGCAAAATAGTAAAAGGACCAGTCTCAGTAGAAGGGGTGGAGGAAAAGGCTGAAGGAATGGTCAAGGATGGGCGAGAATTTGCAAAGTGGGCAAAAAATGTAGTGGTCAAAATCCCTATGACTGCTGAGGGGATGAAGGCCGTAAGGATGCTTTCTGAGGAAGGAATCAAGACTAATGTGACTTTGGTATTTACTGCAAACCAGGCCCTGCTGGCTGCAAAGGCAGGGGCAACCTATGTCTCTCCATTTGTTGGCAGGCTAGATGA
>JAWAKW010000004.1:0-35126 GCA_038887295.1 Candidatus Anstonellaceae archaeon | reverse complement strand
CCAAAAACGAGCATCAAAAAGCAGCAGCTCTTTTTAAGGCAACCTTGGTTCTCACCTCACTTTTAGGTGCAATCTTAACTTTTGGAGTATGGCTGCTTTCAGGGCAAATAGCACAGTTTTACCAAAACGAAAAACTTGCATTTGCCTTGCAAATCTTGTGCACATTTGTAATTATCGATAATATAGGAAAGACCTTTTCTTACTATGTGGTTGGGAAAGCAAATATGAAGCTTACCCAGTTTGTTAGCAACTTTCAGCTTTTTGCAAAGCTTATCATAACTTTTTTGTTCGTTGAGCTTTTTGGGGCAGGGCTATTTGCAATAGGTGCAGGCTATGTGCTTTCTTATCTGATTTCATATCCTATATTTGCACCCTTTGTATTTCAAGATACCCGCCTTTCTTCCAAAACAGCAAAATTCAGCCTATCAAAAATAATACGAGAAGTTGCACCTTTCGGCCTAGTAATCACCTTCATTAGCATTTTCAACATAATCATGGGATTTGCTGATAGAATATTGCTTGGATATCTGATTGAGCCTGAAAGCGCGCCATTCTTGATAGCAACCTACTCTTTTGCTATCTCGCTTGCAAACAACCTCAATATACTTCCAGGCACAATAAGCACTATTTTCTTTCCTGTAATTTCTAGGCTGGTTGGTGCAAACAAGTTTGATAAAGTAAGAAGCCAACTTAGGACTGCTCAAAGATGGGTTCTTTTTATCACCATGCCATTTGCAGCGGTTATGGTTGCATTTTCTTGGGATATGCTTGGTGCATTTTTTGGCCAAAAGTATGCTGAAGGCGGGCTGGCAATGTCTATCTTTGTTTTAGGCTTGGTTTTCTACATTTTTGCCTCAGTGATCAGCTTTGCCCTTGCTGGAATGCAACTTGTTGGAATTGAACTGAAAGTTGCAATAATTGCAGCGGTGGTAAATGTTTTGCTTAATATTCTTCTTATTCCGCATTTTGGGATAGAGGGAGCTGCAGCAGCTGCTGCAGCAGGCTTTGCAGTGTGGGGATTATTAATGTTCAAATATGGAAAAGAAAGGATAGGATTTGAGCCTTCGCCTGCTGCTTATAGGTTGCTTCTTTTGGGTTTTGCTCCCTTTGCGCTTGCGTTTGCTCTTAAGCCTTTGCTTGGACTTTCAAATATTTTTTCATTCACAGGAGGACTTGCACCATACCTATCAAAACTTCTTTTCTTTTTACTTCTTGGAATCATCAGCACGATATGTGCTGCTTTATTTGCTGTACTTTCAGTTGTATTCAAATGTTTTGAAAGAGAGGATGCAGAAGTTTGGGTGGTGATTTCGCAAAAAGCCAGATTGCCTCATTTTTTTGCAAAATTTGTTGAAAAAATTATTCTGGTAGGTGTGCAAAAATGAGTTTGTTTGGGACAAATGGTGTGAGAGGAACAATAAATCAGCTTGGACCACAACTTGCATTTGAGCTTGCAGCAGCGTTTGCCTCCTGGTGCAAGAAAGGGCCAATCCTGCTTTCACGAGATATGCGCCTTACCAGCCCCATGCTTCACTGTGCTGCTGCAGCAGGAATAATGGCAGCAGGAAAAGAAGCGCTGGATTTGGGGCTTTGTTCCTCGCCAGTCTCAGAATATACACTTCGTCATGAGAAAGCAGGAGGACTAATAATTGTAACCGCCTCGCACAACCCACCAGAATGGAACGCCCTCAAGTTCATAGACTCGAGAGGAGTTGCAGTATCAAAGGAAAGAGGGCAGGAAATCGAAAATCTTTTGGGCAAAAATAAGCTTGCAGAATGGAATAAAGTTGGCAGAATAAAAGAATACCCCTTTGCTTTGCAGACCCACATTCAGCAGATCTTAAAGCAAGTGGATGTTGAAAAAATAAGAAAAAGGAAACTGCGCCTAGTTTTAGATTTTGGCAATGGAACAGCCACTCTTTCCTCCAGGCTTTTTGAGCTTCTTGGATGCGAAATAATATCTCTGAACGATAAGTTAGATGGTCATTTTCCAGGAAGGCCTTCAGAACCTTCTCAGCAAAATGTTTCCCAAATGCTTGCAGCAGTCAAAAAGGCCTCAGCAGATTTAGGGGTTGCTTGGGATGGAGATGCTGATAGGGTAATCTTTGCGGATGAGAAAGGAAATTGGATAGTTGGGGACAAAAGTTTTGCCTTGTGTGCAGCTTTTGCCTGCAGGAAGGCAAAGCAAAAAGAAAAGCTTGTTGTAACTACTGTGGCAACGAGCAAGGTAGTCGAAGAGGTTTGCGGCAACTTAGGAGCAAAAACAGTTTATACAAAAGTAGGTGCACCGTACCTTTCTCAAAAAGTTCTTGAACTTGGAAGTACAGCAGTCAGTGCGGGCGAAGAAGTTGGTGGAATAATCTGGCCTTCATTTTCGCTTGCAAAGGATGGAATTCTTTCTGCTGCAAAAATGTGTGAGTTGGTTTTGGAGCAACCTCTTTCACAGCATATAGCTCAGCTTCCTACATATTTCAATTCAAAATCAAAGATTGAGGTTGAGCCAGAAAAAAAGCAGCTGGCACTTGATGCAGCAAAAGCTCATGCACAAAAAAGCAAGGCAAAACTTGTTTTGGTGGATGGTGTCCGGGCAGATTTTGAAGATAGCTGGGTAATTGTTAGAGCAAGCGGGACTGAAAATGTGGTACGTGTTTTTGCAGAATCGAAAACTCAAAAACATGCAGATGAATTAAACAAAGAATACTGCGAAGTCATCCAGCAAGCTCTAAATCAATGATAATGTAAAAGCAGAAAACAAAGTGCTTACAAACACAGAGCTTGCAGCAAGGTTTTCATCCAGTTCAAGCTTTGAGGCTAAAACAAAGTTTGTCACTGCAACTGGCATCATTGCTTCAAGAAGCGAGATATTGTACGGCTCTCCTTCAAAACCAATGAGAAAAGAAGTAGCCATAAACAATAAAGGAAAACCTATCAGCTTTACTGCACTTATTCCAAATGCAGCAGGAACAAATGCAATCTTGTTTGCCTTAAAAAACAGCCCTAAAGAAAACAGCGCAACAGGCGCAGTAGTAGCACCTGCCGCCTCAATTACACTTAGCATAAGCGGCGCAAGATCTACATTTAAAATTGATGCGCCAGCCCCAAAAGCACAGCTTAAAATCACGGTGTTTTTTAGAACCTTTTCTTCAAATAGGCCTTCTGAGCCTTTTTTAGTTATTAACAAAATCAAAACCAGTCCAGGGATAAACATCATCACATTGTATGCAAATGAGATAATTGCAGCAGTTTGAAGTGCATCTGGGCCAAACTTAATCTCAACTATAGGGAACCCCATATAGACTATATTCCCAAAAAATGAGGTTGCAACAAGCAGCGAAGCTTGCTTTTGGCTCAACAGTTTCAACTTCCAAGCAGCTGCTACAGCAGCCAAGACAATCGCAATAGGAAGCGCATTTGCAATCAAAATTTGAAGATGCTGGCTTCCAAGCTGAGCAGAAGCAAGCCTTGCAAAAATCAATGCAGGCATTGCAACAAAATAGACATAGTCATTTAGGGTTTGGTATGCTTTGGGTGAAACTAGTTTGAAGTAGCCTGCAACATATCCTATAGCAATCAGTCCAAAAACAAATGCAACTGCTTCCAGCATATCGGCTGGTTGCACTTTTATTTTTTTATTGTTTCCTCTTGCCCTTTTTTAAACATTGGTGCCAAAAAGCATTCATTATGTTGGGAGTAGTCGAGGAGAAATTTGCAGGTCAGCGCGCAAAGCTTAAGGTAGTAAATTGTCTGCTTAGGCTGGGTCTTTCTGTAAGCAAGCAAGGAAAAATATACTGCGAGAAAATAGAAATATCCCCTGCAAAGATGGCAAGGGCTTTAGGGGTGGACCGAAGAGTAATCATACAGACTGCTAAGGAAATAGTTGCAGACCCAACTCTCTTTTCAGTTTTTTCTCATATGCTACCTATTGCAAATGTAGCATCAGCCGCAAAATTTCTGGGCCATGACTCTTTTGAGGTTGGCGCAGAGCCTCATGAGGTTGGAGTGGTTGCAAAGGTTTCCAAGGTGCTTGCAGACCACAAAATCAGCATCAGGCAAATAATAACTGACGATCCCGACTTGTATCCTGATCCAAAAATGATAGTTGTGGTGGAAGGCAAGCTTCCACAAAAAGCGATAGAGCAGTTAAGGAAGCTTGGGCTAAATTCAATATTGCTTAGGTAGGTGGTTTTGTGAAAGGCATTGTATTGTGCGGTGGAAAAGGCACTAGGCTCAGACCCTACACATACACTATCCCAAAGCCAATGCTTCCATTGGGCAAAAAGCCGATTTTAGAATATGTTCTTTGCTCACTGAAGGCTGCAGGAATCAAAGAGGTTTATTTGACTGTAGGTTATCTTCACGAACAAATACGAGATTACTTTGGAGATGGTAAAAGACTGGGGATGAAAATATTATACTCTGTGGAAACGGAAGAGCTTGGGACAGCCGGCTCTATTTTGCCACTAAAAGACAAATTTCAAGAGACATTTGTAGTGGTGATGGGAGATCACCTTTCGAATTTGGACATTGCAAAAATGGCCAAATTCCATTTTGACAAAAAAGCCTTTGCTACGGTCGCACTCAACCGCAAAGGTGTCCCACTTGAATACGGTATTGCAGAACTGGAAGGAGATCAAATAGTTAGGTTCCGTGAAAAGCCAATTGTAGAAAATCTGGTAAATGCAGGAGTTTATATTTTCGAGCCAGGAATTTTCCAGTATATAAAAGAAAAAGAGGACTTTGCTGCCCATGTTTTTCCGCGCCTTCTTGACAAAAAGCTTAAGGTTTGTGGGTTTGTCTTTTCAGACTATTGGCTAGATATTGGAAGAACTACAGATTATGAACATATAAACCAGCTGATTTCAGTGATTGACCTAGTAAATTCTACCCGCTGAAAGTTAGAGAAAGAGTTTTAAAATGAATAAAGCAAAATTGGGTTTTGTGGTAAAATGCTGGTGCGGGAGGTTCACCTTTACACTGAAAAGATAAGGGAAGATGACATTAAGAATCTGTTCAATCAAATTGTAAAATCCCGTTTGCCTCTTTTTGGGATTTTTGATTTTTCTGATATTTTTTCTCCATATTTTGCAAAATTGATAATCACGCGCCAAAACAACACCATCCGCTTCTTTCTGAAAGAAAAAGCTTCACTGGCAAGTCTTTCTGCCCTCGTGTTTCCTTTTAGACTTTCTGAGCCAGTTGAATTCAATCAAGCAGAAGGATTTTTCACTCTACCGCCTCGCTTTTTTTTCATTACAAGCTCGCATGATTTTTTGGACTTTATGCTGAAAGAAAACGTGGTTGAGCTTCATCTTTATCTTTCGCGCATGTTGGGAAGCAACATAGGTCTTGGTTCGGCAATAGATGAGAAAGGCAAAAAAATGCTGATTTTTGTGTCAAATCCATCCAAATTTATGCTAATTGACCTTGAAAAGAATCCTTCAATTTACATCGAGCTTTTGGAGCCAATCCCAAAAAGAATGTCTACCACTTCAAAATACCCTGTTTTTGAGGAAACCGGAATGACGCTGGGAACCGACAATTTTGATGTCTTCCAGCACACAATAATTGTAGGGGCTTCAGGAACAGGCAAGACCAAGTGCTTTTACATTCTGCTTAAGGCAATTGAAGCTTTGCACAAGGACAATGTGCGAATGCTGGTATTAGACCCGCATGGAGAATTTGTGCGAATGCTCCATGATAAAAAAATAGTCAATTTTGTAGACAATTATGTAGAGCCACTTGAAATGGGTGGGCAAAAAACCCCGCTTTTGACCCAGCTGATTGCCCAGCTTATTTCCTCCTCAATCGGCCAAGAGAACAAGTATTCAGAAAGGGTGCTTTTTTACTCGGTGCACCTTTTGACAGAGCTGGACAAGCTCACCCTCACCAACATCAGCGCTCTTCTTACAGATTCTGCTGCAAGGGCAGAGTTTGTAAGTGCAAGCTCAAATGATGAGGTGAAAAGGTTTTTTGACGAAGAGTTCAATGACATCTACATACATCACTTCAACGACGCAGTCCTCCCAATCTTGAACTTTGTTGGCGAATATCAGCTTTACCTTGGAAAGGAAATGAAAAAAGAAAGCCTTCTTGATTTGCTGAAAAACAACAGAGTTACTGTGGTTTCGTTTGATCCGCACTTTTTCGGAAAAAGGATGATTTCTTTCCTTGCCGGTGCAATCATCAACCAGATGTACATACTTGCAATCACAGGCAAGCTTCAGGAAAAGCCAACCATATTAGCAATCGATGAGTTCCCGCGTGTGGAAAACAAGGTGGCAAAAGATATACTGATTGAAACCAGGAAATTCAACCTCTACCTTTACCTTTCAATGCAATATCTCAACCAGCTTTCAAAAGAGGTCTATGATGCAATTATCGGCAATGTGCGAAACATAATTGCATTTAAGCTTTCCAGGCAGGATGCAACTTCAATTTCGTCTATCATGGAGATAAAAATAGAGGAGTTTTTCAAGAAAAACCGGACACAGACCGAGCTTGAAGAATCAAAAAAGGAAATGTTTGTGCGGCTGCACCAGCGAGAATGCATCGTGCGCCTTTTTGACGGAAGAACCTACCTAATTCCCATGAAAGTTAAAGTAGTGGACATGGCAAGATGGGGCTGGACAGACGAGATGGATAAAAAAAGCCTGATGCTTGCCGCACAGATGGAAGAAAAAAGAAGGCAGGAGGCAGAGCGGCTCAAGAAGCTGAAAGAGGATGAAGCTGCAAAACAGGCAGCAAAGCAGGAAGAGCAGCCGCAACAGCAGCCTGAGCCTGCCATTTCTGAACCCATCCAAGAGCCGCTTGCAGAAAGCAAATCAGAAATACAAGAAAATGAGCCAAAGGAAGAAAAGTACTCGGTTCTCCAAAAGCTCAAAAAGATCAAGGAATCTGCCAAAAAGAAGGCAAAGAAAAAGAAAGGCTAAACCAGTTGCGCCAGCCCGACTTTAAGGTCAATTTTAGCCTCAAAGCCAAGCTTTTGCCTTGCAAGGCTGCAGTCTGCCACGCTTCGCAGAATTTCGCCTTGCCTTGCAGGAAGGAATTTGGGCTGGACTTTTTTGCCGCAAGCCTTACTTAAAGCTTCCAGCACCTCCAATATAGAAGTTTCTTTCCCAGAGCCGATGTTGAGCGCACCAGTTGCATCTTTGTTCAAGCCCAGCCAAAATGCCTCGCATACATCCTTGACGTGGACAAAGTCACGGGTTTGCTTCCCATCTCCATAAATTACAGGTTGCCTCCCCTCCTTTATGGCAGATGCAAATTTTGTTATCACTCCTGCGTACTGGCTTGTGCTGGACTGACCAGGGCCGTAAACATTAAACAAGCGAAGTGAAAGGTTTTTCATCCCATAAAGGCGCCCATAAAGGAGGACATAGCTTTCTGCAGCAAGCTTGGAAGCGCCATAGGGGGAGAGGGGCAAGAGCGGATGTGTTTCCTTGATTGGCAGGTTTTGTGGCTCCCCGTAAACTGCGGCAGAGCAAGCAAACAGAACCTTGCGCACATTTGCCTTCCTTGCAGCCTCCAACACCGAAAGGGTGCCATATGCGTTTGTTTGGAAGTCTGCCTGAGGATTTTGTACAGAAGCCTGAACATCAATGGATGCTGCAAGATGCACCACTGCTTCGCATCCCTCAAATGCTTTTTGCAACTTTTCCTGCTCTAAAATGGAAGCTTGCACAAACTTGGCAGCGTTTGCCTTGGGCTGTGCAATGTCAATTATCAGGACGATTTGCTTTTTTTGCTGCAAATGCTGCACCAAATGAGTGCCTATAAATCCGCTTCCGCCAGTGATTGCAATCATTCAACCTACCTCAAAAGCAGCAAAAGCGCTGCAATTGCGCATACAATCTGCGCCGCAAGAAAAGTCAACACTAGCCTCTGCTCGGTTATCCCACCAGAAAGCTTCATTACAAGCTGCGCTGCCCCACGCACCTTGCCTTCAAGAGGATAAAGCTTACCGTCTTCCTGCACCTTACCCCACCAATTCTTGGCAGGAAAGCCATTGTATGCCTTTATGAAAAAGTCCACCACATGAGGAATCACCAAAATTGCGCCCGCAGATTCAAGATTGCCAATTATCACCGCAGCTGCAAGCGCAGCCCCTATTGAAAGGTTTCCTATATCACCGCCAAACACCTTCGCAGGATACCAATTGAACCTCAGAAAAGCCAAAAGGGCACCCAACATTGCAGCAGCAATCATGCCCATCTCCACCTCCCCTTTTGCTGCAGCAAGCACTAAAATAGTTGCAAACATAATGCTTCCCATCCCTGCCTCCATCCCATTGAATCCGCCAAGCATATTTGTCAGGTTGGAAGCAACAGTTACTCCCAATGGGATAAGCACCATAATGTAAATGTAGCCAAAATCAATAGCGCCAATAAACGGAAGCGCAATTTCAGTACTTCCTGCTGCACTTACTGCAACAAGCGGAAGGGCAGCAGCCATCGGGAGCACTGCTTTGACTGCCTGCCTCATATCAAACAAATCATCATAAGTGCCGATAAGAGCAATTATCATTAGGGTAAGCATTGCCGCAAGCACTTGGATAAGCTTGAATTGGACCCCAAAAAAAGTGTAGAGTGCAATTGAAAGCAAAAGCGCGCCTATTGCCCCCATAATTATCCCAAGGCCGCCCATCTCAGCAATCTCTTGGGTGTCCTTTTTGTTGACATCTTTTCCAGTAATCCCTGCGGCTTTGAGCTTTCTTATCAGAAAAGGCATGCTGAAACTGGTTATTGCAAATGAAAATGCAAAAAGCAAAGCAAAAAGCTCAAGCATTCCTCCCTACCTCAAAAACTGCGGTACCACCAAATTCTGCAATCTTTTTTGCCGCCTCGCCAGAATAAATATCAAAAAATCGCGGGTAAGAAGCATCTTCCTCAAAGACTATCATCCTGTTTTGTTCTGAGTCAAATGAGAGGTTGCGCAAAAAGTGCATGCGGGAAAGCGGCAGATACCCATAGAACCTTCCTTTCGCATCCAAAAGCTCACCATCAAGTACTGCAAGCTGTCTGTTTGCATCCAGCCTTCGCGCAACAAACCCTGCTTTAGAGGAAAATATTGCCACCTCTCCGTATTGCGACTGGAAAATGCCGACGAACTTGTAAGAAGTATATTGCGGCTCAAATGCCCCCTTGTCAAAATCAGAAAGCGAAAGCACCAAATAAGCTTTCTGAAGCTCATCCTTCCCTTCCAAGTAAGCCCTCACTTTTTCTTGCTTTATAACTGTGGCGTTCGGAAGGAAAAATTGTGCTGCCTGTTGGCTGCCAAGAAGCCCAACTACTTGCGGATTGAAGCCGGAAAGGAAAGAAAGTGCCTCCACCAATTCTGGATCTGCAAAATCAGGATAGTATTTGCCGCCTGAAAGCGGGTAAGCACCAAATGTGAAAAGCGATGCAACAAGTAGCCCAAAAAAGAACACCAAAAAGTACTGCTTTTGGCGATATTCATAAGCATGAAGAAGCAGTGGAAAGAGGAGCGCCAAAAACAAAGATCCGCTCAGCGCAGTCTGCAAAGTTGCACCAAAGTAAAAGAAAAGCCCAGTAAGAGCTGCATACCCTGCAAAAAACGAGGACGCAAGCCCAAGTCTTCTGTCCTCCTTTTGGCTTTCAAAGGCGGCTGCTGCCTGCAAAGCAAGGATTTGGGCTCCTGCTGCAGGAAAAATGAAAAGTGAAACCATACCCGAAGCAAGTAAGTGCCAGCCACCAAAAAGAACAAGCGAGGCAGCAGCAAGGAAAGGCGCAAGCAAAAATCCTTCAGCGCTGTATGTAAAGCCGGCTTGAAGCGCACCAGCAAGAAATGGCGCAGCCGGCAAAGCGAAAACCAGCTTTTTCTGATTTATCCCTTGGGCTGCCGAGAAAAGAATGCCAGGGATTGCAAAGCCTGGCTCAACTGCCACTGCTGCTGCAGCTGCAAGCACAGAAAGGTAAAACAGCGGCTCGCCACAGGCTGAAAGCAAAATAAATGCAGCAAAGAAAAGCGAAGCAAGCGAGATGCTGCTATAAGTACCTGGAAGAAAATAAACAAAGACAAGCGAGAATGCATACATGAGGGTGCCAAAGGCTGCAGATTGCACCTGAAGCCCCAGTTTTCTTGCTGCAAAAAATATCATCAGCGCGCTTGCTGCAAAAAGAGCTGGGGAAAGCATACCAAAAAGTCTGATTGTGTCTTGGGCAGTAGGCTGTGGAGCAATTATCTGGTTTAGACTGGAGGCAAAAGCAACATGAAATGGCTCCTTTGCCCCTTCCTTTATTTTGGAAGCAAGCTCAAAATCTGCAACAGTGCCTTTGTAATGCAAATAAAGTGAGGAAAGTACCACTGCAACAAGAAAAAGCGCCACAATCCTTTCATCCATTTCCACCAAGCTCCTTGATTATCTCCTTTGCTCGACTTAAGCTTATGTTCTTTTCCGAAATCATCCTTTGCGCAACCTGGTCTGCCAATTTGCCACTTGCCCCTGCAGAAATTGCAATATTTCTTGCATGAAGCTCCATATGCCCTTTTTGTATCCCTTCCGTTGCAAGCGCGCGCAAGGCTGCAAAGTTTTGGGCAAGCCCCACACTTGCCATTATGCAGGCAAGCTCAGAGGCGCTTTTCACTCCTAAAATCGCCAAGGCAAGCTGGGCAGTCTGAAGAGATCTGGTTGCGCCTCCAACTATGCCAACTGCAAGCGGAAGCTCTATCTCTCCTTGCAAATCCCCGCTTGAAAGCTTGCGGTACCTTGTAAGAGGGAGGTATTTGCCGCTTATTGCAGCATATGCATGTGCGCCAGCCTCAATAGCCCTCCAGTCATTGCCTGTTGCCACTGCAACTGCATCAATGCCATTCATTATCCCTTTGTTGTGGGTTGCTGCTCGGAAAATGTCTGCCTCTGCAAACGCCCAAGCATCCATTATTGCATCTGCCACCTCCTCCCCGCCAATCTCCTCTTTCTTCCAAACCGCAGTTGCGCGTGCCATGCGCAAAATCGCAAGGTTTGACAATATGCGAAGCCTAGCTTTGCCACCTCCGATTTTCTCCAGCTGCGGCGCCACCCCTTCCAGAATGGTATTGACAGTATTTGCACCCATTGCATCCCGGACATCCACATGAAACTCTGCGACCACCATTGGTCCTCGGCTGCTTTTTATGACCCGGGCTTGGAAGTTGCGCACCCCTCCGCCGTGCGCCTCTATCCCCTTTGCAAATTCTGAGGCGGCAGTAATCAGTTTCTCCTTTGAGGAGTTAAGGGCTTCTGCTGACTTTTCTGCGTTGCTGGTGCCTACAAGCTGTATTTGACCAATCATCATTGGCTGGTCCGCGCTGGCCTGAAAGCCGCCACTTGACCGGCAAAGCTTGGCAGCATAGCTTGCAGCAGCCACTACAGATGCCTCTTCAATGCACATTGGCACCAGCACTTCTCTTCCATTCACTATGAAATTGGTTGCAACAGAAAAAGGAAGCGCATGCAGCCCAACTACATTCTCACTCAACCTGTCTGCCATCTCAAAAGACAGCGGCTGGTCAGACAAAAGAAGCTCAATTTGCTTGTCAGTCAGATCTGCTACATTTTTGAGAAGCTCTAGCCGCTCCTTCCTGGAAAGCTTGTAAAACCCAGACAATTGTGAGCCTGCCATAAAATTCACTTCAAATGAGCATAGCCAATTAGCTTGTATGCAAGCTTGGCTGCAAGAAATTCTGACACTACATTTGATGGAATTGGGGAAAGCTCCACTACATCAAACCCGACTATCTTGCGACTTTTGGCAACTTTGCGAAGCAAATCCAGCACTTGCAAATACCTCAATCCGCCCGGCTCCGGGGTGCCAACAGCAGGAACCTCTGATGGGTCAAAGCCATCCAAGTCAATCGTCACATAAACTGCAGGCTTGAGCCTTTTGATTACCTTTTCAGCATCAAACTCCACTCCGAAGAAATCCTGCCTAATTTTTTCGATTTCTACTGCTTCCTCCTCAGAATAGCTCCTTATTCCTACGGAAACTGCATGAAGGGATTCCCTGCACCGAGCCATGGTGCAGGCATGGCTGTATTGACTTCCCTCGTATTCCTCCCGCATGTCCGCATGCGCATCAATGTGGAGCACCGAAAGCCCTTTTCCAATTTTTTTTTCAGCTGCCCAAAAAGCCCCAATTGAAACCGAATGCTCCCCGCCAAAAAGCACTGGGAATTTCCCTTCTTCAAGGACGCACTCCACAGCCTCTTGCACAAACTGGCAGTTTCGCTTAGGGTTGCCCCTGTCCACTTCAAGCTCATCCTCTGTGAAAATTCTCACCTTCTTGCTTATATCTTGCCCCAGCTCAATGTCATAAAGCTCCACCTGCCTGGATGCCTCTATTATTGCCGCAGGCCCTCCCCGAGCTCCGCAACCGTAGGAAGTTGTGGAATCATAGGGGCAAGAAAGCACCACTACCTCTGCCTCCTGCCTTTTTGCTGAAAGTCCAAGGAAGGTCCTCGGAAGGCCTTTGTGGAATATCTCCATATCCATCTCCTTCATTTTCAATCCAAATAGTGCTTTTAAACCCACCCTGTCTTATTTTGCTATGAAGCTTAGTGCTTATATCCGCCTGTTCCGCTTGGAGCATGCCTTCATGCTTGCAGTGGCAGTGCTTTTGGGCCAGATTATCGCCTCTGGCCAGCTTACCCCTGCCCCAATTTTGCTTGCCTCGCTTGCGGTGCCTGTCTTTTTGCAGATGGGCAGCTTTGCTTTGAATGATTTCCTTGACCAGGCAACCGATAAGGAAAACAAAAGGTTAGACCGGCCGCTTGCAGCAGGGGAAATTTCCCCCTCGTTTGCGCTTTACTCATCTGCAGCATGTTTTGTGGCAGGGATTTTTGCAGCCTCTTTTCTGCCACATGCGGCATTTCTCATAGCAGTGGCATTCGCAGTGCTTTCTGTACTTTACAATTTTGCCCTTAAAGATCTGCCCTTGGTGGGAAATGCCTATATTGCGCTTTCCATGGCAATTCCATTTGTTTTTGGAAACCTGGTGGCAACAGATCAGCTTGATGCGAAAGTGCTTTCGGTTTGCTTGGTTGCATTTGTGGGAGGCTTGGGGAGGGAATTGGTCAAATCCGCAGAAGATGTAAAAGGAGACGTGCTGCATCGCAAGTCCAAAACATTACCTGCTCTGATTGGAACCAAAAACACCTGCATCCTGGCAGCAGCGCTTTACCTTTCCCTTCTACCTCTCTCATTCGTGCCATTTTTTGCAGGGCTTAAGGCAAATCTGCTTTCGCTTTTGCTGGTTGCATCCTCAGCCTTCTTTTTTGTGGTTTTAGGGCTGCAGCTTGCAGCAGGAAAGCAGGATTTTGCATCAGCAAGAAAAGCATCGCTCTGGCTTTTGCTTGTCGGGCTTGCAGGCTATGCGGCAAGCCTGCTGTAATTAAAAATCTTTTTTGCAAGTTGCAGTAGGGAGGTGTGGAATGCAGGTTATTACGCAAACTAAACTAGACCTGCCTTTATTTTCAAGAGGGAAGGTGCGAGATACATACAAGCTTGAGGACGGCAATCTGCTGATGATTGCCACAGACAGGATTTCTGCTTTTGATGTGGTGTTCAACGAAGGCATACCTTACAAGGGAATTGTGCTTACTCAGCTTTCGCTGTTTTGGTTTGAAAAGCTCAAGCACATAGTAGGCAACCACCTCATTTCAGACAAAGTGCCAAAAGGGCTGCCTGAGTTTTTGCAGGGAAGAAGCATGGTGGTCAAAAAGGCAAAGCCAATAAAGCTGGAGTGTGTGGTGCGCGGATATTTGGCAGGAAGCGGGCTGAAAGAATACAATGAAAAAGGTACAGTGTGCGGAATTAAGCTTCCGTCAGGCCTCAAAAACTCAAGCAAGCTTCCCAAGCCAATTTTCACCCCATCCACAAAGGAAGAGGTAGGGCATGACATCAACATTACAGATGAAGAAGGCAGAAAGCTGGTGGGAAGCGAAACCTACGAAAAGCTCAAGGAGCTTTCGCTTAAGCTTTATGAAACCGCAGCAGACTTTGCTGCCAAGAAAGGAATAATTTTGGCAGACACCAAATTTGAGTTCGGCTTTTACAATGACCAAATCATCCTAATTGACGAGGTCCTCACTCCAGATTCCTCTCGGTACTGGCCTGCCGACGAATACCAAGAGGGCAAAAACCAGAAAAGCTTTGACAAGCAGTACGTGCGGGACTACCTTGAATCAATCGGCTGGAACAAGCAGCCCCCGCCACCCAAACTGCCGCCAGAAGTAATAAGCAAAACCACTGAAAAATATATTGAAGCATATGAGAGGCTAACTGGCAAAAAGTTTAAGAGGTGAAAAATAT
The DNA here is from genome assembly GCA_038887295.1 of Candidatus Anstonellaceae archaeon. GTDB lineage: Archaea > Micrarchaeota > Micrarchaeia > Anstonellales > Anstonellaceae > UBA10161. The sequence continues at coordinate 20,818 of JAWAKW010000004.1, read as the reverse complement.
GGTTGATGTGCTTGTGCTTTTGGGCTCACAGTCTGATATGCCCATTGCAGACAAGGTTACCAAAACTCTGGATGAGCTTGGGATTTCATACGAGTTGAAAGTTGCATCTGCCCACCGCCAGCCTGAACTGCTAGACAGCATCATCAAGCAATCTGATGCCAAGGTATTCATAGGGATTGCAGGACTTTCTGCAGCATTGCCCGGAGTAATTGCAAGCAAGACCAAAAAGCCAGTGATTGGAGTCCCTGTGAATGTCAACTTGGGCGGTCTGGACGCTCTGCTTTCAATTGCCCAAATCCCGCCTGGCGTGCCAGTTGCTACTGTAGGTATAGATAACGGCAAAAACGCAGCGCTGCTTGCTGCAAGGATACTTGCATTGTTTAAGCCTGAAGTTGCAGAGAGGCTGGGAAGGTGAAGCTTCCTCTTCCGCCACTTCTTTCAGCCTGCAAGCGCGGCCCGCAAGTGATGCTTCCAAAAGATATTGGCATAGTGCTTGCTTACTCGGGGGTGGGCAGGGATTCGCTTGTGGTGGATGCCGGGGCAGGAAGTGGCTGGCTTGCCATTTCACTTGCAAATGTGGCAAAAAAAGTGGTTTCTTACGAGTGGCGTGAGGAGTTTGCCTTGCTTGCTGAGCAGAATGCAAAAAAGGCAGGGGTTGCAGACAGGCTTGAAATCAAAAGGAAAAATATATTCGAAGGGATAGATGAAAAAGATGTGGATTTGGTTACGCTTGATTTGGCAGAAGCAGAAAAAGCAGTTGTGCATGCACACGCTGCGCTCAAGCCTGGAGGAATGATTTTCGGGTATTTTCCTCACGTGGAGCAGGCAAAGCGCTTTTTTGAGGAATGCCAAAACTGCGGATTTTCTCAGCTTAACATGGTAGAATCAATAGTGCGCCACTTTTTGGTAAGGCAGCAAGGGACAAGGCCACAAAACACTGGGCTGGTGCATACGGGCTATATAGTTTTTGGGAAAAAACAAAAGCATTAAAATCACTCTCATTTATATGCAGAGGCTGCAAGAGGTTTGTTATGGCAGAAGTTACCATTCCTGCAATAGTTGAAGGCGGGCGTGCAACTGCTGGGCCGCCGCTTGGGCCTGCATTAGGTCCGCTTGGGGTTAACATAAATGCAATCCTTGACGAGATAAACAAAAAGACTTCAGCATTTGCCGGCCTTAAAGTCCCAGTAAAAGTAATAGTGGACAAGACCACTAAGAAATTCCGAGTGGAAGTTGGCAGCCCCTCTACAGGCGAGCTTCTCAAAAAAGAGCTTGGGGTGGAAAAGGGAAGAAAAGGCGGGCCAGAGGACCCCAAAGTAATTGGGAACCTCAAATTTGAGCAGATAGTCAAGGTTGCAAAGGCAAAAAGCGCAGGCACACTGGTAAAAAGCCTCAAGCAAGGGGTAAAGGAAGTGCTTGGCACCTGCGTTTCGCTTGGGATCACTGTAGAAGGAAAGGACCCAAGGCAGGTAATCAAAGAAGTAAATGAAGGCAAATTTGACTCCGCGCTTGCCTAAAGCTTATATATCAAGCTTGCAAATGAATTGCATGCGTGCAGCTTTTGTTTTGCTTTTTTTATCCTCTCTTTCTTTTGCAGGGATACTGTGGAGTATGCAGTCTTCTGATGTTCCAGTAGGAATGCTGATTGCAGACAACAAGCTGGTTGTTTCAACTTATGATGGCGGAATTTATGCACTCAACCCCTCAACCGGAAGCATCATATGGGTTGCAGATGCTGGCAGCAAGATTTTCCATCCGCCTGTGCTTTTTGGCAATTTGGTGGCAGTGCAATCCGGCCAGCAAAAGATAGTGTTCCTTTCCTTGCAGACAGGAAAGCCGCAGCAGACAATTGAACTGGAAAATTCCTCCAGCTTTTTTGCAGCAAGCCCAAATAGGTTTTTTGTTGCGGCAGGGCAGGCTATTTTTGCGTTTGACCAAAAAGGAAAGCTGGTTTGGAAAAAGCAATTCGACTTTAAGGTAGGGCCAATCAGCTATGCTGAAGGCAGGCTTTATGCTCATGCAGGAAAGTTATATTCGCTTGATGAGAAGACAGGGGCGACTTTTTGGTCTTCTGACTTGGAAGGTGAGCTGTTGTTTGCGCCAGCAGAAATTGATGGAAATGTTTATGTTGGCACAAGCGAAAAGAAAATCTACTGTCTCAATTCCGCAAACGGTGCTGTAAAGTGGCAGCATCGCACCAGCGGCTGGGTAGCAGCTGCCCCAATCTCTGATGAAAATGCAGTTTTTTTTGCTTCCACAGACGGATTTGTCTATAGCTTTTCACCTTCAGGGATGCTGCTTTGGAAGTCAAGCATAGGCTCGCCAATCTCCTCCCCACCTGCAATTTTCAGCGGAGGAAGAAGGGATTCGCTGGTGGTGGCTTCAGAAGATGGGACGCTACATGGGCTTGACCTGAGGCAAGGAAGTCTCCTTTGGTCCTTCTCTTTTGAAGGAAGGCCCACCACTCCTTTGGTTGGCCAAAATTCAATAATTTTTGGAACAAGCAACCGAAAAATCTACTCGCTTCAGCCCTCTCCTTCCTGCAGCTTCACCTATCCGCGCAAGGATTGGGTGATGGGGAATTGGACCGTGGATGTGCAAGGTGTTGCTTATTCAGATTACCCAATTGAAAGAGTGGAGGTAAAGGCAGGCTCACTTGGCTGGGTGCGTGCAAAAGGAACAAATAGCTGGTATGCTCCAATTGATTTTTCCTTGCTTCCTGCAGACACTATCAGACTGCAGTGCAGAGTGATAGACTCCTCTGCACGGCAGGAAGGGGAGTATTCTTCAATTGCAATAACCGTTTCACCGTACACCCCGCTTCAGAAAATGTTTATAGAAAGTCCGAAAGTAGTTTTGGCAAACCAAAACTTTGAAATTTCTGCAAAGGATGCAGAAGGCAGGCACCTTTACGGAGTAAGGCTGAAAATTGACGGAGAAGAAAAGATAGCAGACAGTCCAATCCAACTTTCACTAAACAAAAAGGGCATAGTGCAGCTGGAGCTGCAAAAATCAGGCTTTGAGCCAGTTGTGCTTTACATGGAAGCCCAAGGGGAGGAAGCGTTTCCTTTCCTGCTGGCTTTCGTACTGGTGGTTGCATTTGCAGCAGCCGCCTTTGCATTCAAAGGAAAGGATTTCCTTTCAATTCTGCTGAAAAAATGAAAAACCCCTTTTTGCCACAAAATTTATAATCTAGCTTTTTCATAAAAAAAGCATGCAAAAGCAAATCCACTACACCAACCTTCTTGAAAGGAACTGGCCCAGCAAGCACTTAAAAGATAGCGCAGAAAGCCTGTTTAGGATTGTGGATTTGCTGGTCAGAAGGCTGGAAGGATTGCTTTCAGCTCAAAAATCCTGTCTTGCACTCCAAGTTCGTGCTGCAAATTCACTTACTGATTGGGAGCGGCTTTCCAGCCTAATTGAGCAAAAAGGACAAGTTGTGCTTCACCCAAGCCAAATCCCACGGAAAGTAGTGCCCGCGGCGCAACAAATGCAGCAATTGCTTGCAAAACCAGATTTTTCTCATCAGGATGCAGAAGAGGTTTTGAGGCTTTCAGGGGATTTGTTCAAGCAGGCAAAGGAAGAAAAATGGGAGGAATTGCCTAAAGGAAGGACATTTATCCACTGCAAAATAAGAAAAACCGCAGCGCTGGTGAGGCACCTTTCCTATATGCTTCATCTTGCCAGCTATTGTCATCTTGGCCCTCTTCATGACTACGTGCTTTCGCTTAAGTCCAGCAATACCCAAGCTGCGCAGGAACTGTATGCTTTGCTTTCCTCAAAAAGAATAACATTTTTGCTAGAAGCATTCCGCGGGGTAGAAAAAGACATTCTGGAGAGCTCTCAGTAGCTATTTTTCCTCCTTTTGCGCTTTTTGGAAAACCTTGATGGTGTTGGCTTTTATAGTCACAGGAATGGGCACTGCCACTTCGGTAAGTTCCACTGTCACCTCGTCTTTGTTGGTATCTATCTTTATAACGCGCGCCTTTTCCCCTTTGAAAGGCCCGGAGATGAGTTCTACAATATCTCCTTTTGATATGGAAAGAACCGCCGGCTTTGCAGCCTCAATCATCCCTTCGATTTCACCTATCTCCATCGGTTTTGAAAGAATCCCTTTGATGTGTGTTATCCTCAAGCCAGCCTGCCTTATAGAAACCTCATCCTCGCCTTCAGCAACCAAATAACCTTTCAAATCCTCAAAATGGGCAAGAGCATAAATCTTCAAACCTTCCTTTTTTGCTTTCCTGTAAAGCATCTCCAGCACAACCTTTTCCTGGCCGGCAGTCACGCGGTAAACATATATCATCCCTACACCTCACAGCAAGTGGAGAAGCGCAGCAATCAGCGCCCCCAAAACCCCAATCATGACAATCCCTATTGCGCTTATTTTGACTATCATTTCAAACTCTTTTTTGCGGGGCAAGGTGGCAACATGAATCACCCTTTGGCAATGCTTGAGAAATTCTGCAATACTAGTCATTTCCCCACCTTTCAGCCAAGCATATCCAAATCAAGCTCCGCTTCAGCTTCTGGCTGCCAGTCTCTGCTTAAAGCTTCATATTGCGGGAATTTTGCCCCGGCAATTACTGCAAGCACGCGGATAGAGCTTTTCTTTGCAGATTTTTCTATCCTTGCCCCCCAAATTATGTGCGAGGAAGGATCTATCCGTTTTGAGATTTCAGAAACAATAAGCTCAGCTTCCTTCAGCGTCATGTCCTCCCCGCCAATCACATTTATCAGCGCACGGTTTGCAGTTGAGATATCCACATCCAAAAGTGGAGAATTCATTGCAGTATCCACCGCAATCAAGGCGCGCTGGTCAGGCTTTGCCTCAACCGATGCCTCCCCTATCCCAACCACCGCACATCCTGCGCCAGAAAGAATAGTCCTCAAATCCGCAAAATCCAAATTCACCAATCCTGCTTTGGTGACAAGCTCTGCAATCCCTTTCACTGCGCCTGCCAAAACCTCATCAGACACTTTGAACGCAGTATTAAGCGGCAAATCCGGCACAATCGAAAGCAGCTTGTCATTTGGTATTACTATTACAGTGTCCGCGTGCTTTCGCAGCTTGGAAAGCCCTTCAAGCGCATTTTGCATCCTAGTTTTGCCTTCAGAGGCAAAAGGCAAGGTGACTACTGCAACTGTAAGTGCGCCTAAGGACTTTGCCTGCTCTGCAATTATGTGCGCTGAGCCAGTCCCAGTCCCGCCGCCCAACCCGCAGGTGATGAACACCATCATGGCATCTGAAATCGCAGATTTGATTTCTTCAATAGATTCTTTTGCTGCAGCCTCTCCAACCGCAGGGTTTGAGCCTGCGCCCATACCGCGGGTGGTCTTTTTGCCAAGAAGAATTTTTTTGTCCGCCCTCATTTTGACAAGGTGCTGAACATCAGTATTGGCAGCAATTAGAGTGACTCCCTCTATTTTCATCTCATACATGCGGTTGAGAGTATTGCATCCAGAACCGCCTGCGCCAACTACATAAATTTTCGGCCGTGAGCTTTCTATGAACTTCAAAAGCTCAGCATCCTCGGGGGAGACAATGACTCCTTCTGGTATTTGCGATTCTATTTGATCCAAACTCATACAAATTACCTTGCGCACGCTAACCCTTAAACACTTTGCGTCGGATATGGCAGACAAAATTTATAATACCAAGTCCAAAACAAACAAGTCTGCCTTCAGCTGATTTGCACTGGGTGCCAACCCTCAAGCGCCTTTATTGCAAAATCCAATTTTGCTTCAGAATTTGAATGTATCTCAAAAAGCGCATCCCCTTTAGTTACTTTTCTGCCCCGCCTGCACAAAAGAAGCACCCCTGCAGCCTTGTCGTTTGGGGCGCCTGCTGCCCTTGCAACCTTGGATATCATCTTATTGTCAATATGCATTATGCGCCCACCCCTTTCTGCCTCTATGCAAACCTTGTATTTTGCCACAGGGACATCTGAGATTTTCACATTTGGCTTTCCTCCCTGAAGCTCCACAATTTCCCTAAACTTTGCAAGCGCTTTGCCACTTTGGACAATCTGCATTGCAGCCCGCTTACCTCTTCCAGGCTCAACCTTACCTGCCATCTCAAGAAGACAGCCAGCAAGCATGCAGGATTTTTCATACAAGTCAGCAGGACCAACTCCGTTGAGCACAGAAAGCACATCTATGCACTCAAGCGCAGGCCCAATTCCTGTACCTATCGGCTCGCTTCCGTCCGTGATTTTTACAAGTATCCTCATCCCAAGCTTTTTGCCTATGCTTACAAAATCTTTGGCAAGCTTTTTTGCCTGCACTTCGGTTGCTATTTTTGCACCTCTGCCAATAGGAATATCAATTATGACATATTCAGCTCCAACGCTTTTCTTTTTTGCAAGAATTGAGGCAAGCATTACCCCTTTGGGGTCAAGGGAAAGGGGGTTTCTTACTTTTATCAGCTTGTCATCTGCTGAGGCAAGCTGCAAGCCTCCACCCCACACAATGCAGCCAAAGCAGGATTTCACAATCCTTCGCAGCTCTTCAATCTCTATTGAAACGTTGCACAAGGTTTCCATGGTGTCTGCAGTGCCTGCTGCAGAAGTAATTGATCGGCTGGAGGTTTTAGGTATGTAAAGGCCTGCAGCAGCAACAATTGGCACAATCACCATGGTAGTGCGGTTGCCTGCCACTCCCCCAATGCAGTGCTTGTCGCAAATTGGCTTCACCCCTAAATTGAGCTGATTGCCTGTTTTTACTATGCTTTCAGTAAGTCCTACCACTTCCTCATCATTCATCCCACGAATATAAACAGAGGTTATGAACGAGGCAAGTTCTGCTTCAGAGAGCCTATTTTGCATAAGCTCCCGCATTATTGTGTCAATTTGGCTTTTTGAAAGCGCATATCCGTCCATCTTGCTTTTTATGTATTCTATTGATTCGGGCCTTTGCATGTGGCATATCTCTATGATTTCGCCATCCGAGGCCTCAAGTTCCTCAGCCGCCTCTGCAAAAAGCCCAATTTCCCCTCTTTTTACTAAATCTGCAGAAAGGTCAATTATGCAGATGCTTTCCTTGCCGCCCTTGCGCAGGATTGCACGGTGCCCTACGTACAAATCATTTTCATGTGCCTCATCTTGGTTGAGCACCACAATTTTGCTTCCTGCGCTTATGTCAAAGCAGATTGCCTTGCAAAGGTACTTTTTGTATTTCCAAACTTCGTCTTTGGGCAGCAGTGCGGGTGGCATGCTATCTGCTATTGGTTTGAGATTTAAAAGATTGGTGTCAGCAGCAATGCGCCTTCCCGCGGAGCACCGCAGTACAAGCAGCATCGTAAGAGGGCTTAACTTCCGAGTTCGGAATGGGTTCGGGTGTTTCCCCTCTCCTATGGCCGCTGACGGCAAGCAATTTGGATACAAGTGTTTTTAAACTTTCCCCTTCATATCCATTACTAATTTTCCATAAACTATAACACGTGATGTTATGCTGGCATCTGCCCAAAAATTTGACACATCAAATCCGAACGCACAAAACAAAAGCCTTGTTTTTTTCAGGCAGCTTAAGGACCTTCCCCATCCTGACAAAAAGATGGCCAAAAAGCTTTCTGCCGAGTTCCGCCAAACTGCAGTAGAATTTCTGCGTATATTGTTTGTGGAAAAAGACACAAAAAAGGCAAAGCTTCAGGCAAGCAAGCTAATTGCAACGGTCCCTCTTAGCTTTTACCCAACTACAGTGGAGTTTTTGGCGGAAAGCTTTGCAAAAGCGAAACCAAACTCCAGTCTTTCCAGGCTTCTGCCAGATGTGCGATTACTTAAGATGTTTGACCAGCTGAAAGCAAAAGAAAAAGTAGCCACAAAGGCTTCACTTGAAAAGTTGATTTCACTTGCTGTGCAGCTTGGGAAAAAACAGGCTGACTTTGTGCTGGAGAACCTGAGCCTCATTTGCAAGTCATATGAGCTTCTCCTTCAGATGGAGGCCTTTGCAGTATCCTCACTGCAGCAAGGCTTTGCATCACGCCTCCATGCCGCGTCATCCGAATCTGACTTGGTGGAAGCTTGCTGGTACGCCCGCAAGGCAATCAGCCTAAACAGGAACTCAGTAGAAAAAATTGAAATCATCTCCGAGGAGTTCAGCACCTCGCTTGCGTTGAGAAAGATAGGTCTGGAGCCTGATGAGGCAAGAAATATATTTGCGACCCATATTCCAGACTTGCGGTTTTTCTCCTCATTACACCAATTTTTTGGGAATGCGCGAGAAAGGATAGGAAGGGCGATGATGTCCTTCAAAACTTCTGAGGCAGAAGCAATTGCAAAAGAGGCAATTGCCAAGGCGCAGGAAATCAAAAGCAAAACACTGACTTGCGAGTTTCAGATGCTTTGCATGGAAAGCCGCTTATATGGAGCCCTCTTCATAAAAAATGATTTGAATGAAGCAATTGCCAACACAAAAGAGATTGTCAAGCTTGCCCAAGAACACAACCTCTCTGTCCCAACCTTTGTCTCAGAGGCATTTTTCACTTTTGCATACACCAAGTCAAACTCAAATTTCAGCCCATCAGATGTAAGAAAAGAGGTCCTTCGCGCCATCCCTTCATTTCCATCCAACCAGATAAAGGAAATAGAAAGGCTGGAAGTTCAAATGCAAAAAGTCGCCGACATGGTTTTGCATGAAAGAGAAAGCCTAAAAGAGCTCCTTTCACTTGCATACCACATAGCAGAGCTTTCCTTCCTTGCCCCTCCAAGGGTTTTTGTGCAAAAAAGGCAAAACATAATTAATGTTATAGAGGGGGTTGCAACCCGCTATGAGGCAGTTTACGGCAAGGAGCAGGCAAGGCGCCAAGGCCTACTGCTGGAGCAAGTAAAGGCTGCGCTTTCTGCAAAAATACCTGACATCTACTCTTTTAAATAAATAAGAATGTTTTCCTTTTGATGAACATTGCGCTTTTTACCGATAGCTACCTTCCGCTTCGCGACGGAGTAGTGTCCTCAATTCTTGCATTCCGCAAGGGCTTGGCGCAGGAAGGGCACAAAATGCTGATTTTTGCCCCAGAAATAATTGGCGCAAAAAAGGAGCCCAATGTATTTCGGTTTGCTTCTCTTCCTTTTCCTCCATATCCTGATTACCGCGCAGCAATCTTCCCCCACGTCTCCTCCTCGTTTGCAAAAAAGTTCAACATTGATTTGGTGCACTGCAAGGCAATGGCTACCATGGCGCTTTCGGCAGTGTGGTTTTCAAAAAGGGCACGGCTGCCCGCAATGGCTTCGCTTGAAACCATGATCCCTGAAGGTGTACACTACATCTTGCCGCGTCAGGCTGAAAGAATCGGAAAAGCAGCAGTGTGGGCATACATGAAATTTCTTTATTCCAACTTCAAGCTGGTCACTGCCCCATCGCTTCATGCCTGCAAACTGCTTCAGGAGCACGGAATTGAAGCTACCTTGCTTCCTTCTCCTGTTGACACTGACTTTTTCAAGCCGGCAAGCGGCAAGCAGGTAAGGGAAGACTTTGGTTTGGAAGGCAAAAAAGTAGTGCTTTCAGTTGGCAGGATAGTAAAAGAGAAAAATTATGACTTTATCATGGAGGTTGCAAGACTGCTTGAAAAAGAAGGGACGGTGTTTTTGCTGGTGGGAAAGGGCCCATACCTAGAAGAATTCCGGCACAAGGTTGCTTCAGCAGGTCTTTCTGGCTGCATCAGGTTCGCAGGCTTTGTGCCAGATGAGCGGGTTCCAGAATTTTACAATGCCGCAGATGCATTCATTTTTCCATCAACTTTTGAAACCCAAGGCCTTACCTTGCTTGAGGCGCTTGCCTGCGGAAAGCCTGCCTGCGTGCTGAAAGGGACGCCTATGCAAGAATTCATAGAGGAAAAAAAGACAGGATATGTATTTTCAGATTCCCACGACTGTGCAGAAAAGCTTCTTGCGTGCATTGAAAATTCGGCAAAAATGCAGCAAGCCTGCAGAAGCAGGGCGCTGGAGTTTTCAATCCCTGCCTGCACCCAAAAGTTAATCAAGCTTTATGGAAAGCTTCTCTCTTGAGTTTGCAGGAGACAAAACCTTATAAGCATGGCAAGTGAATCTACACGCAGCGGTGAAGCGAAATGATAAACATCAAATACTTTGCTTATGGTGCAGCAGGAATCGGCCTGCTTGGGGCATTGGGCTGCTTTGCTTCAGGGGGAAATGTGTTGCTGAACTTTATTTTTGGCCTCATGTGCCTTATTGGCTCTGCAGGCGCGGTTGCGCTTTACAAATATGGCTACCTTATCATCCCTCTTCTTACCAAGCAAGGCAACATAGTGCAAATAATTGAAGGAGGCTTTGAAATTCCTCCTTCAAATGATGTGGTGCTCAAAAATGTGGGAGGCATTTATTATGCCTCCAAGTTCTTGGGGGTGCGCATTTACGAATCTGCTTCAGAAAAAAGCGCAGAGGAGAACATAGTTTATTCTGAATACTTTGAGAGGGCAATCTCAAGCGTAAAATATGTGACTAAATTTGCGCTTATGGTTTACATGAAAGACATAACCGAATACAGAAACAGGATTGAAACCAAGCATGCAGAGGCGCAACTGAGGCTGGCGCGCGAGCGAGATAAGCCCGAGCCAGACGTTCTTAAACTGGACAGATACGAAAAAGAGGTTGCAATGTGGGAAAACCAAATTAACAAGCTCACCCGTGGCATCAAGCCGATGGGCGTGGTTGCCTATGTTATGACAACCGCAGTTGGGGTGAGCAAGGAGGCTGCAATTGCTGCTGCAACTGCGCAGGCAAACGAGCTTAAAGCAACCATTTCAAATGCGTTAAACGTGCAGGTAGAGCATTTAACCGGAGACGAAATGCTTAGGTGCTTCCAGTGGGAAGTAATGATTCCGCCAACTCCGCAGGAGCTGGAGCAAGACCTGCTGTAGCGGTGCTTGAAGATGGGAAGGCTGAAAATTTCTGACGTAGATAACGTGGATATTGCCAGGCGCAACATCTTTGTCCATCCGCCCGAGCCACCAGCTGAGGCTTTGATAGCCGACCCAACAAATGCAATTTACATTGGGAGGACCAAAATATTTCACGTGCCATTTTATTGGACTTTCCAAAAAACTACCAACCCACACATTTGTGTCGTCGGAATCACAGGCTCTGGAAAGTCCTACTTTGTGAAAACATTCCTCACACGTGCAAGCTTTGTTTGGGGGACAAATGCGTTCATCATTGATTGGGCAGGCGAATACAAGGACTGGGTGAAGCAGACGGGCGGAAAGGTGATTTCGCTTGGAAGGGGCGCTTCGATAAATCTGCTTGATACTGCTGGCATGAAGCCAAACGACAGAATAAAGCAAATTATGCGCACCTTGGACATCTTAACCGATATTGGCCATTATCCTGAGCAGCGAAGGCTTACTGAGATGGCAATTGAAAAGGCGTATGTGAATGCAAAGTTCAAGCTGGATTCCAAGCTTCAAGTGGACGGGCTGGGCAGGCCTTTGAGGCCTCCAACCCTAAAAGACGTGCAAAAGGTGCTGGAAGACCTTGCGCAATCTGGCACCTATGATTTCCCTGCTGAGCTTGAGAATGCAATTTACAGGATAAGGCAATTCACAAGAGAAGGCGAGGACTTTTTTGCACAGCAGTCCAGCATAGATTTGGAAAAGCTCACTAAGGCTGGACTGGTGGATTTGGACCTCTCTGGGCTTCCAGATGAGACTTTCCGAGGGCTTGCAGCGCTTTCCATGCTTCAATTCATAAAAGAAAAGATGCGCGAGGAAGGCTGGTCGCCTACAAAAGGGTTGAAGCTTTTGGTGGTGCTGGATGAAGCTTGGAAGATTGCCAAAGATGACAATTCAGATGCAGTCATGATTGTAAGGGAAGGAAGAAAATACCAATTTGGCCTGATTGTTGCCTCGCAAAACCCAACCGACATCTCAGAGGCAATCTTTTCCAACGTTGGAACCACTTTCATTTTGCGCGTCAAATTCGAGCGCTTCCTGGATTACCTTCAGGCAACCTTGAACTTTTCCGATTACATGCGCAACGAGATTGCAAAGCTTGGAGTGGGGCAGGCAGCAGTAAACATGGCATTCCAGGCAACAGCAGATTATTCAGAAACCTTTCTGCTTGAAAAAATAGAAGGCGAGGAGCCAATGCAGGAGTTCTTTTTGGATTTGGAATCTATTTTGTCACAAGAGGAGCTTTCAATGGAGGGCGCCGTCAGGTCAGTTTCATTTGAAAAGGAGGAGCTTAAAAAGAAGCTGCGCGAGTTTGGCCTAAGCGAAGAACAAGGGGACGAGATTGCCTCGCTTTTTGCCGCGAAGGGAAGGAGGTTAGAGGTAGCCTCATTTGTGGTCCTGCTTCAGCGCTACGGAATTGCGCGCAGCCATATCAGCGGCTTCCTGAAGGATTTGGGACTGGAGGACTCCACAGTGGTTGCAATACTTGGTGGCGCAGAGGAGCTGGCGGTAAGGTTGGGCGATGAAGACATAACAGAATATATTTTGGGTGAGAAAAAGCCTGAAAAGGTCCAATCAAGGAGGCGCTAAAAATGGCACGGACAGTTTTTTTCAGCAAAGAGGAGCTTCGCAAAAGGTTGCGAACCTTCGGCTTGGACGAGCTTCATGTGGCAGAGATTGCCTCGCTTTTTGACAAAAACAACAGGCATATTGACGTGGTTTCCTTTGTGATAATGCTTGAAAGGTATGGGGTGCAGCGCTCTGACATTTCATCATTTTTGCATGATTTGGGCATTGATGAACCTACTCTTATTAATATATTCTCAAAGGCCGATTTTACTCGGCTGGGCTTGGGCAACCAAGAAATAACGCAGGTGGTGCTTGCGTAGGTGTGTCGTATGGCAAAAGTATGCATAATTTGCGAAAAGGAAACTGACGGGTTTTTGGTTCTGGACGACTATGTGATACGCTTCATCCGTTCAGTGAAAAATGCTCTTGGGATTGCAAAAAACAACACCCTAGTAGTGTGCAGCAACTGCCTGGAGGAATACAAGAAGAAGAGGGCAAAATATGAGAGGGACTTGGCAATCCATGCGGTAGTTGGGGGGTTGGTGCTGCTGATTATGGTCTTTCTGCCCCTCTTTACCAGTGGCTTTTCCATCACTGCAGTATTTTTTGGCCTGCTGCTTTTTGGCATGATAATGGCGCTTTCAGTGTTTTCGCACTGCCCAAAGATAGAAGAAAAGCCAGAGCCTAAGAAAAAAGGGAAAAAGTAGGTGTTGGGATTGGTGCTTCCGCAGCCTCAGCCAAATCCTGCCGGTGCCACTGCACAGCTTTCAGCTGAGCCGAAAGTAGGTGGCTTTCGCATACAGGCAAAGAGGCTAAAGGAGCCAAGAGAAATAGCAGAAAAGATTTCTGAGCTTTCTTTCCTTCAGATGGCAATTGACAAGGACAGCCTTGTCGTGCTAAATGTGGAGTCGCGCGACATACAAAAGAACCCCTACCTTTTCTCAATAATTTACTTCAGACCAACCACCATCGAAGCGCTTTACTCCTGTCCACCAAACATTGCGCCGAAAAAAAGAAGGATTGACGTGCTTCGGCACTGCCTGAATCTGCTTACGATTGCAGACGATGCATACAAAATAGAGATGAAGCAAGTTTTCCAGCTGGTGGAGGCGTCATTTGCAGACATGATTGAATACGTTTCCCTTGATTATGACAAGCTGTTTGCGCTTTACGACAACTTAAAGACAGACTTCGCTGTGCTGCAAAAAAAATACAATGAGGCAAAGGAGGCAAGCGCAAGCCTTTCAAAGGAAAATTACGAGCTTAAGACAAAGAATGACGAGCTGACGCTGAAGCTGAAGTCACTTGAAACCTTCTCTGATACAGTGCTTGCCCTCAAAATACAGGAGTGGCTTGCAGAGCACAAAGGCGAAATCAATATTGCAGATTTTGCAAAGGTGTATAACGTCCCTGAAACCAGAGTGGAGCAGATGCTCAACAAGCTGGTCACTGAAGGCTATCTTGAAACCAAGGGCTGATGTCCTTGCTTGCGTGTGGCTATGGCAGAAGAGACCTTAAAGATGAAGATTGCCAAAAAGGCATACGTTTTTGAAGTCAAAAGAAGGTTTGAGGCAAAAAAAATCTTTGCAATAAAAAAGAAGCCAGAAACTCCTGCAGAGGACTTGAAAGAAAAGCTTTCTAGTCTCTTCAAAAAAGGCCAACCACCCCAGCAGCAACAGCCTTCCCAAAAGAAGCCTTCAATTTCAAGCATCATACTTCCTACTATCGGAATTGTTTTCCTTCTTTTTTTTGTGATATTTGCGTTGGTTCTTTTGCCTCTGTTTTCTCAGCCTCCACCTTCTTCTGCCCCTGCTTTGCCTCCAAAGTTTTCAGGAAGCCTCTCTTTCAAGCTGGAGGACTGGCTGGTGCTTAGCACAGAAGTTGGTGAAGAAAGCAGCAACGTTGCCTATTTTCTGATAGGCTTTCGCGCCTCCAATCTTTCTTCGCTTAATTTTTCTGCCTCACTTTACCCAAGCTTTCCTCCAACCCAAGTATTTCTGCTGGATTACCCAAAAGACAGCGCAAGCTCCTTTCCTTCTTTCAAGAAAGCCCTCACTGAGATTTTGGCAAAGCATGATATAACAGTAAGCCAAATAGGGATAGAGCAGGTTCACCTGCTTGGGCAAGGAGCAATACTTCTGGTGCCAACAGGATATTTTCCTGCAGAGCTTTTGGAGGTGAACAGCCCGCGTCACTACAAAAGCCTGCTTGAAAGAGGGGCCACTATCATTTATATCGGCATGCCTTTCGACACGCAGGCGCTTGGAAGGGACGGGCTGACAGTTTCGCTTTTCCATCGGGAGCTTAACTTTGACAGAAAAGCCAGACCGCGCTCCACTGACGGCTTTAGGCTGTTTAATGCGCAATACGTCGTTTCTTCAAGCCAGGACAACAGGGAGCTTACTGTGCTTTCTCCAATTTACGGCTCGGTTTCTCATGTAAAATACAAAGAAGGCTCCTTTCTTCTCATTCCGCAAAGCTTGGATGGAGGGTGGAGGGAGCGGGACATTTCCGGAAACTGGGCAGACAAGGGCCAGGTTGCTGCAGAGGACATTACACGTCTAATAATTGAGGAGCCGTGGGTTACAAAAATCAGCTATGTGGCTGCGCCTGCAAACTTAAATTCAAGCATGGTTTCGCTTTTCAGCGGAAAGTTTTCCTCCAGCGTCGCTTATGCCAAAATATATGCGAATGCAATAGATTCCAACAATATAAGCCAAAGGTTTTTTGAGGTGCTGAAAGTAAAGAAAAATCAAAAAGGAATCCTTGCGCCCTCTGAGCCAAAAACAGTGCCATTTTACCTTTCTGGTCAAAAGACTCGGCTTAATCTTGCTTTGAAGGAAAACAGCACCAATCCAGTCAAGCTTTATGTGGAGATGTACAAAGATGGACAGCTGCTTCAGAGGAACGATTTGGAGCCAGGCCTCACCATTCCCACAACAGAAAAATCAGTTGACATTCAGGTAAATGCGGAGCCAGGCAATTATGTAGTTTTGATTGTGGATGATTTGGGCAAGGTATATGCAGGCTGCGAGCTTGAGGTTGCAGATTTGGATATACAAATAAACGCCAGCACTTGGGAAAAGGGCAAATTTTCATTCTTCCTTTCCTCTGCAGGCCAGCCTATTGAACCTAAAAGCCTTTCAATAAGCTTGAACGGGAAGCACGAGCAATACTTCTCCCCAGCTTCACTTTCGGTTTTCCCCACCTACACTGCGGTAGAGTACAACTATCCTGAAAAGATAGAATCCGGCACCTATACCTTCACCTTCAAAGTCGGGCCTTATGAAAAGAAGCTGACGCAAACTTACAGCCGCATTCCTGCATTTTGGGAAAACCCGCTTTTCATCTTCCTTACATTTTTAGCCGCGGCAATTGCCGCAATAGGGACTATCCTTCGCAGGCCTGATGAAATAAGGTACGGGCTTGACATCCCGGATTTCCCGCCTCTTTCCACCATCAAAATCCCAGTCAAAAGAGAAACAGTGATGGAAATTTTTGAATCAGTCAACAACAGCTATTCGTGGAAGTGGATGCCGCTTAGGCTGGAGGAAATCAAAAGCGGATTTAGAAAGCTTACTTACCAGGGTAAGTCCATTTTGATTGGGGATTTCAACCTAGAAAGGATACTTTCAAAGATGGAGCTGGAAGGGTTGGTGCGGCAGGAGGCCGGACTTTGGGGATTGGTGCGGTGGGAAAAGGAAAGCGGTCATTCCCTCCACTATCTTGCAGTCTACAGAATGCTCAGGAATGCATTTGTGAATAGCGCAGTGAAATTCTCCAAGCTGGATGCAATGCCTGACTGCGATGTGAAGGCAATCGCAGGGAATGAGGAGCTTTTCATACATATAATGGAAAAGCCTTATGAAAAAGCAGTGCACCGTGCGCTTGCAACCGCAAAGAAAGGCACCACTATCATGGCTTTCAAGACCGCGGAGGAAAAGGAAGAGTTCAAGTACTCGCTTAACAGCACCTCCAAACTGGCAGTTGCAGTAAAGATGGAGGTGGAAGGCGGACGCATTTTGCTGCTTTCTGCAAAGGATGAGTTTTTGGCATTCCTCAAGGGGCTGAAAATATGAGAATTGCAATGCTTGGCTGGGAGTTTCCGCCTTTTGTTTCAGGCGGACTGGGCACCCACTGCTTTGAGCTTACAGTCAGGCTTGCAAGGATGGGCGTTGAAATAGACTTCTTTTTACCAAGCGGGATGCAAAACGGGCTTTCGCTTCCCCCCCAGCTTCGGATTATAGAGGTGGGCAAAACTTCGCTTCAGCCCTACATCGTTTTTCCCAAAACAAAAGGCACTCCTCCTTCATATGGCGAAAACCTCATTGCTGCTGTTGAAGAATACACTAAAGCCTGCATAAATGCAGTTGCTGAAAGCGCAACAACAAGGAAATACCAGCTTTTGCACTCTCATGATTGGATGACTGCCTCTGCAGCCTATGCATTGCGCAGCATGCTTAGGGTTCCCTGGGTGCACACTTTCCATTCAACAGAATTTGACCGCACCAGCTGGCCTTGGGAATATATTGTGGGGATAGAGCGCAAGGCTGCATGCAGTGCAGACCTAATAATTGCAGTAAGCAAGCGCACAAAGGAGCAGGTGATGCGGCTTGGGGCGCAGGAAAGCAAAATAAGGGTGGTTTACAACGGGGTGGACTTTGAGCGATTCTCCTGCGCTGCCCCGCCCCCAAAAAAGGAAAGGAAAGTGGTGCTTTTTTTGGGAAGGCTCACCGAGCAAAAGGGGCCGGTGCAGTTTCTGCACGCAGCAGCAAAGGTCCTCCAAAAAAAGCCAGACACCTTGTTTTTGGTTGCAGGCAAAGGCGAGCTTTTGCCTCTCCTGATAAACATTTCAATCCAGCTTGGCATCAGCCAAAATGTCCGATTTTTAGGCTATATCCCGCAGGAAGAGCAGGCAAGGATATACAAGATGGCAGATGTTTATGTGATGCCTTCCACTTCTGAGCCTTTTGGCATAACCGCACTTGAGGCAATGTCTTCGGGCACTCCAGTCATAATTTCCAAAACTTCTGGGGTTGCAGAGCTTGTAAAAAGCGCAATTAAAGTGGATTTTTGGGACATAAACGCAATGGCAGAAAAAATAATTGCGCTGCTTTCTTATCAGCCGCTTTCAAGTACCCTTTCGCAGCTTTGCACCAAAGAGGTGCTGCGCTACAGCTGGGAAAGGACTGCCAGCCAAACCCTTGAAGTCTACAAGGAAGCAATTTCCAGGTGAGGCAATGGAAGTGTGCTTTTACTTTCAGGTCCACCAGCCCATGAGGCTTTCGCGCTATTCGATATTTGGGCAGCCTGCAGGCTATTTTGATGACGAGCTTAACTTTCAAATACTCAACAAAGTGGCGCAAAAATGCTACCTTCCTGCAAACCAGTTGCTGCTTGAGCTTCTTGAAAAGCACCCCGAATTTCAGATAAGCTTTTCTCTTACCGGAGTTTTCATAGAGCAGTGTAAAAAGTTTGCCCCACAGGTGCTTGAAAGCTTCCGCGCGCTTGCAAGGACAGGTAGGGTGGAATTCCTCTCAGAAACATATTACCATTCTCTTGCCTTCCTTTTTGCAGACAAAGACGAATTCATCCAGCAGGTGCAGATGCACAAGGAGGCGCTGCTTGAAATTGCGCAGCCTTCCTGCGTATTTAGGAACACCGAGGCAATGTTTTCAAACGAGGTTGCGTATCTCGCAGAAAGGCTGGGCTATGAGGGCATAATGGCAGAGGGCTTGGAGCACATATTAGGCTGGCGCTCCCCCAACTACCTTTATACAGTGAAAGGCTGCAGCAAGATAAAGGCGCTGCTCCGCCACTACAGGCTTTCAGATGACATTGGCTATCGCTTTTCTGCAAAATGGTGGAGCGAATACCCGCTGACTGCAGACAAGTATGCAAGCTGGCTTTCTGCACTTTCTGGGGATTGTGTAAACATCTTCATGGACTATGAGACTTTTGGAGAGCACCACTGGCCTGATACAGGGATTTTTGATTTTCTTGCCCACCTTCCTGCAGAGATTTCAAAAAGGCAAAACCTCCACTTTGCAACCCCCTCGCAAATCGTAAGGAAAATCCCCCCGCGGGATGACATTGACGTGCCGCACCTTACCTCCTGGGCTGACATGGAGCGGGATACTTCGGCATGGCTGGGCAACCAAATGCAGCAAAATGCTTTTTCCATACTGGAGTCGCTCGAAAAGGAAGTAAAGCAAACTGGCGACCCGCAGCTCCTTCACACCTGGCGGCTTCTTGGCAACTCGGACCACTTTTATTATATGTGCACCAAATCTCTTTCAGACCAGGATGTACACAACTACTTTTCCCCCTACGACTCCCCATTTGAAGCCTACATCAATTACATGAATGTGCTTTTGGATTTCAAGCAGAAAGTGAAAGAGGCACAAAAGCGCTAGTAAAACCTGTTAATCTGGTGGATGTTTTGCTTTTCATCTGCAGAAATTATTACGTCAACAAATTTGTTGGTTATATCCACTACAAGTATCATTCTGTTTCTTGCAGCTTTTGCATAAAGAATAGAGCCATCTCTAAGTTTATATGCTCCTTTTTCAACATCTGCGCTCATGGTAAAAACTACATCTGGCTTGTCAGCGTTTGGCTTTTGGCTGAAAAGATTCATGGCTTCAAAACTGAATTCCACCCCACCTAAATCCATCCTGAAAGCTTCAAAATTCATCCCTATTTCGTCTCTTACAAACCTATCTATATTCGAGCTTACATGAAGAGGAAGGCCGAACTTTCCTTTATCAAGCAAAATGTTGTACATACCTATGATAACATAAAAGCCTTCCTCGCTTCTGCTGTATTTTATCTGTGCAGCACCATTGTATATATTCAGTTTGCCACTTAAGTCCTCTCTGACAAATGTCCTTTTTGCTTCCATAAATCCTACTACCTTCGATTCTCCATCTCTTGTATATTGTATCTGATATGCCTTATCTAGGCTGTTTTGCTCCAGCTCCACTACTTTCATTTGCACTTCAAAATCAATGTATTCACCTAAAATACGATTAAGCTCATTTACCTGCTTGTCTGAAAACCCTATAAAGAAAGCCATAGCTGCGGGGCTTTCAGGGGCAAGGTTCATTTGCTGAAGCTTTTGCGGTGTGATACTTTTGACTTCCTCATCAAGCTTTTTGAACTCCTCAAGCAGATGATAAGGTTCGTTTTTTACCTTTCTTTCGATTGTGCGCAAAAGCGAAAGCGCCTTCCTTTCGCACTCAAGAACATAAATGATAGAATTTCCTTCAAGCCCATTAGTTTTGCGAATACCTTCAACTATTGGTGCTTTGGAAGCAAATGCATTCACTTCTTTTTTCAGCTCAATCAGCCTATTCATTACTGCATAATAATGTTGGCGTGCAGTTTGAATGCAAATGTTTTTCTCTGCGCTCATGATTCTTTTTTTATACGGTTATTTTTTAAATCTATGCACTTCCATTTTTTACAACATCATTTATCTGCCTCAAATCCATTCAACGTCTTTCCATAATCAACTATATATTTACATTTTCTAAAACACCAATCATCAAATATATAATTTGCATGCGAGATTTTTGCACATGACCGACCAAAGCCTTTCGCGCCAGAGGATGCTTGCAGCAGCCCAGCTTTTGAGAAGCGATGAAAATCTTGGAGGGGCGCTTTTGGTTGCTTTGGGCACTCTTTTTCTTCTGCTTTCATTTAGCTTTTATCCGATTTTTATTGTCTTTTTGCTTGCTTTTGCCTCAGGGATAATTGCTTACCGCAAGCCGCCTCTTGGCACAATCTTTGGCATGCTGGTGGCATTTCCTGCAGTTGCCTATCAGTCACCTGTGCTTGCATGGGTTTTTTCTGCAGCACTTGCAATCACTTTATTTGAAGCGTTTGAGCATTGGAGCACGATTTCTTTCTTGAAAATTGCAATCCTTGCTCCCTTTGCACCACCACCAATTTCGTTCATTTCAGGATTTTTGTTTCTGCTTCTTGCAGTTGCAGCATTTCGGTTTGGAAGTAAGCATTCGATTTTTGTTTCCCTTCCTGCAGTTTTTGCAGTGCTTCTCCTTTCCACCATCTGGCTTCACCCTACCTCCTCCTTCATAACTATATCGCTGGACTACCAGTTGCTTTACGGGCCTGGCTTGGAGCAGCTTATGAACAACCAAAAACCTTCAGTTGAAATCGGTCAGCTTTTTGCAGAAATTGGGCTTTCGGTTGCAAGCCTTTTTGATGTGGAAAACATCCGTCTTTTTTCTGAAGCAGTGGGACTAATCTTTTCCAATACCATCAAGCTGTTTGCCTCGGATTTTGCAGTTTTCCAGCTTGCAGCCTGGGCAATTGCAC
>JAWAKW010000003.1:0-40223 GCA_038887295.1 Candidatus Anstonellaceae archaeon | reverse complement strand
TCTCTATTTCCCCCAACCCAAACAGCTTATGCAAAAGCATTCCAACCAGAACTTCGTCAACCTCCTTTCCGAGGTGGAATTGCCGAATATAATTGGTTATCGTAAGCTTGAATTCCTCGCGTGCTTTAGCTGCTTTTTCAATATCTGAAACATCAGACTGTGCACCGGCAGGTATTGCCCGCAAAAGTTCATCTTTGATGAGGTCCAGAAAAATCTTGGTCGCAGTACCAAACTCAACTAAGGTCAAAATATAGTGCTTTTCTCTTTCAGTATCTAATATCATTACACTTGCTGGCACTCCATCTGCTGAAAACATATAGCTGGCCAACACCTTTCCCTTTGTTGCACCGACTTCGGGCTTTGGTGGCTCGGCCGGCATGAGCCTGAAAGATACTGTTGGCTTTTCAGTTATGCTTAATGGGTAATGCAAATCTAGGACCCCTCCCTTTTCAAGCACCGCACAGATAAGCTCAACGGTTTCCACCGGCATATGTAGATATTTTGATAGGATTTCAACGCTGATATTTTTTTTGCGCTGCACAATTGAAACAAGCTGGTCTATCTTTGTCTCAAACATGAAGCAAAATCGCTTTTGAATTTATTAAACTTTCTTTCCTAGCAAAAAAAAGCAATCGATGAGATAGAATGCTTTATGGAGACTTAGTACTTTTTATATGAGGATGCTTGAGTTTGCAGTCTCCTACAGGCAAAGCCGATTTTTGTCCAACAGCAAAATTTGCTGAAACGAAAATTTCGGAGGTGATTTGCAGCATACACTCAAAAGTCTTGAAAGCGATATAGATTTAAGATAATCGGTGCAGATATAAACATCATGAGAATGACTGCAAAAGCTACATTAGCTGGGATTGCAATTGCAGCATTAATTTCATTTCCTTCATCAAAATTGAACTCGCAAATAAATGAAAATCAAATAAAAAAGAAGTTAGCAGACAAAGTTCTTGTTGAAAATTCTTCAGCTTATACTACAGAAAGATACAAAATCTACAAAGAAGGTGTAAATTTCGTACTTTTTCCACCAGATGTAAAAGTTGAAAAAATAGAACTAAAGGAAAGAAAAGATGAAAACAAAATAACTGCCCCCGACAATACAACTGGTGGAATGAGAATTATTTATGGGGATGCTTTTTGTCAAGCATTCGTACAAAAGATTATAGAAGATTCTTTAACTGGGGGAGGGATAGGATGGATTTCGAAAATATACCCCCTTGATTCTTTTCCTTCACACAGAAACGGAATAAACATATTTCCTCAGGGAAGGATTATAAAAAAGACCTATCCGAGGATTCTAATGCCGCCAAATACAGAAGGCCACTATATAGCTACTCGAACTTACTATATGGAAAATATTTGGCCTCCATACCATGACAGTGTGAATGCATATTATCAGCAAATAGCATTAAACTTGATCTTTCAGCACGGGGATAGGCCAAGTGTTTTCTTCTTTGCAGGAGATAGTGATACTACTAAGAAGGCTACTAAAATGATTATAATAAGTATAACGCAATTTGATTCTAATGGGGTTCAGATTGTGCCGCCGGATCCAAGAGTAAGAAGCCCCCCCGTAGCGGCTGCAGAAGTAGTAAGAGATGATCACATAAATGGAATGGGAGATTTTCGGGAGATAATAATGGCTATGGGGACACTGACAGATATGCAGATTTTGGCCGATGGTAAAATTCTCGAAGAACATGAATTTCAAATGTTTGGAGGTATGAATCAAGATACTCTCAATTCTTTTTTTGTTCGTCCTCCGATCAGAGCAAAAGAATTCGTGATAGGGGTAGAAGAAAAATTTGAGTTGGTGAAAGAATATAGGCTTTCACAAAACTATCCAAATCCATTCAATTCACAGACAACAATTGAGTTTTCTTTACTCAGACCAGGACGCGTAGTAATTAGAGTGTATGATATGATTGGGAGGAGAATAGCAGAGATTGTTAATGAAGAACTAAAAGATGGAACTTATCGTGTCAGCTGGAAACCGCAAGCAAGTATTTCAAGTGGTACGTACATATATGAATTGAGCAGTGATGGCTATATTGACAGAAGAAAAATGATATATATAAAATAAATTCTTTAGTTAGGGGGTTAGTGTTGTAATGCTAACAGTAAAACCTTGGTTGTGCAATGCGCGTATTTCATCCTCTGAGAGCGCTCTTTTGAATATTTGGACTTCATCGATTATGCCTTCATAAGGCTTGTTGAGTGAAGGAGAATTTCCTATAATTAATCTTGGGTGAGGCTGGCCCAAATCTCCTGAAACATCACCAGTTGCATAAAGTACTCCGTTAATGTAAATAAAACCGACCCCATCTTTTCTGCTTACTGTAATATGGGTCCACTCGTCTGTAGCTAACTCGATGGGCGATGATATTACTTTATTTGCTGCAATAAAGTTCAGATAACCATCTGACAACTCAAGAGCGAAGCCGGAATTTTGAATTTGGTTACTTATAATCTGGCTGGAGATTACTGATTTGGGCTTAACCCATAAAGAAACTGTGAAATCGTCCCTCCCCTGAATCACAGGCGATGGGACCGAAAGATGAGAGAATAGAGGGGTGAAGTTGTATGCTCCACCTATTTTACCAAATGGAGTCCAGTTTGCTGAAACATTGGCATGAAGCAGAAGAGGAGAGTAATCAATAGATATTCCATCTACTTCTCTATAATCGAATGGCAATGAAAGTAGTGTATCGGGAAGCTGCCTTTTTAGGCGAAGCTGAGCGTTATAAGTTGCAGTAATATTGCTAAATGAGGCAGATGGCTTATAAAAGACCTCAAGGTCAAGGCTGCACTTGTCTTGATATAAGCCTTTGTAATGATTTTCGATTTCCCGTTCAGATAGAGCTCTCTTATAGAACCTTATTTCATCAATCAGTCCTATAAATCCGTTGCTTCCTGAACTATCAGATGCACCTATAAAGAATGGGGATGATGAGTTCATCCTCAAAAGGCTGAACCGGCCTGATGCAACTGATTTATCATCAAGATAGATGTTGTATTCGCCTAATCTTCTAACAGAAACTGACACCATATGCCAATTCCCATCTGATAAATCGAGCAGATGACTTATCTGCGAAGACTGGCCGCTTCCATTTGCACTATAAAATGAGATGTTGAGGAAATTAGCAGGATTCAAAAACCAATCAATCCCTTGTGCTGCCCCAAATTCCTGTCCTAGCTGATAAAATAGCCTTGCAAAGCTTCCTTGGCCGGTATAAGGCCTTACCCATACAGACATAGTAAAATCATTTATCTCTGTAACTGAAACATCGTCTAGATAGACTACTTGGTTGTTGAGGGGTGTATAAAACCGAAGCTCAATGACTGCATTTTGAAGTGTAGAGAATGGTTGTGTGATCCTTTCAAAAGTAGTGCTTAGCTGCTTTGTGATAAATATGTTTGTACCGGGAGTCATGGAATTCCACTGCCCAGAGGGCGTCAAGTACATTTGGTTGTACACATCAACAATTGCGTATCTAATCGCATCATTTTGAAGCCCGCCTCTCGCCCAAAACTCAAGCAAATAATTCTTGTTTCCTTTCAGAGCTGAACGGAGGACTGAACTGTAAATATACGACAAGGGATCGCTAGAGTAGATTTTAACTGAAGTCGAGCCTGACTTTACTATGTTGTGCTCTGGCTCAAATATGCCATTTCCTTGCTTTATCCAATTGTTGAAAAGGAAAGATTGACTTCCTACACCTGGAGGGATAATGCAGTACTTTACAGATCCGCTTGTTCTTGTTACATTGCAAACTGCGTTTGGATCACAGCAAGGATGAACATCGTCACAGCGAGAATTAGTTGGGAAGCAGGTGGTGCATTGCCCATAATCTTGTATTCCCTCGAAAAAGAAGGGAAGTTTTTTTGTCTTGAAAAAGTAGTCGCGAGAATAAGCTTGCTGCTCTTGTTGTGCAACTGTATTTACAAGGTCACAGAAAAGCCCCTCGCAGCATTGCGTGTCATTAGTGCAGAGGGCACCTTGCTGACCGCATGTAGGAAGTGGAGGCGCACATCTGAAAGTTTGTTCACCGTCAAAGAGACACCTGTTTGAGCAGCATTCTGAGTGATTTCTACAGGTATGGTTGAGAGGAAGGCAGTCCACACACTTTGAGAAATTAGCAGAGGTGCCCAGTAGATCGCAAAGCCCGGAGCAACATTGACTGTTTTCAGTGCAATTGGTGGTGCTGTTCGTTTGAATGCAAACTGAGCATATCTTTTGGGATGAACCTACAGGTGCTGCACAAATACTGCATGTCTGCGGGCAATCTGAAGAAATGGTGCAGTTCTGGTTGCATCCTATTCCGCATCGTGGTTGGTTTTCTTCATCTATAAAGCATCTACCACTGCAACATTGGTTGCTGATTCCATTTTGGCAAGAGGTAAGAAGTAGCTGCCCATTTTGAAGGCAACAGATTCCGTTTAAACAGATGGAGGGAGGGCAACAAGGAATATTGTTGTCTCCTGAACATGGCTGCGAAGCATTTGCGCAATTTAGGTTTGTTAATTCGGCGACATTAGTAGGATTAGAACGATCAGACTTGGCAAAAAGATGAGGATTATTTTTGGCTTCTGCTTGTATATACAATTGAACGCTTGTACCATTTTCAAATGTTGAAGTATTCAGTGGTTCTTGCCTACGATACAAAAATGAAATTGGTATTATGTTGCCCGGCCTCTGCGCAACAAAGACATATGAAATATTAATATAGGGTGTGCTGTCAGGACAATTTTGTATGCAGTATACGTTGGATCCTCGAATAACAGTTGGTGCGGGTGAAATAACTGGAGTGGGTGGTTTTTTAGGTTTGCAGACTCCATTCTCGCATCTTAATCCTATCGTTTTATCGCTATCACAGCAATCAGAATCCTTAGTACACTGTTGCCCTCCTTGTGAGCATGCAGAACACCTTCCATTGATGCAAACGGAATTCGAACAGCAATCAGAATCTCTGAGACAGCCATAAGTCCCACGCGGCCAGCAAGGAACACACTTGCCATCTCTCATCATATGGAACTTAATTGAGCTTGATGATGGGGATGCAGACCATGGTTGGCGCTCCTCTTCACCTAAAAATAGGCATTTGCCGGAACAGCATTCAGAATGATAAGAACAGTTTTGCCCATTAGGAATGCACGAACATACTCCATTTATGCACATGGAACCTATACAGCAATCAGCATCTGAGCTGCAAGGCCCGTATCCTCGTGGCCAGCATGAAACACAGCTACCATTGGGAGAAGTAGCGGCGAGCTTTGTAATTCTAGAAAAAAGGTTTTCGGAGGATAAAAACGCCCCACCATCATTGTTGGTGCGTATAAGACATTTGAAAGAGCAGCAATCATTATTTAATTGACAAACTGCACCTTGCCCTTTGCATGTGGATGTGGTATCCCAGTGACACCCCACTGCTACGCATACAGTTTCGTTATAGATGGAAGTGCATGGTAGAGATGGTCCACTTCCGACATTATCACATGGAAATGCTGTAAAAGCATCAAATCTGCAATATCCTCCAGCCGTATTACATACACCGGCCGGATTGTGACTTTTAGAGGCACAGTCGGCTTCATTTAGAGAAGAACAGCTAGTTGAAATTCTACTGCCTGCGCACGTACAATTATTTGAAACTAGCTCATATCTCAAATTGCAATATCCTCGCAATTCGAATTCGTAGCAGACCGAGGGATAATCGATCGGACCGCATCCGTCGGATGTGCACCATTGGTAACTTAGGGAAGTACAGCTTACGTTAGGAGAATTTTGATTTTGTGGCACGCAGCCAGCAAAAATAGCTGAAAAAAGCAATCCGAACAGCGACAAAAACAACATTCTCATAAGGATTCCTCTGTAAAACTTCCCTTTATCTATCTGCTAGAGCCCCTGCACTATAATATTGTTCAAAACCTCCGTTTAATCCTGAAGATTGTTTAAGTGAAACGGCATCATAAAACACGTCGCCGCTTTCTGCTGCAAAAAACTTCAAAGTAATTTCAGATGACCCAAGTGGAAGCATAAATTCTTTAGTGATTCGAGTAAAGTCAGAGTTGACACCTGTCTCAAATAGATATTCTGATGAATCCCAACTTCCGTCTTCTTGAAGATATTTCCCATTACTTCTGTCAAAGATAGAGTATTTACCATTTTGGCCTTGTGAAAGAAACTGAAGTGTATAAAATGAGTTTTCAGACAAGTAAACATTTTGATAGATATAAAAATCAACACTTGCATAGCCTTGTGGATTGGAAATCGCTGCTACCCAATTGCTTTGTATCAAAGCAGGGCCAATGTAAACATCTTCTGGGTAGTTGTTTTCAACCACCCACGAAGGCCAAATGTTTGGAGGAATTCCATTTCTGTCCTCAAAATCTCCGTTTGAAACAAGCTCTGAGCCTTGAGGGAAGATTATTTCTGTTTCGGTGAGTGAGAAGTTATTTCGGTACATATATTGATTTCCTGCAAATTCCATGCATCCTTGGCTTTTGCAGGAAAGTTTGAAGATGGGCATGTTCTGCCCGCCTCCTACTGTAAAATCAAGGCCGTAGGAGGAATAATCACGTACTTTCATATTTGAAGCAGGTGAATCAAGCGGAAGCACAAGAGCTCCAGAGGGGCTTTTTGTATAAGATATGGAAGTATAATTTCTTGAAAGTAACCCCGAGAAATTAGAAACAAATAGAAGAATTGTACCGTCAGGATACGAAATTTGCAAGGTTGCAATATGGTTTGACACTGGGGTATTGATGAATCGTGTTTTTGTGCCGATATTATCTATATATTTGAGATTATAATAGAGGTTGTCAGAGCCTGCCTGCCCACCAGAAACCGAAAAGGCACCGATGTTGGTTGCACTTTTTGAGCAGTTTACGGTGGCGTATATGGAGATGGGCTGCCAACCCAAAGGGTGATAATAAATTATTATATCATTTGGTCCATCGTTACTGTAAAACAGGCCTCCTGATTCTGAAATATTCATAATAAATGCATTGCTTCCGTTTATCCAAGAAACCAAAATAGCTTCAACTCCGCTATTTCTAAGATTTTCAGGTAAGGTGGCTAAATACTGATAGATATTTGCAATTGGATAGCCCTCTTTTTTGAATGGAAGGGTAGATGAAACTGTTAAATGTATAGAAGATTGGGTTTTTCTAATATCTGCCTTTGTCCCAAGCACTGCAGCAAGGTCAGAAGACACTTGTTCTTCTATCCTTGCAATTTCTGATGGCAAAAGTTCAGTAAATGCGGTTCTTTGACTTTTTCGCCACTCCTGCGAAAATAAAGCCATTCCGATAAGCGTAATTGATAGAATTAGTATTGATATGGTAAAAGTGAAGCCTTTTGGAAGTTTTCTTATTGCCATCAGCCTCAACTCTTAAAAGCGCAAAAAAAGTTTAATAAATTTCCTCTCTAGGCAAGTTTTATTTGCCACGATACCATCCGCGGATAACAACAAAACCATAATCATTCTGAAGCTGATTGGTATTTTTTGCAAATGGGACAGTTAGAGATTGGATCTCTCCACCTCCATATAGGCATCCAGGTCTATTGACCATGTACAAAATATTTTCAGGATTGCTGTAAAGAAGCTGCACTTCTTGATGGGAAAGGACACGGTCATAAAGGCGCACTTCATCCAAAATGCTGTCGCTGTTGAATCCTATTTGGAGTGGGTTGTTGTTACTATTTGGTGCCATCGCAGAATCATCAGTGTCTACCGCAGTCCCATCCACATAAAGAGTAGCCACTCCTTCTACATCAAAAGTTGCAACGATGTGATGCCAGTTGCCATCGGCAATATATGGTCCCTCCACCCATGATTCATCAGATGAAAATATGTGGAAAAAGGCGTTTCCTTCTTCAGTAATGCCAACAGCATATTTTTCCTGAAATGAAAATAATAATTGTTGATTGCCAGTATTTTGACTTTTAACCCATAGAGAGACCGAAAAACTCTCTTGCTCAAAAAGAGGAGAAAACTGAACTGTTCCGTATGTTGTAGAAGAGAAATGAATGGCTCCGCCTGCTTTCCCATTTTTGACAAATATAGGGGATCCAATTAAACTCCCAACAAGTCTGTTTGGAGAGGAGTCATAGATAATCGAGCCCGCCCCTTCATCAAGCTTCCAATATCCTACTAGACCCTCCGCAAGCTGATTGCTAAAACCAATCACCTCTATGCAAATTGAAGGAGAAGTCGCACTCAGCACCTCTCTTATGGCAGCCGTAGTCTGTGTTAGGTCTTGTGGGGGAGAGAGCAGGCCCTTTTTTGAAAGCACTGTTGCAACATCTTGTAAGTAAGTTCTCAAAAGCTGAGTTTTAAAGTCTGAATCTTGAGTGTTGCCATAGAAAGTAAAGGCAATAAAGGTGGCCAACACAATCATAAATATTGAGATTGCTGCATCAAGACTGAGGAATACGCCCCTTAGCCTCAAGCTAGAGATTTTCATTTTTTCTTCCATATCTGAACCCTAACTCTGACAATCTTATCATCCAAAATTGCAAGCCTTTCAGCACTGGAGATCTTGGAATTAGTGTAATCAGGCTCTAACCCAAAAGAATAAAGCAAGTTGCCTGACTCTGCATCAATTACACTCAGATGAATATCGAATGGCCCTGCACCCATCTTTTCCTTTACCAAATCATAATATCCGTTCATGGTCGAGAGTGCGGAAAGTTTAGTAGGCGAAAGAACATTTCGTGACGAAGCAAAACCGAAAGCATTAGCTTTGAGAAAATCATCATTTTCCCAATCAGAAGGAACTCCTGCGGAAAGCACAAACATATCTGATATCCCTACCAAAATGGTTTGCATATCTTGCATCGATTGCTCTTCGTAGTATGAATTTGAAACCGAATTCCATGAAAAAAGAAAAATTGCAAGGGCTGCAACAAATATCGCAGACGATATTACGAGCTCTGTAGAAAGCATTTGGCCAAGTGTTGAAGAAAATTTGAAGTTACCCATACTGCTTACGCCTCGTATATGTAAATGACATCATCCCTATTTTCTATTATTATTTGGGTGTTGAGGGGAACAGAAGATGGCTGAGTCATATTTGTAGTCAGTGGAATGGAATAAAGGCCATTTGCTGAATATCGAACAGTTACGAATTGTCCTTTAACTGAAATATCAACTATATTTTCACTCGCTGTGGTTGAAAGGAAAATCTTTGTAGAATTTCCTCCGGCCGCAGCGCGGTTTATCGCAAGCGCTAATTTGTTTGCCACTGATCCAGCCTCGAGCAATTGCTTTTGTCTTTCCCATAGGGCCTGCAGATTCTGGTTTGCAATATAGATAATAAAAAGGATAAACGCCATTACTGCTGCAATCACAACCAATTCAACTGAAAGCTGTCCTTTCATATTTTCAACCTATTTCAAAGCTTACAGGAACAATAAAAAACTCCTGTCTGCATTCTTCCACGCATGATGGAGGGCTTACTGAAGTATTTATTAATAGATTCCAATTATAGACGCCTCCCGCATCAGGTGAAGGTTGGAAGATGATACTAATGATTGCTCTGCTTCCAGCAGTTTGAAAAGATGAAGGAAAAATCGCAAGAGGAACTTTTTGATATTCATTGAAAGCTTGAATATTAATGTCCAGGTTATCAGACGACGAAGGAATTATTTCCAGCGAAGCTGAAGAAGGCTGCCCTTTTTTGCCTTTATGATAAATTATGGAAGGCTGGACCTCTACCAGGCTTGCCCCAATAGATACATAAGAACCAAAGGAAATTACTTTGATTTGATAAGTTCCAGGCGAAGAAGGGAATACTCCAGAAAGAGGTGCTAGAGTGCTTGCAGAATAGTCTGAGCCAGCTACATGAAGGTTGATAATATTGTTTGAAAGCACCGAAAAATCTAGCGGTTTTCCAATATAGCTTTTTTTGAGAGAAAGATTCGCTGAAGGAGGAATTGTAATACTGACAATTTTAGTAGCTCCTTTTCCTTCTGCGTAAACACTGTCTGCCGCATTGGCAAGTGTTTGCACTGTCTCTTTTGCTAACTTGGCATCTTTCTGGGCGCTAACATCAAACAAAAGATTCGAAGATAGGACTGTAAAAGTCAAAAGAATGAGAAGAAGAATGCCAAGAACCGAAATCAGCTCTGCAGACGCTTGGGCAGAGAGGACATGAAAAGATCTATGCATAGAGTAAGAATACAGATTTTATTTTAAATTCTTTCATTAGCGCACTTCTACAGTAACTGGAACCGTAAACGATTGGTTTCCTATTTCTGAGCTCACATAAATTTCCATATTCAAATTGTAAAGTCCTTCTGCATTGTCAGTTGCAGCTATTGATAACAAAAATTGATTTGGCTCCGGATGAAGCTCGCGGGAAGATGGAGAGACGTTGATGGATATATCTGAGGACATCCACGGTAAGTAAATAGATGCAAATGCTAAAGAAGAGATCTTCTTTTCCAGAACTATTGATTCGTTCCTGATTTCTCCCTTTGCCATGCTAACAAATACTGATGGTCTGCTGATAGAGGCGATATATGGCACAATGAACACTTGCCCTCCTTTTGAAAACAAGTACATTTTGTGGGAGCCGCTTTTAGTCGGGAAAGAACCGGCCAGATTTGCCTGTGTAGATGCAGAGATATCGCTTTGTCCTACTCGCATATTAATGGTCTTTGGGAGTATGAAGGATGAGGCATTTGCAGGCTTGCCTATATATGTTTTGTTAGGATCGAAATCAATTGTCGGTGGTATAAAAATTTCAACTATCACTGATGCTCCGGCTCCTTGTGCATAAACTGTATCTGCTGCAATTGCAAGTCTCCTTACTGAATTATGGGCAAGTTTCTCGTTCTTTTCAATTGAAGCTTCAGATAAAAATGAAAGAGAAAGAGACATGAATATGAGAACAACTAAAAGCGAGATTCCCATTATAGTGATAAGTTCTGTTGCCACTTGGCCTATTTTGCTATGCATAAGGCGTTAGCGAGGCTGTCCTTTAAATAAATTGTAGCATATTTTAACTTCATGTTATTTTCGCAAGTTGCAGAAATTTTTTCAGAAATCGAACGTGAGCCTTCAAGGCTTGAGATGTCTGCAAAGATAGCAAATCTTCTTGCAAAGTGCGAGCAAGATGAAATAAAACCTCTCATATATATTATGGAGGGGAGCATAGCCCCTCCATACGAAGGGTTGGATATTGGTATAGGTGAAAAATTTGCCATTCGATCTATATCTCAAGTAAGCGGACAGGACCAAAAGATTGTAGAAGGATATTTCAAAAAACTTGGGGACTTGGGCAGTGCGGCAGAAGAAGTGCTAAAGAGAAAAAAACAAACAAGCTTAGGATTCACACCGAATACTATTCAGAAAGTCTACCAATCCTTTCTGAAGATTGCCAGGCTTTTTGGACCAGGGTCGCAGGAAGCAAAAATTTCAGTGCTTTCTGAGCTGCTAAACGGAGCTACGCCACTTGAGGCCCGCTACCTTGTCAGGTTTTGCCTTGGAAAATTACGGCTTGGTGTTGGGGACCCAACAATAATTGATGCCCTTTCGATGCTGAAAAAAGGAAGCAAAGAAGACAAAGATATGATTGAACGGGCATTCAATTTATGCTCGGATATGGGAGAGGTAGCCCAAGCTTATTTGGCAGGAAAAGATTTGTCAAAATTTACTCCTACCCCTGGCAAACCCATCAGGCCTGCACTTGCTGAAAGGCTTTCTTCGGCGGAGGAGATATTAGAAAAAATGGGTGGGAGATGTGCAGTTGAAGCGAAGTATGACGGGTTGAGAATGCAGGTCCACGTATATGGGAAGAAAGTTGAAATTTTTTCCCGCAGACTCGAAAAAATGACTGAGATGTTCCCTGAGATTACAGAGGCTGCGGCGGATCTGAAAGTCCAACAAATAATATTTGAAGGTGAAGCTCTTGCATACAGCAAAAAGGAAAAAAGGTACATGTCATTTCAAGAGACGATTCAGCGTAAGAGAAAATACGGCGTAGATATGATGGCTAAAGAATTCCCTTTGCAACTTTTTGTTTTTGATATTCTGTATCTTGATGGACAGGACATGACACTTCAGCCATATAAGAAAAGAAGAGAAGAACTGGAAAAGATATTTTCAAAATCAACAATTTTGATCCCTGCTCAGCAAATAATAGCAGAAAGCAAAAAACAGCTTGAAGAATATTTCCAAAAATGCGTGCTTGAAGGACTTGAGGGGATCATAGCAAAGGACCTGGAGCAACCGTATATTGCAGGTGCCAGAAAATTTGCTTGGATAAAGCTCAAAAAATCTTATGGTGAGATGGTAGATACTATTGATGCAGTAATAGTCGGATATTACTTAGGCAAAGGGCAGAGGAAGGAATTCGAATTTGGTGGGCTGCTGGCCGCCGTATTGAATGCTGAAAACGGAAATCTTGAAACTATAGCAAAAATTGGAAGCGGATTTTCAGAGGAAGAAATGAAAAACTTGGAGAGCATGCTTAGCAAGATCAGAATAAAACAAAAGCCTCCAGAAGTTATTTCAGAACTGGAGCCGGATTTCTGGGTTGAACCTAAATATGTGGTAACGGTTGCCGCAGATGAGATAACCCTTTCTCCTGTACACACATGCGGAAAAGGAGAAAATCCAGAAGCAAAAGGATATGCACTCAGATTCCCAAGAATGATAAGCATTAGGCAAGACAAAGGGCCTGATGAAGCAACTACTACCCAAGAAATTCTGAGAATGTATGAGATGCAGAAAAAAAGGGACCTTAATTAGTTAAGATGGGCAAACATATATGAAAATATTTTGAAAGTCCTGTGAAGGATATAAAATGGAAACTACCATCGATTATTCATAAACTCAATTTTACTGTTAAATTATACCTAACGCCTTATTTCCAATGTCCCAAAGCACTCAATGTTATTATTTGGTGCATATTTGGAAATGGCCATCGATAGTCGACTCTACAGTATAATAGACTTTCAATTGATTCTGTTATTCTACTAAAGGACAAATATAAACAATTACCCGATAAACCGTTCCGAGAAGAATGAGATTTTTATTCCCCCACTAAGTCTTCTATCCTCGTAACTCGATACAACATGGAAGTTTGGCAGACAAAAAGCGAAGCATGTGAATTTAAGTTAGGCCAGATTACTCAAATCCTTCCAATACTTCAACGATTATTGAATTTTCACTTCCGAAGGAGTCAGTGGCAACAATCATTATCGCTGATGCATTTGCCAAGAAAGTTGGAGCGATTGTTGACCAAGATTTGTAAGAAGGAAGCTACAAAACCGAATGGAAGCCAAAACCGAAACCAAGGGATATATTTCTAAAAATTGAAAGCCAGAACCTGTAAGAATAAAGTATTCAGCAAAAATGTCTACTTAGTGCAAATAATTTAAGGATAGTAGAGAAAAGATACAAATATGGTTCAAATATTTGTAAAAAAAGCAGATGGGACAAGAGAGCTTCTTGACTACAACAAAATAAGGAATGCGCTCAGAAAGGCAGGAGCAAACAACCAACTTGCTGACGAAATAGTAGATGCAATTGTCCCTAGAATAAAAAATAACATGTCAACGGGTGAAATATACAAGATGGCTTATGAGGAACTTGCACAGGTTAGACCAGGTGCCGCGGCCAGGTTTGGGTTGAGAAACGCCCTGCTGAAACTTGGTCCTGACGGCTATCCTTTTGAAACTTTTATAGGTGCGCTTTTGAAAGGAAGAGGGTATCAAACCCAATTGAGGCAGGTTCTTGCCGGGAAATGCATCCAACATGAAATTGATGTGATTGCTACCCGCGGAGAATATGAAGGCCACCCCCCTACAAAATGTATAATTGAATGCAAATTTCACAATTCTATACACTATGAATGCCATATCCAAGCTGCGCTCTATACTTGGGCAAGGTATTTGGATGTAAAGGAGAACAATCCCGACATAAAAAACTGCTGGCTTGTGACCAATACTAAATTTTCTATGGATGTAATAACATATGCAGATTGCGTAGGGTTGAAGCTTCTGGGATGGAGCTTTCCAAAAGATGAAAGCTTACAGATAAGAATAGAAGAAAATAAGCTTTATCCCATCACGCTTATGCCTAGTCTAAGTCGGCGCACATTTAATCTTTTGCACAATACAGGGATAATAACGATAAAAGAATTCTTGGCAAAAGATGATGAATTCCTTCGTGAATTGAGCTTGGGTGGGAAAGAGATCCTGAAATTGCGGCACGAAGCAAAAATGATTATGTCGACAAGAGGCTGAGAAAAATGCCACTAAAAAAGATCATAGATAAAAAAATTCACTTTTTGACCACACAAAAAGCAGTGATTATGTCGAAAATAAAAATACATACAGAAGGGCATGTAAAAAGAGGAGAAAAACTTTTTTTGGAAATCGAATTAAATATTCCTCAGCCATTAAAAGCAAGAAAGTTGGAAGTGACCCTCAACTGTATTCAGACAAAGAAAAGCAAAACTATAACTGAGATGCATGTGTTTGATCGTATGGAGGAAAAAGAGTTGGGGATTCCTCATCAGACGCACATGAGAGAGAGGACTTCCATAATTGAGAAAGTGGCTTATAAGCAAACTAAAAAGCTGGATGGCGAACGTTTATACGAAAGTGCAAAATATAGCGTAGAGTTTGACATCCCGAATAATTCGCTGCCCACCATCAAACATTTTGATTCACATGGGCACAAGGTTGGTTGGTTTGTAGTGGCAAAGCTGGACGTGCCTCTTGCTTTGGACATTGTTGCAAAAAAAGAGATAATTGTTGAATGAAATAATCTATTCTTTGTTTTTGATGCAGAAACAAGCAAGATATGGCAGGAGGATAAAGCGCCCCAAACAATATGATATAATTGAATGATGCTATGCTGGTTGATATGATAAAACAAAGATATCTTGACATGGAGTTTTTGAAAATTGTTCTGACAAAATCGCTAGTTAGTATCCCTGACTGGAAGGTAAAATAATTTAAAAGATTAGGCAACAAAGCCAACATATGCTTTCATCTGATGCGTCAAATGCAAAAAAAGCGATTGTCTATATTGTTGCTTTGCTTGTTTCATCTTTAGTTCTTAATGTCGGGCTGGGCTTGAACATCAAGCAGACCATAGCAACTGCACTTGTGCTTGGGCTCGTGCTTGGCACTGTGCTCTTTTGGGATATACGGCTTGCTTTTGCACTAATTGGATCTTTTGTACTGATAAGCTCTGGCCTACTTGGAATTGAAAAATTCATAGAGTTTTCTTCTTTGAATATTATTCTTTTTCTTGCGGGCATGATGCTTTTTATTGGATACTTGGAAAAGAGGGCTTTCTTTGAATATTTGATCTTCAGAGTTATGAAATATATAGGTGGTGGAGGCTTACGCCTTGTATTCGTAATTCTGTTTTTTTCTGCTTTTTTTGCTGCAATAGTTGATGAGGTAACTTCGATACTTTTCATGCTGTCGATTGTGCTTTCGCTGTGTGCAAGATTGAGGGTCAATCCCATACCTTTTGTGATGATGACTGTTTTTGCAACGAATATTGGAAGCAGTGCAACTGCAATAGGAAATCCAGTTGGAGTCATGATTGCGTTGAGTGCAAAGCTTTCATTTATAGATTTTTTGGAGCATGCAACGATAATTGCATTATTTGCTTTTATTGTGATGTTTATCACTGTTTTTTTCATTTTCCGCAAAGAGATTCACGAATTTGCAGACCGTTCGCGCGAGATTGCAATAGGGGACATCTTCGAAGGCCATGTATTTGGAAACAAGACTATAACCGGCCTATTCTTCTTGGTTGTGTTTGGGGCCTTGGTGCTCCATACCCAGCTGGAAGATGCATTAGGGCTTGAAAAGAATGCTATGCTTCTTGGTGTTGCACTTGGCGCAGGAGGCGTAGCGCTGCTTGCTGAAAGGAGGGAAGCGCGCCACTTTGTTGAAACAAAGATAGATTGGTGGACGCTATTTTTCTTTATGCTTCTTTTTGCTTCGGTTGGTGCATTGGAGCAGTCCGGAGTAATGGAGATTGCTGCAAAAGCTTTTTCCTCGATGTTTGGCTCGGACAGGAGTCTTGCCGCAGCTGCGATTATGGTGATTTCTGGCTTGCTTTCGGCAGCATTGGACAACGTGCTTGCAGTTGCTGTCTTCATTCCGCTGGTTCATGACTTGCAAAGTACGCCGATTGCTGGGACATATCTTTGGTGGTCTTTGCTTTTTGGGGCAACTTTGTTTGGGAATCTGACTATGATTGGGAGCACCGCAAACATAATTGCCCTTGGAATCTTGGAAAAGAGGGGTTTGCCGAGGGTTTCCTTTTTCGAATGGCTTAATGCAGGGATAAAAGTCACAGTCCCAACAGTAATAGTTGCCCTTGTTATGATATACTTGCAATATTTGATATGAGAGGGATAGACATGAAGGTAATAAAGAGGGATGGCAGGCTGCAAGACTTTGATCCGAAAAAAATTGAGGCTGCACTCATAAGAAGTGGTGAGAAGAAGCATGCAAAAAGAATTGCGCAAAAAGTTGCAAAAAAGCTCAAAGGAAAGGATCAAGTGCCAAGCACCACAATAAGAGAACTTGTAATCTCAGAGCTCCAGGCTTGCGAAGAATGCAAAGCTGAGAACTTCATTAACTTTAGGAAAGCTGTCCGCAAACTTTCAAGCCAAGATGAATACCTTGAAAACAGAATACGCGATTTGACAGGAAAAAATGGAAATGTGGAAGGAGTATATGGAGGATTTAGAATCACTATCACCAACCCAGATGACTTTGATTTCTGCGGTATTTTCCTTGAGCTTCTTAAAACCTCCAAGTTCAGCATAAGCGTCGAGATGCAAGATGAAAAAATAGTGATTATCGCAAGATAAAGCAGGCTTTCACACTTTCTAAAGCCGCTGCAAACTACAAAACTTCACGGAGCTGCAGCGTGAAGATTGTGAAGAGGTAAAGGAAATAAAGCACCATCATTATCAGGCCGCGCGTTCTTGTAAAAACTCTATTTGAAAGTGCAAAATAAAGAAAGATGAAATTGGCAACTATTGCAAAAATCAGTGCAACGATAAAGATGCTCAGCTGCACTGTTACGGGAAACACAACTGAGGCTGCCCCGAGCGCAAGGGTCATGGTGGACATGTTGGCTCCAATTGCATCCCCTATTGCAAGCCCGTATTGCTTTCGCTTTATTGCCTGCAGACCGATGGAAATTTCGGGAAGAGAAGTCCCAACAGCAATGATTGTTGCCCCTACGAAACTTTTTGCCAAACTAGCTACCTCTGCCAAGCTAACAGCTGAATCGACGACTAAATTTGAACTTATTAATACGCCTAAAATTCCGACACTAAAAAATATGAACGCCTTCAGACCCTCTTGGCGGCTCATCCTCTCGCCGCTTGTGTGATGAGAAGTGAATTTTTTCTGCTTAAGCATCCTGTTTGCATACCACAAGAAGACTAAGATGAGGATAACACCTTCAATAAAACCAAGGGCAGTCCCGCTAATTTCAGAATGCAAAAGGATGTATGCAGAAATTATTGTAGTAGTTAGCAAAACAAGGGCTATATCTTGCATGTTTTCTTTTGGGACCTGAAAACCGTAAAGGAATGCAGCAATTCCTAAAAGAAGGAGAATGTTGGTAATGTTTGAACCGAAAACATTGCCTGCTGCAATCGAGCTTTCCTTTGCGCTAGATGATGCAATAGAAACTGCAAGCTCTGGAAGGGAAGTTGAAACTGCAACCAGCAGCATCCCAATTGTGAGCGTGCTTATCCCGAAGAATACCGAAAGCTTTTCTGCATTCTCAACTACGATGCTTGCAGATTTTGAAAGAAGCGCAAGGAACAAGACAAGCAGCAAAAGCTCGGAGAACATGTTTGCATAACTGCCAAACAATATTTAATACTTGCACAGCTTTGCGGATTTCTGGAGCCTGCTGGAAACATTTAAATATTTGCAAGTCGAATTTTGGAGTGGCGATCAGTATGGACAGCCTTGTGAAGTCCGTGCTAGGAGAGCAAGAGCCAGCTCAGACAGAAAATTTTGGCTCAGACCAGATTAAGATTGTGACGGTTGGAGTAGGCGGCGGCGGAAACAACACCATAAACCGCCTTATTCGCTCTGGAGTCAAGGGGTGCGAGCTAATTGCGGTGAATACCGACAGGCAGCACCTCAATATGATTCACGAGAAAGCCAAGAAAATCCTGATTGGTAAGACTATTACCAAAGGGCTTGGCGCAGGCGGATACCCAGAAACTGGTGCAAAGGCCGCAGAAATTGACAGACCACTGATAGAAAAGGAGCTTGAAGGGGCCCACTTGTGCTTTATTTGCGCAGGTATGGGCGGAGGCACAGGCACTGGAGCAGCACCCGTCATTGCAGAGATTGCAAAGGAGCAAGGTGCTATCGTAGTTGCCATGGTGACCTATCCGTTCAACCTCGAGCGCGCAAGGCGGGCAAAGGCAGACGAAGGTATTGCAAAGCTTCGCAAGCACGTCGATTCTGTAATAGTGCTTGACAATAACAGGCTGGTGAAACTTGTTCCAAACCTCCCGATGAATGAGGCTTTTGCAGTAGCAGACGAGATTCTTGCAAAGGCAGTCGGTGGATTAGTCTGGACAATTACACAGCCATCATTAATTAACATTGATTTTGCAGATGTCCGCTCTATTGTGCAGGGGGGAGGAGTCGGCTTCATTGCAGTAGGAGAAGGGAAAGGCACTGACAAAGTCCGCGGAGCAGCAGAAGGTGTGCTTAAGAACAAGCTGCTGGACGTTGACTATGAAGGTGCAAACGGTGCGCTTATTCACATTTCAGGCGGAGCCGACCTCACTCTTGGGGATGCCATCAAAGCAGGGGAGATAATTACTGAGAAGATGGATCCGCAGGCAAATGTAAAGTGGGGCGCAAGGCTCATACCTGGCTATGACGGCAAGCTTGAGATTGTCGCCATAGTGACTGGTGTGAAAGGCGCAAATGTCTTTGGGGCATCTGCCGATGAACCAAAGAAGGAAGTCTCTTACTCCGACATAGAGATAATCGGCTAGGCGGACAATTTTTTGCAACTAGGGCGCAAAGCGCGCTTCCAACCCCGCTGCTTTGCGCCTTTTTATCTTTTTTTAAGAACGCGCGCGTTTTGGAAATTCGTAATCTATTTAAATCTAATTAGCGTATGTTGAGTAGGCGACCAGGATGTGCAGCGAGTTATCGACGAAAAATGTGAGAAAAACTCCTAGCGCAAGCTGCACAAAATGGGAGTAAATAAAGATTATGGGGGTTGGAAATATGTTTGAAAATGCGGTAGGTTCTCGGGGCGAGGAATTGATTTCAAACGAGAATATACGAATTGCAGTCGTTGGAGTCGGAGGAGGCGGCTGCAATACTGTAGACCGCATGACAAAAAATGGTATACGCTCTGCCCAAACAATTGCCATAAACACTGATCAACTCCATCTGAAAATAGTGCAAGCACACAAAAGAGTGCTAATAGGCTCAACCATCACCAAAGGGCTTGGCGCAGGCGGATTTCCTGAGGTTGCAGAAAAATGCGCTGAAGTCTCAAAAGAAAAGCTTCGTGAGGTACTCTCTGATAAAGAGCTCGTGTTTGTTTGCGCAGGCATGGGCGGCGGAACAGGCACCGGTGCATCCCCCGTAATTGCACAAATTGCAAAGGAGCAGGGCGCAATTGTTGTATCTGTTGTGACCATGCCATTCAGGCTTGAGAGGGCAAGGATGCAGAAGGCTTTGTGGGGTCTGCAGCGCCTTGCAGCTCACTCCGACACCGTGATTGCGATTGAAAATGACCGGCTTGCAAAATATGTGCCGAATTTGCCAATAAACGAAGCATTTAATTTAGCAGATGCGATAACAAGCAAGGCAATAACCGGTATTGCAGACACCATTATGCTTCCCTCGCTTATGAACATAGATTTTGCAGACGTCAAATCAGTAATGGAAAACGGAGGGTTTGCGCTACTTTCTATGGGCGAAGGAAAAGGCCCAGACAGAATCGACCAAGTGGTAAGAAATACATTGGAGCAACCTTTGCTTGACATTTCCACGGAAGGAGCTAAGGGTGCGCTTTTGCACATAAGCGGAGGGCCGCAGCTTACCCTTGGTGAAGGGATACAAATCGGGGAGAAAATATCTGAAAGCTTTGACCTGAATGCAGATGTCAAAATAGGGGCTAGGCTAGACCCGTCATTGGGCGACACAGTAACATGCGCTGCCATCATTACTGGGCTGAAGAACCCGTACGTTCAGCCAAAACCGCCAGAAGAAGAAAAGAAAGTGATAGAGCTGGATGCAATTTCTTATCTTTAGTGGACGAGAGGGGATTCGAACCCCTGGCCTCGTCGTTGCGAACGACGCGCTCTACCGCTGAGCTACACGCCCTAGACTTCAAAATTTAATTTAAGTGTTTAAAAAGCAAATTGCGCTTAAAGAACCATGAAGGTGGCGACCCTATTTTCTGGTGGAAAAGATTCTGTTTTTGCTGCATTTTTGTGTCAGCAGGCAGGCTTTGATGTGGAACTCCTGTCAGTCGTTCCTGCAGAATATTCGACTATGTTTCACTTTCCGAATATAAAGTGGTGCAGACTGCAAGCAAAAAGGATGGGCTTGAAAATCACTTTTGTTCAGCCAAATAAAAAGACAGAGGAAGGAGAGCTTGCAGCGCTTAAAGCGGCTCTTGCAAAAATCAAAGCAGATGCTGTTGCCTGCGGGGCAATTGAGTCAGAATACCAAAAGGAAAGGATAGATAGAATCGCACATGAGTTGGGGATACCCAGCTTTTCGCCTATTTGGAGGAAGGGTGAAAAGCTTTTGGAGGAGCAGTGTAAGTATTTGGAGGCGTACATTGTAGCAGTGGCTGCTGAGGGATTGGATGAAAGCTTTCTTGGGAAGAAATTTGATGCACAATTTGTAGAGTATGCCAAGACCTCCAGGCTAAAAATAAGCCCGCACTTGGAAGGTGGCGAGGGGGAGACTTTTGTAGTAAACGCCCCGTTTTTTAGCAGGCCGATCATGATAAAAAAAGTGGAAAAAAAGTTTGACGGAAGTTTTGGGGTTGCAAAGATTTTGTCTGCAAAATAGGCTATTTTTTTGCAAGCGCTTCCAGCCTATCTATTATATCATTGAGGTCTTGCCCATATGCAGCGCGGACCCTTATCTCGGAAGACCACACCGCCTCCATGGGCAGCTCTTTGTTCAATGTGATATTATGCCCGGCGAAAGCTTTGGAACCGTTGATTCTGACCTTGGTCTTGACTGGGACAGATTCTTCTACCCTAAAAACAACGGGGTGCCCTGCTGCGCTTACCCCGACAAGCTGTGTGCTGATTGGAATGGTAAACTCCAGCGGCACATCAAATGATTCTGGAAACATGTCGCCAATAGGATAGGTCTTGTTGATGCGCACATAGGTCTGCGTCGGGGCAGTCATTCGAATTTCGCGGTTTTGGAGGGAGCGCAAATCATCGGCAATTCCAAGCAGCTGCTGCTTTTGGTACTCCGAAAGCGGCTTTTCTGCAAAAAAAGAAAGATAAAAGCTTGCCAAAGACAGAAGGAGTGCAATTCCTGCTAAAATCAAGGCCAAGCCGGAATTGTCTTGCTTTTGAGATGCAGAAGCATCAGCTTCGGATGAAGAAGCAGTGTAAGACTTTTGGGAGGGAGGAGTATAAGACGACGCGCCTCCGCCGCGCAAAAAGCTGCTGGGCAGATTTGATGCCATCAAGACCACCACTATGAAAATGAAAAATCCATTTATAATATTTGAGGATTGACGAAAAATCTTCAGAGAGTAATATAAATTTTACCAGAAGAATAGAAGCGAGACAGGTGATACTGGATGGCAAAAGTAACTTTTAAATCAGACAATATTCAAGTTGAAG
This sequence comes from Candidatus Anstonellaceae archaeon, assembly GCA_038887295.1. Taxonomy (GTDB): domain Archaea; phylum Micrarchaeota; class Micrarchaeia; order Anstonellales; family Anstonellaceae; genus UBA10161. The sequence continues at coordinate 18,338 of JAWAKW010000003.1, read as the reverse complement.
TCCCCCCCGGAACTCCTCTTGTTCAAATTGCAGAGGATAACGGGGCAAGCATTGCGTTCTCATGCAAAGCAGGAGTATGCGTTTCCTGCCTTATAAATGTGAACAAAGGAATGGAAAACCTTTCCGAAAAGACAGACAACGAAAAGGCGACCTTGGAGGGTTTTGGGGCAAAGCCAAATCAGCGTCTTGCATGCCAAGTAGTTGTAAACGGCGATGTGGAAATTGAAAATCCCTAAACACTAAAAACTTCTTTCAAATTTTTGATTCACTTCTTTTTCTATTTATTTGAAATGAACAGTAGAGCGCCGACGAGGAGATTTGAACTCCTAAGCCCAAAAGGGCACCAGATTTCCTGCTTTCGCAGTCTCAAGTCTGGCGCATTACCAGGTTCTGCCACGTCGGCACTGCCTTAAATAAAAGAAAGAAGAATTAAAAAAAGAATTCTTGGGCAAAGCTAAACCAATAAATATCTGGATAAAATGTCTATTGAGTTAAACTCTTTTGTTTTTTCAGTAAGATTTTTGAGGTCGATATTTCTTGCCTGCAATTCCTTTTTGTATTCTATAAAGCTTGAGACAAAGATGCCCGCACTTTCAAGCACATACGAAGGAGACAGCGCTGGCTCCAATTTTACAAGCCGAGCTGCAAGCGCCTCTACTTCCTGCACTGGAACATAAACTTTTTCTGTAATGAAATAGAATGGACTTAGAGGGACCATCTTAGGAAGGAATGGAGTAACTCTTTGGCGAAACGCTAGGATAACTCCGCCTTCATCATTTGATTGGTCTTGGAATGGATTTTTGCTTGCAATATGAATTGCCAAATATGCTTTTATGTTGGATTCTATCACTTCTGCTTCCCAGCTGGTGATAAGAAGAGGAAGAAAATATTGCGATTTTGACATGTCAACAAATCCTGTTGTGGCTGAAATTTTCATGTTGTAGGCTTCAAGGAACCTTTTGTCTTCCTTTGAAAACTCTGGCAGTATAAATAGTAAAGGAAAATATGGTACGTCTGCATCTTTCAGAATTTTGACAGATAGGGAAATCGAATCTGCAATTGCTCTTGCTTTTTCTGCATTTATTGTGTCCTCCTTAAGAACTTCTTTCCGTTTGAATATCTGTAGAACATTGGATATCTTTTTGGAGAATGTCTGGTTGTTTTGTTTGTTTTGCATTTCAGCCATAGTACCACCTAGTAAAATAAATATGCAAAATATTTAAAAAGTGGTATCTCATAAAAAAACGTGTAATTTTATTCTAATGAAATTTTGACTTGCACATTTTCTGGGACTCGCACCCTCATTATTTGCCTTAATGTGCGTTCGTCCCCAGCAACGTCAATAATTCGCTTATGGATGCGCATCTCCCAATGCTCATAAGTGTCAGATCCATCACCACAAGGGCTTCTTCGCGTGACCACCACCAGCCTGCGGGTAGGAAGAGGCACAGGACCACGTATCTCTACCCCTGTTTGCTTGGCGATTTCGATTATTTGCTTGCAGACCTCGTCAAGGTCTTTTGGTGTTTTGCCTATTAACTTGATCCTTGCCTTTCCCATCTATTCACCTTTCGGCTCCGGTTCGTTCGAACCGGATGCCGCAATCAAAAAAACAAAAGAACTTATGCTTTAGGAACCACATCAAGAACCACTCCTGCCGCGACTGTTTGCCCCATGTCACGGATAGCAAATCTTCCGAGCGGCGGGAAATCCTGGAACTTTTCAATCACCACCGGCTTGAGCGGCTTGACCTTCACCACAGCCACATCACCAGATTTAATGAAGTCTGGGTTCTTCTGGATTACCTGTCCTGTCTTTGGGTCTTTCTTTTCAAGAATGTCAGTTATAGTGCATGCGACTTGGGCAGTGTGCACGTGGAAGACAGGGGTGTAGCCCTTGCCGATGGCAGTTGGGTGGTCAAGCACCACAATCTGGGCTGTGAATTCTGCAGCCACTTTTGGCGGGTTGTTGACTGGGCCTACTACTTCACCACGCCTGATGTCTTTCTTGTCCACGTTCTTTACGTTAAATCCAATGTTGTCTCCAGGTATTGCCTGCTGGAGAGGCTGGTGGTGCATCTCAATGCTTTTCACCTCGCCTTTTGCGCCAGAAGGCATGAAAATTACTGTGTCATTTACCTTAAGAACGCCTGTTTCTACTCTGCCGACTGGCACAGTGCCGTGCCCGGTAATTGAGAAGACGTCCTGAATCGGCAATCTGAGCGGCTTGTCAATCGGCTTTGGTGGAGGAACGAGCTTGTCAAAGCACTCAAGCAAGGTTGGCCCGGAATACCATGGCATCTCCTTGCTTCTTTCTTTGATGTTGGCGCCTGCATAACCAGAGATTGGCACGAATGGGATATTTTCGATTTTGTATCCGATGTTCTTCAGTAGGTTGGAAAGCGCCATTTTTGTCTCATCGAACTTTACATGGTCGTAGTTTACTGCATCCATCTTGTTTATTGCAACGATAAGCTGATTGACTCCAAGCACCTTTGCCAAGAATGCGTGCTCCTTGGTTTGAGCCTGCACGCCTTCTTTTGCAGAGCAGACCAGTACTGCTGCATCTGCCTGAGAGGCCCCGGTAATCATGTTTTTGACGAAGTCCCGGTGGCCCGGTGCGTCGATAATGGTGAAGTAGTATTTTTGAGTTTGGAACTCCTTGTGCGAAAGATCTATGGTAACTCCTCTTTCCCTTTCTTCTTTGAGGGTGTCCATGGTAAATGCGAATTCAAAGGTTGCCTTGCCCAGCTTTTCTGCTTCTTCCTTAAGCTTGCGCAGCTGCTGCTCCGAGAGGGCGCCCGTCTCGTAAAGAATGCGCCCCACGGTAGTGGATTTGCCGTGGTCGACGTGCCCTATGAAAATCAAATTCAAATGTTCCTTTTCTGCCATTGCAATTCACCTCTGTTTGCCGACTGATACAACGTCAGCCAAACTCAAGCCGAAGCGGAGTTATTATATTAGATTATTTTATAAAGGTTTCTCAGAGCCAACATCCAAATTACGCCTTTTTTCCAAAATTCCCCTTTGGCTTTGGGATTTTGAGTTCTGGATAAACTTCCTGCAGTGTCTCTGGATCGAGATTGGTTTTGAAGCCAAGCATATCCAGCACCACTTTTACAAGGTAGTTTTCAGCGATTGGCAAATGCTTTTCTGTCGGGCAACAAGCAAGCAGCTGCTCTTTAAATTCTGATGGCTTAAGAGAGGAAAAAACTTCCGCAAGTGAAGCGAAGCTTTTGCGCTTGCCTTTGACAAGCTTGGCTGCAAGAGCTTCTATTTGGGCTTGGTTTATGCCTGAAAACTGATAGCTCTTCCTCGAGAGTGTAGATTCTATTGAAGCAAGTATCGCGGCAACTTCTTGTGGCTTGGTGTTTGAGTCAATAGAAAGTTTTTTGATCACCATCCAATCCTTGTACTTTGCAGTAAAGACAACTTCGCCTTTTTCATCATCCATAGCATCACTACTTCTTGACTCGGATGTCTTTCCTTTTTGGCCTCAGATAAATAGAGCCGCATTTTCTGCACTTTTCAACATTTCTCTTATTTCTTGCCTTGCACTTGCGACAGATGAAAATATTCGAAATGACTGCGTCTGCTTCAGGAAACTTTCCCATTGTATTCACCTTGCCAAGCATTCTTTCGATTAAGGTTTAAAACAATATGCCCGACAAGAAAATATAAGCCCCTGTAGCTCATCGGTAGAGCGGTTGTCTTGTATCCATTCGCAAGAAAACAACAGGTAGCGAGTTCAATTCTCGCCGGGGGCTTTCTTTTTGTTGGCTTGATGGCAAAGAATCAGAAAATGGCTTTTTGCTTTCCTAAAGCAATTGCATTTTGAAGAAGATCCCAGACAAGAATCAGAGCAAAAAGGATTGCTATGTCGTCAGCAACCCCAAATATTGACGGAAGACCGATGCCTGCGACTACTTGACTTATCAAGGCTGCCAAAGCAAGGAGAAAAATAATAGCTGCTAAATCACGCAAAATTTTACTTTCGAGGGTAGCGTTCTTTTTGTGCCGTGCAATCGTTGATGAGAGCAAATCAAGTAATGGTTTCAAGTCACGGAATATCCCATAAGCAAGATATGAAAGAAAGAGCAACCCCAAAACAAGAAATGCCGACCTCAACAAAATCGCTTCTTGCGCATATCCTTCCTGAAGAAGAGAAGTTGTTGCAGACCTCAAAACTACCATCAAAAATATCATCAACGCTATCCACCCTACTCTGTTTCTGATGCAGCTCCAGCAAGTCTGTGCAGAACGCCAAAAGACCCCGTGAGGTGAAAAATCTCGAATAAGGCCTGAAAGATATCTTGAGATGGAAACTGAAGATTTCTGGAGGAAAAACGGCATATTTTTTAGACCAAATTGCAAGATTTCTTTTTGCCGATCAAGAAGTATTGAAGAAATGATTGCCGTTGAGATTACTCCAAATGAACCAACTGCAATCAGCACAGAACGGGAATATTCGGGGGCGATTGATGCAATTATAAGTGAAAATTCACCAAGCACTAGCATTGCGCTTGCGCCAAAAAGCGAACTTTTTGAGCTGGACCCTGTTGCAAAAAGAAGCCAAAGAACTGAAAAGAAACAAACGATTACAAAAGCTGCGACAAATACCATAGCTAAAGTAAGATTTTCAAGTATAAGAATAGGATTAACTTGCATGCCTAATGAAAGGAAGAAAAGGGTGGCAAAAGTTAGAAGCAACGGCTTTATTGACTTTTCTATTCTGTGCGAATGTGGTACAGATGAAACTATGCTGCCTGCCAAAAATGCACCTACCGATGCTGAAAGCCCAAAAAGTTGGGCAAGAAGGGCCATACCCATACAAAGTGAAAATGAAAGAAAGATCATAAGCTCCATATTGAACGATTGAGTAAGCCTTGTGATTGCATTAGCTGCAGGCTTTCTAAATACTATGTAAAATGCCCCAAGCAAGCCAAAAGAAACTAGAACGGAAAAAATTTTGTCTTCTATAGTAGGGACTTCTCTTCCAAATGAAAGAGAAGAAAAGAATGTAAGGGCTGCAACTGCCACCAAATCTTCAACAATCAGCATTGAGAAAAGAAGTGGCATAAGCTTATTTTTTGACAATCCTTTTTCGCTGGTTATTTTGTAAAACAAAGCAGTGCTTGTGATTGAAATCATTGCGCCTAAAAAGAGCGCAGAAGTGAAATCCAATCCGAAATATAATGCAATTTCATATCCGGCCGCAAAAAGGAAAGCCATTTTGAATAAAGTTACGAATGACGCTCTGAGGCCTGACTTAAAAATGCGTGAAACCGAAAACTCTATCCCAACTGTAAAAAGAAGAAGGATTGCACCGAGTTCTGAAAAAAGAGAAATAATGGTCTCATCTTTTACCAAACCAAGCACGTGTGGACCGGCAATAGAGCCAAGAATCAAAAGCCCAACTACATAAGGTTGCTTGAATCTTTCTGAAAAAATTGTTCCAAGTAGAGCCAGCACAATGAAAAAGGAAAGCTGTATTATCAAATTGTCTGAGCCAGTCAACATAAAATTACCTGAAAAGTTTTGCTAAAGATACCAGCTTTATCAGCTTGCCCAATGGCAGGCTGGAAAGCCTGGACGAGGCTGAGGAACAGAAAGCCAGCCATTTTTGGAGCTGGCGCTTGAGCGCGGCTTTCCGCAGCTTCTTTTGGCCATGGATTAGCTCAAGGGAAAGCAGAAGAGGCAGGTGCTTTTGCAGGATTTGCTTCAATCGCTCTTGATCCTCTTCTTTTGTTTTTTCAATCATCTTGATGGTTTGCTGTATTTGGTTTTCAGTAACCTTAAGCTGCTGCAAAATTTCTTCCTTGTGCTTGAGCACTATTTGCTCTGGATCACTTTCTTTTTGCCCTTTAATTTCAAGCTGCTGAGCCTGCGTGAAAAGCAGCCTGGCAAGCTCTTCCCTCTTATTGGCTTCAGCAGTTGCCTCCTGAGCTGCGCAATACAAAATAAGCGGAGTAAGAGAGTTTTGCATGATCCCACTTGCAATTGCTTGGTGGCTGTCTTGAGGCATGGTAATTTGCTGCTTCATTTTTTCTTTTTCAGTAAATGATTGGGAGCGGGAGGTTTCTACTTGGGTTTCTTTCATATCCTCATTGTAAAAACTCCAAATTATCGGGGAGATATCCACTTCCTTTTCTTGCGAAGCCTGTTTTTGTATATTTTCAAGCACTGCTTTGCTTTTTTCTTCTATGCTTTGTGCGTTTTGGACTTCGCTCAATTTCATTGCACCTCTTACGTAGCGAGCGGCATTTTCATATCCCCATGCAAATGATGCTGCATAAATTGCATTTTGAGCACCTGGAGTTAAAGTGGTGATAAAATCAGCTATGCCGTGCTTGCGGAAAGATTTCTCGATAACAGAAAGTGAGCCTTCAAAGTCTTTTGAATCCGAAAAAATTGGCGCCTGCTCAAGAAAAGAAGATTGGAGAAATTGCCTCTGCATTGCAGTCTGCTCTTCGTTTTCTTTCTTTTTATGCGCTTGGAGCTGGAAAACGAACATAGTAATCAGGTGAATTTCACCAAATGAAATAATAAAAGTTCCGCTTGGAAAATGTTGGTTATGAAAAGAGATATTTTTGAGTTTTTACTTATGAGGATGTCTGATGCTGTAACAATACTGCCGAATATTTTTTAAAAAAGTGCGGAGAGGAGGATTTGTTCTGCTATAATTGAACCCCCGCAGCCACTAGGGCACAGGGTCCTAAGCCCTGCGCATTTGACCAGGCTCTGCCATCTCCGCAAAAATAATCTGAAGGGAATACATTAAAAACAATGCATTCTAATCCTCTTTGGTGAGAAAGATGAAGGATATCATTCTGCTGGTAGTCCTTTTCCTTGCTTTTGGCTGCGTGCAACAACAGACCCAGCTGCAAGTAAGCGAACAGCCACAGATAATGCCTGCTAACGAGACAAAAATCCAAAATCAGACAAAGGTAGAAGAGATATGCACAGGCAATATTGTGCAGAAGGACGGCTGTTACCTTGAACTTGCCGCAAAAGAGAAAAATCCAGAGTGGTGCAAGCAAATATATTCTGTAGACAAGACCGATGTTTGCTATAGTATGTTTGCAAACGAGAGTATGCAGTACTGTGAAAAAGTACTTCAAAAAGAGCTCAGAGAAATTTGCCTGACAGAGAACGCCAAAAAACTAAAAGATGAAAAGATCTGCTTGAGGATAGAAGACGCCAAAAAGAGGGCCTCATGCCTTGAGCAGATTTTGCCTCATTGTATGCTGCTTAATGTGGAGGAAAGACCTCTCTGCTTTGCGCTTGAAAAGAAAGATTATATGGAATGTCAAGGAGATTTTGCCTGCCTTCTGGCATATGCAAGGAACACCTCTGACCAGGCCGCCTGCTATGCGATGAAGGAGGAGAGAGAAAGGTACTTCTGCCTTGCAGTCATCAAGCAAGACCCCTCTGTTTGCACACAGGCAAGCTTGGCGGCAATAAAGGATTGGTGCGTACAAAAATCAGCAGAGGAGCTTGACAGAATTGAAGCTTGCGACCTCATAACTGCGGGAACCAGTTACAGGGATGGCTGCTACTTTTATTTTGCTGCAAAAAAGAAGGACAGCACAATATGCATGAAGGCTTCCCGTGAGGAAAAGAGGGATGAATGCCTGATAAATTATGCCATAAGCACAAGCGATAGCTCAGTGTGCAAAAATGTAATTGAATCTACTGCAAGGATATCATGCTATTACAAATCCGCAAAGGAAAATAGGATGCCATCGCTTTGCAACCCGCTTTCTACTGGCCAGCTGAAAAGGGAATGCTATTCACTCAGCATATTTTCAGAGTATGGTCCACTGGCTTCTGATTGCTATTTTGTAGAAAACCAAGAATGGAAAGATAAGTGCTTTAGGGAAGCTGCAATAAAGAGTTCAAATGCGAGTCTGTGTGATATGATAAGCCCTGGCTCGGATAAAGATTATTGCGAGGACATATTAGGAGGCTAGCTTTTCTTTTTTGCTTTTTTTGGCTTTTTTTGTTCTTCTTCAGCTTGAGCCATGGTTTGCTGCTGCACTTCAGTTTGCGCTTCCGGCTGGTTGGAAGCTTCTTGCGGCTCTTGTAGGGAAGATTCTTTTTGCTTTTCTGACTCAAATGCAGAAAGCGGAGTGGTAAATTCATCATAAGAGCCGATCTTGTTTTTTGCCATCAAGTACTCCCGAGCCAAAAGATAGAAGATAAGGGCTAGCGAACGCCGCCCCTTATTGTTGCATGGAACGACCCAGTCGATAAACATAGTCACATTGTCAGTATCGCAAAGACCGATTATTGGGATGCCGACTTTGCCTGCCTCGATTACTGCTTGTTTTTCACCTTTCGGGTCGCACACTAAAAGCAATTTCGGCTCAACAAAGTCCTCTCTTGCAACATTGGTGAACAGACCAGGTATAAACCTACCTTGAAACACCTTTATTCCCGTAAGGGCAGAGAATACAGAGGCGGCATTACCAGAGTAAGTTCTTGAGGCAACGACTAGTATCTCTTCGGGCTCATATCTACCAAGCATTTTGGCTGCAAGTCGCAACCTTTCGTCAATTTTGCGCAAATCAAGCACATAAAGGCCGTCGTTTCTCATTTTGTATATGAATTGCCTCATATCTACAGTCTTAAGTTTGGTTCCGATATGTATGCCAGCCTCAAGATAGGCTTCTTGCTTTATCAGCAGACTATCCATATTTTCACCTTTTTGCGGAGGGCTGCAGGCACTTTCACACCACTCTCAGCGCAACCGCTTGCGCATAAATGGGGCCATCGAGATTTGAATTTTCGGAATCCGGCAAAATGCCAAGACCCACTCGAATCACCAGCACCCCAAGCTGGCAGGATAGCCAGGTTACCCCATGGCCCCTTATTTGTCGAAAGGCAATTAAAAATCTTCCACCTTCCAAAGTGCGCCGGCAAAAGCTTCCAAAGCCTTGCCGGGCTTCAAGCAACCAACGTATGCAAAAAAATATATAAAAGATGAAGATGGAGATAATGCAGAAAAAACTGGAATTAGCTTATCTTTTGCTTTTATCTGATTTGATTGTCATGAGGCGTTTTCTGCCACAGTTTTTGCATTCGATTTGGATGATCTTTGTGATTTTTAGTTCTGGAGAAAGGCATTTGTGGCAATAGGCATGTTCCAGCTCTTCTTCGAGGTTTGTTTTCGTCAGCTTTTCGGCGCCGTATGGCTTGTCATCGCAATCAATCAGGTGGGCCTGGGTTGCTTTCATGCTAGAAACAGGCCAGCAAAATTTTTACAACTTTTGCAGGTCTCAGTAGCGCTTGTAGCGTGCAATCTTTTCCATTGCGTCAACGTGCGAAAGGAACATCCTGCGACAACAGTAGCGCTCAATGCCAAGCCCATCCAAAGTTTTTGCAGGATCCTCCCCGTTTTTTACCTTTTCAGAGTATTTCTCATAAAGATGACCGATCACTGCGCCACAGCTGAAGCATCTGACTGGGAAATACATCTAATACACCTCACCTGTATGACTTTTGAAATCGTGCGCGAGCCTTTGGGCCTTTGTACTTTTTAGGCTCAATTCTCCTTGAATCCTCTGCAAGCAAAAACCGATCGTATTCAAGCATTTTTGCCTTAAGCTCTGCGTCTCCTGAAAAACCACAAAGCGCACGTGCAATTGCAACGCGGCAAGCCTGCGCTTGCCCCATCTGGCCCCCTCCAAACACATTCACTGAAATATCTACTTTTGAAGCAAGTTGTGGGGCAAACCTGAGAGGCTCTGAAATGATTGCCTGCACATATTTGTTGTCAATTGCATTCAGGTTTATGCTATTGATCCTAACAACCCCTTTGCCTGGCTTGATAGATGCCCTTGCAATGCTTTCTTTTCTTTTACCTCTGTAAACTTGAGGCTTTTCTTCTTTTTTTGCTTTCTTTTTCTTTTTTGCAACTGCCATAAAGAACCACCATTAAAGATTTCTTCTTCCTTGATAACCAAGGTGCCTGCACAAAGTCTCAAGAGTGAAAGCCCCTTGTTTGTCTGGCGAAATTGTCTGAGGAATCTTTTGGGCAGAGCCCTTCAGATTTTCTGGTGTTGAAGAGACTACTTTGAGTCTTTTGTAGGCTTCTCTCCCTCTTTTTGAATCCCAAGGAAGCATACCTCGGATTATGCGTCGCAGAAGAAGGTGTGGAACCCGTGGCCAGACAGGTGAATGTTCTGGTTTTCGCTTGTCTTTTTGGCTTCTGCGCGAAAGATATTTTTCCTTTGCTACAAGAAGAGAGCCTTTCATCAACGCTTTCTCTGCATTCACAATAGTAACCTCTTTGCCTGCAAGCAACATTTTGCTTACTGCTGCGCCAAGCCGCCCCACGATTGCATCCTGCGCATCAACAACAACCATCTTTTCACCCTATTTGATTATTACGTGGTCCTTTCCAGAAGGACTCTGTTTTGCAGCTTGAGCAATTGAAAGAATTTTCCCTCCTGCCTCTTCGATTGCCTTTTTTGCAGAGGCTGAAAATGAAGCTGCTGCAATCGCAATTTTTTTGGTTAGCCTTCCTGTTCCCAAAACCTTGTCAGGTACAACTACCACTGAACCTTCTTTTGCATATTCAGAAATTTTGCTTAAATTGACTCCTTTTTTTGAGCGCGAAGGAGAAGAAAGCAGATTGAGCACCCTCTTCCAGAACTTGGCTTTGCGTGCCTCGGCAGGCATCTCAGCAACAATCTTCAAGTTTTTCTCTGAAAATTTTGGTCTTTTCATAGCCAACACCACAAAATGTGGGGGAAGGGATTTGAACCCTCGCAGCCCTAAAGGCACCAGCCCCTCAAGCTGGCGCATTTGACCAGGCTCTGCCACCCCCACATATTACTTTTCTTTTACAGACTTCACCTCTTCAAGCTTCTTTTCCAACTCATCACATTTTTGGATGATTAAATCTGCAGTCCTTGCAAGTAATTCTCTTGGTTCCAGCTGAAAGAATGATTCCACTTTAAAGCGAAATTTATCTGGAGCAAGAATCTCGTATGAAAGCAGGCCAGGCTGGAATTTTGCATGCTTCTTGCCGCAGCCCATCCTGGCTTTTGCTTCCAACCTTATGCTTTGGCCGTCAAGCAGCTTCACAAGCGGGATGTCTCCAATTGCAACCTTCACTTTTGAATCTGTGCTTTTCAGTTCCTTAGAATACACTGTTGTAGGTCCAGATGCTTCAAGCGTAAAACCTATTTCATCATTTTCTTTGCCTGAATCAGAAAGAATCGGAATCTGCCCTATGCGGTGTGCAATATACTCGTCAAACAGCGCAGAGCTATTTTCGTAGAAAGTAACTGTGTCTATTGCAAAGACTTTCACTTGGCTTATTCCAAAGCGCCTGATTAGGTTGGCAAAATGCACCGAACTTCCTGAAAGAATAAAGTTGATTCTGTTATCTTTTTCTAATTCTATTTCGATCATCATACGACCACCGATTATACGCGCCTTCCTCTTCTGCCACCGGGCCTTTTTGTGGTGTCGGTTGGTATAGGTGTAACATCTTCGATTTTTCCAATTTTAAGGCCCATCCTTGCAAGTGAACGCACCACTGCCTGGGCTCCTGCACCAGGGGTCTTGGATTTGTGCCCGCCTGGCGCTCGGATTCTGATGTGCAAGCCTGTAATGCCGCGATTTTTGATCTCATTTGCAACTTTTGCTGCTGCCTGCATTGCTGCATATGGTTTGCCTTCTTCCCTATCGGCCTTAACCATCATCCCGCCTGAAGCCTTGGCGATGGTCTCGGCACCGGACAAGTCAGTAACTGTAATGATGGTGTCATTCTTGGAGGAATAAACATGGCAGATTGCCCACCTTTGCTGGCGATGTGATTGTTGCTGTTGCGGTGGTTGTTGTTGCTGTGCTGCCGCTTCTTTTTGCTGCCCGGATGCAGATGATTGACTTTCTTCAGCCGGCAATCTATTTTCTGTCTTTTTCCTTTCCTGCTCTTCATTTGCCACATGAATCACCATTATGCAGCCTCAGCTTTTGGCTGCTTGTTTTCTGGGACAGAAAGGTCAATAGGCTTGTAGTAGCCTATTTGCTTTTCTTCAGCAGAAGAAACCATATAGGACGGCACAGTTACTTTCTTTCCATTAATTGCAATAAAGCCATGTGTAATCAGTTGGCGAGCCTGTTTTATAGTGCGAGCCAAGCCCTTCTTGAAAACAATTGTTTGGAGCCGTCGGTCAAGGAAGTTTTCAACTGAAAGCGAAAGGATATCATCCAGCTTCGCATTTTCTGAAACTATTCCAAGCTTTGCCAACTTCTTTATCAGCGAGGATGCTTTTTTCTCGCCTTCCTCACCTAAAGACAGATACTTCATAGCATTCCTTCTTGCCCTTTTGAGAAGGTGAAGGGTTACCCAAACTTCGCGGCTATTTTTCAATCCGTAGATACGCTTTAGCCTGCTTTCAGTGCGTATCCTTTGGGCGTCCCAAATTTTCTTTGGGCTTTCGTACTTATTTTTGAACTTGCGAGGGTCTCCCATACTATCACTTCTTTGCTGCTTCTTGTTTCTTTGCAGGCGAAGGCTTGGCTGCGCTCTTCTCTTGGGCAGCCGCGCCTGTTTGAGCTGCCGCTGCGCTGCCTGCTTTTGCAAGAGTTGATTTGCGAATCACTCCAACAGTCATGCCAGTCCTTCCCGTGCTGCGGGTGTGCTGGCCTCTGACTTTTTGACCATATGTATGCCTGAAACCTCTCCAAGTATATGCTTCCTTTTCATGGTCTATATCCTGCTTGACTGCATAAACCAGGTCAGCTCCAACTACGTGCATATCTTTCCCAGTCATAATGTCTTTTCTTCTATTAAGCATCCAAGAGGGGATTCCGTATTCGAGTGGATTGTGAATGATATGCTCAAGCTTAGATACTTGCTCTTCTGAAAGCTCACCTACTAATGTATTTTCGTTTATGCCCAAAACTCCATAAGCCTTGGAAGATATAACTTGACTTAGGTTTATTCCGATGCCTTTGATGGATGTAAGAGCACGCCATAGTGGAAGATTCCCTTTTACATCTTTTCCTGCGATCCGGACCACGCCTTTTATTTCTTTTCCGGAAGGAGAAACCATCGGCTTTTGCTGCGGCTTTCCTGCCTGAGGCTGACCTCTTCGAGTATCAGCTTGGCCCTCTGGCCGCTCTCTTTTTCCTTGCTTATCTTTCATATTTCTTCACCTTTAAAGCGCCGGGAATGGGATTTTTTGGCGGCGCTGCTTGGATTCAAAAAACTCCAAGCACAGCCTGAACCCATACGGCCTTTCGACCACACGCTCTCCAGGCGTGCGCACTACCAGGTTATGCGATCCCGGCAATTTCAAATCACCAACCTTTTGGGTAAACTCCTCTTTGCATGAAAATCCTTTTAGGGACAGCCGCAACGCCAGTTTTGGTGACTGTAAGCTCTGAGGAAGACATCTGGGCACAGGCCACGCCGACAAGTTCCCCTTTTTTGCTTATCAGTGCGACCAGCGAGCCGCGCGTGAAACTCACGTCGTGCCCCTCGACCCCAGGCGCATACAACGGCGCCCCGGCGCAGACTGCCTCAATGGCAGAGTCCCTAAGGACTATTCTCGGAAGCGCAAGCGCTTCGTCCGCAGGGATGAGCATGCTGCGGATCCTGCTCTCATCATGCTTTTCTTTTGCCAGCCAAGCTGCATCAGAAAGCTCATGAAGGGTGTGGGCGGAGGCTTCTGTTATAGAGCCCACAGCTGTCCTTCGCAGCTCCAGCATCTTTGCCCCGCCAAAATACGGAGCAAAATCCTCCACCAGCACACGAATATATGTGCCCGCTTGGCAGTGCACTTCGAAAAGCACGTCGCTGGAGCGTATTTGGAGAGGCTTAATATAATAAACCTTGCGTTTGCGCGGCTTTTTTGCAACTGCAGATTCTTTCGGAGGAGTTTGCACTATCTCTCCTACAAACTTTTCAAATACACTGCGAACTTCCTTTTCAGTTGGCTTTGTGCCTGTGCGCATTAGGCAGACATAGGTTTTATCTTTGCCTGTCATATAGGAAAGGAGTTTGGTTGCTTTTCCAAGGGCGACTGGCAAAACCCCTGAAACTTGAGGGTCCAGCGTTCCGCTGTGACCGCTTTTGTTTATTCCCAAGATCTTTCTGACCCACGCCGAAACCTCATGGCTGGAAGGGCCCCTCGGCTTGTCTATAATTACAAATGAACAGTCCAAAAGTTGCCCTAGAAGGCATGTGTTATTCATAAACGAAGACGTTTTTGAACGTAACATAATAAAGGTGTCTGCTTGTACATATTAAAGCTTTATGAGAGATAACTGTATGTGAGAAAGGTTAAGTTTAGTTTAGTTATACCTGCTTATAATGAAGAAAAAAGAATAAAAAAGACACTTCCAACTCTTGCAAAACTTGGAAACCTGTATGAAATAATCATGATATGTGATGGGAAAGACAAAACTGCTGAGATCGCTAAAAAAAGCAGAAAACCGATAAAGGTTCTATCGTATCCATTTAGGCTTGGAAAAGGGAAAGCCATTATTGAGGGATTCAAAAATGCGAAGGGAGAAATAGTTGGATTTTGCGATGCTGACCAACCTGCTCTCTACAAAGAATTTGAGAGATTAGTAAAAATACTAAAAAGGAAAAAAGAGGTGGATATGGTAATTGGATCACGCTATATTAAGGGAGCAAGAGTAAGGATATCACTAAAAAGAAAAATTCTTTCTAGAATATTTAATTGTCTTAGTGAAACATTATTCAGATTCGGTATAAAAGACACACAATGTGGATTAAAAGTAATGAAGAAAAAAGCACTAGATAGTATTATTGATGATATGAAAGTGGTGGGATGGCTATTTGACATAGAACTAATTTATAAATTCAAGAAAAGGGGATTTAAAATACTCGAGGCACCTATCAAATGGCAAGAAACAAAAGGGAGTAAATTTAGTCTTGAGATGTTAATTGATATGTTTCTCAGCTTGATTATGTTTTGGCTTAGAGAAGAAAGATACAAATAAAAAAAGAAGGCTAAGAATACTGATACATGCCGATAAAATTTGAATATCACTAATTGTGTATTTTAGAGTGACCTCACCTTTGGCAAAAATCATCATAAATCCAGGCGTAGCACGATAAACTTTAAGTTTTTGATCATCTTGGAATGCTTTCCAATTAGGATGCCAAGTCTCTTTTATTAAGACAGGAATTATATTAGATGAATTGATGTAAAGACGGATCGTGTTTAAGGATTTATTGATTAGAAAAACAGTGTCTGTGGGAGACGGTTGAATGAAAAATTCTGGCGAACATGAATCATAGTAAATCATTCTTTCTCCTTTTTTGAACCAATCAATAACAAAATACTGCCAATTATTTGTACAGACAAACATTGTGGAGACTGGTTCTGCATATTGGAAACTACCAATATGATAGTGCCAAAAAGTTACATTATTCACATTGAACGTTCTTGGTTGACCTAACTTCTCTTTGATAAAGTAGAGTTCTTGAGTATTATTAAAGAAGCTAAAAATGTTTGGAGAAGAAAGAGCACTTTGATTAAAAGGAAAGTATTGGAAATTATACGCATTTGGTGCTAATATTATATCGGTTACCCATAAGAGATTTGAATAGAAAAAGAGGGCGTGAGTGTAATCTTCCTCTTCGAAAACCCCCATGTTAATACTTCCAATGTTTCCCCACGTAAAAGGACTTGCATGTAATGCATTTTTCATGAATGCAAATGAAATAGCAGATAATGGAGCAATCTCAACAAAAAGGCCTGAGATTATAGGCTTATTATTTGATCGGAAATATTCAAAGGAGGCACTATGAGGATAAGGAATTAATTGGCCATCATAGATCAATGTTCTACCAGAAGCATTAATGTGTGGAAAATTGTATGTGTGGGCAGCCTCATGCGGATGAGAATATATTGTAGGGAATGTAGAGTATATTGTGAAAAATGTAAGAGATGAAAAAAAACAAAAATTAATGGAAATAATAATATAGCTAGTATTCGCTGATTAAAACTGAATTGCTGGCCAAAAAATTTATGTATTGCTATTCCAACTGGAATAAAGTGAAACACTTCTATAAAGGACAAAATACGATAAGTGTGCAAATATATTAGGCTTGCAATTGAAGAAGATGAAAAAACAATTACCCATAAACATTGAAGAGAAAAAAACAATATAAAAACAAGTGAAAGAAACTTAACAAATGATTTATACTCTGAAAAAGATAGAATGGCTATAAATGGAGAAGAAAGAAATAGAATCGATGAAGGAAGAACAAGAAGAGGATATGAGGCGGTAATGGTTACTAAAATATCTAAAATCAGAATTACACAAAATAAACCGATAAAAAGATATGGGTAGTTTGATGTTTTTAAAGATAAGAGATAAAAATAAAATAGACTGATCAAAAGACCTAGTAAAGATATGAAAAATTTCTCTGTGATGTTTGAAATATTAAGATCTGTTTCAAATACTGCTCCTCCAAAACCAGAGAGGAAGCTTTCATAAAAAAAAGGTAAAAGCCAAAATGCACTAAGACCAGAAATAATAAGGCAAGACAAGATAAAACCATTCAGATCATTAAATATTTTATCTCTCGACAAGAATAAGGCTGTAAGAAAAATAAAAAGAGAAAGCCCTGCTACAAGATTAGACAGTAGAGTTAGGGCTCCAAAAAGACCACAAAGCCGCCAATCTGAATGAAGATATGCAAGAGATAAAAAGAAAAAAAACACAGCAACAAAATTTGCATATAAACCAACAAAATATGCAGAATAGAGAGTTAATGAAAAAGGAGAGTTAATCGTTACCATAAAGAGCGAGATTAGAAATGTTACATAGGCTGCAGGAGTTTTATCCATCCAGCGATTAGACAGGAAGAGGTATATAGAGAAAGGTATTCCAACACAAAAGATAGCAAGCAATAGTTTAACAGCATTTTCTGCACCGATAAAGTATGAAAAAGGAATAGCAATCAAGCGCGATCCTGGGGGGTATAGATAGATAGGATATCCGAAGAGAAAATAATGATTCCAGCCATAAATATTTGGAAAAAGTTGTTGGAATACTTTCACTTCAGCAATATGACCAGGCAGATCCCATAATAAGCCATTTGAATTGAGAAGAAAAGTAATGGAAGGAATAAGAAGGATAAGAAAAGAAAAGGCGAGAAGGATCTGATGTTCTTGCATAAAATACTTTTTCTAGATAAAAATATTAGTTTATGCTGACGGTTGTTTCGGTAGGCTCAAGGTGGAGGACCGAACATTTTCTCTCTGGCTTTTTCTTGCGTGCCTGCGAACGTATCATCACAAAATTTTTATCTATTATTTTTGTGACCACTACCTTTTGACCAGCGTCCCTTCCTTTTGTCTTAATGCAAACTCTTCCAACCTGAATTGCTGCCATAAAAATCACCGCTTCTTTTGCTTAGATGCGCCTTTTTTAAATCCCTTTGCCTTTGCAGCACAGCAGATTATCTCTGCTGATTGCTTCGGGTGGAATTTTTCTGTGTTAATCACCAAATCGAAACCAGAATGATCGTAAATATCTATTCCGTATATTCTCAGGTATCTTTGCCTGTTGCTTTCATCTCTTTGACTTATATGCTGCTGTGCCTCTTCAGGAGTCATGCCGTCCCTTTGTGATATTCTTTGCGCTCTTGCAGCTGCTGATGCATTTAGCCAGATTTTCAAGTCTGCATCTTTTATCATCCATGGACCAAGCCAGGTGGTAACTATGCAGTTTCCTTTTGCCTGCTTTATTAAAGCTTTGTCGAAATTTTTGTCTATGCTACTGTTTTGCTCTGCTTTTTTGTGAAATTCCATAAGGCTGATTTTTGATTTTTTTGCAAGGGTTTTGAAAGTAGGGTTGACAAGCTTCATGCCAAGCTTTTTTGCCACAAGCAAGCCAACCGTGTTCTTCCCGCTTCCTGAAAGGCCGGAGATGCAGATCTTCATTTATACCACTGTGATGCACTGCATATACTTTACTGCTTCACATAAGGCAAAAGCCTTACCTCGATTTCTTCTAGCTTGATCGCACCTTCTTTTAATCTGTTGCGGAGCACCAAAACTCTGCTGGAGCAGGCGCTACAAAGCTGCCCGCCGAACTTTCTGTTTGGCGCCCTGCTGGATGGTGGAAGGGATGGGTCAGAGCAGACCGCCTGAAGGACGCGGCTGCAGATTGCGCAGTGGTGCTTTTTGCCCTTTTTGCGCCTTTTATAATGTATCACCACTCCTTTTTTTGGAGCGCGCCTGAAAATTTTCCTTACCGATCTGGAGCGATTCTTTGGGACTGGCATATTACACCTCATTTATGAATCTTTTTGCTTGCCCAAGTGTAGGCGGC
>JAWAKW010000002.1:0-51344 GCA_038887295.1 Candidatus Anstonellaceae archaeon | reverse complement strand
ACTGAAACAGTTTATGGGCTGGGAGCAGATGCGCTCAATCCATCCGCAGTAAAAAAAATATTTCAGGCAAAAAGAAGGCCAAGCGATGACCCGCTGATTGTACATATTGCAAGCAAAAAAGATGTGAAAAAACTTGTGAAAGAAATCCCGCCTTATGCAAAAAAGCTTATTGCCAAATTTTGGCCAGGCCCACTCACCTTAATTATGAAAAAAAGCCAAGCGGTCCCATATATTACAACAGCAGGGCTGGAAACAGTTGCAATAAGGATGCCCAGCCACCCAATTGCCAATTTGCTTATCAAAATCTCTAAAACCCCGATTGCAGCGCCCTCTGCAAACTTGTTTGGAAGGCCCAGCCCCACCTGTGCTTCCCATGTACTTTCAGACCTCGGCGGAAAAATAGATGCAATAATTGATGCTGGAGAGACCACAATAGGTGTGGAGTCAAGTGTGGTGGACGTCACGGTTAGCCCACCAGCACTGCTTCGCCCCGGTGGCATTCCGCTTGAATCCCTCAATAAAGTGCTGGGTGCAGTGCAAGTGCTTGGGAAGGACAAGGTTGCAGAAAGCCTAAAGGTAAAGTCCCCAGGTACTGCGTACAAGCATTATGCGCCAAAAGCAAAGCTGATTTTGGTCGTGGGCAAGCGCCGCAGGGCACGGCAAAAAATCATGGAGCTTGCAACAAAGCTTTCAAAAAAGAAAGTCGGAGTGCTTGCAGTCTCCAAGCGCTTTGCAGTTGAAGGCGCAACTGTTCTTTTTGCAGGCAGGACAAACAGGGAGGTTGCCCAAAGCCTTTTTGGCTTGCTTCGCAAATTTGACCAGCTTAAAGTAAAGGTAATCCTCGCAGAAGGGACAGCAGAGCAAGGGTTGGGGCTTGCAGTGATGAACCGCCTCAAAAGAGCAGCTTCAAAGATAATCGAAGTTTAGTCATATCTCAATTTCCATGCCGTCATATGCGGCAAAAGTGGCTGGGAATATTTTTCTTGCGCTTTCTTGCGCCGCTTTTCTGCTTTTTGCATCTTTGTAAAGGTGGGCAGCAAAATGGGTCAATATAAGCTTTTTGCAGTCTGCCTTTTTTGCAGCGTGCGCTGCTGCCTCAGGAGGCAGGTGCGGCCAGGAGCCATCGGTCCTTTCCCCTGGCAGCATCCCGCACTCTGTGATTAGCACATCTGCTTGCTTTGCAAGGCGGACCAGATTTTCGCATGGTCCTGTATCTGTGCAATATGAGATTATTCTCCCTGCAATTTCAAAGCGGAAGCCAAATGAGGTGTCGGCATGCTTGAGAGGTGCGGCCTCCACCAAATATTTGCGTGCAGAAATCTCATGCCTCCCTTCAGCAAGCTCATGGATTCTGATTTGCAGCCCTATGCCTTTGAGGTCTGAGCTTGATGCAGTAAATGGGTGGTCTATGATTTTGTCCAGCACTTTTATGGTGCCGGGCTGGCCGAATATTTCGATCCTTTTTGCAGAAGCAAGGCGCGGAAGCAGATGCAGCCCGAAAATATGGTCCAAATGGAAATGCGACAAAAACAAGTCCACTTTTTTTGCACGGATTTTTTGCTCTGCCAATTTATACAGCCCTTCCCCTGCGTCAAGCACAATCAGTCCTTCCCCGTAATCTAAAGCAGCGCAAACAGTGCTTCCAGTTTTTGTGCTATACCAGCCATTGGTTCCAAAAAAGCGAAGCTTCAATTTCTGCATAGTTGTGTTCTTCAGAATAACTCTTTTAAAGTCTCGCCGAATAATTCCGTTGTGCTTGCAAAAATTCCATACGTGGTGTCGTTTTTGCTTTTTTTGGCGCTAGTCTGGGTTTATCTTGATTTTTCAGGCAAGCTTTCTGACCTTTCTAGCAAATATGAGCATGCGCTTTCTGAGATAGGGGAACTTAAAGCCAACCATACCAAACTTATTTTGAAATTTGAAGCAGCCCAGCAGGAGCTTGTCGCAAAAGACAAGCAGCTTCATGAGGCAAACCTTGCTATCCTCCAGCTGCGCTCCAACCTTTCCCAAAAGCAGCAGCAGCTTTCAGCCCTCCAAGAGGAGCTTGAGGCGCAAAAAAAGTTGGCTGAAAGCCAAAAGGAAAAAGCAAGGCAGCTCATCGAGGAACTTGAGGCGCTTGAAAAAAGGATCTCAGATTCAATTCAGTGGTTCCGCGAAAATTCAGCTTTCCCTAAAAACTACAGCTGGAAAGCAGACAAGTATATTGAAAGGGTGCTTAATGACTGTGTTGACAACGGTGAGCTTAATTTGGGCTGCATGAGCTATCTTATGGAGCATTCAACGTTTGCTCTCCACTACAGGAAAGACGAGGCTTCAAGCGGCAAGGAAGATTTCCTTCAAAGTATCAAGCAAACCATAGATACTGGCTGGGGTGACTGCGAGGATTATTCTTTGGTTTTTAAGGCAGCGCTAAATTCCGTCAAAAACCAAAATCCAGATTTGGAGATTGTAATGTGGCAACCTGCAGAAAATGGCATTTTTTACATTTACCCAAAAGAAAGCTACATTCAGCAAAATCCGCACACTTCCTATTGGTATGTCCCCAACGCGCGCAAGCTTAAGGCAGGCAAACTGGGAAATCTTTACCCTTATGTGGTCTGCTACCCGCAAAACCAATACATTGGCCATTGCACAGTTGCCCTCTCTGATAAAGAAATTAATTCAAGCAGCATGCACCTTTTGTATGGTGCAAAAGTGTTTGAGCCGCAAAAAGGCAACTTCCTTGGAGTCATTGAAAGCACTCTCTCCTCTAGCTTATTTAGCCTTTGCACACCAGAAAGCTGCAACTCAGCAAACAAAATTATGACAGTGATTTCTGATTCAGATTTGTACCAGTTTATTGGCAGCAGATGGGTTGGCTATCAGGATTATTTAGATAGGTTGCGTGATTTGATGGGGGGCTTCAGCTAAGCAGGTAACCATTTTATTGCTTAAGATTTGAAGCTAGCATGTTGGTGGTGGGAATGAAAACCGAACACGTAAGCGTTCTTGATGCTTCTGAGCCTGTGTCAAAAGCCATAACTGAAATTTCTAGGACCGGGCTGCCCGTGGTGGTGGTGAAAAATAAAAAATACATCGGCATGATTGACGAGCGCACCATCAGGCACTATTCAGTAGATTTTTCAAAGGAGAAATGCGAAAAGCTTGCTGAAAAAACACCCGTGCTTTCTCCAAAGTCTACTCTTGCTGATGCCTGCAAGGCATTTTTTGCAGGAAGATTCAAAGCAATCCCAGTAATAAGCGGAAACAAAATAGAGGGGGCAGTAACGCGCAGAACTATCCTCTCCGAGCTTTTGTCCGAAAAGGTGCTTTCGCAAAAGAGAGTGAAGGACGTAATGACTTTTCCGGTTGCAACAATTGATATAAGCTCTACAATTGGCCAGGCACGAAGTGAGCTTCGCAAGCACAACATCCGCCGCCTGGTAATCACCAAGGAAGGCAAGGTG
Organism: Candidatus Anstonellaceae archaeon; assembly: GCA_038887295.1. GTDB lineage: Archaea > Micrarchaeota > Micrarchaeia > Anstonellales > Anstonellaceae > UBA10161. Next base: position 47,898 of record JAWAKW010000002.1, on the reverse strand, counting down.
GCTGGGATTCTTTCTGTTTTTGACCTTGCAGTCCACGTGGCAAAGCCAAAGCAAGCAGAGCAGTTTTACTTGAGCGGAAAAAAAGAAAGCTTGGAAGACATGCCGGTGTCCTCTTATATGAAAACAGAGGTTGAAACTATCTGCGAATCTGCTACTCTTGCCGCCGCAGTGAAGCAGATGCTGGACAAGCATGTGGCGGCATTGGTGGTTTCCGAAGGAGGCTATCCGCGTGGAATCATCACAGCCAAAGACATCTTGCATTCAGTTCTGGAATCCCAGGAGGCTTCCAAGGTGTTTGTTTCCGGCCTGCCTTTTTCGCACAAGGATGCTCAGGATTTGTTCGTAAGCCAAGGCGAGCGCCTAATCAAAAAATTAGAAAAAAGCATCTCAATCACTTCGCTTGCTTTCCATGTAAAGCAGGAAGGCTCAGGTTTTTTGGTGCGGGCAAAGCTTCAAACCCCAAAGAAATCTTTCAACACTTCGGGCTCGGATTTCAGTATAGAGCATGCGCTTGAAAAGGTTATAGATGAGCTCCACTTATTAGTGCTCAAAGAAAAGGACAAGAAAATCGGAAAACGGAAAGAGTCAGCTGAGCCTTTATAATTTTTGGCAGGAATACTTTTTTGCTGGGGAATATATGCTGGAGGTTTCTTTCTGCGGCATGAGCCTGAAAAACCCGCTGATTTTGGCTTCAGGCATAAGGGGCAACAGCGCAGACCTTCTTGTTCGGGCTGCAAAGGAGGGGGCGGGGGCAGTAACCTCCAAGTCATGCTCTCTTTTTCCTCGAGAGGGCCATGCAAACCCAACCGTGGTCAACAGCAAAGAGGTTTGGCTGAATGCAATAGGGCTGTCCAATCCGGGAGTGGACGAGGAAATTAATGAAATCAAGCTTGCAGTAAAAAAGGCAGGTGTGCCTGTAATTGCAAGCATAGTTGGCTTTTCGGTTGAAGAGTTTGCAGAGGTTGCAAAAAGGATATCGCAGGCAAATCCCGCAATGATTGAGGTGGATGCATCCTGCCCAAATATTGAAGGCGGGGGAAAGATGTTTTCAAGCTGTGTGCAAGATGCAGTCCTTGTAACTAAGGCTGTCCGAAAGGCAACAAAGCTTCCTTTTTCAGTCAAGCTTTCTGCAGATGTGCCAAACATAGGCGAAATTGCTTTTGAGTGCATCCAAGCCGGCGCAGACTGCATCACTGCTATAAACACTGTTGGAGGGATGTATATTGATGTGTATGCTAGAAAAGCAGTGCTGCACAATAGATTTGGAGGGGTTTCAGGTCCTGCAATCAAGCCAATTGCGCTGAAGGCAGTATACAACATCCGCAAAGCAGTCGGCCCGAACGTCCCGATAATTGGCACAGGCGGGGTTTCTTGCGGGCTGGATGCTATAGAGATGATTATGGCAGGAGCCACTGCAGTAGGCATTGGCACTGCGGTGGTGCTGAGGAAAAATGCATTCAGGGAAATTGCAAAAGAAATGAAGCAGTTCATGCTGCAAAACGGCTACAAAAGCCTCTCAGAGCTTAAGCTGATAGAGTGATTTTATGCTTCCCCAGCGGGCAAAAATTGTAAAAGTGGAAAAAGAAAACCCAAGCGTGGTTACTCTGACTTTATCTACTTCTTTCCCACACGCAGCCCCAGGTCAATTTCTGATGGTTTGGCTTCCTAGCGCAGGCGATGAGAAGCCTTACAGCCTTTCAGGAGCTACACCAGCGCAAATCACAGTCGGGATGTGCGGCCCATTCAGCAGGGCGCTTGGCAGCCTCAAAAAAGGCGACTACATATGGGTGCGCGGCCCTTATGGGAGGGGATTTGAGCTGGAAGGGAAAAGGATTTTACTGGTAGGTGGAGGCTACGGTTTTGCGCCTCTGCGCTTTCTTGCAAATGAAGCCAAAAAAAGGAAAATCCAAACAGTTGCGGTGTGCGGCGCAAGGTCAAAAGATTTACTTCTAAAGCCTGCTTCCTGCAAAACCATATTCACTACTGATGACGGCTCTGCCGGCATAAAAGGGAATGTGCTTGAGGGCATGAAAAAAGCATTTGCACAATCTTCATTTGATGTCGTTTACACTTGCGGTCCTGAAAAAATGATGCAGGCAGTTGCAGAGGAATCAGAAAAGCAAGGGGTGCCTGCGCAGCTTTTGCTTGAAAGATACATGAAATGCGGCATAGGTATTTGTGGGCATTGCTGCTGTGGAGATAAGCTGGTGTGCTGGGATGGGCCGATGTTTTGGTTTTCTGAGCTGAAATCCAATCTAGATTTTGGCAAATTTTGGCGTGACAAAAGCGGAAAGAAGGTACCGCTTTAATATTGGTGGGTGAGAGCTTGCTTCTTGTCAAAAATGGCTTGGTTGTAGCAAAAAGCGGGCTGCGCAATGAAGATATCTTGGTTGGCGATGATGGGAAAATTTCAAAGGTAGGGAAAGGGCTGCGCAGTCAGATGGCAGACGAAGTGTTCGATGCGTCCGGCTTAATTGTACTGCCGGGGGCAATTGATGCGCATGTGCATTTCCGTGACCCAGAAGACATTACAAAAGAAGATTTTTCAACTGGCAGCGCATCTGCGCTTGCAGGAGGAGTCACGTGCGTTATGGACATGCCAAATTACAGAAACCCCCCTACCACTACCATTGCCGCATATGAGCAAAAAAGAAAAATTGCCTCCTCAAAGTCAAGGTGCGACTTCCTCCTTCGCTTTGGGGCTTCAGAAAACAATCAGCAGGAGGCAGCTGCAAGCGGCGCGCCCTCGCTTAAAATTTTCCTTGCAGATACCCGCTCTGAGCTTTTCTGCTCAAGGGAGGCCGCAATTGCCCACTTCCGAACTTTTCCAGCAAAAAAGCCAATCTGTGTGCATGCAGAAGACCAAGACAGAATCGCAAAGCGCGCAGAATCTTTCAAAAGGCACGAGAAAATCCGAGACAAAGAAGCAGCATGGATAGCCTCAAAATTTGCACTGCAGGAAGCTGAAAAAGTCAAAAGGCGAATCCACATCTGTCACCTGACCACCGCAAAAGAAGTGGATCTGTGCAGGAAATACAAAAACGCAACCTATGAAATTACTCCCTCGCATCTGTTCCTTTCAACCTCTGACCTAAAGCGGCTTGGCAAGCTTGGCAAAATCAACCCACCTTTGCGAGACAGAAAGGAGGTTGCTCGGCTCTGGGAAGCAATTGGCAAAGATACAATCATTGCAACTGACCACGCACCCCATCTTGTCGAGCACAAGGAAAATGGCGCCCCGGGCTTCCCTGGGGTTGGCACAATGCTTCCCTTGCTTTTGGATGCTGCAAAAAAAGGCAGGCTTTCTCTTCCACAAATATGCACCATGTGCTGCTTTAATCCTGCTGCTGCCTTCGGCTTGGCCTCAAAAGGAGAAATTCATGAGGGTAAAGATGCAGACCTTGTGATCGTGGACATGAAAAAAAGCTGGAAAATCACAGCAGAAAACAGACTTTCCAAATGCAACTGGACTCCATTTGAAGGCAAGCATGTATACGGGAAAATAGTTGCGGTCTATCTGCGCGGAATGCTTGCTTATGATGGGGAAAGCGTGCTTTCCAAGCCAGGCAGTGGGAAAGAGCTAGCTATCGAACTGTAATCTTAACTTGCGCCCCGCCACTGAAATTTGAAAGCGCTCTTATCTCAAAATAATATGTCCCTTCCTTTTTGACCCTTTCTAAGCCTTCGGCAGTAACATTGAAGGCTGTGGTCCTTACTATCTCCTTTTTGCCACTGCTGGTTTCCATCTGGAAAACTATGTCATGCCCGCCCCCGCTTATGTTTAGAGACTTGACATAAGGGGGCACCTCAACCTGCTCCACAATTGCGCTTGAGCCTCCCAAATAGCCTATGCTGTCCACCAGCCGGGCAAGCCGCTGTGCTGCAAATTCTGCCTTTTGCACAGCAAAATCTTCCTTTGCATTGTTGGATTTCCCTATGGCATAGAGTATAAAAGGCACCATCAAAAGCAAAATTACCCCAACAATTGCCAGGGTTTCTGTTGAGATTTGGCCTTTTTGCATTTTTTCACCTTTTGATAGCCTTCAAAACGGACATTTCCACCTTTCTTTTTTTCTCATCTATCAGAGCCAGCACCAGCACCAGGAAGAATACTGCAACAAGAACTATTATTAGCATTGGGTTAAAGATGAAGAAGGATACTTGCTGGCTTGCAATTACGAAACTATCTGCCAATGCAGAAAGATTGAAGATGATATGTATTACTATTGCCAAAAACAAGCCTGGCACAAATGCCAAGCGGGCAAACTTCCTCAGCCCAGGAATGCTTTTGAGGTAGCCTATTGGCGCAGAGACTGCTGCAGTGAAGCAGCCATGGGCAATGGTGTTGAAGAAGGAGCGGTATACCATCATCATCCCCCATGCCTGCAAGCCTATGTGAAATGGATTTATCTTTGCAGCAAAGTAAAACCAATTCTCTATGAATGCAAACCCGATCCCGCAGCTGAAGCCCATCAAAAGCCCAGTGAGGGTGTCGTTGTATTCCTTGTGGCCAGAAGCAAGCAAAATGCCCAGCCCTTTGAGGACTTCCTCAACAAACGGGGCAATTAGTATGGTTGCAAGCAGCACGTGTGCTGCCTCCCCCCCAAGCCAGCCAACCAGAAGCGAATTTGCTATAAGTGAAAGAAATGCAGCAAGCATCCCCCATGTAAACATTGCAACAAAGAACCTTATCGGTTTGCCTTCCTCATGCTTTTCAAGAAGCCAGGAGCCTGCAAAATATATGAGGGGGAGCACAAATGCCCCCACCCCAGAAAGTATGATTATTTGTATGGCGTCTTCCTCTGTTGTCTGCTGCGCAATACTTTCAAGCATGACAAGCGCAAGTACCACAATCACTGCCATCTCTACCAGCATGAAAAACGGATGAACTACAAAATTTGCTACTTTTTCCTCAAAAGTCTCTTCTTGCGGTGCTGAAAGCAAAATGTTCATATGGTAGTCCCTTGGGTGGTGGATTTTGTACACTATGCTTGCCAGGGAAGCAATCAAGACCACCACCAATATCCCAAGCAAAGGTACGAAAAGCGTCAGCGCCATCCCTAGTTTATCTCTTATGGACCTCTCGTATGCGCTCCAGTTTTCCTTTATTTCAAAATAGTGTCCGTAAAGCCTCTCTTGCGGCCCCTTGCCTACAATTGCAAATCTAGTCTTGCGGAAGGTTTCTTTTTGGTAATAAAGTTCCACCTCAATATTGAGGTTTATTGTGGAAGACGGCGGAATCGCCCCTCCCAGCTTGATTATTTCCCAGCCATGTGGCATCTGCCTCAGTATGTAAAACGGCATTGCTTCAGGGAACGGATTGGTCACAATTGCCTTTATTGTAATATTTTGCGGGCTTTTCGCAAAAGTGGCATTTGGGACAAATACTTTTGCGTCCAGAGCTTCTTCAAATGACGCAAGCCTGTCTGCAAACGAAGAGGCTGCAGCGCCGGATGCCAGCAAGAAAAAAAGCAAGCCAAAAAGTGCTCTATTCAATCTTCTGCACCTCAGAATGGTATCGGCACATAAAGTCCGATATTTCTAACAATCCAAACATATATCTTGTACCAAAGCTCATTCCTTCTCTTAATCACATCAAGCAAATCCTTGAATGCCTCTTTTTCTGCGCTTGCAAGCTTGCTTTCTGTTATCTTGATGTGCTCTTTGCCATCCACAACAGTCTTTTCCTCCTGCTGCCCAATTTGCTTCTTTGCCTGTTCATACCAAGGCGGTAGCGAGGATTTCTTCTTTTTGATTGCTGCAATGAAGTCTGCAGTAGTAACCGGCCTTTGCTTTCCTGTATGGAACGCTTCCCTCCATGGTATGGCAGCCGCCTCTTCCACCACTGCCTTCAGGTCTGCTGAGGCATAGCCTATGGTCGCAAGCGCCAGCCGGTAAAACGCTATGTTACTTGCTGCAGGCACCTTTTTCACGTGAAGCTTGAGGATTTCTGCCCTGGATATGAAGTCCGGTTCAGGTATAAAGATGGTTTTGCCGAACCTGCCGCTTCTTCTCAGCGCAGGGTCCACATCCCACGGAGCGTTGGTTGCACCCACCACAAGGACATTTTCATTATTTGATTCTATGCCGTCCATCTCGTAAAGCATTTGGTTTACTGCCATTTTCATATAAGCAGTGGACTGCGTCATCTCTTCCCTTCTTCCGCCAAGCGCTTCAACTTCATCAAAGAAAACTATGCATGGTGCATTTTTGCGGGCAGTCTCAAAGACATTGTGTATATTCTTTTCAGTATTGCCCACATACATGTCCAGTATATCTGAAATTTTTGCGTTTATGAAACTTGCCTGGCACTCTCCTGCAGCAGCTTTCATTATGAAAGTTTTCCCACAGCCTGGTGGGCCGTAAAGTAATATGCCTCCTCCAGCAAGCTTCCCGTATTTCCTTGCCAAATCCGGCTTCATCAAGGGATACACTATTGCCTCCTTTATCTCTTCCTTCATTTTTTTCATTCCAGCAACTGCATCAAACTTTATTGAAGGCTTGCTGAGCAGCTTTGCTGCATTTATCCCTTGCTGCTGCCCATCCACTCCAACTGCCTGTGTCCCCCCGCCACCAGCAAGCCTGCTTTTTGCGGATTCGCGGTGATTTATTGCTTCGGTGAATTGCGGGTTCAGCTCAATTGCCTTGTCGTAGTCTGCAATAGCTTTGTCAAGCTGGTTCAAATAATCGTAGGCCAAGCCCCTTACATGGTAGGCTTCTGCAAAATTCGGGTTAAGCTTGATTACTTCGGTAAAGTCTTCAACAGCCTTTTCATAATCCTGCAGGCAGGCATAGGCAAGGCCGCGGTTGTAATATGCCTTTAAGTATTTTGGATTGATGGCAAGCGCCCTGTCATAATCTTCTATTGCCGCATTGAAGTCTTGCTTTCTGTAATACGCATCCCCTCGGTTGTTGTAAATGACGGGATTTTTGGGGTCCAGCTCTGCTGCCTTAGTGTAATCTGCAATTGCCTTGTCAAAGTTTTTCAGGTTATAGTGGCACAGCCCCCTATTGAAATATGCTTCAGAAAAAGTCGGATTGAGTATAATGGCAGTGCTATAGGCTTCTATGGCTTTTTCATAATCTTCTTTTTCATAGTAGGTATTGCCGCGATGGTAGTATGTTCTTGCATCTGTTGGATTTGGTTTAGTGCTCATTCTTTCACCGCTAAGCCTTCAGCAAGCCATATATCAAAAATAGAAATCCTATTGACCTTTATAAAGATTTATCAGCTGGCACTCTGTTTTTCTTCTTCCGCAGGCTGCACCTGAATTATCCGCTGTACTCTGTTTCCAGCTGCCTCAAACTGCAACCACAGCCTAATTTCTTCTGCATCCTCAGCCTCAATCTCCAATTCAATCTTTGATTTGGTGTTTATGTATTCTTCCTCCCCAACACGGATTTTGCCAGGAAGTAGAATTTCTGCCTTGGTTTTCTTCTTAAGCTGGAAAGTAATGTTTTGCTGCTTTAGTGCATGCTCAAAGCCGGTTTCGTTTTCGCCCCTTTGAAATTGCGCAGAAGAATAAGGAAAGATGGGCTCAAGATTAATAGCATAAAAATCAGCCATCGCTTTTTGCCTGTCTGCAAAATCATTCCTTATACTGATTGTATCTTCCTGCACTGCAGTCACGTATTCGAAATTTCTGACTTGCGCAAGCTGCTCAGAGCTTGCATTTTTGACTAAAAGATAAGACCTCTCCTTGAAGGCAACTTCCTCCTGCTTTGCTATTTGTTTTGCAAGATTGCGGCTCTCCCAAGGGATTTCAGCAATCCAAAAGTTCTCTTTTACCTTCTCTATCTTTCCGTCCACTTCTGCGGTTAGCACCTGGGGGAGGAAAATAAGCGACCCTATTGCAACCACCTGTCCTCGTTCAACCCGAGCTACCAAACTTGCAGATATCTTTGCACCTTCAGGATAGATGGGCTTCAGCTGCATCTGGAAGGTGCTCCCTTTTGCATCCACAACACCGCTTTCACTTCGGACTTTTACCATTTCAGGCAATGCCAGCGTAGCTGTTGCCAGCACTGTGAGATTCAAATCCTCAATCTCTTCTGCGGCTGCAACCACATCCCTGGAGCGGTTCAAGCTGATTACAGTAAATTCATTCATCTTGGTGGAATATGTTGCAAATTTTTTTTCAGTCAGCCTCTTTTTTGCCTGCTCTATTTGCTCCTGGCTGCCAGAAACCAACAAATACGGCTCATAGCGCAGCACAGTTAGATTTCCTTCCACTGCTCCAAAAGCAGAGCTTAAATTGCCATTTCTGCTGCCTTCTCCCTCCCCTCCTCTGCCGCCAGTCAGCAAGCCTATGGCTGCCATTTCTATGAGAAAGAGAGCAACCAAGCCGACTGCAAATAGTTTGTACAGTGTTTCTTTTTTCATCCATTCACCACTACAAATTTAAAACTCTCTCCTGATTATTTAAAGCCCTTTGTGCAAGCAGACATTTAAAAAAGGTGGACTTGAATGGTCGAAGTCAAGAAAGGGGACTTGGTGCTGCTGGAATACACCGGCTCTTTGGTTTCGACAGGTGAAGTTTTTGAGACCACAGATGAAAATGTTGCAAAGCAGGCAGGAATTTACCAAAAGGACACAAGGTACGGGCCAAAGCTGGTTTTATTTGGGTCTGGGAGCGTGATGGAAGGCGTAGAAGATGCAATTTGCGCAGCCCAGCTTGGAAAGGAGGAGAATTTTTTGGTGAGGCCTGAAAAAGGCTTTGGGAATAGGCTGCCTGGGCTGGTTCGCATTGTGCCATATTCTGATTTTGCAAAACAGGGAATTCACCCAAAGCCAGGGATGGTTTTGACCTTGGACGGCGTACTTGCAAGAATCAAATCCGTTGGTTCTGGGCGGGTCATTGTAGATTTTAATCATCCAATGGCAGGGGAATCTCTCCTTTACAAGATTAAAGTTTTAGAGGTAATTTCTGAAGACAAAAAAAAGATAGCATCCATCCTTTCATACCTTTCGCTTGAAGCGTCAGTGTCAGAAAAAGACGGAAAACTTGAAGTTTCATTCCCAGCTTCTGCTCCAAAGGAAAGGATTGAGGCAGCTAGGAGGGCAATCTCTTCAGCAGTCCCTTCTGCTTGCTTTGCCTGACGCTTTTTTCATTTGCAATTGCCTTCAACCTCTCTTTTGCCCCAATCTCAGCCAAAAACAGGAATACCCCTTTTGGAACCATATCTTCCCATTCCATTCCCTTTATTATCATCCTTCTTATTTTAGTGGCATTGAACTTCTCCTTCTCAAAAAAGGGCATGGGCTTCACTTTTTTGCCTGCTTTCCTCATCAGCTTTTGCACCAGCGGGTTGTTTGAATAAACTACATCGTATTTCGGGAGATTTTTGTCTACATGCTTAACCCATTTGTTATTGTCATTTATGTCAGTAAGAAACCTTATGGTGACCTTTTTTTTCAGGGTGCTTCTTGCCAAGGCTTTTTCTATCATCCTTTTTCTTTCAGCTGCAGAAAATGGGTTTGCAGGCTTGAATGCTTCCTGTGCGCTTCCAATTGCCACGATGATCTTTGAGCTTCGTTTTGCTATCCATTTTAGCGCATGAAAATGGCCATTATGAAAAGGCTGAAATCTCCCTATAAATAATGCAGTCGGCAATCTCATGCAATCAGTGTTTGAAGTGTCTTCTACCGGTGAATATCATACTTATCCCATACTGATCTGCAACATCTATAACTTCTTGGTCTCTAATCGAGCCTCCAGGCTGCACAATACAAGTCACGCCTGCTGCCGCAAGCACATCTATCCCGTCCGGGAATGGGAAGAATGCATCCGAAGCAGCGGTGGAGCCGTTTAAGTCAAATCCATACCTTTTTGCCTTTTGGATGGCAATCATGGCAGCATCTACTCTGCTCATTTGCCCAGCACCATTCCCTATAAGCTGCAAGTCTTTTGCTATTGAGATTGCATTGGATTTGGTATGCTTGCAAAATTTAGTTGCAAAATAAGCATCCTCAAGCTCAGCTTCAGTGGGCTTCCTTTTTGTGACTATTTTTATTGCATTTTTGTCATAAATGCCCGGGTCTCTCCCTTGCAGAAGCATTCCACCTGTTACATACCTGAAGTTGACTGCCCGCTCCAGGCTTGCATCCCAAATGTTTGAGACATCCATTATCCTCCTGCTTTCCTTTTGCCTCAGTATCTCTATTGCTTCCTCTTCATAGCCAGGAGCAAGTACCACCTCTATAAAGCGGTTGCCTATTGCCTTTGCAGTCTCCACATCAACTTTCCTTGAAAAAGCAATTACTCCGCCAAAAGCGGAAAGCGGGTCTCCTGCATATGCGCGATGGTAGCTTTCCACCAGCGTCTTTCCTTGCGCTCCACCGCAGGGATTGTTGTGTTTGAGTATCACTGTTGCAATTTCGTCTTTAAATTCCCTTATCAGCCCAAAAGCAGTGTCTGCATCCAAGAAATTGTTGTAGCTCATCGGTTTGCTTCCAGAATAAATCCTGGAATCGCATATGCTGCTTTTGCCAATTATCCTGTATGCTGCAGCTTGCTGGCTTGGGTTTTCGCCATACCTTAAAGGATAGACTTTGACAAATTGCATCTCCAAAAACTCAGGGAACAAATCAGCAGGCTGGAAGGAGGATAGGTATCTGCAAATTGACACATCATACGAGCTTGTCCTTGAGAATGCTTTGACTGCAAGCTGCCTTCTTTTTTCTAACGGAACCTCCCCATGATCTTTTATAAGCCCAAGGACTTCCTGATAGTCTGCAGGGTCAACTATGACTGTTACATACTCATAGTTTTTCGCAGCAGCGCGAATCAAAGCAGGCCCGCCGATATCTATCATTTCAATTGCTCGGTCCATCGGTGTACCTTGCTTTCCTGCAACCTGCTCAAAAGGGTAAAGGTTCACTACCACCAAATCTATCGGCTCTATGTTGTTTTGCTTTGCTTGCAATACATGCTCTTCTTTTTTCCTTTGGAAAAGAATAGCGCCATGTATTTTTGGATGCAGCGTTTTTACCCTTCCATCAAACAGCTCGGCAAACCCAGTAACCTCAGATACGTCTATTGTAGGAACATCATTTTCCCTCAAGTATTTTGTGGTTCCGCCTGTTGAAATTATAGTTGCTCCTAGGCTTGCAAGACCCTTTGCAAATGGCAAAAGACCGCTTTTGTCCCATACGCTAATAAGAGCCCGCTTTATTTTACATTCCATCCATTCAACTCCGCTTTTTGCGCCCTAAAAGTCACGTGCCATCTTTGCACTTATACGCTTTTTATATTTTTCATCAAAATCCAACTATGCACGAATTTTTAGAAAAAAAAGAGGAAAAGCAAAAACCCGAAGTGCCAAAAACCCCCAAGCTTTCTTTGAAAAGTGCCATCGTTTCAACCGAGGGCTTGATGAAAATCAGCCAAGAAAGCCAAAAGATAGAAAAAATGGGTAGGGAAAGCTTTGAAAAATCCGTTAAAATAGAACTTGAGGAAATCAAAAAGAAAGAGCAAAAAAAGCGCAAAAAAGCCACAAAGAAAAAGAAAAAAGCCAAATTCTCAGATGCAAAAAGAAATCAGGAATAGCTTCCCAGTGCCTTTTCCCAGTCTTCTTCGAAAATCTTCAGCAGCTCCTCCACAGGCTTGCCTTCAATTTTGACAGCGACTTCCCTGTTTTCTGTCAGGGCGCTTTTTGAAAGATTTATGCTCCCTACAATTGCCTTTTTCTTGTCAATTATTATCATTTTGCTGTGCGTAAGCTTGTATGAGAGGCTTGCCCACCTCACTTGGCAGCCTGAAGCAGAAAGCAAAGAGAACACCCTTTGCTTTCTTGCATCCTCCACCCTTGGCTCCAGTATTATCCGCACCTGAACTCCTCTTTGTGCAGCCAGGCCAAGTTCCCGCATGACTTCCTCGGAAGTCAAGATATACATTTGGATGTCAATTGATTCTTTTGCAGAGCGGATGAACTCTATTATATCATCTTGAGCCTTTGGAGAAACCAGTGCCTCTGCAGTTGTGTTGCAGTGGCAGCTTATTTGGGGCAACAAAGCGATATATCCTATCAGAATTCCGCATAAAGCAAGCAAAAAGACAATCGCTAAATCTTTTTTATTGTGCTGCGCAAACCCCATATTCATTTATCCTCTTTACGCTTATTTTTTTCTCCTTTGCAGCTTTCATGGCCTCGACGAGTGCTTCACAGGCTTCAAAGGAAGTGATACACGGGATGTTATGCTCCAGGCATGCCCGGCGTATTTTGAAGCCATCTGTGTTTGCCGCTTTGCCTTTTTTTGGGGTATTGAAGACCATATGTATATTTCCCCTTTTTATTTCTGTAATTATGTTAGGCTCACCTTCAGATATTTTCTTTAGGACTTTCACATTCCCCCGTAGATAGGTGGCAGTGGTCGGGGTTGCATATACTGCAAATCCCAGCTTCTCAAGCTCATCGGCAACAGGGGCAGCCCTTTCTTTGTCCCCATCTTTGAGGCTTATTGCGACCCCTCCGCTTTCTGGTATCTTCAGCCCAGCCCCCAAAAGCGCTTTCCACAAAGCAGCAGAAAACTCAAAATCTGCACCCATGCTTTCTCCAGTGGACCTCATCTCCGGGCCTAGCACCAAGTCAGTGCCGGGTATTTTGAGGAATGGGAATGCCACACCCTTTACGCAATAATGCCTCATTTTAGGCATTCCAAAAAGCCCAAGCTCATCCAAGGTTTTTCCAAGGATGACTTTAGTTGCAACTTTCACCAAAGGCACCCCGATTGCTTTTGAAAGGAAAGGCATGGTTCTGCTTGCCCTTGGGTTTGCCTCAAGGACGTAAATTACATCGTTTTGCACCACATATTGGATGTTTATTGCGCCAACTGTCCCTAAAGCAAGTGCAATCTTTTCCGAATACTCAATAATCTTTTCTTGAACCTCCTTTTTCAGCTTGACGCATGGGACTACGTTTATTGCATCCCCGGAATGCACCCCTGCACGCTCCACATGCTCCATTATGCCGCCGACAAACAGGCGCTTTCCATCTGCTACCCCGTCTATTTCGCATTCGATTGCCCTTTCTATATACTTGTCAATCAGCACAGGCCTTTTTTCGCTGACTTCTACTGCTTCCCTTATATAGCTGCGAAGGCTTGCCTCGTCATATACAATTTGCATCCCGCGCCCTGCAATTACGTAGCTTGGGCGGACAATTACAGGATAGCCAATCTTAGCTGCCACAGCAACCGCTTCTTCCTCAGTGGTGGCGGTCGCATTTTCCGGCTGCCTAATTTCAAGGCGATGCAGCAGCTGCTTGAACTTTTCCCTATCTTCTGCAATATCTATCCCTTCAGCAGGCGTGCCAAGTATCTTCACCCCTGCCATCTCCAGCCTTTGCGCAAGGTTTATGGAAGTCTGGCCGCCAAACTGAACAATAACTCCTTCAGGCTTTTCGTGTTCAATCACGTTCATTACGTCCTCATAAGTCAGCGGCTCAAAGTAAAGCTTGTCAGAAGTGTCAAAATCTGTGCTTACTGTTTCAGGATTGTTGTTTATCATTATTGCCTCTATTCCCATATCCCTAAGTGCAAATGCGGCATGGCAGCAGCAGTAGTCAAACTCAATTCCCTGTCCTATCCTGATGGGCCCGCTTCCAATAATTATGACTTTTCTTCGTGCACTAGGCACGCTTTCGTTTTCGCTTTCGTAAGTGGAATAATAATACGGCGTTGAGGCGGCAAATTCAGCAGCGCAGGTATCCACCATCTTGTAGACAGGCAATATCCCTGCTTTTTTCCTCATCTGGCGGACCATTTCGGTTTCATGGCCAATTATCTGCGCAATCTGCTCATCTGAATACCCCATCCTTTTTGCTTCATAAAGTATTTTTGTTCCAAAAGGCTCCCCTTTTAGCCTCTTTTCCATCTGCACATAAGCATCAAAGCGGTCTATGAACCACGGATGGATATTTGTAATTTGATGTATCCTTTCTTTTGTCCATCCCCTTCTTAGCGCTTCCAAAATTGCGTATATACGCAGGTCGGTAGGCGCAGAAAGGTGGTATTCCAGCTCCTCTGGCTTCAGATGCGGCCGCTTCATTTCAATTGAGCGCAATGCCTTTCCAAATGCCTCCTCAAAAGTCCTACCTATTGCCATAGTTTCTCCTGTGGATTTCATCTGGGTCCCTATCACTCTGTTTCCTTCAGGTATTTTGTCAAAAGGCCAGCGGGGTATCTTGACTACGCAGTAATCCATGGAAGGCTCAAAAGCCGCAGGTGTGGTTTTAGTCACTGCATTTTTGATTTCGTGTAGCCCCAACCCCAATGCAATTTTTGCTGCCACACGTGCAATAGGGTAACCTGTTGCCTTTGAAGCCAAAGCAGAAGAGCGAGAAAGCCTGGGATTCACTTCGATAACAAAATATTGCCCTGTCTTTTGGTTCAAGGCAAACTGTATGTTGCAGCCGCCCTCTATTTTCAATGCGCGGATTATTTTGATTGCAGCGCTTCTTAGCATTTGGTGTTCATCATCAGTAAGGGTCTGCGAAGGCGCAACCACAACCGATTCTCCTGTGTGGATCCCCATCGGGTCAACGTTTTCCATATTGCAAATAGTTATGCAATTGTCATACCTGTCCCTCATCATCTCATATTCAAATTCGCCCCACCCAAGAACCGATTCTTCCACCAACACTTGATGGGTGGGCGAAAGGGTGCTTCCAAGCTCAAAAAGACTTCTTAACTCTTCAAAGTTCCTTGCAATCCCGCCTCCAGTTCCGCCAAGCGTGAATGCAGGCCTTAAAATAAGTGGAAATGCATGCTCTCTTGCAAAATCTTCCGCTTCCTTTAAGCTATTTGCAGCTATGCTTTCCGGAACAGGCTCTCCAATTTTTTGCATCAGCCTTTTGAATTCCCCTCTGTCTTCAGCAAGCCTGATGGATTCCACGCTAGTGCCCAATATTTCTACACCATACCTTTGCAGAACTCCTTTTTCGTGCAGCTCCACTGCCAAGTTTAGAGCAGTCTGGCCGCCCATGGTTGCAATAAGCCCATCAGGCCTTTCCCGCTCTATGATTTTTTCAATTATGTCGCACCGCAAAGGCTCTATATATACAATATCTGCTACATCATTGTCAGTCTGGATGGTTGCGGGGTTAGAATTTACCACCACTACCTTTACTCCCTCTGCCCTCAATGAAGCGCAGGCCTGCGACCCAGAATAGTCAAATTCTGCAGCCTGGCCTATAACAATTGGACCTGAGCCTATCACTAACACTTTCTCATAGCTTTTTTTTGCCACAGCGTTTGCACCTCATTTATGCTTTGCCCAAAAGCCTAAGCATTATCGCTTTTTGCATGTGTAGCCTGTTTTCTGCCTGGTCAAATACTACGGATTGCTTGCCATCTATTACTTCATCTGTTATTTCCATCCCTCTGTGGGCTGGTAGACAATGCATTACAATAGCATCCTTCTTTGCATGTTTAAGCAAAGCCGCATTCACTTGGAATGGTGCAAATGCTTTCAGCCTTTCTGCCTTTTCCTCTTCCATTCCCATCGAAATCCAAGTGTCAGTATATATTACGTCTGCTCCTGCCACCCCTTCCTGTGGGTCGTTGAAAATATCCACCTTCGCATATTCCATTGCTTCCTCCACATATTCAGAGTTTGGCGGATATCCCTTCGGGCACACTAATGCTACATCCATTCCAGACTTTGAGCAGGCAAGGAGGAGCGAGTTTGCCATGTTAAAGCCGCAATCTCCGACAAATGCAAATTTTGCACCTTTTTTCAGCTTACCATTTTCTTTCATGGTAAGCAGGTCAGAAAGAGCTTGGCAGGGGTGTTCTAAATCAGTAAGTCCATTTATCACCGGCACTTGCGCATGCTTTGCAATCTCAAGCAGGGTTTCGTGCTTGTACAATCTCGCCATAATTATATCCACATACCTTTCCAACGTTTTTGCAGTATCCTCTATGCTCTCCCCTCTTGAAAGCTGAGTAGATGTAAAATCAAGATAAATTGCATGCCCACCAAGCTGGGTCATCCCGACTTCAAACGAAACACGGGTTCTGGTGGAAGGCTTTTCAAACACCATAGCAAGGGTTTCGCCTTTTAGGCTTTCTCTGTATTTTTCAGGCGAAGCCTTAATTTTTGCAGCAAGGGAAAGGTAGCCTTCAATATCCTCTTTTTTCAACTCCATTATTGACAACAAGTCCATCTCATCACCTACAATAGTTTTACAAACTCATCGAATATGTATTTTGAATCGTATGGGCCAGGATTTGCTTCCGGATGATACTGGACTGCAAATACTGGAAGGTCTCGATGCGCAATGCCCTCCACTGTCCGATCAATCAAATTTATGTGGGTAACTTCAAAATCATCAGGAAGAGTCCTTTGCTCTACAGCATATCCATGGTTTTGTGTGGTTATTACTACCTTGTCTTTTTTGACGTCCATTACCGGATGGTTCCCTCCGCGGTGTCCAAACTTTAGCTTGTATGTGCTTGCGCCTACAGCTTGGGCAAGTAGCTGGTTCCCAAGGCAAATCCCAAACAGAGGAAAATCAAAAAGCTCTTTCAGTTGTCTGCTTTCATTTTTCATAAGCGCCGGGTCCCCAGGCCCGTTTGATGCAACAATGCCTGATGGGTCGTATGATTTTATTTCGTCAGCCGTTGCAGAATAAGGAACAACTACAACTTCACAGCCGCGGGCAACAAGCTCACGCACTATGCCCATCTTTGCCCCGTAATCAATCAGAACCACTCTTTTATGCCCATTTCCATAAGTTAGCGCCTCTTTCGTAGAAACCCTTTCAACAAAATTTATTTTTGCATAATCGTGAGCCCTTGCCATCTTAAGCAGTTCTTGCACATCCTCTTCCTTTTCGTAAACAGAAATACAGGCAGGCATCACTCCGCTTTCGCGTATTATCTTTACTAGCTGCCGCGTGTCAATCCCGTAAATTCCTGGCACACCCTCCTCTTCCATTTTTTTTGCAAGCGGCATTTCGCTTTTATGATGGCGGGGGCGATGGCAAAGTTCCCTTATCACATAGCCTTCCACCTGTATCTTATGGCTTTCTTTACAGGTTGGATGCATCCCGTAATTGCCTATGAGAGGATAAGTAGAAACAAGTATTTGCCCTGAGTAAGAAGGATCTGTCAGAGATTCTTCGTAGCCGGTCATGTTTGTAGTGAATACTATCTCGCCTACCCTTCTTCCAAATGCACCGAAACCTTTGCCAAAAAAGATGGAGCCATCAGCCAAAACCAAGACAGCTTTTTTTTCAGGCTCCACAATAACCCAAGGCTTACTGATACCAACCAAAAAAATTTAAAGACATATGCAATACGCTCTTTGAGCCTGTTGCAAATTGCCTCTGAAACTGCTTCTTAGGAAAGTGACTTTAGGTTTTTCGTGTGAATAGATGCCTTGCTTCTGAAGACCAACCTCTTGCAAGAGAAAATCTTTGAGAGCAGAAGGCGACCATTATGTGGAGAGATACTCTCAGAAAGCTAGCGGCAGCTTTCAGGCTGATGGTGCCTGATGACAGGCACAGGACAGGACCAAAGAAGTATTCCCTCGGAAGCTTAGCAAAAGCCATTATCTTCAGAAATATCTTTGGCATGAAGTCTGATAGAGAAATGGCAAGGAAGCTGACTGATAGACAGTGGGTTTTTGAAGGATTTTCGGGTGGTGTTATACTTTAAATTTGTAATGATCTATAACTTCAACATGGCTGAAAAGCAACAGGCGCCTATGTTCATCGAAAAAGCATGGCAAAACACCTGTCGCATCATGCTGGGAAGGGAAATTGGATCCATTAGTGCATACGAGCAATACCTCTGGAAATTCGTCGATCCTTACCGCATTGAGAAATCCGTCATATCCGGCAAAGCTGTGGTCGTCACAGGCGACTATGAGAAGGGATCAATGTTCATATCAGGAGATGAGCTTGAAGACTACTCAAGAATGACGAAGAAGCAAAAGCTAGACATCAATTCCATCAAGGACATCGATTCAATAATTGAGGCGCTTGGGGAGAGATTCTACTATTCTGGTAACAACATATTGGGAAATTCTGGCCAAGTGGTGCTTTCCAACCGCGTGGTGGACTCTACCTATATCTATAAGGCGCATGACGTTTTCTACAGCAAGTATGTGGCGCAGACATACTTGTCAAAATACAGCGATCACATTTTTGGGGGCCATAGCATAGGTAAGGGCACCCATTTCGCAGTCAAGGCATTCGAGACATATGAGTCAAGCCGAATATGGGAAGGTGTACACATCTACCTATCTCAGGATTGTATCTATTCCGCCAATATGGAAAATTGTCAGAACTGCCTTTTCTGCTTCAACCTGCGCTCTGCTCGCCGCTGCATCGGCAACCTCGAGCTTCCAGCGGAAAAATTTGCCATACTCAAGAAAAAGCTGCAGGAAGACATTGCTGGCACGCTTGAGGCAAAGCGCACGGCACCATCAATAGTAGAAATTGTTGGGATGGTAGATTGAATGAAGGAAATAGAAGAGGGTTTCACCAAAACACTTGCCATGCTTTTGGGCAGGAGACTCACTGGCATAAGGCAATACGAGGAATGGCTCTTTAGACATGTAAAGGGGAAAGTACAGAAAAAGAGATCTAGGATAAGCAACGAAATAGTCTATCTGCCATCAGTCGACTTTTACAATGCCCTTGGCCACAATATCGTGACGCTGGCAGAGTCGGTCGAGCTTGGCAAAAAGTGCAAACTTTCTGAAAATGAAATTAAAACACTCACGCTTTCCAATGCATCGCGCGTGCTCTCAGGAATCAAGACAACCACACCAGAAATAATCTACTCTGAGAATATCGACACGCACGAGTCATCCAATTATGGGCCAACGCAGCACTGCTACAAGGTAACTTTCACTTGGTTCTCGAAATTTATGGCGTGCGGATTCTGGGGCAGAACCTCTGAGCATGTATACGGCTATGCCAACGTAGTGAATTGCACTTTCTGCGTGAAGTGCTATAGCTCGACCAAGCTTACGCGATGCTTCGAGATGAACGATTCGAACAACTGCAGCGACTGCTACTTCTGCCACAATTGCGAGAACGTGCGCGATTCAATGTTCTGCTTTAACACCAAGGGAAAGCGCTACGCAATTGGAAATATTGAAGTTGGAAGAGAAGCATACATGAAAATCAAAAAGCTGTTGCAGAAGCAGATAGCTGATGAGCTTGAGAAAAAAAAGTCGCTTCGGTATGATATTTACAATATCGGAAAAAGAGCCGAAAGCGTTTAATAATCTTAATTGAGGATTTTGTTCATGAAATCCATAATTGCGCTGAACTGAAGACCTACAAGGAATCGTTTGGAAAGAGCGGCATGGAGCTATGCCAGCTTGCCTCGGAGGTGTCGCTCCTTACAGGAGTGAGGATAATTGTCGCGCCACAATCAATCGACCTACGAGAGGCTGCGCAAGTTTGCGGCATCTATCCTCACAGCGGCAAGTATGGTTAGGCTCAAAGGATCTGAGTCTTGTAAGAACAGAATAAGTCTTTCACACAACCCTTCTGTATGGGCAACCAATTGGAAGAGGAACACTGGATTATCTGTTTATCTTTCCTCAACCCCTATGACAAGATACCGGATAAATTTCATTTTTTATCTATTCAGGAATGCCTAAAGCATCAAACACCTTCTCATATCCTTTTCCATCCTTCACTAACACTGCAGAAATTCCGTTCTTTTCCGCAGGTTTTATGTCATGGGTTTGGCTGTCTCCTACCATAAGAACAGGTTTTATCAGCTTTGTAATTCTCGCATAAGCTTCACTTTCTTTTGGCAATCCCAGCCTGCAGAGGGGTACATCTGTTTCAATTTCAGAAAGCAAATCATTAGTTATTATTGCACCCTTAACAAGATCCTTTAACTTTACAACTTTCCCATCAATTCCCTCCCCTTCCATCTGCAAGATACGATAAACTTCACTATCTCTTCTATCAGTCATCAAAATCACATTATACCCTTTCTCATTCAACTTTTGAATACATTGCAGTGCTCTTGAATAAAGCTTGGAGTTATTCATTCTTTCATCTATGTATAAATCGTATGCTTCTTTTGCAGCATTGTGCAACTTAGCCACTATTTGGTCGTCATCTAAGTTAGAGGAGTTAACCACTTTCAAAAGCAAGTTGTAAAACCTCATCTCCATATCACGGTAGCGTCCATAGCTATACAATCTTTGACGAGCATCTTCCTTAACTGTTTTATATATATTTTGCAGATCATCCGGGCTTTTCTGTATATTTTCAGTCATGAGAAAATGAGATAAATGCATAAATGCCTTTTGCATCCCTTTCTCAAATCCATGTTTATCTTCTTTCAATATAGTGCCATCAACATCAAAAAACACTATCTTTTCCATCTTTCTTGCCCAGTCTAGCCTATTTTGACTTTCAAGAGCTAAATACTCTTCTTTAAACGCCTTCCAATAATCTTCAGTGCTATCAATTGTCTTTACTTCAAGATTTTTATCCATAAATTTGCTTTTTAGCCTGGCAGATTCGGACGAAACAGCGTCCTTCCATTCTCTACCTACAAAGAAAGGCCGATCATCTGTTGGTAGCCAAAGGGATTTCCTTGCTCCATTGCTTGATTTATACTCTATCCCAGTATATAGGTTAAATCCAATTAGGCGCACAGATGGATTATCTGCAAGCAAATCACCTATGCTCCAGCTGTTAAGTACAGAAAGCCATCCTGACCTTTTGGCATATTGGCCGTATTTTTCTACTAAACGTTCGTTTATCTGTGCTATCGCTCTTCCCATTTTAGAATCTTTTATTGTGCTTTTTGCAATAGTGCTATGCGTGGCAGTCCTCACTGTGGAATGATCAATCACAACTATGGGACAATCTGTTGCAAGTGCAATCTCTCCAATCTTATCAGTTATTTGTGCTTCTTTTGAACCATTAGTTATACTGTATCTGGCTGATGCCACTTTATATGCAGTCTGATAAACAAGCGAGCGTAAGCGGCCTTTCTCCATCCATTCTGAGCCAACAGTCAGGAAACACCTCATGCGCTCTGCTTTAGCATCTATATCTTTATTTTCAGGAATAAGCGATTTTTTCATTTCTTCTTTCACTTCTTTTAGAAACTGCTTCCTTAATTCATTAATCTTGTCTTTATCTGAAACCTGCATATCTTTTTTCTCAGGAAAGACATCTGCAAAAGCATGTTCCAAAAGCTTGGGGTCTGAAAGATATTGGTTATCAAACTGCCTCATAGAAGGAGTTGGTGCACGCAAACCAAACCCAGTTGAAAGAACATAAACTGCAATGCACGGCCTTTTCAGCTCCTCTGAAAGCCTATGCAAAGTTGTTTGCGTCTTAAATGCAACAAATGCTAAGGTACGCGCAGTATCAGCTATGACTTCTTCTATCTGCTGCGGATTCTCTGCCCCAATTTTTCTTATGAAAGATTGATTAATATTCCATATATTATAAACTTCTTGTACAGCAGCATGGTATTTCGGATCCAAGCTGCGAGCATAATCAGAAGCTGACTTTGCAGTTAGAACTTGCACGCACGTTTTGATGTCTTTTTCCATACCCAGCTTAGATAAAAACAGTAAAGTTTGTGCTATTTTTTCTCCAACCTCTTCTGTAGTCAGATGTTTATAAACAGGGTGCCTATGCATCTCTTTTATTATTTCAACAATCTCACTGAACTCATCAAGCATCTTAGTCTTGAAATCCTCACGCAAAATTAAGCTCTTCAGCACCTCAAACGCATACTCCCTTGCATCTTTATTAGTTTCTCTAACTATCAAATTTGAAACCCTTGAAAGCGCTTCGCCAAATTCATGTGTAAGCATATCTGGGTTGAAATACAAATCTTGAATTGTCTTCTCCAGCACATCAAACGCATACCTTCTTGCCTCTTCATTAGTTTCCTTACCTATTTTACTTACAACCTCTTCAAACTTTCCAAACACCTCAGTCTTGAAACTCTCACGCAAAATTAAGCTCTTCAGCACCTCAAACGCATACTCCCTTGCATCTTTATTAGTTTCTCTAACTATCAAATTTGAAACCCTTGAAAGCGCTTCGCCAAATTCATGTGTAAGCATATCTGGGTTGAAATACAAATCTTGAATTGTCCTCTCCAGCACATCAAACGCATACCTTCTTGCCTCTTCATTAGTTTCCTTACCTATTTTACTTACAACCTCTTCAAACTTTCCAAACATCTCAGTATTGAAATTCTTGTGCAAAATTAAGCTCTTCAGCGCCCCAAACGCATACCTTCTTGCCTCTTCATTAGTTTCCTTACCTATTTTACTTGCAACCATCTCAAATTTCCCAAGCATCTCAGTATTGAAATCCTCCCGCCTCACCAATCTTTGAAGTGCCAGAAATCTATGTTCGATAGCATCCTTCTCAAAAGTAATGTCACTATTCTGTTTTCTTCCTATCATCTTCTTTACAAGCTCAGCAGCGCCATGAATAGCAATTATCTCTAAAATCTCGCGTTTCAACTCATCTCCATCTATATTTCTTGACCAAATCAGATAATCGCTCAAATTTTTAGATACAGCATCAACCAAATATTTTACCTTTCCAGTGTTGCTGGCGGCAAAAAGAATGGCATCTGAAAGCACCTTATCTTTTTTCCATATTTTTTTAAACTTTGTAACTGTTGTCAAATCTAATCCAGAAACGAATTCTACCAGCCTATTATGATCATTTTTTAACGTATGTAATACTGTCTCTTTTCTAAAAATCTTCATCAGCTTTGACAGATGGCCAAGCTTCGAATAAACTATCTTTACCTCTTCAGAAGAAAGTTTTTTTGCCATGCTATTATTGTAATCTTCTTTCATCTCTTGCAGTATTGTTTTTTCCAAAGAAGGATCAGAAACTACCAATTCATTGTTTTGCACACTCAATCTCAAATCAAGTGCATCATATTTATCATCTCTAGTCTTCAGCCAAATTTTTAGCCTCATTTTGTCCTCTTTTTTCTGCCTGAAAGTTTCCTTTAGTTGTTGAATCTTTTTTTGGGATTTGATTATTCCTTCATCCATCAACGCAGCTAGCCGATGTTTGATGCCTCCATTATTCTCAGATTTTTTTTCCTGTTTGTGATCTCCATGGCTTCCGCCAGGAGAATGGTGACCACTTGGAAATCTTAGGTTGGAAAATACAGTTGAGACTATCTTAAGCACTTGGCGCATATGCTTTTTGCTCATTTTTCTTTCCTTTATTTTCTCTTGTGAAATCTTCCATAAAGAATAAAGGTTTGCACACAATTGATCTTCGCTGAACTCTGCCACATCACAATCAAGATATAGATCTGAAAGCTTTGCAATATTGTTTATATGTATAGAAGAAAGATGTGATGGAAGCTACGAAAGCCTCTTCCAATCTTCCTCAGTCGGCTTTATTAAAGAAGGCATGTTTAATCTATGGTAGATAAACTATACATATTATTTTTTTGAGCCTGTTTAGGGCGTTTCCTAATTCGCTTGTGCGACCTATAAAATCTTGTTTTTCTCTTCGTAAAAGCTGAGGCGACCAAAGACTCTGCTTGCAAGCTTCATCGTCAGAGGTCCCAAAGTGATAGTGGAAGCTATGCAAAACTAAAAAAAGGTAGTGGAAGCCCTGCTGTTTTAAACTAGAAGAAAATAAGCGTTTTTCTAGGTCGAAACTGTTGGTTTTAATTATTCAACAGCCTAATGCTTTTCTCCGTCTTACCTTGCACTATTGTCTTTTACCTTTTTTCTTGCTAAGGCATATGCTTCAAAATAATTTTTCACAAGAATCTTCCAATCCAAGTATTTTGACATCTTGAAAGCGCTCTCTTTTAGCATTTTGAGCTTGTGTGGGGCAAGATAATATATCTTTTCAAGTATGTCTGCAAGCTCATCTGTAACTTTCCCTTTTTCCACGCCAGCCATTTTCAAAACATAAATCCCCTCCCCTTGCTTGCCGGCAATATATCTTCCAAAGCCAGTCATATCGGATGTAATTGCAATCCCTTTTTTGATGGCAGTTTCGACCGGTGTATACCCAAAGGGTTCATACCTTGAAGGAAACACTCCTACATCCATTGCAGATATCACGTCATAATAATTCAAATTCATCAGGCCATCATTGGGCTTCATATACGTAGGATAAAACAGCACCTTTACAATATTTTCTTCCCGGTTGTCCAGCCCGTTTGCAATGCAGGAGTTTATGATTGCATCATTCTGATAGGACAAATCATAGCAATTAATGTGCGGCTTTTCTCCATCCTTTACGAATCCTTTTGCCATATTTTCAATATCATGTTTTACTTCCCCTTCCAGGCTTGCTATTATGTCTTGAAGGTTTTCATACTCCTTCCTTCTTTTTATTGGAAGGTGCTCAACGACCTCCATTATTTTATCAAGTAAAAGATAATTCTTTATGATTGAAATTTTTGGCGATTTTACCGAACTTGGCGCAAAAATAAAAGCAAAAATCCTTCTCTGGTTGGATTTTTTGTGTTTCAGCCTTTCATTTAGCTTTCCAAGCGCCTCAATGTAAATGTCAAACCCCTTATTTAAGAATTCATATCTTCCAGAAATATAAACAAGAAGAGGATTGCTGTAGCTTTGCTTGTAATAGCTAATAAAGCAAGATTCTACAAACTGCAAAAGTTCTTTGCGAATATAAGCAGCAAACTTTAAGTCCTCTTCTTTGCTTTTTTCATCTACAATTTCAATCCCGTTGACTGTTATCACATCAGGGTATCTCCCCAATATGTACTTTACTTCTTCAGCAACAGTTTGGCTTACTGTTGTGAAAACCGTGCATTCTTTTGCGGCAGCAGCTTCCAGCTGGTGCTTCCCTTCAACTCTATAGGTATAGGCTACATTTAAAGACACCGGCTCAGAAGCTTTCTTTGCATCTGTATATACATCTATCCCAGCAGAAGCCATGGTTCTTCCTAAAACAGTTGCGTGTGTAGTGAAAACAGTTGGAATCCGTATCTGCCTCATCTTGCAATAAAGCAATCCAGCGGCAGAAATCCATTCATGGAACTGCAATACTGTGTTTTCCTTTTTTATGATGCCTACTTTGAGCAGCTTTTCTATGAGCATCCCAACTCCAAATCCCCACACCACGTTTTCTGTAAAATCCCAGCTTTTTTCCATTAAGGAGTCAATTCCAAAATGCTTCCAAAGCAAATATTTGAAGTAATTAGCCTGCCTGTCCTTTTGCACCGAAGTGTCGTTGAAGTATTCAATTACTTTTTCTCCCGCCGCTTTTGCATTTATGCATATAATTTTTGCATCATGCCCGTAAATCCATCTTCCGTATTTACACTGAATTCCTTCTGCTTCAAGTTCATCAAACACCTTTTTCATTGCAGCTTCTGGTTGGCACCACTCTATTTCTTCATTGCACCTTTCATCAAGAACACCAATCAGCAAATAATTGTCGCGCAGCCTTTTTTGGATGTATGAAGCTTTGCTTCTCAAAACAGTGTATATGCCGCCAATTTTCCTTCCTGCCTCTGAAGATATTTCAACAAGAAAAAGCTTATCCCGTTTGCCCATGTTTAGCCCTCTCTTTTATGATTTATAAATCTGCATGGAACTCAATCAATTTCGGCATCTGTCACTACTTGAACAATAGTTTTTGAAAAAGGGCGCACAACACGTTGGAATTTTATTTTAGCGCACCTGCCCAGGTTTTCTGCAGCGGCAATAATCTTCATTTCAGCTTCTTTGTATGGGCTTTTGCTGCCTTCAAAGGAATAATAGTGGAGTACCCCGCCTTTTTTTATGCAAGGAATTATCCTAGGCAAAAACCCAGTGCCATCCTTTGGCAGTGGCATCACCACTCTGGTCGCCCAATTTGCATACTCTCCGGGCAAAATCTCCTTCACATCCCCACAAATTACGGTTACATTGGTCGCCCTATTCATCTTTACATTTCTGTTAAAGTACTCCACAGCTGCCGGATTTAGCTCTATTCCAACTACTTTTGAAGATGGCGACGCTTTAGCAATCCTTATTGCAAACGGCCCAACACCTGCAAACGGCACCAACACCGTTTCATTAGGCTTTACAAGTCTGGCTATGCGGTCCCTTTCCGTTGAAAGTCTTGGCGAAAAATAAACTCTATTTATATCCAGCTCAAATCTGCAGCCGCTTTCCTTGTGTATTGTGGTAGTTCTGTTTGGTCCAGCTATGACTTCAACAGGGCGTATCCTGTATTCCCCCTGGGTCGCCCCAGTCTTTTTTACAACAACTTTTACATTCTTATGTATTTTTTGCAGAACCTTTGCAATCGTTTCTTCTTTTGCAGAAAGAGACTGCGGTATTTCAATTACTGCAATATCTCCAATTATATCAAACGAGCGAACCACCTCCGCAGCCTCTTTGGCGGTAAGTTCGTTTTTCAGCTCATCTATTAGGCTTTTTCCGCTTTTTTTGCTGTTTTCAAGTTCTGCTTCAACAAGTTCATACCCTTCCTTTTCTTTGAGCACTGGGAAATAAACGTAAAGACCGTCCCTTTTTGGCAAATACCTGCTATCCAATATCTCCTCCCCAATCAACTGCAAGCGCAGGTTTTCTGCATCCTCTTTTTTGACCTTTATACATCGGACCACAGCACACCTTCACAAAATGTGGATTGCTGGCTTGCCAGGCAGTGCATTCTTTGCTTTATCAACTGTTGCTTCTTCCTCTTTTTTGACATTTACCTTGCAGCCAAACTCGTCTTCAAAAAGCTTGGTTGCAGAATGCAGAGCTTTCAGTTCAAACTCAGCTTCTTCGGTTTCGCTTAAACTTCCAATATTTTTCATGTAGGTTTGCATTACACGGGGAACCTGATTTGCGTAAGGCTTTATATCCTGATGTTTCATTGCCTCCTTTATTGCCGCCTCATAATTTTTGACGCTGCTTAATATTTTTTTGAGCTTTCTTTTCCATTCTGCTGCAACATAAATATCAATTGCCTGCATTTTTTCTTTTTTAAGAAGATTCAGAATAGTTTGGATGTCCTCTTTCACTTTGACTATATACTCCTCCGCCTTTTCAATCTCCTCGCTTATTTTAGTTTTGTCTCCCTTTGGCATCTTTGCAACTGAAACGAAATTTGAATTTTCAACATACATTTTTTCGCCAAGCACCTCCCATATTTCTTCTGCAAAATGCGGTATAAGCGGAGAAACCATGGGTGCCCACATTTCAAAAAATTCGCGAAGCTGGGGCTGAGAAGTGCGTTTCAAGTACCATTGCAAGTCATTTATTGTGTTGTAGAAAAGCTCCAAAGCCAGTTCTCTTATTTGGAGGTTCTCATACAATTCCTCTACCTTCAAGCATCTTCTGTGAAGCCGCGAAAGCAGCCACAAATCTGCCTGATTCTTTTCTTGCCTATCCTTTTCTTTTGCATATTTTTCAGCAAGTGATTTCAAGAACTTCATTCTAGCTATTATCCCTTCAATTGCTGGCTGGTTAAAATCAGTATCCTGCGAAAGGTCGGCCCCTGACACTATTGCAAGCCTTACCGCATCAGCTCCCCACTTGGCAATAGCTTTCCTTAATGGCAAAATGTTTCCCATGGATTTGCTCATTTTTTTTCCATCCATCAGCACAAATCCATTGGTGACTATCTGTTTTGGCCAAAATCTTTCTTCAAATATCGCCACATGGTTGAATATGAAAAACGTCAGGTGGTTGTGCACAAGGTCTGTGGCAGAATGTCTGCTATCCAGCGGGTACCAATAAAGGAATTCTTGCCGCATCTTTTCCGCTTCAGGCGGCAAAGAAGACCCCGCATGCTTTTTCCCTAAAAATACGTAATCAAAAAGTTCTTCAGTAAGCTGGCTTGCATCCATTTTTTTTGCAATATGGGCTATGGTGTAAAATGCCATATATATAGTGGAGTCTGAAAGAGCTTCAATCATTTTTGTTTCATCAAATGGGAATGCAGTCCCAAGACCCGCTGCCCTAGTGCACGCCTTTTGTTTCAGCCAATCTATTGTGTATTCATAGTCCTTACGCATTTTTTCAGGCATAATTCTCATTTGCTCGAGGCATTTGCGAGCCTTTTCTTTCCACTGCAAATCGCCATAATCTATGAACCACTGGTCTTTCACAACTTTCACACCGATTTTGCCACCAAACCTGCTGTAAATAGGGCCATTTGCTATCTCATACAAAATAAGCGCCTTCCCTTCGTTTATCATTTTTTGTTTTATTTTTTCTTTCGCCTCTACCCCGCTCAAGCCAGCAAATTCACTGCAAATCATTATCCCAGTGTGCGCCTCTTTTTTGTAAAGCTCATGGGTTGCAAGCTCCGCTTTCGGGTCATTCTGGCCCGTTATTCCCATTTTTTCGCAAATTTCCTTTGCGGGGTAAGTGCCAAACCCTTCCAGCCGCAAAACCTGCTTCAGCGGATATTTGTTTTCCAATCCAGCGTCCTTCAAGGCAAGATAATCATAAGGCGCATGTGCTGGGACAGACATGACAATTCCTGTTCCGTGTGCAGGAACTACAAAATCAGCATGAAGTATTGGGACAAATTCTCCTGTGATTGGGTTTTTTGCATTTTTCCCAAGTAGCTTTTCTGCACCTATTTCCTCTTCTATCTGCAAATCAAGCTGCATCTTCAATGTCTCGAAAGCGTCCTTTGAAATGTAAATCTCTCTTCCGCCGGCTTTCGTTTTAAGGTATATTGCATTTTTGTTTATCCATATGTTGGTGACACCGTAGATGGTTTCTGGTCTATATGTGGCGCATGCCAGAAAGTCGCCTTCAAATTCAAAAAGTATGCATACTGTTTCTTCAATTTGTGGGTCAACATCCCCTTTGGTGTCATGAGCTCCAATTGCGCTATTTGCAATAGGGCACCACGGCACAGGGTGCTCACCTTTCTTTATATATCCCGCTTTCATCAGCTTTGCAAATTGCCAGTGGATAAATTTGTTGAAGTGCTTGTCGCTAGAATAAAATTTTCTCCTCCAATCAATCGAATAGCCCATTTCTTTCATTCCATGCTCGATTTCATCTGAAAAGTAAGATACCAATCTTTGGGGGTCTGTTAGGTTTTTCAAGGTGGCAGAATCTATCTGGTATATCTTTTCAAATACCTCTATTATTTCTGGGTCATTTTCTGCAAGGCGTTTTGCCATTGCTATAATCGGGGTTCCAGTGACATGAAACCCCATTGGAAAAAGGACATTTTTGCCCTTCAGGCGCATATATCTTGCATAAATATCTGTAATTGTGTATGTCCTTCCATGCCCAATATGCTGTGGGGAATTAGGGTAAGGAAACGCAGCTGTCAAATAAAATTTTTCTCCCCCCTCTGCCTTAGGTTCAAAGATGCTAGCTTCTTCCCACTTTTTTTGCCACTTTGCGTCTAATTCGTGCATATCCCTTATTGTTTAAATATGAACTTTAATAAGATTATTCTAACGTTTCTCCTCTCGCTGCTTGGACAACTTTTCAGCAATAATCTTACTTTTTTCTTTCAAAACTATTGTTGTATTTGTAATTGCGCGCACCAAATAGTGTTTTCCAGCAATTCCTTTGCTTTTGACAACCTTCCTTGTGAAGTTCCACCCGTTTAGAACCTGCTGTATTGCACCTTGCGTTGGATAAACCGCAACAAGCTTGAGAATCATAGCTCTTTCATCGCTTTTATTTTCTATTTCCTTGCTGCTGGATAGTTTTGGAGTGAAAACCAAAACAGTCAAAAGCCTCATCGTCCCAGATATTAAAAATAACAGTGGAATGTCAGATAGACCAAAGAAATTAAGATGTGCCCCATATTGGAGGAATAGCCCGCCGCTTATTGCACCGAGAGCATAAAATATCGACCCAAAAGTATTGTATTTTGAGATAAACGAAGGCCGAAGCTCCCTTTCAACCATTGAGAGTGCAAAGTTAAATGAAGCCAAGTCCAGCCCTGCCCAGACAAATCCAGAAAAAACCTGAGCCCAAATAAGCCAAGTAGTTTCTGTTGAAATGAGCCACATGAATGGTATTGCAACCATTCCAAATGAGGTTGCAATCAGCACAACCCTATTTCCAAACCTGTCAATTGCTTTGCTCCAATATGGATAAGATATGATTTTTGCAAGGACTGAGGAGGCAATCATCAGACCCACAAGTTCCAAACTGAAATTGAGGTGGTTAATCATAAATGGGGTAAAGAACGGGGAAGCAAATTGCACCCCGAAATTCACAAGGGCAATAAAAACAAGAAACCAAAGCTCTCTTTTGTACGATGGGAGTAGGAAAAGGTGCTTCAATCTGATTTCTCTCACTAGCTGTATCTCATATTTAACATCTGCCGTTTTCCAGTGGAAAAATACCGTGGTTACTCTTGATATGAAAGGTATACAGAAGATAAGTGCAAATGCCAAAGTAGCACTGAAGAAGTTTTGCAGCTGATTGAGCAAGAAGCCAGTCGCTAATGTTATTGCAAACAGCACTAGCTGCATCAGCCTGTTTCTTTTTGCAAAAAAATCAGCCCTTTCGTTTTCAGGCACGATATCTGCTATCCAACTGCTCCATGCCGGGTTGGCAAGCCAAACTGCTGCTGCACCAAGGGTAAAGGATGCTATAATGATAAGGACACTGTGTTCGCTTGGCCAAAGCAATGCAAGTATTATTGGAATCCAACAGAGAGCCTGAAAAAGCGCACTTATGCTCACCAGCAATTTTCTGCTCTTTGCAATTTTTAGAGCAATTACGCTGAAGAACTGTGTCATCCCGCCTACGATATGCGGAAGAGCAGCAAGAATCCCAACCTGAAAATTGCTTGCTCCCAGCTGTAATATCGCCGCTGGCAGATATGTGTCTCCGCTTCCTGCCATTATTGAATAGCCTATCCCTTCTCTGATTGAATTTTTCATGGATTTTTGGGCGGTCTTCCTGTCTAGGACTTCTGTAGCTTGATTCATAAAGGTCGCATTTTGATTTTTTGTAAAAGAATTAAAAGTTCACGCTTGCCACCATTTCAATATGGAATTGGAATTTAGGCGGGCTCTTTATCTCATCGGCACCATCATTTTGCTGATTGCCCTCCTTGCCGCAGTTTTTATCGCTTTATCGGCACCTACCCCTGCAGATATATTCGAAGCATTTTCATATGGGATAACGTTCCTCCTTTTTTCATTCTTTTCAGGAATCCTGGCCGGAGTCGGCATATCTTTGATTATTGTGGGGCTTTTGCTTAGATTAAAGAAATCCTCTTTTCATATAAAGCTCACATTGTTTTTTGCCCTTCTTTCTTTTTTGATAGGCCTGTCCGCAGTTGCTGATAGCTCAAGTTCTACTTTTCTTATGTTCGGAGTGTTTTTTGCAGGCCTTTCCTCTTGCGGGGTTTTCTTGCTTTCAGCGGTTTTGCTTGGGTTAACCAAATATCTGCTTCCTCTTTTTTTGAAGGAATAATTACTTTCTTTTTATGAGGTTGAGAAGGTGGCTACCCATCGTTTCAAAGTCGGGCAGTGGGGGGTAAAGTTGGTGCGCCATATCTATGTCTTCCTTTGCGCCGACTATATCACCTAAGAAATATTTTGCTTTGCCCCTGTTGTGGTAAGATGCCGCATCTTTCGGGTCAAGTTCAATGGCTTTAGTATAGTCTGCAACTGCCTTTGCAAATTTTTCCATTTGGTAATATGCGTTTGCCCGGTTGCGGTATACCTCCTGGTAATTTGGATCAATTTCTATAGCGCGCGTATAATCTTGAATCGCCTTTTCAAATTTTTCAAGCTTATAGTAACAGTTCCCCCTACAGCAGTAGGCATATTGGTAATTCGGAACAATCTCAATCGCCTTGGTGGCATCCTTTATTGCCTCAGCATACTTTCCAAGCTCGTAATAAGCCAAAGACCTGTTGTAGTAAGCCCCTGCATCAGCAGGATTGAGTTGAATGGCTTTGGTGAAATCTTGGACGGCTTCTTCATATTTTTCCAATGCAAAATATGAGTCTCCTCTCAAAAAGTAAGCATCAGTATTCTTGGGGTTTTTCTGGATTGCTAATGTGAAATTTTTGATAGCTTCATGCTCGTTGCTTCCTACATATGCAAGCCCAAGGCGAACATAATAGCTGTCAGTAAACAACTCATCTGCCCTGCTTTTCTCCTGCATAAGAAGTTCTCAGCTGCAAATTTCATAAATTCTGCGCCTTTAGGCCTATCTTTTTTCAAAGTAGCTATAAGCTATTATTGCTACACTTAACAGTATTGGGATGGAATAAACAACCGCCTCTGAAGTTTCCATTTTCAGCACAAACAAAAAGAACAGCGTCGCCAGTCCTGCTGCTGCAAAAGCAGCCAAAATAGCACTCGGCACATGTGGAATTGCTCTCTGCTGAGCCTGTTCATGTATGGCAATTGGGGGGAGGTGAATGTTCTTTTTGGAATCCTCCATTAGAGGAATCTCTTCAAATTTTTTTGCAGGTTGAAACGTTTCAGGCTCTACTTTCAGGCGGCCCACTTTTTTTCTTTTTTGCCTTTTTTTCATAGCCAAATCACGCAAATTCTATTTTTTCTTCATCTTTTTTCGTGAAGTTAATATTCTTTACTTTTCCGGTCGCCTTTATTTCTTCTTCTATTGCATCTATTCCGTCTTTCCAAGATATGTGGGCATTTTGGATTTCTGCATTCAATGGAAGGCGATGCCTTGTTTTCCATTGCCTTGCCTCTGAAATTATCTTATTCAAAAAGAGAGCTTGAGCTTCGGAATTTTCATCTATGAATTGCGCGTCTGCTTTTGGCCATTCGCAAAGATGGATGCTTTTGCCGGGATGAAAGTTTTGCCATATCTCTTCGGTTATGTGCGGTGCAATTGGCGCAAGCAGCCTGCAGCAGTCAAGCAAGGCCGTTTTCATCACATACTGGGCAGCTGCTTTGCTTTCTTTCCCATACTTTTCCGGCTGATATATGCGGTGTTTGACATATTCAAGATAAAAATCGCAATATTCGTGCCAAAAGAAATCCTGGATAGTCTTTATTGCATGGTGGAAATCAAAGTTTTCAAAATCCTCTGTCACTTCCTTTTTTATTTTCTGGAGCCGAGATAAGATCCACCTGTCTACTACTCTCAAATTCCCTTTTTCAAACAGGCGTTCATCATAATCAGTGCTGGCCCTTTCTACAAACTTGGCTGCGTTAAGCATTTTTGTAATGAAGCTTTTGGAATACTGGACATCCTGATAGGAAAATGGCCTATCTTTTGCCATTGCCCCGGCAAGAGCCGCCCACTGCCGGACAGCATCTGCAGAATATTGGTCTATAAGCTTATCCGGAGCGATTATGTTCCCAAGCGATTTGCTCATCTTTTTGCCATCTGGGGCAAGCACATTCCCATTCAGCAAAATGTCCTTGAAGGGAGGGGTGCCCGTCAGAAGGGTACACCTGTAAATGGTGTAAAACGCCCACGTTCTTACTATTTCAACCCCCTGTGGCCTCAAGCTTACAGGATATATTTTCTTGAAAAATTTCTCATCATCTTTCCATTTAGCTATAATTAAAGGTGTTATAGAAGAATCAACCCAGCAGTCGCAAGTGGAACGCTCTGGGACCAGCTCCTCTCCATTTGGGCCTTTTTTTGCCTGCAGTTTATCTGGATCAAAGGGCAATTCATCTTCCTCTGCAGGATAGATTTTGTTTGTATTTTTGTCAATCCAGAATGGAAGCGGAGTTCCGAATATCCTTTGTCTAGATATGACCCAATCCCACCCTACAAACTTTGCCCAGTCAATCAAATACTGTATCCCAAAAGCAGGCGTCCAGCGTATTTTCCTTGCGCTTTCGATTATGAAATCTGCCTTATCGGTTATTTTTGCAAACCACTGCATTGAAAGCATAAGTT
Organism: Candidatus Anstonellaceae archaeon; assembly: GCA_038887295.1. Lineage (GTDB taxonomy): Archaea > Micrarchaeota > Micrarchaeia > Anstonellales > Anstonellaceae > UBA10161. The sequence goes on along the minus strand of JAWAKW010000002.1, from coordinate 14,086 downwards.
CAATTGGCTTTTTGCAGCGGTCGTGAACTTTTACTATTTGCTTTATTTTTGTGCTTTTTTCTACCAAGCCATTTGCCTTCAATTTTTCAACTATCTTTGTTCTTGCTTGGGAGCAAGTGTCCCCTTCCAGTTCCTTATCGCTTGTGTTTATGAGGCGCCCATGTTCGTCCATAGCTTTTATTATCGGAAGCCTGTGGCGGTACATCCAAACTACGTCTTGGATATCACCAAACGTGCAAACCATCACCAATCCAGAGCCAAATTCTTTGTCAACGTCAGCGTCTGCAAGTAGAGGAACTTCTTTTCCAAAAGGAGTAATCAAAGTTTTTTGCTTCAAGTTTTTGTATCGCTGGTCATCAGGATGATACAGCACAGCTACACACGCGTGCAGCAATTCTGGCCTTGTGGTTGCAATGATGAAAGGCTGCTGCTCTTTAGAATAAAATTTTATGTAGTGAAGCTCGGTTTCCCTTTCCATTTCATCTGTGTCTGTTTTTGCAAGGGCAGAAACGCAGTTTGTACACCAAAAAACAGGATGCTCCGCGCGATATATTTGCCCATTTTTATACATCTCTAGCAAGGAGAGCTGCACTTTTTTGTGGTACTCTGGATCCATGGTCCGGTATTCGTACCTCCAGTCAGCCGAAAACCCAAGCGACTTCATTTGAGACTTCATCTTGCCTATAAACTCTTCTGTCCATGCAACACAAAGCCTTCGAAATTCTGCAGGCGATTTTTTCCCATACTTTTGCTCCACTTTTGTTTCAGTGGGGAAGCCTTGGCAATCCCACCCTTGCGGATAATAGACATTGTAACCATTCATTCTTTTGTAGCGGGCAACAAAATCAAAATAAGAATAAGAAAGAACATGCCCCATATGAAGTTCGCCTGAAGTAAATGGGGGCGGCGTGTCAATTGAATAGATTGGTCTTGTGCCATCATTTTCATCAAATTGATATACTTTATTTTGTTCCCACCAATCCTGCCACTTTTTCTCCACATCTTTTGAATAATTTTCGCAGAGTGCCATTGCCTCCTCCTTTACTGCATTTCTATGCAGTAAGTTATTAAGCTATTTTGTTTATTTTCATCGATTTCATGAATCTAAATCTATCCCAAATTATCCTACTAGGCCTTGTTCAGGCACTCACTGAGTGGCTTCCGCTCTCTTCAAAAACAATAAGCACGCTAGTTTATATGGAATTTTTTGGTTACGACAGCTCAACTGTAATTTCCGCCCTCTTATTTTTGCATTTTGGCACGCTGCTTGCAGCAACTGTCTATTTTCGGACTCATATTCGTCATCTACTTAAAGCATTTATTTCAAACCCGTTTTCTCTCAAAGCCAATTCCGAAAGCAAAATAGGTTTTCTTTTTTCCTCTTTGGTAATGACAGGGCTGGTTGGGATTCCGCTCTTGCTTGCACAAAAGCTGGCGCTCCCTTTGCTTGACGGAAATTCAATCTACATACTTATGGGTGCTGGCCTGATAGTGACAGGTTTTCTTTTGTCATCCAAAAAAGCAATGGCAGACAGAAGTGCAGAAAATGCAACATGGAAGGACGGCATTCTAGTAGGGGCGCTTCAGGGTCTTTCAGTCCTGCCTGGGGTTTCTCGCGCAGGCGCAACTACTGCAGCGCTTGTTTGGCGAAGGTTTAATCCAGAATCAGCCTTCCAACTATCATTTCTTCTTTCTATACCTACCATATTTGCCGCTGAAATACTCTTTTGGGGCTTCCAAAACGGAAATTTTGCCTCCTTACCGATTCATGACGGCGTCCTTCTTGCAGCAAGCAGCTTCTTCTTCGGCTACCTTACTATTGATATGCTCATTAAAATTGCTCAAAAACTCAATCTTGCCTGGCTTGCCTTTTCATTTGGAATTATGATGCTTCTTTTTGGTTTATGGGGGTTAAGCTAATCGCATGTTCCACCTGAGCATCTTCCGGAACAGCAGTTGAGGTTGCTTCTGCAGCCTGCCCCTGTTGGCAGGCAAGAGCAAGCCTGCACATCACATACACCCGAGCAGCAATCTTGGTCAGAGGTGCAAGGCCCTCCTTGTCTTTGGCAGTTGGTGCAAATGCCGCTCCCAGGAGGTATGCATTGCAAATTGTTGCAGCATTGTATATCTGTGACGCATGTCATATTTTCAGCACGGCAGGCTTCGCAAACATTGTTTATGCACGCCAAGTTTGCGCAGCACTGTGCACTGGAGGTGCAGCTTCCGCCCTCTGCCCTGCACACACTGCAAACACCATTTGAGCAATAAGGTGCAGAGGGGCAGCATTCAGCATCTTGCGTGCACGAGCCGCCTGCATTATTGCAGCATGCACCATTTATGCAATTGCCAGAGCAGCAATTGACATTTTTTTCGCATGGTGAAAGTAGGGCATAGCAGCCACACAAACCACCAGCACATATTTCACTGCAGCAGTCATGCGGCCCGTCAGTGCACTGGGACCCAAGCTGCAGGCAAGTTTGGCAGATGCTTGGGTTTCCTCTGCATAGGATGTCTGCCCCGCAGCATTCTTCATCAACAGCGCAGCTTCTTCCTGTATTCGGGCAAGCGGTGCACACTTTTGCGCCTTCTGGGCCAACACACTTAAGGATGCCACAGCATTCACTATCCTTGGTGCAGGATTGTCCTATGTCGTGGCAGACGCAAACGCCACCCTCACACAGCCTCCCATCACAGCAATCTGTTGAAGAAGTGCAGTTATTCCCAAGCCCCACGCAGGCACGACAGGTTCCGACAGGAGCGCCAACGCAATTGAGGCCTTGACAACACTGCTGGTTAGAGGTGCATTCCATACCTTCAGTAAAGCAAGGAATACAACCATTATCAAAGCAAATCAATCCTGCGCAGCAAACTTGGGCTGTGCAATATCTTCCTTGGCTGATACATGTATTGCATGTTCCATTGCCACTTTGATCAAGGAAGCATGCAAGGCCGCTGCAGCAGTCACTGTTGGCAGAGCACGCCTGCCCTGCCGAGTGGCACTGGTCACACGTGCCCATAATGCAGAGCAGTCCACTTCCAGGGCAACAGTCGCTATTTTGAATGCAGCTTCCCTCCTGCGCAACGCAACATATCCCATTATTGCATGTTCCTCTGCAGCAGTCGCTATCTTGCTGGCATGCACCACCTATATTTATGCAGGATTGGCATGTTCCTCCGATGCAGGTAAGCCCTTGGCAACAATCGGATGGCGCATAGCACGCCTGCCCGGTTTGCCGACATTCTTCGCACAATTTTGGACCAGAAACAGGCCCGATGCACACCAAGTTTTGACAACATTGTGAGGTCTGTTGACAGGTCTGGCCACTTTCAATGCATGATTGGCATCTTCCTGCAGGCGTGCAAATTAAACCACTGCAGCAATCCTCTTGTATGCTACATTCCTCATTTATTTGCCTGCAGGGCTGGCACAATCCGTCTATGCACAAATACCCGCTGCAGCAGTCGCTTCTGCTTCTGCAGCTTTCGCCAACCTGGTTGCACCTTTCACATATTCCATTGACGCAATTCATTCCTTGGCAGCACTCAGAAGTATCAAGGCAGCTGCTTCCTTCTTCTCTGCACGTTGCGCAAGTTCCAGAGGAAATCAGACATATCAGAGGCGGCTCATTCCCACCACAGCAGTCCTGGTTTGTAAGGCATCCGCTTTGCCCTTCACTTAAGCAGCACACGCCATTAGAACAAGAGCCAGAGCAGCATTCATCATCCCCTGTGCAGCTGCTTCCAAGCGCCCTGCAGTCATCGCACCTGCCTCCGATGCAGCGGAGACTTCCGCAGCAGTCCTCACTAGTCTGGCAGCTTTGAGTCCTATTGCCACACAGTGTGCAAATGCCGTCTATGCACCTTAAGTTTCCGCAGCACTGATCTGCAGAAGTGCATTCTTCACCATTTCTTTGGCATGAAATATTTTGAGTGGTGCATATCAAAGCAAGCCTTTTTTCGCCCTCTTGGAATTTTCCTCCAATTCCACTTTTGGCATAATCAAAGCGAACCTTTAGCCTTACTAGTTTTCCCTCTTCACAAGGCGAGGAATTTGCAGTCACTACGCCTATGATTTTCTTTTCTGCGGTGCTAAGCTTCAAAGAGGTGGTTTCAGACCCCCCATATTCGCAAAACACCACAGGCTGGTCATCTATTCTAATACCTGTTATAAAAATAGTGTCTACTTCGCTGTTTTCAATAGCCATTATGTAGCCGCCTTGGTCCGGCTGGGTGCAAATCATCCCAAAATACGAAATTGCCTCATGAATCCTTATTGGTTTTGCTGCACCGCTCCAATAAAGTCTTGAATCTGTGAGAGCCGACTCGTCAGAACTGCCCAACATTGAATTCAAAAACAGCAATACAACCAGCGCAATAGCAAGGACCATCCCAACAGTAAACAAATATTCCGGGGATGCCTGCCCTCGCTTTCTTTTTGAAGAGGAAAACATCAGCATAGGCTCGTTTTCTATATTTTTATGCTTTTCTATCGTTTAGAGAATGACTTTCATACCATCGTGCGCCGCCACCGTTGCCACACCGGTTTGCCTTTGTATTTTTTTTGCCTCTCTTTTTGGCCCAACCATTAGCATGCGAATCCCCAAATGAGTAATAATTGCAAGTGCTGGCATTGCCTCACTAATAAGCATACTTGCAGAAGAAGTATCCAAGTGGCCAGGTATTTTGTCATTTTTTGGCTTAAGGCAATTTACAATCAAGACATCGCTTCCGCGATATTGCTTACCTATCCCTTCAAAATATTCGGTATCTGAAGTGTAGCCTATTGTTTTGCCGTCAAGCTTCAGCAAGAATCCAAACCCGGTTTTGTCTTCGTGTCTTACTTTTGTTGCATGCAAGGAAAAGCGCTTATTTTTTATGCTCAGCTTCATTTCTTGCCCAGGTTTTGCCACCCAATATTTCTTCAGCATATTCAGGTGATAATTGGAAACGCCTCTGTCACCTTTTTCATCCCCATATATTACACTTTCAGAGCCGATTAAGAACCCATTCTTTTTGCCATATATCGCAAATGCCTCAATCAATAGGCCTGTATCATTGGTGTGGTCTATGTGGTTGTGCGTAACTACAATTGCATCGATTTTCTTTGCATCCTGCTTATATTTTAAGGAAGAAAACAGTGCACCAGGACCAGGGTCAACATGAAATGTCAACGACCCATTGATACGCCAACCGCCAGTTCTTCTTATCTGCTTTACCATATTGAATCTCCCGCCACCCGTCCCAAGAAAAATGATTTCCATTCTAATCCCTCCGCATACAAACAAAGATGGTAAGCAGTGCTGCAAGCATTCCTGGTAGGCAAAGCCGCAAATTTGGTTCTTCCATATCTGTGGCTATCAAAACTCTTTCTTCATGCAGCTTTCCTCCCTCATCAAACCATCGCATTTCCAAGGTGTAGTTGCCGCCCTTTACAATAAATGTTGTCTCATTGTGTTGAGGGTATTTCTCAACATTGTCCATCTTAACCGAAAGGTTTTTTACATCGCCTTCTTTAGAAATCAAAACCAAAACCTCATACATGCTCCCCCCAAGCCTCTGAATACGGATAGTTTCAATTTTTGCTGAAGGTGCAAGTTTGGCATCTATAACGCCATATCTAGTGATGGTCTTTTGATTTGTACTTATCCTGATCAAAAATGAGGTTAATCCTGGTTTTTCCAGATAAATGGGCAGTTCAATTTTACTTGGCCCTTCAATTACAATCGTCTCATTCAATTTCTTATCTTCATATTCAAACTGGATGTCAATCGTTTTAGGATATTTTTTTGCTTGAACCTCAAAGGAAACCTTTCCTTCTTTGCCGACAGTCATCTTTTGGGCTTCTATGTTGCCTATCTGCACCTCCCCCTCTGCCGGTGCAACCTCGTATGGGAGAACAACATATCCCCCATTTTCTCCTGCCAAAATCAGTAGTTTCTTGCCAAAAGCCTCCGAAGACGGAACTATTAACATCATTTTTTCAGGCAAAACTGTCTTTTCTGCCACTTGGCTTTCAGTTATGGCATAAACCCTATACTCTTCTGTCGCACCAGAAAAGTTCAGCTCCACAAACAAGTCATCCCCGCTATTCACTTCTTTGTTTGAGATTGATGCCTGAAACTCCCGAAAATTTGTGCGCGGGTCCACTTTTATTGTCACCGTTTTTCTTTCCAAATACGGAGAATTTACAGTCAATGGGCAACTATAATAATAGCCTGGCTGGACATTGGCAGGCGCTCTTATTATCCAGTAGGCAATTGTCTTCCTGTTCGGCTGCAAGATTAGGTATTTCGTTTCATTTTCGATTTCAAATGCACCTACGCCTATGCATCCAGCCAAAGTCACAGGGATTACACGATAGTCTTCCCCTTCAATTTCCATAAACACAACGGTTGATTTTTTTGGAGGAAGCCTCTTTGCTGCAGCATCAATCTTATAATTGTTGGATGGCGGCTCTTGTTCAATCGCAATTACCTCTATGTTTGATGCTATCGGGCCGCTTTTGCCAGTTGTTTCCCACTCAAGTTTTGCATCTTGCGGATAAATTTTTGCAATGAGTGTGTTCTCTTCAGTCAGCTCATGGGCTTTGCCATTTTCTATATGCAAAGCATCTACTGCGCCCACTTCCAGCCAAGTTGCATCAACAGGAACCCATTTGCCAATATAAACTTCATTCCAAACATGGCCAAGCCAAGTTCCGTATTTTTCGCTGTATACATACCCGCTTACATATTTAGTGGGAATTCCAGCTGCCCTTGCAAGGGCGGCAAAGAGGGTAGCATATTCAAAGCAGACTCCCTCTCTGTTCTTTAAAACAGAAAGCGCATCGCTCTTTTTGCCTATATAAGTCTCATCATACCTTATATTCTGATGAACCCATATTGCAATTTTTGCTACTTTTTCGAAATTACTAGCTGAATTTTCTGTTATATTTTTGGATAATTCCAAAATATCTGGATGGTTGCTTTGGGTTCTATTTGTGGGAACCAAATACTTAAGCTCCTCATTTGTAAGCTCAAAATTGTCAGGCAATTCCAAAACCCGGCGGCTTTTTGCCTTAGCCTCTATCCCAATAGAGTAATGAAATGGATTTTTTGGCCCTTTTTGCTCTATAGTTATATACGCATTTCCTTCTTTGTCTGTGTTAATTTTCCGGTCAACAAAAACTTGCTGGTATGACGAATTCCTTGGAATCTGAATACTCAATTGGAGATAGTTCAACTCCCCTCCGTGGACTATCACGCTTCCGCTTTCGTTAATTTTTACTGTGGCAGATGTCACAAGATAAGGTGAGAATGCCCCATGTAAGAAAAAAGACAGCAGGATTACAAAGAATAACTGCCGTTGCATTGCACATTACCTTCAAGACAAAAACTTCTTCTTGCTTATTTTCTCTTTCAAATACTCGCCTACAAAGCTTAATCTTGGCCCTTGAAGGGCATCCTGTTCCAGCTTTTTCTTTGTCTTCAGCACAGTTTTCAGCTCCTCTACCCAATCCTTATGGTGCTTTATCCAATCGTAGGAAAGCATTTCTTCAGCCCTCTTCAAATCCACGTCCTTTGCATTAATTGTCAATTGCTCAAGAAAATCATAGTCTTTAATATCTTTCATCGTTACCCCTACAAACTTTGCTTCAGGTGTGGCAATGTCGCTTCCTAAATATGCCAAATTCATGCTGCCCGTCTTGATCGCCCAATAAATATACCACCCCCAGGCATCACAATCAGTAAAGCAGTATATTGGCAATTTTTTGTTTGCAAGTTTCCTTATAAGCCTCCTGCAGCCTCGGCTTGCCTGCCCTTTAGGTGTTATCAATATGCAATTTTCCTTTTTCCAAAATTTGTCTTCGTTGAGCCTTTGCCACATTGCATCCTTTTCCACTACTAAAACATAATCTGCATTTATCTCTAAGAATTCCATGCCGTTATCAACGTCTGAAGGTATCATCCAGCCGCTTCTTCCTTGCTTAGTGCAGTCTATTATGTGCTCTTCGCCGCCAAACTTGTCCTTAATCACCAGCGGTCCGGCAACCACACCTTTCCTGTCTGTGTTAAGATTCAGGTCCTCTCTTTTGACATTCAAAGCCACTTCGATATCTTCCACCAAAGGGTTGCTTTCTGTCTGCTCAGAAAACAATTCCTCATCCAAATCGTCACCTAATGAAAATTTCAGCTGATAGTAAAGGCCTCTTATGGAAGTGTGCGCATTTTCTGTTAGGAATTTTTTGCATTTTGCTGCAATTGCCACTGTCTGCATGAATTTTCTTGCTTGGCCCACATTGATGAATTTTCGTTCTTCTTTTTTATCGCCAAGCCTTAGATATCCCAGCCCTTCATCATAATGGATGTTCCCTTTGCTTCTTAGAATTGTAGTAAATGTTGGGCTAGTTTGGGCGTTTATCTCCTCAAGCATTTTTTTGCCAAGGTTTTCCAACTTTTTAATCACTTCTGCATCCTTTTCGCTTACCATATTTCCACCATTATTCCTCAATATCCTCTTCTTCATCTATCCGGCTTTCAGAGCTTTCCTCTTCACTTTCCTCTTCAATCTGCTTGGAATATTTCGTTTCAATCAAATCAATCAGTTTTTTTTCAATCTCTGCAGGGTTTTCTTTTCCTGCTAACTCCGCTAAGTCTTTTGAAAGCTGAAATACATACCTTAAAATTGCCTTTTTGCGCTCTCCACGCTCTCTTTCCCGATTTACTCCTGACAAATACCTTTGCAGATCGCGCGCAGCTTCCATTACTGCATTTTTTATTTCCTGAAAGATTTCATCCTCATTGCTAATTGCCTGTTTGCCGGCAGAGGTATAAGGTACATAAACAGATGAAATATTCACAAAAACAGAAATCGGCTCTTCCTCAAAATTTTTTATTCCGTACCTTTTCCAGTCAATGCTTCTTATTGCTTCTGTTATGGCACAGCCTGCATTATCAAAAAGCAGCGGGGCCCTATTTGCGTATCTTATTATCTCGCTTTGCCAACCCGTTTCAGTGCTGTTCTTTTTGCCTGCGCCTCCCCCATAAGCTATGGCTGCTTCTACCATGAAAGGAATCCCGCCTCTGTATATCTTCGGGGCGCGCTCCACAACTGTCAAGTATTGCGGCGCGAGCACATTTTTCAGAGATTTTTCAATTTGTTCTTTTCCAATTGGCCTCAAAGAATCCGTTGCAGGAGCAATCCATTTTATCCTTGGGTCGTGTATTGCCTTCACGAGCTTTTCTGCCTCCTCCCAAGTAAGTTCAGTTGGCTTTTTGTTAAAATTAATGTCAGGAAGAAGCGCTCTTAGCTCGTCAATTTTGCCAGCTGAAACCCGTGCAAACCTCTCCTGCAAAAAAGACGATATCCTGACGCATTCCTTTTCGCGATGGGCAAAATCAATCAAATCATTGGTCGTTATACCAAGGGGATGTGGCTTTACAACAGTAGGGCGCGGCGGGATTTTTTCAGAAGCCCTTGGAAAGACAAATTTTTGGCCAGTCGGATCGATAAGCGTTATTTGCAAGTGTGGGTTTGACAAAGCCGTCCTTCGCACATATTCGTATGCCCCAAAACTTGACATATCATACTTTACATCTGCAACCTCCAGCTCTACTTTTAAGCCGTGCCCAAAATCGCCGTCCTCTGCCCTTAGATTCATCACCTTAGGCGTATTGGATTTCAAATCTATTGCAATTTCACACGTAACCTTTTTTCTGTCATATCTGCTTTCCACTTTTACCGGCTTTCCGGTTGTTATTTGCGCATACATTGTGCAACCTGCTGCTCCTATGCCTTGCTGCCCTCTCTGCTGGGCGTAACGGTGGAATTTTGTTCCTGCAAGCATCTGCCCAAGCGCTTTTCCAATGTGCTTTTCGGGAATGCCTGGTCCGTTGTCTTCTACTATTATGTTGTATCTTCCACCTTCCTTGTCGATTTCCCTTATTGCCACGGTTATTTCTGGCAAGATACCTGCTTCCTCACAGGCGTCAAGAGAATTTGTTATATATTCATGCACTATTGTCGTCAATGACCTTGTTTTGCCGGAAAAGCCAAGCATTTGTTGATTTTTTTTGAAAAACTCAGCCACTGAATGCTCTTTGAATTCTGAAAATATACTTTCAGTGCTAACCATTATACCCCTCTTCTGGCCGCAGTATAAAAACAGAATTATTCTTTAAAATAGGTTTGGTCGGCTTTGATTAGAACATGTTTCTAATCTCGTCTTCGCGTATTTTTCTTCGACATTTTTCAAGATATGCATAAACTGCCGAATGCGGAGAGCCTTCAATTATCTTAAATATGGCGGAAGTTGCATAGTCCAATGTTTCCAATTTAGAAATCACTGCTACTGTATGGCCAAAAACAGCAACATCTGCGCCTACCTCTTCGTAAATTATCTCCTTTGTCCTTCCTTTTTCACCTATTATGCGTCCCTTGATTCTCATCATTGCCTTTTTGTTTTTTGCATAATCTCTCAAATTAATGATCCTTAAGCCGTATTCGTCTGACAGCAGTTTTAGAGCATGTGAAGGCTCAAACCCACGCCCTATTGCCTTTATCACATCCTTTGCTATAAATTCATCTACGGGCTCGCCAATAAGCTGTATTGCACCTTCGCTGTCTATCTTAATCGTAACTTTCATTCTTTCTTCAAGATAGCTTTTTGTTTGCCCTCCTTCGCCAAGCAATATGGCAATTCTTTCAGATGGTATCCTGACTATTTGCATATTTACCACTTTCTTGCAAAAACTCTTTAATCTTAATCACATGAATTCAGCCAACCCTTTTTGCGGCGGAGGAGCATCAGGTTTGCTTTCTTCGCTGAAGACAGAATTTATGTCCTTTTTCAATAGTTCTAACCTCTGCTTTAGATAGGGCGGAAGCTGGTAGCGCTCAATGGTGTTGATGGCGTGCTCAAGATACTTTGTTATGCTCCCCTTTGCAACAGTCAACACCAATTTTCCGCCGCACATAGTACACTTACCGTTCAAGGGAACCCTTCTGTATCTTGTTTTGCAGTCTATGCATCTAAAATTTTGCTGGGAAAATTTTCTCAGATTCCCATACAAATCCGGCAAAAAGTGGTGAAGCAGCAGCCTTTCGGCTGCGTCTGCAGCATCCACTGCCAATATTTTTTCCTGCAAATTGAATTGAGCCTCGGTTTTTTCGGCCATATTTTTGAATTTCAGATAGGTCGTTGTATGTGGGGCACCTGCTATGTCGCTTGTTTCATGCGTATACTCAAGGCTGCAATACTGCTCCGGCTTTCCAAGTACTTTTTTAACAGTCTCCACGCTTGCATCGGACGGAGAAGCCAGTTTCTCTGAAAGCTTATACAATTCCAACGGATATTCCTTACAAATTTCCATAGTGTGTGCTTCATCATCAATTTCTCTTGGGTTTATTTGCGAGGTTAAAACTAAAGGTGCATCCATTGTTCCGCCTCTGGTTTCCGGCAAGAAAGCTACTGAAAAATTGATTAGGGCGTCAAGCAAAAGGATTAGGCTATCTTCGTCGCCGTCTGCATTTCTCCTTTTTGCAGCATGGAAATAGGGGTGTGCAAAGCCAACGTTTGCATTGGTGAAGCCTATAATCCTGCCAAGCACGCCAGCAGAAGTATGAGGCGAAAGGCCAACCACAAGGTGCCCCACTAATTCTTCCTTTTTTTGGAGATTGTAAAAAGGCGGCAAATCATAAACTTTTACCAGCAACTCATCTATAAACTTCGACACTCTGAACAAGTATTCTGCGCCTTTTTTTGACAAAATAACATCTTGAACTTTAAGCGGTATTATTTGTCCACTGCTTTCAATAGGCTTGCCGTCCTTATCAGTTACATACCCCAATTCCTTAAGCTGCTGAATGCTTATGCCTATTTCTTCAGGTTTGAAATGTGTCAATGGCACGTCCGTTGCATCAAACCTGCAAGTGCCGTCCCTGAAAACGTATATTTTGTATTTTGCCCGCAGAATTCCTTTCTCAAGTCTTTCAGGTATTTTTGAAGATGAAAATAGCCCTTCTACCCCCTTTACATCATCAATTCCCTCAAGCGATGTTTGGCATCTTTCTTCAGCTTTTTCAACCAATCTTACTATATCGATTGGCCGCTTGTCCCATACGCTTGTTTTCAGCTTGCAATCCAAGCATTCATCGCCTCTTTGGATTTTGTGGCATTTGTTGCAAACTTTCTGCAACACTGCATAACCGCCACACATGCATCCTCTAAAAAAGGTAATATTTCCACAAGCTTTGCATCTCATCCTTGCAACTTCTACTTCAATCCCCCTTCCTTCATGCATCCCCTTGGACTTCAGTTTGTTGTAGATTTTAGTTATGGACGCATTTTTGTCAACCGATATTCCAACCGGAAACAAAACGTTGACCCTCTTTTTCATCCACCTCTCCTTTGCCTTTTCCGGCCTTCCCATCCTTGAGCCGATATATGTTGGTGCCTTGGGCATAATCTTCATGCCAGATATCTCTTTCAAAAGCTCCAAAATCGGCTTTTTTTCATCAAAAAGAGCATCAAACTTGTCTCCTCGGATGTTTTTGTCAACCATTATTCCCATGGTTTTAAGCAGTGCATATGCGTCCTCGCCTGGTATCCTTATCTTTCCTTGATCTACAAAATGCGGAACGCACAAATCTTCTAATACTGATTTTGCTGGTGCTGCCTCAAGTTCAAACTCTTCAAGCTTAAATAACCCGTACTTTGGTTTTCCTGTCCTCAGCCATTCAGCAAGCTCCTTTAGTTGCTGATGGGTTATGTCATGCCAAAAATATGTGTATCTTGGATGAAGCGGCAAGCCTTTGTTTCTGCATAAAGAAACAGCCTCGCCTGCAGTTAGGTTGTGTTTTACATTTTGGATTCCTACTTTTTTTGCCTCAAGCTCAAACCATTCTTCACACCATGCGGCAGGCATTAATGGGTGATTTGACTTTAGAAAATCACCCACAGAAACAAGAATATCGCCCAAAAACAGGATTTTTTTGGTTTCCCCGGCTAGTTTTTTAGCCTGTTCAACTGTTTCTATTTTTACGACAGAACCATCCTGAAGTTTTACAATCGGGCCTTCAATAGTGTCGCATGGCGTTACAACGCAACTTTTTCCTGGGCGCTCAATCTTCATTTGCGTCCCTACTGCCAAAAATGAATCCAAGATATACATGCTTGCAGGATGGATTGCTTTTCCCATTATCCCGCTTGCTCTCGTTCTGCCATACCTTAGGCGCCATCCGCCTTTCTTAGATGGGTATGAAAATATCGCTCTTCCTCCTACCGATTCCTCCAAGAACCTGAAATCTGGCTTAGGCAAGAATCCGCCTTCTTTCCTTGCCACTTTGATTATTGGCTCAAGCCAGCTCCAATCCAAATTTATCTTTTTTGTGTATTTGCTCACTTTGGCTGCCTTTTGGGCTATGCCTTCGCATATAACCAATGCAATTCCTCCCCTTACGCGATTGGTGTCGACGCCTGTGACATCCCGATGAACTGTGACCTCTTCAGTCTCTGTAGGGTCGCCGTCAATACATACTGGGCAGTTTCTTACGATATGCCTTATGTCATCATCTGGTGGCCTGTATTGCAAGTGTGCTGAACGTGATCCATAAATTCCAATTTCTTCTACATACCGCTCCACTTGTGTTTCAGTAGGTCTGAAATCTCCTATCCCAAGATCCCTTCGTGCCACATCGCCCAATACGACAGACAACGCCGCAACCGTACCTCCCGCTGACCTTATCGGGCCAGCAAAAAAGATTGCCAAATAATCGCTTCCGTCAGGGTTGTTGCGGATTTCTATTTTGCTGATTCCCTCGGTTGGGGCAACTAGGACGCCTTCAGTAAGAATCCCAACTCCAGTCCTTACTGCCTGCTCAATCAATTTGCTTTTGTTCTCTGCAATTTCTGCAGGCAACTCTATCTCTTTAGAAATGATCTTTTTTACTATCAAATAAGCAATCGTTTCTCTGCTGTGTCCACCTGCTTCATATTCTCTTATTATTTTTGCTATGCCAGCAGGGCCCACAATCTCTTCGACCCTTGCAGCCACATCTGCTGCAATTTTGATTTCAACATCAAGGCTGGGGTCCAAATTTTTTGCTC
>JAWAKW010000001.1:0-441876 GCA_038887295.1 Candidatus Anstonellaceae archaeon | reverse complement strand
AGTTGTGGCAAATGCCATTACTCTCAGATGGGAAAAAATATGATTCCCTTAACAGAGCCGCCAGCATAAAGGCTTGAACAACATTTTACCTTTCTATATCCACTGAGATAAGCCTTAGTAACTGTGTGTTGCCTTCCATAGATCCTCCTGCAGAAAGCAAATAAGCAGCTGCCTGGCAAGAAAACTGGACTGAAACTACTGAGAAAGTTAGTCCGGCGTAAATATCATCCAACTTGCATTCTGCCCCATCGAAGCTAAATTTGCCACCTTTTCTTACTGTGAATTTATTTGCTTTGCCATTTTTCTCCTGAACTTCGAAAGTTGCTTTGAAGTCGGCAGAAGAGAGAATATCTACAAACCGAACAGAAAGGCCGCTTAGTTGCTTGATTTCACCAATGCGCAGGTTCGCAGTCTCGCCTTGAATTGATGCTAACATCTGGTTTGCAGCCAGAGTGTAATCTACGTCAAGCCGCTCAACCCTGAACACTTTCCCATCTTTTAGCCGTGTCACCTCGCCTTGAGGAAGCACCACAAGCTGGGAAGCTCCATCTGGATAAGAAACAATCACGTATGCTCTTTCTTTCTTGGAGGAAGAAACTGGTGTAGGAAGGATAAGCTCTTGATTTAAAGTAGAAGTTGGCTTGTCTTCAGCAGATGCTACATCGATTATGATGGTTGCATCGTTAAATAACGTCTTTCCGGCTAAGAAGCGGAAATAGTTTCCTTCCTTGTAAAGTGTGATGAATTTTTGCTTAGTTGATTTTCCATAAATTATGTCCGCAACAAGATAGGATGATCCTCCAATTGAAACGGTAGATCCCACTTTAAGGTCATTATATTCTTGGACTACCCACCCTTGAACATCAAGCACCTGGATGCGCGCAGACAATTTTGAAGGCTTCTCCAAGATATCAAATAAGCCGCGCAAGCCTGCAAACTCTTTTTGTCCGGCAAAAATAGTGTACACTTGATCATTTATGACAAGCTTTGCATAATCCGGATTTCCTGGTGTTATATAATTGAGGATTGCTTTTGCGCCAGTGCTCAAATTCGCCTGCTGCCCAGGAAGCAGTATCTCAGAATCTCGACTGCCAGATGTGTAATCTACTATCAGCAAAGCTCGCGATTCATCTGGTGGCAAAATTGGTTGGAGAGTCGGCCTTGAAGCAGTGCCATCTGATAAAGATAGGTTTTCAATTTTGACAGGCTTTCCTTGCTGCTCAGCATACTGTTGCGGCTGAGAAGCACAACCAAAGAACAATAGCAATCCAAACAAACCGAAAATAGTCAGTTTTGATGAAACGAAAATAGTCAGTTTTGATGAAACCATGTATTCACCTTTACATCTAACAACACACGTCAATATATTTGCGAAATATAGGTTGAGGCATGACTGGCAGCCTAAAAGTAGCCGTGCCTATGGCCATTGCTTTTGGGGCATTTGCCTGGATTTTAGTGTTTGCTGAAACATACAGGCATTTCCCTAAGATGGAGAAGGTAAAAAGGATTGAGTACAGCGCAAAGCAGGCTACCTTTCTTGTTGCTTTTTTAGTTGCTGCGGTTTTGGCTGCCTTGCTAATTTTGCAACTCTGAAAGCAGATGAAGTATTGTTCTTTTGTCCTAGATTTATGTGTTAGAAAATGAAAAGACATGTATGTTTAAAAACCTCTTTATACATAAAAAACTACAGAGGTGGGTGGATGGAACAAAAAAATAAGGAGAAAAATGTTTATAATGAAAAAAAAACATAGTTTAAGTGGCTGCAAGCTCTTTTTTAGATATTTTTTTGGAAGATCCGGGGCGATGCCTGAAAGGCTTGAAAACTCTCTTTACGAAGAACTTTTGAAATACTACGGCAAAAGCTGTGAAATACAAGCCGAAAAAGACGCTGTTTCTGCAAGAAAAAAGATGATTGAAGTGCTCAAATCTGATGTAGAAGGGGAAGTCAAGCTTCTTGGTTCCTTAGTTCTTAAAATTGAACAAATCAGTAAAGATCTTGGGCAACTCAGAACAGAACTAGACAATCTTGACAGAGAGGTAGAAAGAAATATTGAAATAAGAAAAAGCAAAGTTGACAGGGCTCTATCTTGGATAAAAACAAAGCTCGCTGCTGGCATAGTGAATAAAAATTCTGATGAAGCAGTACTACTAACTCATTTGCTAAGAGAAGCAGAAAATGCATTAAAACAAGGCGGATTTATTCTCCTATGTTGAGATTCGCAATTGAAAAGAAGAATAAATATTACTTAGTAAAAAATAACGACTATCTTGAACGGCTAAACCTCCCGATACTTGAATATGAACTTGAACAAGCGCAATTAAATACCCTATACGACCTGAAAAACTCTATTTTGAAGAATAAGGAGATGATCGATTCTCTTCAAAATGTCTGGTTGAAGCCGGAAAAAAAAGAGAAGCTATCTAAATTGAGCGCGGACATGATTCTTGAAGAACCAGAAAGATACAAGCTGGTGGAACTATCTGAAGCTACGAAAAAAACAATGTCAGCAGTATCAGTAATTTCAGCGTACATTAGCGACACACGCACCCTTATAGATTCACTTGAAAGAACAAATAGAACATATGATGCTAAGCTTGCTGATGAGTACGGATACTACGTCAAGACGAACAATGACCATCAAACTGCAAATGAAAAAACAAGAGATATAATAATCCAAATGCTTCAGACTTGGTACTATCAAAATCAAGAACTCCAGCAAAATATTGAAAAAATTATACAAATACTCCAAGAGAACGTAGCTTCATATAATCGCAGAATTGAAGAGCTTATGTAAAATTAAAGCCATCCAAACATTAAGCAGCACAAGATTAACTCTTTCTTTCTTTTTTCTTTTTTAGGATAAACGTTTCAGGTAGAGAACTTTCTTGAAAAAGCTTTTGACAAATTGTTGTGAGCCTACTCGACAAGGGAGTCTGCGCGCTTCTTCTCAAGGCGGTAAAACGAGCGGAGTGGAACCACTGCTCTACTCTAATGCCTCAAGAGCTCTAAACCATTGGTATTTTTAGGCACAAAAACGCCGAATTGGCGGGTGCTTAGAGACGTAGGTTAAGTGCAGGGGGAGCAAGGCAAAACCACGCCTCAAAGCAGAACCCATTCAGAAATTCCCTTTAACGCACTACCGTGTCGTATTAGACATTTATAAGCACTGCACTGGTTTAGCTTCCGAGACGAGGGTGGAGTCGTTGATTGACTGAGATTAAAAAGCGAAGGAGAGACGGCGCGTTTCCGCGGAAAAGTTTTACCAATTGTTTCTTTGAGCCTTTGTATATATACCTAAAAACCGCCGCGATTCAGACAAGTATTCGGACAATCCAGAGCGTCGGGTCTGGAGAGCCCCAGTCAATAAGCAGCCGAGCTAAGAACGCATAAGTTCCTGCTAACGATTGAACCGCCGCGTTATCGGGTGCCAGCTTGCTGAACTCGCCTAGCATAAGGGCTCCGAGGATAAGAACAATAACTAACGCGAAGAAGGCATAGATTTCTTTGCCAACTCCTGATAAATCGTTTCGCATTAGATATCAACCATTAAGTCAGCTCGGAAGTGTTTGCTTAAAGTTTTCATACGAGTCAACCACACGGTAGTCAATGTCGCCCAACGCGGCGAAGTGCTTGAGCGCGCAGTCAATTTTGTCCTGTTCATCTTGCGGTATGGATCTGCGCGTTCCCTGAATTGCCGAGTAGCCGAATTTAGTTTCCCTAACGAGGTAGAGCTTGTTTTCTATTTTTCCCGCTACTCTTCGCCGCTGGTAGATAATGGCCCAGTCAGGTCGATAGTTGCCGGTCGGTGTTTCTATGTAATAGTTCTGCGGCAGTTTGCAGAAGACGTTCACCTGCTCGTCTTGCGTTAAATCCTGCGCAAACTGTCTTTCCGAAGGGTTGTCGCAAATCACCTTATCGTAAACCGAGCGCGCGGAGTCCACGACGTTAGTCTTGTAGGTGGATATTTCCTTGTCGAAAATCTCATCGGAATACTTTTCGTTCGTCTTGCGGTACTTGGACGTCTTAATCTCCATTCGAATCTTGTTTTCCCGAACAATGGTGGCTACTTTTGAGATAAATTCCTCTGGGTTGTTAAAAACATGATTAAGCTTGCCTGACTCCAATAGAATGCGCGCGATTGTTTTCTTTGTCAGGCCCGTTTCTTTGGCTATCCGCGTTACCATGTCGGGCACTGAATAGCGTATTTCAAATTGCTTGATTGGTTCGCTTTCTTTTTCTATTGTTTGAATGCCTTCCTTCGTGAACTCTATTTTGGCGCGCCTGACGTCGAGAATGGGTTTTTTCACCACTAGATTGTCCTTAATCGCCTGGCAACATGCTTTCACAAGCGCTTCGGAATCTATTTCGCACTCGAACTCTGTTTTGACTCGTAGCTTGTCCCAAATCTCGCGGAATTCTCCTTCGAACACTTCTTGCTTTAGCTTTGCGCTTATCTTCTCGCGGCGGTTTTCAACAGGCGGAGCCACCATAATGCCATCCGCACAATACTCCTCTTGAAGCTTTCTGGCAAAGTCTTCGTAGCTTTCGTTTGCAATTATTGTCAAAACGTTCTCGGGTGATTCAAACCGCGTTCCATCTTGCTTTACTGGAAGTCGCAGCCCCCTTCCAATAGTTTGCCTCTTGGTTATTTCTGAATGTGTTACGCGCAGTGTGCATATGTTGAACACGTTGGGGTTGTCCCAGCCCTCCCCCAGTGCAGAGTGCGTGAATATAAAACTCGTGTCAGAATCGAAAGAAAGGAGTTTTTCCTTGTCTCTGAGTATTTCATCGATTTTTTCTTTGTCCTGTGAAATGCTTTTGAAGGTTTTTCTCGCGGAGAAATAGGCTCCACGCACCTGCTCAGGCTCCTTGTCCTTCCAGTAAGGCCATTCTTTCTTGAGGCGGTTGAACGCCTCATCGAATGCTTTTTTCACGAAAAGGTATTTTTGCTGGTCGATTTTCTCGAGTTCCTCGGCGCCGCCTTCCTTCGCAAAGTCCAGTTCCTGGTAATCCGTTACCTCGTCGATGAAAAACAACGACAACACCTTGACTCCTTTGGAGCGCAGTTTCTCCTGTTTCTCGAAATGCGTTTTTATCGTGTTTTCGATCTGCTCCCTCGCGACTTGTAGATAGGTGTCTCCCTGCGATTCATTAAGCTTGATTTTCACCCCTCCATTGAGTTCCAGATAAGTATCGTTTTCGGTGTCGCTGATGTTGGCGACCATGGCGTCTCCGTAAGCCGGGTTCTTCGTCTTTTCATGAAAATAATCACCTTTTTGGACAAAGATTTGCTTTTCCACCACTCCTTTGGCGGTCTTGACTTTGACCAGTACTTTGGCCTTAATTTTCGGCTTCAGCACAACGCCCAACAATTTGATGAGAGGAAGACTCGCTTCGTTTTTCACCGTCGTTCCGATCACGTCGATTTTCTTGACTAACCCAAGATCATGAGCTTCCTTTGGGCCGAGCGAATAAACGAGGTTGCTCTTGTCCAAGTCACGGTGCGTCGCCGAATAACGCAATACGAACAGTGGGTTGAGGTTGTTGATGACGCTTGTCGAAAGCTCGGAACTCATTTTGTGCGGCTCGTCGAGAATCAGCACAGGGCGGGTTTGCGCGAGCATGTCTATGCCACTGTCGGCTATCAAAACGTCGTCTCGCCCCTTTTCATACAGCGTGTTAATGTCCTCCTTATTGAATGACTGAATGGTGATGACCATTATTTCCAACTGGTTACTCCTGCAAAACGCGCTCAAGTCCGTCAAGCGGTTTGAGGAAAAGACGCGAAAGTCGTAGGGAATACGGTCAAATAACTTCTGGAAGTGAGGTTTCGTGAGCTTGAGGTTCGCCAAAACGCCCTCGCGGATTGCAACGGACGGCACAACGATTATGAATTTCTTCAAGCCGTACCTGCGGTTCAACTCCAAGATAGTTCGAATGTAAACGTAGGTTTTGCCTGTGCCAGTTTCCATTTCCACGCTGAAATTCGGGCGGTCGTAAAGCCCTTCCCCGATTACGCTTGAAACCTTGGTGGTTTGAAGCCGATTGGCTTGCTGAATCCGATTGAGGTTTTCGTTCAACTTCTCCAAAGAAACAATTTCTGGGTTGGCGTTTATATCGAAAGTTGGACTTTCCTTTGGCTTGGCCAAGGCTCCGTCGAAAAGTTCCACTACCGAATTAACTGCCTTGAGTTGGTAATCCAAATTTGATATGAATTTTATGCTTACTCCCATCGAATCAACCTAAATCGTTTCGATCCTCATCTTCCTCGCGAGGTTCACTTTTTGAGTGTCGGAAAGCGCCGAGTCCAGCAAGACGAGCTTATCGTCCTTTTCCAAAGCGAGCTTCTTGACTGCCTCGTCGTCTATTTTCGCGTCGAAACACGCGAACAATTTGTGCGTTCCGTCGTTCACTTGGTAAAACTCGTTCTTGCCGTGCTTAATCTTGGAGACTTCGGAGTCAAGGGCGAATCCCTCGCGCAACATTACCTCGTAAAGCAAGGCTTCTGGCTCAGCGTTCGACGCGCCCTTCGCGCTTTCTTCAATATGTTTTGCAAGAGTGTTCGGGTCGTTTGTTTCTTCTTCATCCCAAACGAAACAATTCGATTTTGAGAGCTTGAAAACCTTGAAACCCAAATCAAGCTTGCCGTTTTCCTCAAGCGTCTTTTGCTTGCCTTCATCCTTCAACTTCTTTATGACACGACGAATGCGCTCCTTGCAAATGTCCGCAATGGTTTTGTAACCCGCCTTGCGTGCCTCGGAATCCTCTGGAGTTGGTTCTGGCAACTGAACAAGAATAAACTTGCGGTTGCCGCCGTCTTCAGCATTTTGCTCAAGAACCGCTTGGGCGGTAGTGCCGGAGCCGGCGAAAAAGTCCAGAATTATTGGATCTTTAATCCTTAGGCTTTTACACAGGTGTCTAATTGTATAAACTGGTTTTGGATAATCAAATATTTTTTTGTCATCAAAAAGTTTTCTTACTTCCTCAGTGGCATTTTCATAATTGAAGGTCTTTTCATAGAAAATTGACTTGATTTTTGAAGACTTGCCTTCTGAAAAGAAGTCCTTTTCAAAAACGTCATACACTTCAGTTCCATTTCTACGCACCAATCTCACGATCAACTTTTTCTTATTTTCTATAACCTTCTTTTTCGACCATCTCCACCTACCGTCCTGTCCATTTGAGAGCTTTGGCAAAATTTCAACGTCATTTTTTGATGTTCTTTCAAGACTAATATCTTTTGTATCTGGATTATAATATATTGGGAAAAATTGGTTTGGAGCATCTTCCCTTCTTGCACCTGCACCTCTTTTCCTTAAACCTATCTCCCGGTAAACCTCTCCATTCTCATCTTTTTTGTCAAATTCAGATTCTTCTTTTGAAAATCCAAGCGGAGCTAATTTTTCTTTATCCCGAGCATAACAAACAATATATTCGTGTTCAGATGCGGTATGCTTTTTTGCTTGATTTCCCCTCGGATTTGAACGAATGATGAAATTTTCAACAAAATTTTCTTCTCCGAATATTTCATTCATGATGAGGCGTAGGTTGTGGACTTCGTTGTCATCGATGCTCACGAAAATCACGCCGTCTTCCGACAAGAGGTTGCGAGCGAGGGAGAGGCGCGGATACATCATAGAAAGCCAATTCGAGTGATAACGTCCGCATGTCTCGGTATTCGTGGACGTTTTTTCTCCTTTTTCGTTGAGTTGTCCTGTTTGTATTAAGTAGTTCTTTAATGGGTCTGCGAAATCGTCTTTGTAAATGAAGTCCTTGCCTGTGTTGTATGGTGGGTCTATGTAAATCATTTTCACTTTGCCTTGGTAAGCCTTCTGAAGGATTTTTAGCACCTCAAGATTTTCGCCCTCAATGAAAATATTGTTCGTTTCATCGAAAGCCACAGATTCTTCTCTTGAAGGCTTTAAAGTTGCTTTGGAGCTCTTGTCACGAAGTTTAATGCTGTTGCTTTTTCCCGCCCATGAAAAAAAGTAGCGCTCTCCTGAATTTTCCACGAAGTCACCTAGGGCTTGCCTTAGCTTGTCTACGTCAAGTTTTCCCTCAGTAAATGCCTCGGGAATAATCTTTTTCAGTTCTTCTTTTCTTTGCTCTACCAAATCAACAGATTCCTTTGAAATACCCACACCACCACCTAGTTCTAACGTTTTTAAGCAGTCCTCACTTTTGAGCCAAGGCCACTATTTCGTGCGAATGTAGAGGATGCTCTTCTTCTTTGAGAACTTGAAATGCTGCTTTTTTGAAGGAATTCTTCTTGAATTGTTGTGTTGAGTTCCTGAGGGTGAATTTTCCTTTCCCAACTTTCTTGAATTTAGAGTCTGTGCCTTTTGTCTTTAAATCAAAGTAAATCCTTGCAGCAACAGACGCCCATGGTGTTTTACTACTAGAATTTATTAATCCCTCTTTAATTGCCATTTCTGTAATTTCTTTTGCGGTCAAAGGCCGGTTTTCTTTACGAAGGACGTCTTCAATTGCCTTGAGCATGCTCATATTCTCAATTAAGAGTTTAGTTCTTAAAGCATTTGCTATTCAACAGGAATGATTTTGTTGAATTTAGCACAAGCAAATAAGGTAACTGTTAGCACAAGTTTCAAGCATGAACGAAAACAGAAAACTCACACTCGAAGAATCGAAACCCTTCTTACCGAAGTGGCTTTGGGAGTTGAAGAAAAAGGTGGGAGAAGAACGCGAAAAATCAGAGCGTCATTTCAAACCCTTGCTACTGCCTTCTTGTAAAGGAATTCCTTGAACTCCGAGTCTTTCATCAGAAAAATTCGTGATTTCGTTACCATTTCTATCTCTTCCCAACTTGAGCCATTATTTGTGCGCCACTTGGCGTGTCTCAACGCAGGCAAAAGTTGGCGACAGGAGAATTCTTTTTCTTGCAATGAGGGCAAAAACGGAGATTTCTTCTTTCTTGTCTTATGGGTTTGTCAAGCTTTCCCTGCAGAGCTTGTGGTGCCAAATTGAATTATAATAAGCTGAGCAGACGTTGGAGGGTGCTAATTCGAAGTTTGAATCGCAATAAGTGCAGGGGGAGGGATTTTCTGCCAAAGACTAAAAGAAAACTTTGTCTGGCTTTTGAACCCACGAACGGCTGACCGACAGGATTTCTAAAACCCCTTTCTGCTTTTTCCATGGACGCTTTTTGCGCAAGCGAAAAGGGTTCTCTGAGTCCTGCGCCTTTGACCAGACTTGGCTACCCCTGCACAAGAATAAATTGTGTATAAGTAAATTAAAATTATTCGTATCTAAGGGCTTCCACTGGATTAAGCCTTGCAGCTCGAATCGCAGGAAGCAGACCTGAAACCACACCTACTGCAAAGGCAAAAAGAATGCCAAAAAGCGGGATTGTTATATTGAATGTGGCAGGCAGCCCAAAAAACGTCCCAATATATACAAGAACCAGAGCAAGCAGAGTGCCTGCGAAGCCTCCTGCGGCTCCGATCAGACCAGCCTCAAAAAGAAAAATTTTCATAATTTCCCAATCAGTTGCTCCAATTGCTTTCAGCGTGCCTATCTCTTTTGTCCTCTGCAGAACTGCAGTGAACATGTTGTTCATAATTGAGATGCCGCCTACCATAAGCGAGATTCCTGCAATTGCACCAAGAAAAACTGTAACCAGACCAAGCACCTGATTTACCGAAGTCATTATTGTTTTGGGCGTAATTACTGAATAGTCCCTTTCTCCTGGCTTAACTTTTCTTCCTGCATCAAGCTCTGCTTTTATTGCCTCTTCGGCTTCTTCTGCACTCTCACCTGGCTTGAGAGTGACGGCAATCACATCCATTTTGCTTGAGCCGACAGATTCGCGGAAAAGCTCGCGGGCTTCCTCAAACGGAATAAGGATTGCATTGTCAAGATCAGCCCCAAAAGTACTACCTGTTTTTTCAATAATGCCAACCACGCGAAACTTGATGCTGTTGATTTCAAGAAAGCTTCCCATACCGACTTTGTGCGGCTTGAAAAGCTCCTCAGAAACAGAAGAACCAACTACTGCTACTCTTCTGTCATTTTCAACCAGAAACCTTCCTTCAGCCAGGCTGATGCTGGTAGTTTTCTCAAATACTCCAGGCTCAATGCCAGTTATTGGAGCAGTGATGGATTTGTCTTTGAAGGCAACTGAAGCGCGCCTTTCTATCACCCTTGAGATATCCAAAATTTGAGGAACCCTCTTTAGCCGTTCAACATCTTTGTCTGTTAGTTCTCCTGATGAAGTAGGGAGCATCCCTGATGCAAATGAGCCACTACTAAGCTTGTCTTCCGAGACTGGCAGGATATATATAACATCAAATGACAGCTTCTTGAATTCGGCGTTGATTGCATCCTGGAAGCCTTGTCCAATAGTAAGAAGTGCAACTACTGCGCAAATTCCAATTACAATTCCCAAAATAGTAAGCCAAGAGCGACCTTGGCTGTGGCGCATGTGCTCAAAGGAATATGCCACGATCGCAGAAAGCTTCATGCAAACACCGCTTAGTCATACCTCATTGCTTCAACTGGGCTGAGGTTAGAAGCATTCTTTGCAGGCATATATCCTGCAATAAGCCCTACGAAAAATGCAAACGCAAAACCAAAGAGTGCAATAGACAAATCAAATTTTGATGGCACACCCAACATGCTTGCAAAATATATTATCAAAAAACCCGCGGCGGTGCCGATTATTCCGCCAATCCCACCAAGCAATCCGGCCTCAAGCATAAAAATTTTGAGTATATCATTTTGGGTTGCCCCGACGGCTTTAAGAATTCCTATCTCTTTTGTCCTTTCCATCACAGAGGTAAACATTGAGCTTGCAATCGCAAGCCCGCCAACAATCAGTGAAATTCCTGCAATTGCACCCAGAAAAACTGTAATCAGCCCAAGCACCTGGTTGATTGCCTCCTGAATTGTTTTGGGATTGACCACTGAATAGTCGCGCTGATCAGGCTTAACTTTCCTGCTTGCATCCAGCTCCGAGCGCATTTTTTCGCTCACCTCTTCTGAGTCAGCTCCTTCCCTTATCAGCACTGCCATTGCACCAATTTCACCTTCTTTATAAGTTGACCTGAAAAGCTGCCTTGCATCCTCAAACGGAACATATATGGCAGAATCTACCCTTCCGCCGCTAAATGCATTTCCGCTCTTTTTCATCACACCTACAACTCTGAACTTTTGGCCTCCTATTTCTAGATATGAATTGACTGTCACCTTATTATTTTGCCCAAAGGTACTTTCTGAAATAGTATTTCCAATCACTGCTACTTTTCTGTCCGATGGCAACAGAAACCTGCCAGATTCTATTTCTATTGCTGTAGTTCTTTCAAAGACGCCTGGTTCAATGCCAAAAACATTTCCACTGATTTCTTTGTCTTTGAACTTCAGAGTGGTTCTGCCCATCAAAAGTCTTGCAATCTCTTCGATTTCTGGAATCTTTTTGAGCCTCTCATAATCCCGTTGGTAAAGTTTTCCCGAAGAGGGGGTTGCTGCAGGGCGGAAATTGGGCGAGCTTCCCATGGAAGCAACTGGGCTGACAAAAATGGTCCTTCCGCCAAGGGCGCCAAGCTGCCTGTTGACCTCTTCTTGGAATCCCTGCCCAAGAGTAAGCAGTGCAACCACTGCGCAGATCCCAATTACTATACCTAAGATGGTAAGACCTGAGCGAAGCTTGCGATGGCCTAGATTCATGAATGCATACTGCAAAATATGCACAAGCTTCATGGCTGCACCTTGCCTTTCTTGCGAAGCTTGAAGTACCAATAAGCTGCCCCACCTGCCACTACCAAGCCACCTATAATGAGAGGCAGCCCATTTTGGCGCTGCTCTTCTGCTGCGCGCACTATAAGTGGAATCTCAGAGACATCGCTTATCCATTGGCCAGACTGGTCTTTGTAGCGCACAGATACTTGTATTGGATATGTGCCTGGCTCCTTTGCCTTCACGCGCACCTTGTACTGGACAGTAGAAAAGTCATCAGCCTCCAGCCCACCTATGTATTGGCTTGCCTGCGCATTAAGTATGTCAAATCCGCTGCTTGCATTAAGCGCCACTTCGACATTGTTGATTTTGTACGAGCCGATATTTGAGACAAGGACAGAAAGCGTGTGCTCTCCTCCAACAACAATTGGAGCAGGCTTTGAATCTACGAATATTGCAGTTGCAGCATCAGAGGTAACAACTACTGGAATAGAGATTTGTTGTTCCTTTTCAACATCATCTTCCACCCACTTGAGGCGCAAAGCTGCCTGATGCACACCCGGCTGCACATCTGCAAAGACCTCAAATGAGAAAGTTTTTTCCTGGCCTGCAGCAAGGCTGCCCAGCTTTGCCTGGTTGGACTCCTTTGGCTGAAGCTTTTGGTCCTCAAGGAAAACTTTGAAATCTTCAAGTGCTCTTCCGGTGTTTTTGACTGAAAGCACAAGTTTGTTGCTTCTTGCTGTAATTACTTTTGAAAGCTGGGAAAAGACCACGTCTGCTTTCTCTTTTTTGACTGCAATGAGCAATGGCTTGATCTCTTCGGTGCTGCTTCCGCCCTCTTCGACATATGAAATTACGAATGGAATGCTGCTGACGCCCTCATTTGCGTTGCGCGAATCTATTGGGACTTGGATAGTAACGCTGTCTTTTATGTCCCCAATGTAGATCATAGTCTTTCCAGAAAGTGAAAAACCGCCTTGAGGGGCGATTTTGAGAGTTGCCCTGCTTGCAAGGCCGCCGTTGTTTGTGATGTTAAGATTAAGAATATCGGTTGATGCGATAGTCTGCTTGTCAGCAGAAATTGAAAGGATCGGTGGATTGCTCACCCTAATTACTACGTTCAATGTCTTAAGCTGGTCGGCATCTTTAATCGAGATGAAAAATGGTGCAGAGATTGCCCCTCCCTTTACATTTGAATTTACCTTGAACGGGATTGAAACCACTGCAGACCCGCCAACCGGTATTGAGCCAACAACATAGGGGCTGCTGAGTTTATAGGTAATGCCTGCCGGAGCAGCAAAATAAACCTGCACGTCCTCAAGCTGCGAAGTTGAAGTGGAGCCTGCGGGCACTACGTTTTTGATTGAAAATGTAATTGCCCCTTCTTGGCCCGGCTTAAGCACCTCCGGCACCACAGTATACGAATCTATATGCAGTGCAGCATTAGAGAGTGCAACCATGCACAGCACAAAAATTGCAGCATACGGTTTCACAATACCACCTCTTAAGATTTTTCTATTTTCCCATCTGCCACCCGGATTATCCGGTTGGTAATTTTTGCAACATTTGAATCATGGGTGACTATGACTACGGTTTTGCCTTGCCTGTGAAGCTCCTGAAAAAGCTTGAGCACCTCTCCGCCTGTTTTGCTATCAAGGTTTCCTGTTGGCTCATCGGCAAAGAGGATGTCTGGCTCATTTATGAGTGCGCGCGCAATTGCAACCCTTTGCCTCTGGCCGCCGGAAAGCTGGTTTGGGTAGTGGAAAAGGCGCTCTCCCATATCAATTGATTTTAGGATTTGGATAGCCCGCGCCTCGGCCACTGAAGGCGAAGTTTCATATATGATTGCAGGAAGAATGACGTTTTGAAGTACATTAAGCGACGGTATAAGGTTGAACATTTGGAAGATAAAGCCGATTTTTTTGCCACGAAGCTGCGCCCGCTCCTTCTCTGAAAGCTTGCTTACATCTATCCCATCAAGATATACTTTTCCTGATGTTGGCTCATCAAGCAGACCTAGGATGTGTAAAAGGGTGCTTTTCCCTGAACCGGAAGGACCAAGTATTGCTGAGAACTCTCCCTTTTTTATTGTAAGGTTGACGTGGGAGAGAGCATGTACTTTGCTTTCTCCCATATCGTATATTTTTGAAACGTCTTCCAGTCTCATAAGCACTTCATCTTTGGCTTTCATTGCAGCATCTCCCTCACGAACTGGCCTAAAAGCCCTCTAAAAAGCTTTTTTCCTTCGTCTAGCACTTTTTTGCCCTCGCTTGTAATTACATAAATTTTGCGGGTCCGCTTGCCAGTTTTAGTTTCAATTTGTGATATCCAGCCGTTGTGAAGCATATTGTTGAGCAGGGGGTAAAGCCTGCTTGCACCCATGCTTTTTATGCCTTCCTTTTCCAAAAGTTTGATTATTTGATAACCATGAAGCTTTCTTTTGGAAATGAGCCAAAGCAAAAACAAATACGCTTTATGAGTCATTTCCGGGTGAATTGGTCTGACGGTGTTCATGCTTGTCCTCTTTTTGGACTAAAAATATACACAATTTGATATATACAAAAATAGATTTATATATCAATCTACTCAGCCATGAAGGCAAAGATTAAAGTTTTTTGCAAAGCTTTTATTTCATGCAGGAAAGCCTCAGGAAAATTGCGCAACTTCTTGATTTTTGCTTTGCTCCCAAGGAAAACGAGAGAATGCTGTTTTTGTCTGATTATCCAAAGAGCACTCCGAACGCAGAGGATGAAGAAAGGAAAAGCATGTTTTTTGAGTACTACAAGGCAGCAGAAATTGTCTGCAAGCAGCGTAAATGCAGGCTGCTTCCTGCGGTGCTTTATGAACAGACTGGCAAGCACAATGCAGAATTGCCAAAAACTGCGGCCACTTTAGGGGGAGGCCATGTGAATGATTTGCATGAATTAATTGCAAGCTGCAGCATTGCGCTGGCAATAACCAAATATTCTGCAACTGCTCCGCTGAAGAATATCGCACTCAAATCAGGTCTAAGGGCAATCTCGATGCCAAGCGCAAGGAGGGATATGGAAGGCGCAATCCTTGCAGATTATGACAGAATAAGTCAGAAAGGGGAAAAGTTGATTGCGGCAGTGGAAGGTGCAGAAGGGTTTGAAATCACATTTGATGGGGCATTGATTCCGAAAGGAACACAGCTTTACATTGACACGCGTGCAAAAAACTGGATTTTGGATGGTGGGCTTTGTAGGCAGGCAGGCCAGGTAATCAACCTTCCTTCGGGCGAGGTTTTCACTGCCCCTTATGAAGGGCTTGATTTGGATGCAAAAAAGATCTTTGGGGAGTCTCAGACGCGCGGGATTTGGCCAATTTATTCTGAAAGTGACGGGAAAGTTGCGTTTTTGCATGTGCAAAAGAACAGGATAGTGCGTGTGGTTGGAAACTGCCAGGATGCAGAAAGAATAAGGCAGGAAATTGCCTTGGAGCCAGAAGCTGCAAACATTGCTGAGATTGGGTTTGGGATAAATGAAAAGGCAAGAGGAGCTGTTGGAATACCTATCCTTGAAAGAGAAAAGGCAGGACCGCATATAGCATATGGAAGAAATGACCATTTTGGTGGGGCAGGTGCAATGGTTGGCAAAGTGAAGGCAAATGTTCATGTTGATTATGTGTATACCGACCAAACACCGATAACTGCGACTGTTTTTGCAGTCTACAAAACCGGTAAGAGGGTGCTGATTGCGCAAAGAGGGAGGATGGTTGCAGTCTAGCTACATTTCTTCAAGCACTTGAATTCCTATCGAGCCAAGTGCGTTTTTCAAGGCTGTCATTGCAGCAAAATTTATTGCGAGCCTGTTGGCTTTTATCTTCTCATCTTCGCAGGAAATTATTGGGCAGGTGGAGTAAAACTTATTGTAGGAAGTGGCAAGCTCCAGACAATATTCTGCTACGGCATGAGGTCTAAGCTGGGCTGCTGCACTTTCCAGCACTGGCTCAAGAAGCATTATCTTTTTTAGAAGCTCTTTTTCATTCTCAGAAAGCTGCAATTGGGCAGGTGCGCCTTTTCCTGCCTTTGAAAATATTTTATGAGCCCTTGCATATGCATACAAAGCATATGGAGCAGAATCCCCTTCAAGAGAGAGAGCTTCTTCCCATTTGAAGACTATTTTCTTTTCTGGGGTGGTGCGCAAAAATGAAAATCGGATTGCAGCAACTGCAACAGCTGATGCGATTTGGCTTCTTTTTGAATCCTCATGTTGCTCTTTTATTTTTGCTGAAGCTTTCTTTATTCCTTCTTGATAAAGCTCATCTGCAGTATAGCCTATCCATGTCCCTTGTCTGCCAGAAAAATGCTCCTCTTCAAGCCAAACATGCTCGTATGAGAGGTGGATGGAATTTTCAGCTTGGCTTTTGTAGCCAAGCAACTCCAAAATGCCTTTTATCACCTTTTGAGGATAAGTTTGCTCCATTCCAATTACGTTTATTACTTTAGTTGCCTTTCCAAAGCTTTCACTTCTTCCACTGCTGCAGGTCTTTTTGCACACCTTACCATTAGGCTGCAAGATGAAATCTTCATATTTGAAATCTGAGGAAAGCAGCCCAAACTTCCACATTTGGAAGATTACATCTTTGCCTGTATATGTTGCAGTTCCATCTGAGCGAATCAAAACTTTATCTGGAGATTCCATTTTGGAGAATTCTTCTAAAGGAAGCTTTGCCACCCAGCATCCTGCGTTTTTCCCTTCTGATTCAAAAACTACTGCTTTGCTTTCTTTGAGTATTCGCATGCCTTCCTCAAAGATTGTCTTGACTATGTCCGACTCGAAAATAAGGGCATCATGGTATATTCCGAACTTGAAGGCGGTTTCGTATTGCGCTGCAACACATCGTTCAACCAGCTGTCTGCATTCGCTTGCTTCAGGCTCAATCCCTTCCTCCATCTTCTTTAAAAGCTGGCGCACCTGTGCCTGTACGTTGCTGTCCTGCTCAAAAAGCTTGCTTACTTGAACATATTGCATGCCCAGCCATAAATCTAGCTTTCCTTCGGGCTTGTTTCCTAAGGCTTTGTAGCCCCAGAAGCTTTGGGCCACTTGCAATCCCAAATCATCTATATAGTCTATTCTTTCTACCTGATAGCCGCAAAACTCAAGAAGAGAAGCTACTGCGTCTCCTAATATTGCATTTCTCAAATGCCCAACATGCCATGGTTTGTTCGGGTTTACTGAAGGAAACTCCACAATTACTTTGCCTTCCTTCTTTTTTCCTCTTCCAAATCTTTCCCGACTCTTGTCTACTTCCTCAAGCAGCCTGAAAAAAAACTCTTCTGAAAGGAAGAAATTAATGTAGGGTCCTTCTGTTTCTGCTTTTGCTATCCAAGGATGCGGTGCGAGCCTTTCTTTTATGTTTTTTGCAATTTCGCTTGGGCTTTTGCGCTCCTTTTTTGCAAGCGAAAATGCAACTGTGCATGCCAAATCTCCAAACTGCTTTTTTGGAAGCTCAATCGACTGCAAGGCCTCCTGAATGCTGCATCCTGCCGCCTGCGCAATTGCATATGCAAGCTCTTGCTTCAGAGAAAAAAACATACGAATCTTCTTGCCTGGTTAAATTTAAATGGTTGCACTTCGGATCAGATGCCTACTGCATCGTTTTTTGGTAATGTAACAGGCGACGTTTGCAAAAAGTTATAAAAATTCACTTTGATTTTCTTTTGATGAAAAGGCGACCGCAGCAGGATGTTGCACTACTTAGCGCTATAATTCTTATCAGCCTTGTAGGATTAGCAAACTGTGAAGGCGAGAATCCTTTCGCTCAAAGTGGAAACTCAACTGCAAATGAAACTTCTTTACTTACCCAAAATGAAACGATGTATTTTGGCAATGAAGAAGAATATGATTATCTTTTGAATGTTACAGAAAATGAGAGTGAAAGTGATGGATATACGGCTGCACCATCTGCTCAGCCTCAATTATTGCCCCGTCTTCCTTATGAGCATAGGTTGCCAGAACTACTGCCAGATATTATAAACGACCTTGGGATGATAGAAATAGTGAACAACGGAAGCTATATTTTTGAAAAACTAGAATTCAGTAAAACAAGGATTGATGAATTGGGAAAGTTTTGGGTTGTGGAGAAGAAAGTTAGGAAAGGACGGGAAATGCGCCCTTAAGGCCGTTAATGATAAATTGGACGGCGATTGAGCAGACAAGAAGACCCATTATCTTGATTAATGCTGAGATTCCTTCTTTGCCAAGTTTTTGGTCTATTGTACTGGAGAAGCGAAGGACGATGAAATTGACAGTGCAGGCAAGGAAGATTGCAGCCCAAAGGGCAACTTCATGAAGGAAAGTGGTTGCCTGGCTAGCAAGCACCACAGCAGTGGTTATTGCCCCTGGTCCGGAAGTTAATGGGACGGTCAAAGGGACGATGTAAGATTGAAGAGTTGTTGGATGCTGCTGGTGTTGGGGAGGGAAGATCATGCGCATTCCGATGACAAGCAGTATAAGACCACCTGCGATTCTGAAAGCTTCTATTGTGATTGAGTAGATTTGGAAAATCAAGTATCCAGTGATGGAGAAGAAAAATAGGATTGCAAATGCGGCAAGACTTGCTTTGAATGCTATCCTGTTTCTTTCTTCAGGGTGTATGTTGCGCATTAGAGAAAGGAAAACACCGATGGTTGAAATCGGATTGATAATTGCAAGCATGGAAATAAATGAAGTGATGAAAAATTCGAGCACAACAGCCATGAATCATGCTACTTGTGAAAAAAATAAAAATGGGAAGGTAAGCAGAAGCTGCACTAGTTGGGTCTTTGGTGGCATAGCAACAACACCAGAGCCACCACTAAACTTTTTTATCAATACCACTCATAACTTTCTGTCTGCCTTAAGTGTTGCCAGATGCATCTTGGGGCCGTGGGCTAACCTGGTATGCTGCTAGGTTCGGGAAACCCCATTCGGAAAACCTAGTGATCTGTGTTCAAATCACAGCGGCCCCATTTTCTTGGAAAGTTGCTTTATCCTTTCTGCAAGCTCAACTGCAAGGCGGGCATAAAAGGAAGAGTGATTGTAGGCAAATGCTGCTTCGTAGTTGGAGCTGTCAAGCGAAAAATTTTCTTTTGCGGATGCACCTGCATCTGCAAGGTAGGAAAATGCAAGCCTGATGGAATTTTCTATATTGTAAAGCTCTTCAAATGAGGAGCAGTCAAGCACATGCAGGTATTTTCTTAGAGAAGAAGGGATGAATTGGGCTGGCAAAAATGCGCCCCAATGCGAGCCTTTGACGCTGTATGGGTCGATGCCAAAATGCCGGCATAATGCAAGGAAATCCTCAAGTTGCTGCAGCGCAAAGTCCTTTCTTGCTGGCCTGTCCTCAATTATTGTAAGAAAGACGTTGATTAGGAGGTGATTTCCCAAGTTGTTGCCATAAGTACTTTCTATGCCCAAAATTGAGACCACAAGAAAAGCAGGCACACCTGTGAAGGATTGAAGCGAATCAAGTAGGTTTTTGTGTAAGTGATAAAATTTTGCTCCTTTGACTGCAAGCTCCTCAAAACCATAAAGCCTTTTGTATTCCTCATAAGTTAGCTTTTTGGCAGGCTTGGAAGCAGAAGAAAAAATGTTCAGCTTAGAAAGCCTGCTGTCAGAAAAAAGCGAATCCACAAACTGATGCTCAAAACCATTTGCAATAAGATATTGCCTTGCTTTTTTTAGTGTGGAGGGCCGGAATGAAGTGGTTTGAAGACGAAGCGGGGTTGAAATAGTGTCGGAAACTGCAGTTTGAGCGACAGGAGACTGGATGACTTTTGGGCTGGGATGGCTTTCCAGGAATTTGCTGAAAAAAATTGAGGAGGCAAGCATGGTGCCTGCAAGAAGTGCAGCAGATACTTGTTGCAGGTTTGGCTTTTTCAGCTTCATAAAATTCTGTTGGGATTTGTGTTAAGAAAGGTTTTAAAGTGATTCAGACGCTTGGCTTGTTAGACTTTTTTGTATTCTGCATCATAGACATTGCCTCCTTGGTCGGATGGGCCTGGGCCTTCGTCTGGGCCTCCTTTTGGCCCAAAGTTTGCTCCTCCTGAACTGCTTCCGCGGTAAATCGATCCACCGGCCTCTTGAAGAGCCTTCTTAAGATTCTCCATGGAGGACTTGATTGCAGCAATGTCGTTTTTCTTGAGTGCCTCTCGCACTTCTTCTGCAGCTTTCTTGACTTTCTCTTTGAGTGAAGCTTCAATTTTGTCTGAAAAC
This sequence comes from Candidatus Anstonellaceae archaeon, assembly GCA_038887295.1. Lineage (GTDB taxonomy): Archaea > Micrarchaeota > Micrarchaeia > Anstonellales > Anstonellaceae > UBA10161. The sequence continues at coordinate 421,965 of JAWAKW010000001.1, read as the reverse complement.
TCTGAAAGCGTTTTTTCTGCTGTATATGCAAGGGATTCTGCTTCGTTTTTCAATTCGGCCTCCTCACGCGCCCTCCTGTCTTGCTCTGCAAATTTTTCTGCTTCCCTCATTTTTGCCTCGATTTCTGCCTTGTCCATCTTGTGCGGCGCAATAATTTGCATCTTTTGCTCCTTACCTGTGCCCAAGTCCTTTGCAGAAACATGCAGTATGCCGTTTGCATCAATGTCAAATGTCACCTCGATTTGTGGCACTCCGCGAGGAGCAGGAGGAATTCCAACCAAGGAAAACCTCCCAAGCTCTATATTATCCTTTGCCATCGCTCGCTCTCCTTGAAGCACGTGGATTTCAACCGAGGTCTGGAAATCTGCTGCAGTAGTGAAAATTTGGGACTTTCTTGTTGGAATTGTGGTGTTCCTTTCAATCAGCTTGGTGAATACCCCGCCAAGTGTTTCAATTCCAAGCGAAAGCGGAGTGACATCCAAAAGCAGTATGTCTTTTACATCACCTGAAATTATGCCTGCTTGGATTGCCGCACCCATTGCCACGCACTCCATTGGATCGATTCCACGCTCGGGCTTTTTGCCGAATGTGGTTTCAATAAAGCGTTGCACTATTGGCATGCGGGTTGGACCGCCGACAAGAATGATTTTGTCGATATCATTAATGGTTAGTTTTGCGTCCTGAAGCGCCTGAGCAATTGGCTTTTTGCAGCGTGTGACGATGGGTTCTACAATTTCTTCGAGCTTGGCACGGGTAAGCTTGTGCACAAAGTGCTTTGGCCCGCTGCTATCTGCAGACAAGAAAGGAAGGTTGATTTCTGACTCAAGCACGGTGGAAAGCTCGATTTTTGCCTTTTCTGCTGCTTCTCGCAGCCTCTGCATTGCCTGCTTGTCTGTGGAAACATTGATGCCTGTTTCCCTCAAAAACACACCCACAAGATAATCCACGATTGCATTGTCCATATCAGTTCCGCCAAGCTGGGTATCACCTGAGGTGCTTTTCACCTCGAAAACGCCTTTTCCAAATTCCATTACAGTAACATCAAGCGTTCCGCCGCCCAAGTCAAACACTACAATCCGCTGCTCCTTTTCTGATTTGTCCAGACCGTATGCCAAGGCTGCTGCAGTAGGCTCGTTAATAATGCGCACCACTTCCAGGCCTGCAATTGCACCGGCGTCCTTGGTTGCCTGTCTTTGATTGTCGTCAAAGTAAGCCGGCACTGTGATTACTGCCTTTTCCACTTTGTCGCCCAAGAACATTTCTGCATCGCGCTTGATTTTCTGAAGCAAAAATGCAGAAAGCTCCTGTGGCCGGTATTCTTTGCCGAATGCTTTGTACTTGAAATCAGTCCCCATCTTTCGCTTGAATCCATAAAATGTCCCTTCTGGGTTGGTGATTGCTTGCCTTCGTGCAGGCTCACCAACCAGCAGGTTGCCATCTTTAGTGAATGCCACATAGGATGGGAATGCCTTGCCGTACTGAGAGGCACCTTCTGCTGACGGAATCATGACTGGCTTTCCGCCTTCAAGCACTGCCGCGGCAGAATTGGAAGTACCAAGGTCTATTCCAATGATTTTTGCCATAACAATCACCCCTTATTTTCTGATTCTTGAACAGTATTTGCCTTGTGGCCAGCATTCGCCTCTGGCGCATGCGGCCCTGAAGACACAATCACAATCGCAGGGCGAAGAAGCTCGCCCCTGAATTTGTATCCGTTTTGGATTGCCCTAAGGATGGTTCCTTCAGGCAAATCAGAGGGCTCATATCCAGCTGCCTCATGCAGGAAAGGGTCAAATTTCTCCCCTTCCAGTTTCAGCTGCTGCAGCCCTTCCCTTTCAAATGCCGAGCGCATTTTTGAAAGCAAAAGTAACACGCCTTTTTTGACAGATTCTTGCTGTATTTTGGAAACTTCCTGCTCGGCAAATGCAAGCTCCTCGTAAAGAGGAAGCAGCCGCAACATCATCTTGCCTTCTGCATAACTTGAAAGAGTTTCCTTTTCCTTTGCGGTCCTTTTTTTGTAATTGTCAAACTCTGCCTGAAGCCTCAAAAGCTGATCTGACATTTCTGAAATCTTTGCTGAAAGCTGCTTTATCTGCTCCTCTTGCAAGGAAGGCTGTTGCGACTCTTGCTGCTGAGCCTCAGGCTGCTTTTTGCTGCTCATAAGAACACCTTATTTTTTGACTTTGTCCTTGGTGTTGACATTGGCAAATCCGCGCTCAAAAAGACCGAATTCTTCGTCTATCTGCCTTGCAAGCTCGTCCATTTCCATAAGCATCTTCTCAACTTCCTTTTTGAACTCTACCAGCATATCCTCGGTTGATCGAAACCTAAGAATATATTTGCCTTCGACACGGCGGACCAAGCCTACTTCTTCAAGCCTTTTGAGATGATGAATAACTGTGATTCGGTTGAGCCCTGAGATGCGGGAAAGCTCGCTTCCCCCAATAGGTCTGAGCCTGCCTTCAAGAAGCATCAGTTTGAGCACTTGAGGCAGGGTGGCATCTATGTCGCGCTCTGACATTATCCTCATCATTTTGCACAATGCCACTAAGTCTGAATCAACATGATGAGATTTGCCCTTTTGCACCACTGTAGGCAGGGTGGGATTGGCCTTTGCCATACCAATCACTGTCAATATTGTATTAACAAAGATTTAAAAGCGTTAATACCGTATTAACACTGAAAATTATAAACTGACACAGCAGCTTTATAAAGGCATAAAAACCTTGCAAGAGAGGCTTTTGCATGAAAATGCCTGCAGCAGTGCTGATTGTTGCATCTTTACTTGTGGCAGGATGCCTGACCGATGCGGAAAGCAAATATGATGAAATCAAAAAAGGCTATGAAAGCCAAATAATGGCTCTTAATGAAAAGCTTGCACAGCAGGAAAGCAAAATCTTCAGCCTTGAAGCCAGGATTGCCGAATGCGCAGCTGCAAAGGAAGGGATGCAAACCAAACTGAATGCACTTGATGCTGAGCTTGGTAAGGCAAGGAAAGAAGGCGAAATTTTGGAGGCGACAAAAAGCAAGGTCAATGAGATGGAGCTTTTGAATGAGCTTGAAATCTATTATAATCAGACATACGGGCCAAAAGGAGTTCCTAATACTTACCGCTTGAAGAAAATTGAAGAGCTTGTAAGCAGTATTTCTTTTGAGAAAATAAGTCAGGCTTGGGCTGTCCTAAAAAGCTGCTCTAATATGATTGAATGCGAAAGGGCAAGATTAGCATTCGCCGATGCAATAAGTCAGAGGCAGTGCGCAATTGGGCAAGAAATAGTTGAAATGCTAAAAAACGTTTCAAGCCAATAAATAAAAATCAAGGAGGGCAAATGGGTGCTTTAGAATGAGGCAGTTCAAAACAACTGATGAGATACCTATTCCTTCCAGGCTGATAGACCAAGTGATAGGCCAGGATGAGGCAGTCAAAATCATAAAGAAAGCGGCAGCGCAAAGAAGAAATGTGCTGATGATTGGGATGCCTGGGACAGGCAAGTCCATGCTTGCCCAGGCAATGGCAGAGCTTATGCCTGCCACCGAGCTTGAGGATGTGCTGGTTTATCCAAACCCTAACGACGAAAACCGACCCATTATTCGGACAGTAAAAACTTACCCTTCTGAGGAGGAAATAAGGAAAGACCCGCAGCTTTACCAGCTTTACTCCTCTTTTCGGCAGATGAAAAGGATGCTTGCGCAAATGGCGCCCCAAGCAAAGCAGGAAGAGGAAGATATTGGGCAGGGCAGGATAATACAGCAGGCAAGCAAAAACAGGGAAGCAATGATGAACAGAAGTAGCGGAAGCGATGGCATTTGGTTTTTGCTTGTTATGATTGGGGCAATAATTGTGCTTTATGCAACCGGCATACTCTCAAACGAGAACAAATGGTTTGTGCTTGCAATCCTTTTTGGGCTGGGCTTTTTGTTTTTGCTCAACAAATTCACCAACAATTTCGGAAGGAGGCTGGGCTTTTCAGAATCCACTGAGCCCAAGCTGATTGTGGACAATTCAGGCAAAAAGACTGCGCCTTTTGTGGATGCAACTGGGGCAAAGGCAGGCGCGCTTTTGGGCGATGTGAAGCACGACCCGCTGCAGTCAGGCGGGCTGGGCACCCCTGCTCATTTGAGGGTGGAGGCAGGCGCAATCCATCGCGCAAACAAAGGCGTGCTTTTCATTGATGAGATTGCCTCACTGAGGCCCAGAAGCCAGCAGGAGCTCCTTACTGCAATGCAGGAGAAAAAATACCCAATCACAGGGCAGTCTGAAAACTCCTCTGGGGCAATCGTCAAAACCGAGCCTGTGCCGTGCGATTTTGTGCTGGTTGCTGCAGGCAACCTGATGGATTTGCGCAACATGCACCCTGCATTAAGGTCCAGAATTCGCGGGAATGGCTATGAGGTATATATGCAAGACAGCATACCTGATACCCCTGAAAACGAGGACAAATACGTTCAGTTCGTGGCGCAGGAAATAAAGAAGGACGGCAAGATTCCGCACTTTACTGCTGATGCGGTGGCAGAGGTAATAGACGAGGCAAGAAGAATGGCAGGCAGGAAAAAGAGGCTTTCGCTTAACTTGAGGGAGCTGGGCGGCTTGGTGCGTGCTGCAGGCGACATTGCAAACGAGGAGAAGGCGAAATATGTCACTGCAGAGCATGTGATTCGAGCAAAAAAAATAGCTCAAACTTTGGAGCAGCAGATAAGCAGGAGGGTGATTGAATCCCGCAAGGACTACCAGGTATTTTCTTCAGAAGGAAGCCAAGTAGGAAAGGTGAATGGGCTTGCGGTGCTGGGAGACACCCTTTCTGGGCTGGTGCTGCCCATAGTTGCTGAAGTCACCCCATCCAGCAGCAAAGCTGAAGGCAAGCTGATTGCAACAGGAAAGCTTGGCACAATTGCAAAGGAGGCTGTGGAAAACGTCTCTGCAATAATAAAGAAGCATATTGGAAGGGATGTGAGCCAGTATGACATGCATGTTCAATTCCTGCAAACCTATGAAGGCGTGGAAGGCGATTCTGCTTCAATTTCAATTGCGGTTGCAATAATTTCTGCAATGGAAGGCATTCCAGTAAGGCAGGAGGTTGCAATGACCGGCTCTCTTTCTGTCAGAGGCGAGGTGTTGCCTGTGGGTGGAGTGACCGGAAAGACTGAGGCTGCAATTGAGGCAGGGATGAAAGAAATCATTGTGCCTGCAAACAATATAGAGGACATTTACCTTTCCAAAAAGCTGAGGGGCAAAATAAAGATAATCCCTGCAAAGAACTTTTTGGATGTGCTAAAAGTGGCACTGGTGGACTGCCCACAGAAGAAAAAGCTTATTGCAAAAATGAGGAAAATGATTAGTGCAAAAGGTTAAGTTTTGATTATTACGCGCTCACCAAGCGAGGAAATGTCGCTTAGATGGACTGAAAGCTTTTGGCCAAGAGGGGAGCGGTAAATAAGAAGGGATTCTTTAGGGTCAACTCCTACGATTTTGCCAAGATAGGCGCCATGCTCGGTGAAAAGCTCCCTTCCGTCCAGCTTCATCTTCAAAATAAGCGAGATTTTGATTTGCCTCATGGACCAAATCCCAAAAAAGCCCAAAAATGTTGCCGCAATCACTGCAAGAAGGAAATCCTGGAAGGAAACATAGGGCGGGTATAAGTTGAGCACCCAGTCAGAGGCAACTGAAATGAGGAACCACACTATCACTGTGCTTATTGCATAAAGTCCATATGTGGGTATCTCTATCTTCTTCGGCTCGCGCTCGTTGAGGATATCTATGGTCTTGCCTGCAAAAAGGATGAGGAAGGCAATTGAAAGCATGTTGGCAAGCGTTTTTACCACATAGGTGGTTGTCTTGACGCTGTCCAGCCCTATCTCCTGCGCGGTGGTGTAGCGCTGGAAGGCTGCCCAGCCTGCAACAAGGAGCATGATGAAAAAGACGAAGTAGATGATGCTTGAAATTTTGTCTGCGGCAAAGCGGAACTCAGAGGCTATCTTGAAAATCCTGTCTTCTATCCCAAATGCTTTCAGCCCCAAATACAAGGCAAGCACTGCCGCAACAAACTCTATGCCCAAGCCAAGGTATCGGCTTGCCGCAAAAAGCAAAAGCAGGACTGCCGGGATGCCGAAAACCAAGCGGGCGTAATGGGGCTCTTTGAGCTTTTCCAAAATGACAAAATATGTCTTTTCAAGCTCCTTTGCCTGCTTCATCACCACCAGCTCCACGCTGTCGATTTTCAGCCTGGAGCGGATGATTGGCAGTATCTGCTGGTCAGATGCGCCATCAGAAACAAATATGCAAGAATCCACGGGAAATTCTGAAAGCACCCTGTCAAGTTGGCTTGCAATCTCCTTGTCTGCAGCATACCCAAGCGAAGGTGAGCCGGTGAGGGTGACAATTTGCGCGGGCATTTCTGATGAGATGGCATCATAGATTTTGATTGCCTGAAACATAGTATTTGCATCGGTTTCTGTTGGGTCTGCAAGAGCCAGCTTTATGGCTGCCTCAAGGTTTGCCTCCCTGCCAATTATTGGGCCAGAAACCTTGATTTTCTCGTAAAGGTCATTGTCCCGGTCAATGCAGATGACCAATTTGCCTTTTTTGGCTGTCATTGATAGAGGGTTTGGGAAAAGCCATTTAAATATTTATTGAAGCAGAAACACCTAGTTTGGGATGGTTCAGATGGAAAAGAGGTTTGTAATCCCGGGTGAATTTTTGGGCACCGAGGAAGAATATTTGGCAGGGGAAGGCACGTATATAGAAGGAGAGTCTATAAGGGCAAGTGTGTGCGGCACCCTGCTTGAGCAGAACCGCAGGCTTTCTGTAGCGCATGGAACCCCTCTGAGGGCATATGGGGTGGGTTCCATAATAATAGGGAGGGTGGAAAATATTGTGGAGCCGATTGCGCTTGTAAGCATGCAAATGGGAGGGGCCTTGGAGCAGGCTGATGAAAGGTTCGGCGACAACCCAGATTATGCAGTGCTTCATGCTTCCATGATAAAAAGAGGCTATGTGCGCAATGTGCGGGACGAATACAGAATTGGAGATATCATACGCGCAAAAATAGTAGATATGCGCAATGGGGAGATGCGCCTTTCAACAGATTCCGAGGAGCTTGGCGCAATAAAGGCATTCTGCAGCAAGTGCCGCCACCCACTCAGGCAGGAAGGAAGGCTACTTAAATGCGAACAGTGCAAAGCTACTGAAAACCGGAAATTGGCAAAGGATTATCGGAAAGCTCAAATTTAGGGGGGATTTTTGATGGAAATAAAAGTTGTGAAAAACGAGAAGGACTATATTGAAATTGAGCTTCATGGGGAGGACGTGGACATTGGCTTTCCTAATGCACTAAAGGAGATAATGCTTGAGGATGAAAATGTGGAATTTGCAGCTTGTAGGCAGGACCATCCTCTGGTTGCTCCTCCTGTGCTGATGGTGAGAGTAAGCGAGGGAAGTCCTCTTTCTGCAATAAAGGCTGCAATAAAGAAGCTGCGCAAGCAGGCAAGCGAATTCAAGGAAGCGCTCAAAGCTGCAAAGAAGCCTAAGAAATAGGTTTGTGGAAATGGAGGAAAAGCAGCTGCTTTTTTACCAGAAGGTATCTTATGTAGCAATAGCTGCCACCTTGCTTTTGTATCTTGCAAGTGGCTTTTGGCTGTTTGGGGTGCTGTGCGGGGCTTCAATAGTTGCGGCAGTAGTGCTTGAGGTTTTGGCAGGTATAAAAAAGCATGGACTGATGCATGAAATCAAGGAAACTGCCATCGCGGTTTTGATTGCGCTTTCAATTTGGTTTGGGGCAGGATTTTTGCTTCAGACTCCCTCGCCGCTGAATGCGGTGGTTTCATGCTCTATGCTTCCAAACATTCAGCGTGGAGATTTGGTGGTGATTGCTGGCTGGCAAATCAATGCGCCGCAGGCAGAAGTCAAAAGTGCACAAGGCTTGGGGAGGGCAGAAGTTATCCAGAACGGCAAGCCGGTGGTAAATGTAAGTGGCTCAATTTATTCTGCCTGTGTCCAAAACCCCTCCTTGTCCTTGTGTAACGACTTCCTTTCCAGGCCGCAAGATTTCACTGAAAGGCATGGTGAAGTAATGTTTGGATACGAAAGGTGCCAAATTGTCTATCCAAAAAGCGGCGAAAGGCAGTATGGTCCTTGCGTAAAATGGGTACAAGTGGGAGGGAAAAAATACTATTTTGATGCAAGCAACGATGTGGTAGTCTATTCGCCAAAAGAGACCGAATATTACGCAAGGGTGGGAGACATTATCCACCGCGCCTACCTGATTTTGAAGGCAGGAAATCAAAGCTTTGTGCTTACCAAAGGCGACAACAACCCTGTTTTTGATGTGCAGGTGGAGCTTGCAGGGGAGAGGAATTTGCCTGTGGAAATGGAAAGGGTAAAAGGAAAAGTAGTGCTGTCTGTTCCTGTAGTAGGATATCTTAAGCTATTCATCTCTCCGATAGCAATACCTACCCCTGAAGGGTGCGACAGGCACTTTGAAGGCTGAAGCTACTTTTTGCATGTGTTGATGCCCAGCACTGAATAAAGCATGCAGCTTCCAGTCAAGGCTGTTGCAAGCAAAACTACACCTGCAAGTCCAAGCAGCAGCTTGAGCGCGATATCAAAATCAGCAAACACTATCGCTGCAAGCAAGGCAGCGCCAACTATTGCGCGCACTGCACGGTCAATCTCGCCGACATTTTTTTCAAACTTCATATTCTCACCTCAGTCTGCAGCCAGAGCTTCGTCTATTGCCTGTTTGTCAAAGCCGACAATTATTTTGCCTTTTATATCCAGCACTGGAACCCCCATCTGGCCGCTTTTTGCAATCATTTCAAATGCCTTTTTTTGGTCAGAGCCAACATCATAATCTATGAACTTGACTCCTTTTTGGGTTAGGTACCTTTTTGCCATTATGCAAAAAGGGCAGGTTTTGGTGCTGTAGACAATCACTTGGCCCTCAGATGCTTCTACCATTCTCTCCCTCCTAGTTTTTCGGCAGCAGAAATCAGCCTGGCAACCGCGCTGCTTGAAAGAGAATAGCACACTTTTTTGCCATCTCGCCTGCTTTTGACCAAGCCTGCCTCCCTTAGCACCCGAAGGTGCTGTGAGATGTTTGGTTGGCTGCGGTTTAGCTTAAGCTGAAGGCCAGACACGCAGCCGCTCCGCTTAGAAAGCTGAAGCAGTATTTCCAAGCGAGTTGGCTCAGCCAAAGCGGCGAAAATTTTTGCTGCCTTATTCATATAATTATATAAGCATATGAAAATATAAAAAAGTTGCTTGCGCAGCGGCGAGTTAGGGCAAATGTTGCACCAGTGCAGCAGCTTAAGGCTGCACCGTGAATATTATTCTTCTGTTATTTTTTCCCTTGTTTTCAGCCCCCAAGAAGACTATTTGGCCGATTTCGGAGGTATTTTTCACATGGGTTCCGCCGTCTGCCTGGCAGTCAATGTCACCTATCTGAACCATCCTTAGTGTGGGAATTTCAGGGGGGAGGGCAGATGCAAGCTTTACTGCGCCCGGGTAATTGGAGGCTTCCTGGCGCGAAATGTAAAAAACCTTGACCTCAAGGTTGCGCGAGATTACCTCGTTTGCCTTTTTCACCAATGATTCAAACTCAGCACGGTCAAAATTTTGAAGCGAAAAATCAAAGCGGGATTTGTCTATGCCCAGCAGGTTGCCTGTAATCAATATGCCTTTTTCTGAATAGAGTATTGCCGCAAGGACGTGCCCTGCAGTATGCATCCTCATCAGCTTGTACCTTCTTTCCCAATCTATGCTGCATTGGACCTGCTGGCCGCTGTCAAGAGGCGGCAGGGAAGTGCTTGCCAGCTCAATTTCATGGATGATACCTTCTGGCGATTTTGAAACAGAAACCACTTTGAATACGGCACCGTCTGAGAGGCGCACGAGTTTGCCAGTATCACACGGCTGCCCCCCTCCTGTTGGGTAAAAGACTGTTTGGTCGAGGATTATGTATTTGCCCTCCCTTACCTGAGTTACGGTGGAAATGCAGCTTCTCAAATAAGAGTCCTCAAGATACAGGGCGCCTTGCATGGACAGATAATCTACCAAACTGCTTTAAAGATATGCGTGGAAGTGTATAAGGGGGTGTTGTTTTCATGTTCAAAATCATGGTGGATGACGCAAGGCGCTACAAAAATGCAATTGATGCCATAGTGAACTTGATTGATGAAGGGATACTTGAAATAGGGAGGGATGGCCTGTTTTTGAGGGCAATGGACCCCTCCCAAATTTCGATGGTTGTCTTTTCCATGCCTGCTGGCGCATTTTCGCACTACGAAGCCCCACTTCCACCTGCAAAAGTCGGGCTCAACTTTGATAACATTGCAAAAATACTTTCAAGAAGCAGATTGGGCGAAAAGCTTGAGATAACGCAGGCGGAAAACAAGCTTCAGCTCAAGTTCATCGGGCAACGCAGGAAAAGGAGTTTCAAAGTCCCGATAATTGACATGCCTGCGGGCGCCACCAAAGAGCCAGCAGTACAGCATGATGCAGTGGTGAAGGTTTCAAGCACGCACTTCAAAGAAAGCCTCAGAGATGCTGCCCTTGTTGGGTCACACATTACGCTTGAAGCCTCAGAAAAAGGCTTTTGGATAGAGGTGCACGGCGATTCTACAGATTTGACTGAGGAAAATGACATGCAGTCTGAGGAAGTAATAGAGATGAAAGTAAGTAAGCCTTCCCGGGCAACTTTCCCGCTTCAATATTTGGAAGATATTGTCAGGGCATGCCCGGAAAATGCCTCCTTGCTTGTCTATCTTGCCACCAATAAGCCGCTGAAAGTCGAGTACGAAGTTGAAGGGGCAAAGGTGGTTTACTATCTGGCTCCACGGATAGAGGCAGATTAAAGTTTTGAAAGCAGCCTTTTGAGTCCTTTTGCACAGCTGCCAGGTGAAGTTTCCTCAGCCCTTGCCTTTTCTTTGCCGTTTTCAAACAAAACCACGGTGGGGACTACCTCAATTTTGAATTCCTCCCAGATGGGATTGGAATCCTCATCAATTTTTGCCTTCAAAACAGCATAACCTTTTGGGAGTGTAAGGGAATCAAAAGTTGGCATGAACCTAGAGCAGTCCGGGCACCAGCTTGCGTAAAACAAAACTATGCATTTGCCTTTTGAAATTTTTTGGGCCAATTCTGCTTTGGAAGAGGTTTCGTGCATGCCGCTTTTTTGTCGGTGCTGTTTAAAAGCTGCACTATCAAATTCGAAAGTATGCCAAAAGCGATTGAAATTGATGGGCTTGCAAAATCATTCGGAAAGATACGCGCACTAAACAGCATAAGCCTAGACATAAACGAAGGCGAAATATTTGCCCTTCTTGGGCCAAATGGGGCTGGAAAAACCACTGCCATACTTATCCTGTGTGGCTTGTTAGCCCCTGATGCCGGCACTGCGAAAGTTGCTGGGCACGATGTAGAAAAGGAGCCTATGGAAGTCAGGCAGTCGATCGGGGTGGTGTTTCAGGCTCCAAGCGTGGATGATTTGCTGACTGGCAGGGAAAATCTTTACATGCACGCGCTGATGTATGGGGTGCCGCAAAACGAAAGGGAGGCCCGGATAGATCGGGTGCTTTCGCTGGTAGGCCTTGTAGAAAGGCAGCACTCCAAAGTAAGGGAGTATTCAGGTGGAATGCGGCGCAGGCTGGAAATTGCGCGTGGGATTTTGCACAAGCCAAAGGTGCTCTTTTTGGATGAGCCAACCATTGGGCTAGACCCCCAAACGCGCGAGAAAATATGGAGATACATTAGGAAGCTTTCTCAAACCGAAAAAACCACAGTGGTTTTCACCACCCACTACCTTGAGGAAGCCGAGATGTATGCTGACCGGGTGGCAATAATTGACAGGGGAAAAATACTTGCGGTTGGACAGCCGCGCCAGCTGGTGGAAAGCCTGGAAGGAGACGTTGCAATATTCAAGACCCGATGCCCGCGCACACTTGCAGAAGGGCTCAAAAGCTTTGGGAAGGTCAGAAGCGCAAAAAAAGGCCAAGTGGTTGCAATCATAAAAAACACCACTGAGGCTCTGCCGAAAATCCTCCGCAAATTCAAGGATATAGAGTCTGTAAGTCTCCGACCTGCAAGCCTGAATGATTTGTTCATAAAATATACAGGGAGGCAAATAAGGGAGGAAGAAGGCGAAGGCGGGTATATGGAAAGGATTATACAAAGCAAAGGGAAGTGAGAGGATGGGCAGGTTTGCTGATGCAGTTTATGCAGTTTGGCTGAGAGAAGCAAAAGTATTTGTTAGGGAAAAAGAGAGGGTGATTTCTGCGATAGTGACTCCGCTTTTGTGGATAATGATTTTTGGGGCAGGAGTTGGAAGCGCGGTAAAAATTGGTGGGATGGAGTACCAGCAGTTCATCTTTCCAGGAATTGTAGGCATGACAGTCTTGTTTGGCTCAATTTTTTACGGGCTTTATGTCATATGGGACAGAAAACTGGATTTCCTCAAAGAAGTGCTGGTTGCCCCAGTTCCAAGAAGCGCAGTGTTTGCAGGAAAAATGCTGGGTGGAGCAACTGATGTGATGGTGCAAGCAGCAGTGCTTTTGGCAGTGGGAGTGCTGCTTGGGCTGGCCCGGCCGGATGCCGCACTGATTGCATTGCTGGTTTGTGCATTGATTTCATGCTGCATAGTCTCGCTTGGGCTGATAATTGGGGCAAATATGAAAAGCCCTGAAGGGTTCAACCTTGTGATGAGCTTTATCCTTTGGCCCATGTTTATGCTGTCAGGGGCACTCTTTCCGATGGATAATTTGCCGGCCTATTTGAAGGTCCTGCTCCCTCTCAATCCGCTTACATACGGAGTTGATTTGCTAAGGTATGCAATATTGGGGATGACAAATTTTGGGATATTGCTAGATGTGGCTGCGCTTACGCTGTTCAGCATTATATTTATGCTTGGAGGGATTTATAGCTTTGAAAAAATGAACATGTGATTTTATGGAAATATTTGACAGCCTGACAAAAAAAATGCAGCAATTTAGGCCAAAAAAGCGCGGCGAGGTTAGAATGTACACCTGTGGGCCCACAGTTTATGCAAGGCCGCACATAGGCAATTTCAGAACTTATGTATGGGAAGATTTGTTTAAGCGCTACTTGATTTATCTTGGATACAAGGTAACCCATGTGATGAATATAACTGATTTTGACAACAGTATTGTAAAGGAGGCAAAAAAAAGAAAGTGCGACTGCCGCAAACTTGCGCTGGAGTGCGAGGGGCTTTTCAGGCATGACGCTGACTTGCTTGAGATTTTGCCTGCAGACAGCTACCCTCATGTAAGCCAATATGTGGACAGGATGGCAGACTGGGTAATTCAGCTTCAGCAGGCAAAGCTTGCATACAAAGACGAGAGAGGGAGGGTGTTTTTTGATATATCAAAATATCCGCCATACGGTGAGCTTTCTGGAAGCCGGCTGAAGCCTAAGAAAAGGAAGGTTATGCTTGAGGAATACAAGCGGTACTTGGCAGGAGATTTCCTCATATGGAAGCCTTGCAGCACCGCAGGAAAAAAAGGGGGCTTTTGCTTTCAGTCCAAGCTTGGATGGGCATATCCTGCCTGGAATTTGCATTGCGCAGTAATGTCTTTTGAGACGCTGGGGCGTGGAATAGATGTTGCAATGGGGGGCAAAGATAACATCTTCAACCACCATGAAAATACGCGCGCGCTGGTGGAAGCGCTCAAAGGAGAGTATGCAAAATACTGGATCCACATAAGGCACTTGATAGTGAATGGCCAAAAAATGAGCAAGACCAAAGGCAATGTAATTTACCTGCAGGATCTGCTCAAAAAGGGGTTTACACCAAGAGCGGTGCGCTTTTTGCTTTTGTCAGTCCATTACAGAAAAAGGCTGAATTTCACTTGGGAATATGCAGATGCAATCAAGAAAAGGTATGGGTTGATAAAGCAAGCTTTGCAAACCCTAAAAGAGAAGGATGGGAAGGAGAATAAGCAGTTTGAGAGCCTTGCAAAAAGGCTTCAGGAGGAGTTTGAAGAATGCATGGATTGTGACTTGAATGCGCCTTGCGCAATTGCTGCAATTGAAAGGTTTCTGCAAAAAGCAGCAAAGGAGGATGCCTCAAAAAGACAAGTAAACGCAGCGCTTTTGCTTTTGGGAAGGCTGGATGGCGTGCTTGCGATATTGCCCAAGTGAATGCTGAAGGTGCGTGGATGCAACAGGAGCTTGAAAAAAGGAGGGAAAGACTTTTTGAAGGGGCAGATTTTGGCTGCGCCATTTTCCTCAATACGCACAACAGCAGCCCAAGCTTTGCATATTTTGCAGGATGCCAGATAGACAGCAGTTACTTGGTGCTTAAGCCTGCTGGCGGGATTTTGTTTGTCTATCCGATGAATTACGAGAAGGCGAAGGGAATCTCGCATTATCCTGTAAAAAAAATTGACGCAGATGCGGCTGTTTTGCTAAAAAAGGCCTGCGGAAAGGGGAAAATTGGGGTTTGCATGCGCGAAATCTCTGCAGCGCAGTTTGCTGCAGCCAAAAAAGCAGGGCTCCGGCTGGTAGGGGCAGACAAGAGAGTGCTTTCCTTGAGGGCGCAAAAATCCCCTCATGAGGCAAGTCTGATGGCTGCCTCTGCCAAAATTGCAAGGAAAATCCTTCAGGATTTTGACCCTTGGGAGTACGAAACTGAAAAGAAGGCGGCAGCGGCCTTGAAGATAACCGCGCTTCAGAGTGGTGCAGAAGCGTGCTTTGAGCCGATTGTAGCCTCAGGGAAGAATGCAAGGTTTCCGCACCATCAGCCAACCGATGCTAAGCTTTCGGATTTGGTTCTGGTAGATTTTGGGGTAAGGCATAAGCAGTATTGCTCAGATTTTACTCGCTGCTATTTCAAAAGCAAAAGCACCGTTGCTTTCCGGGAATATGAAAAATGTCAGCAGCTTTTTTGGAGGGTTTTTGAAACACTTGGGCAGTGCAGCACGGGAAAGGAAGTTGCTGCAGCGGCAAAACGTGAAATGAAAAATATGAGTCTTCCTGCGCTCGTGCATGCAATCGGACACGGCGTGGGGCTGGAGGTGCATGAGGCCCCTTCGCTTTCAGACAAATCTGAAGACAAGCTAAAGATAGGGGCCGTGGTTGCAATTGAGCCGGCTTCCTATCGAAAAACATATGGAGTCAGATTTGAAGAAATGGCTATTTTGACTCGAAAAGGGTGGAAGCTCCTTTAGCGCCTGGTAATCCTTTTTAAAAGATTGCAGAAAATAAGCCTAACTTGAGACTGGGAGTGATAAAATGAAAATTGTCATATCTGACCCAAAGACAGGGAAGAGCTTCAATGTGGAAGTTCCAAAAGGAAAGGAAAGCGAGCTTATCGGTAAAAAGATAGGCCAGACCTTTTACGGCGGATTTATCGGTGCAGAAGGGTATGAGTTTGAGATACGTGGAGGAAGCGACACTTCAGGCTTTCCGATGAGGCCGGATGTTTCTGGGCCGCGCAGAGTAGACGTCATTTTGTCTGATGGTCCCGGATTCCGCAAAAAAGGCAAAGGGGTAAGGGAAAAAAGGAAAGTGAGAGGGAATGTCATCTCAGACCAGATAGTGCAGGTGAACGCAATTGTAGTAAAGACAGGGACCAAACCCCTTGAAGAGCTTTTCCCGCAAAAGAAAGAAGAGAAGAAAAAGTGATTAGTTGCAAGCTGAAGTAAACATTGGAATGGTTGGGCATGTGGACCATGGCAAAACTAGCCTTACCCGTGCCCTCACAAACAAGTGGACCGACACGCATTCTGAGGAGATAAAGCGAGGGATAACGATAAAGATTGGGTATGCAGACACCACATTTTACAAGAATGAGGATGGCACTGCATATGCCACTGCGATGCAAGCTGAAAAAGAGCCTGGCAAATGGAAAGTTTCTAGGCACGTTTCTTTTCTTGATGCGCCAGGGCACGAAACCCTGATGACCACCACCATTGCCGCCTCCAGCCTGCTTGATGGTGCAGTGCTGGTGATTGCTGCAAATGAGAAATGCCCGCAGCCGCAAACTGAGGAGCATCTGATGGTGCTAAATGTGCTTGGCATAAAGCATGTGGTGGTGGTGCAAAACAAGATTGATTTGGTTTCGCGCGAAAAGGCACTTGAAAATTATCGGCAGATAAAGGAATTCTTAAAGGGGTCGCCTTGCGAAAATGCCCCAATAATCCCTGTGTCTGCAAACTACAATGCAAATATAGACAAGGTGGTGGAAGCAATAGAAAAGACCATACCCACCCCCAAGCATGACCCGACTCTTCCTGCAAGAATGTATGTGGCAAGAAGCTTTGACGTCAACAAACCTGGGACGGACATAAAAAACCTCAAAGGAGGGGTAATTGGCGGCTCAATTGTACAAGGCACCTTAAAAGTTGGGGAAGAGGTGGAGATGCTTCCTGGAATTTCAGTCAAAGTGAAGGATAAGGAATCTGTTGAGCCTATTGTGATAAAAATAGAAGGGCTGATGGCAGGAGGAGAGCCTGTGCAGGAAGCGAAGCCTGGCGGACTGATAGGAATAGCAACCGGGCTGGACCCCGCAATTGCAAAGGCAGACCAGCTTGTTGGAAATATCGTGGGTAAAAAAGGGACTTTGCCGCCCGTGCTTTCTGAAGTGGATTTGGAATACAGCCTTCTCAAAAGGGAGGGGTTTGAAAATCCGCCTCTGAAGATCGGGGAGCCGATTGTGATTTCAGCAGGCACTGCAACCTCAGTTGGAATAATCAGCAGACTTAAAGGAAATATTGTAAGCATAAAGCTTAAGCGCCCCATCTGCGCAGAAAAGAATGGAAAAGCAGCACTTACAAGGAAGCTGGGCCAGCGCTGGAGGCTGTCTGGCTTTGGAATAATATGCTGATGGCTATGAATATTGCAGGCATTTGCGCAATCTGCGGTCGGGTTGCAACTGAGACTTGCAAGCTGTGCGGGAGAGGGAATTGCGGCAGGCCACAGTGCAAAACCGGCTTTGTGTGCGTGCAGTGCGCAAGAGGAAGGGAAATCTAGCTAAAGCTTGATGAAATACTCATGGAACTTGGTGGTAGTCAGCTCGGGATGGAATGCCAGCGCAATCAAGTGCTGGTCATTCGATTTCTGATAAGCCCCAATCACTTCCTCCCCAAAAAAAGCCATGGGCTGCACCTGGGGTGAAATCGGACGCAGCTTTGGTGCACGGATAAAAACGCCGTTTAGTGTCCCAAAAATTGTAGTGACTTGCGCCTCAAACGAAGCAAGCTGGGACCCGTAAGCATTCCTGGTTACAGAGATGTCCATCAAGGAAAGGAAGCGCTGGAAGTGTGTGGCTCCGTGCACTTCTTTTGCAAGCAGGATTGCCCCTGCGCAAGTACCCATTATTTTTCGAACAGATGCAACTTTTTCAAAGAGCTTTTCTCTTTCCATCAGCCGAGAAATTGCAGTTGATTCCCCTCCAGGGATAATCAGACCATCCACCCCCTCAAGATGAGAGGCGGTTCTGACCTCAACGATTTTGATAGGAACTGCTATTTTTTCTGAAGCTTTAAGAAGAGCATGGATGTGCTCCTCAAAATCCCCTTGAAGCGCAAGTACCCCTATTTTGTCCATTTAGACTCCTCTTGTTGAAAGCTTTTCTTCAGCCTTTAGCGAAAAAACATCTACTCCGTCCATCGGAGCACCCAAGGATTCGGAAATTTCAGCAAGCTTTCGTGGATCGTTGTAATGCGCCACTGCCTCCACAATGGCTTGCGCCATCCTTTCTGGCTCAGAAGACTTGAAAATCCCGCTTCCCACAAAAACCCCATCGCAGCCAAGTTGCATGCACAATGCGGCATCTGCAGGAGTAGCTATCCCGCCGGCTGCAAAATTCACAACTGGAAGCCTTCCAAGCTCCACCACCTTTTGGACCAACGAAAGCGGCACCCGCATCTGCTTGGCCTCCTGGGCAAGCTCCTTTTCAGTGCAGCCTTTTAAGCGGGCAATTTTTTCATTGATTGCCCGAATGTGCTTAACTGCTTCCACAACATTGCCCGTGCCTGCCTCGCCTTTTGTCCTTATCATAGCAGCCCCTTCAGATATCCTGCGCAAAGCCTCTCCCAAATCGCGGCAGCCGCACACGAAAGGCACCTTGAATGACCACTTGTCTATGTGGCGCTCG
This sequence comes from Candidatus Anstonellaceae archaeon, assembly GCA_038887295.1. Taxonomy (GTDB): domain Archaea; phylum Micrarchaeota; class Micrarchaeia; order Anstonellales; family Anstonellaceae; genus UBA10161. The sequence goes on along the minus strand of JAWAKW010000001.1, from coordinate 403,858 downwards.
GCATCTGCGGGAGTGAGGACTTCGGATTCGTCAATATAATCCACTTCTAAAGCCTCAAGTATTTGCGCCTCTACAAAATGCCCTATCCTGCATTTTGCCATGACCGGGATGGAAACCGCTGACTTTATCTGCTTGATTTTTGCAGGATCTGCCATTCGCGCAACCTTGCCTGAGCGCCGAATGTCTGCGGGGACTGCTTCAAGGGCCATCACTGCAACTGCCCCTGCATCCTCGGCAATTTTCGCCTGATGCTCATTGACTACATCCATTATTACGCCGCCCTTGAGCATTTGGGCGAGCCCTGCCTTGACTGCAAATGTTCCAGTAGAGGAAAATATTGCGCGCACCACCTAAAGCACCACTGCTCTTACGATGATAGCTTAAATAAAGCTTTTGAGCGCTTCCGCTTTGGATTTGTCCTAAATAAAACAGCTATGAATAGCAAAAAAATGCCCAAAAATATGCTTATAAATTTGAGCAATGCAAATGCTATGCTTCTAGGCACAAGATGTTGTGTTTGAAAATCAAATAAAGCGCAATATATTGTGGTTTTAAGGGTTTGGATGGTTGCCAACCCGAGAATGCCTGACTTGCTTGCCGAAGGGAGGAGGAGAGGATGGAAAAAACCGAAGCGCTTTTGCCGCAAGAAAGCCGGCAGGGTGGGCTGAAAATAAGGAGGCTTTTTACAACTGAAGGAATAGACCCTCTTGATACTGTTGAGTACGAATTGAGAACCTCCACCATAAAAAATGCAGACGGCTCCATTGTCTTTGAAATGAAGGATGTGGAGGTGCCAAAAAGCTGGTCGCAGGTTGCAACTGATATTGTGGCTCAAAAGTATTTCCGCAAGGCTGGCGTGCCGCAGTATGACAAATTCGGCAAGCCGATAATTGGGCCTGACGGAAAAATAATGCTTGGGCCGGAAAGAAGCATCAAACAAGTGATAAGAAGGCTTGCTGGCTGCTGGAGGCATTGGGGGGAAAAGTATGGATATTTTGCAAGCAAAGAAGATGCTGAAGCATTTGAGGACGAGCTAAAGTATATGCTTGTGCATCAGATGGCTTCCCCAAATTCGCCTCAGTGGTTCAACACAGGGCTTGCTTTTGCATACGGGATAAGAGGAAGCCCTCAGGGACATTATTATGCAGACCCGCAAACCGGGGAAATCAGGCCTTCTGAGGATGCATACACCAGACCGCAGCCGCATGCTTGCTTTATCCAATCAGTCAAAGATGACTTGGTAAATGAAGGCGGGATATTTGATTTGGTAGTCCGCGAAGCAAGGCTGTTCAAGTATGGCTCAGGCACAGGCACCAACTTTTCCTGCCTGAGGGCAGAGGGTGAAAAGCTTTCGGGTGGGGGGTATTCCTCGGGCTTGATGTCATTTTTGAAAATATATGACAGGGCTGCAGGGGCAATAAAATCAGGCGGAACCACCAGAAGGGCAGCCAAAATGGTGATTGTGAATATTGACCACCCTGATGTTGAAAAGTTCATAAACTGGAAAGTGATAGAGGAACAAAAAGTTGCTGCAATGGTTGCTGGAAGCAAGGCTTGCGCAAAATACCTAAACGAGATACTCAAAGTCGCAAAAGACGAGCAAACCACTGACTTGAAAAATGAGAGGGTAAAGCTTGCAGTGGTCAAGGCACTTTCGCGCAATGTTCCGATAAATTACATTTTCAGGGCGCTTGCGCTTGCAAAGCAAGGCAAATACAAAATTGATTTTCCGATCTTTGATACGCACTACGAATCTGAAGCTTACACTACTGTTTCTGGCCAAAACAGCAACAATTCTGTGCGCATTTCAAACAAATTCATCTGGGCAGTTGAAAATGACGCTGATTGGCACCTAATAGCGCGGACAGACGGAAGCGTCATGAAAAAAGTGAAGGCAAGGCAGCTTTGGGACCAAATAGCATATGCTGCCTGGAGCTGCGCAGACCCAGGCCTTCAGTTTGACGACACCATCAATGAGTGGCACACCTGCCCAGCAGACGGCAGAATAAACGCCTCCAACCCTTGCTCGGAATACATGTTCTTGGATGATACTGCCTGCAACCTTGCCTCGCTTAACCTTGTCAAATTCTATGATGAAAAAAGCGGAATGTTTGATGTAGAGGCATTCAGGCACGCCGTGCGGCTTTGGACTGTGGTGCTTGAGATTTCTGTTTTGATGGCACAATTCCCGTCAAAAGAAATTGCAAGAAAAAGCTTTGAGTTCCGCACCCTTGGGCTGGGGTATGCAAACCTTGGGACGCTTCTTATGGTTATGGGGATCCCATATGAAAGCCCGCAGGGGCTTGCAATATGTGGGGCAATAACTGCAATAATGTGCGGCGAAGCTTATGCAACCTCTGCGGAGATGGCGCGCGAGCTTGGGCCGTTTAAGGCATTTGAAAGGAACCGCCAGCACATGCTGAGGGTAATCCGCAACCACAGAAGGGCCGCTTACAACGCTCCTGAAAACGAATACGAGGGTCTTACCGTAAAGCCGATGGGAATTAACCCGCAATTTTGCCCCAAATACCTGCTGGAAGCTGCGCGAGAATGCTGGGACAGGGCATACCAGATGGGTGAAAAATACGGTTACAGAAATGCCCAGGTTACAGTAATTGCTCCTACTGGAACCATAGGGCTGCAGATGGATTGTGACACCACTGGAATAGAGCCGGATTTTGCAATTGTCAAATTCAAAAAACTGGCAGGCGGCGGGTACTTTAAGATAGTAAACAACTCGGTCAAAAAGGCGCTGGCAAAGCTTGGCTACACTGCGCAGCAAATAAAGGAAATAGAGCAATATGCGCTTGGCAGGGCAACCTTGGCTGGCTGCCCGCATATCAACCCGCAGACTTTGGCTGCGAAAGGGTTTACGCAAGAAAAAATTGCTCGGATTGAAGCAGAGCTTCCGAGGATATTTGACATACGGTTTGTATTCAACAAGCACGTTTTGGGCGAAGACTTCCTGCAGTCGCTTGGGTTTAGCAGCGCTGAGATAAACGACCCCAAATTTGATTTGCTTTCAAAGCTTGGCTTCACAAAGCAGCAAATAGAAGAGGCAAATGAGTATGTGTGCGGCACCATGACGCTCGAGGGCGCACCTCACTTGGCACAGGAGCACTATCCTGTGTTTGACTGCGCCAACAGGTGCGGCAAAAAAGGCAAGCGCTTCATCTCCTACCTTGGGCACATAAGGATGATGGCAGCTGCACAGCCATTTATCAGCGGCTCAATTTCCAAGACTATCAATATGCCTGCAGAAAGCACCATAGAAGATATAAAGCAGGCATACTTTGCCTCTTGGAAATACATGCTCAAAAGCATCGCACTTTATCGGGATGGAAGCAAGCTGTCTCAGCCGCTTAATGCCACTGCTGATGTGGATGAAGACGAGCTTGCGCAGCTTCTTGGGATAAGCGAAGACATAGATGAGACTTTTGGACCTGCGCAGCTTCAGTCAAAGATTTTAGGGAGGATAAACAGAAGGAAACTCCCGCCGAAAAGAAGGGGCTTTGTTCAGGAGGCAAGAGTGGGTGGCCACAAAGTATACCTTAAGACCGGCGAGTACCCGGATGGGACTCTTGGTGAGATATTCATTGACATGTACAAAGAGGGTGCAGGCTATCGTGCGCTGTTGAACTGCTTTGCAATTGCCGTCAGTAAGGGCTTACAGTACGGGGTTCCGCTGGAGGAATTTGTGGACACCTTCACATTCACGAGGTTTGAGCCTTCTGGGGTGGTAACTGGCCATGAGGCAATAAAGAATGCTACCTCGATAATAGATTACGTGTTCCGAGTGCTTGGCTATGAGTATCTCAACAGGCGAGATTTTGTCCATGTCAAAACAATAAATGGGGAGAGTGCGCATGAGCCTACTCCAAGAGTAGAGGAGCAAAAAGCCCAAACCAAGCTTGCAGAGATGCAGCCAGCCCGTGAGGAGAAGGAAGATGAAGATTTTGAGGAGAAGGCAAGGAATGCAAAAGCCCAAGGTTTTACCGGGCTGCAGTGTCCAAGCTGCGGCTCTATGAAGGTGAAGCAGAACGGGAGCTGCCAGGTATGCATTGACTGTGGAGAGACCACGGGCTGCTCGTAAAGCAAGTATTTTTATTTAGCTGCAAGAAAACATTTTATGCAGCTTTACGTGGACATTGCAATTTTGGCATTCCTGCTTTTTTTGTCAGGAGTGTTTGCAGCAACTGAGGTGGCTTTCCTTTCACTTGGACCAGTGAAAATACACGAGCTTATGGAAAAGAAAGTGCCAGGGGCAGAAAGCTTGCATCGGCTGAGGGCAAAGCGAAGGAAAATTGTAATTGCCCTGCTGATTGGAAACAATATTGTAAATGTTGCGGCATCTGCGATGGCAACCGCGGTTGCAATTGGGATTTGGGGTGAGGCAGGATTAGGAGTTGCAATTGCGATAATGACTTTTCTTATATTGACTTTTGGGGATATTGTCCCGAAAAGCTTTGCAACTTCAAACAGTGAAAGGATAATGCTGCTTGTGGGGCCTGCGCTTGAATTTTATTATTATCTGGTTTTCCCCCTAGTTGCAATGTTTGATGCAATCAACTACCTAATTCCTGGCGTATATAGCCGCGCAACAGGCATTGAAAAGTTCACAGAAGACGAAATAAGGTCTGCGATAAAGCTTGGCGCAAAAAGCAAAGGCATCACCGAAAAAGAAAAGGAAATGATTGAAAATGTGTTGGACTTCAATGACCGGACAGTGGAGCAGGCAATGACCCCGAAAAATAAAGTGGTTGCGCTAGACGGGAGGATGCTGGTTGCAACCGCGCACCGCAAAGTTCTCCAAAACACCCAATATTCAAGGTTCCCTGTGCTTCTGAATGGCAAGGTAATTGGGACTGTTTCTGTGAAAATATTGGGAAGGGCACTTTACCAGCATCCTGATTGGCACATCTCGAAAATAGCATGGGAGCCAGTGCGATTTCACCCCAGCGTAAAGGTCTCTGAGGCATTTGCAAGGCTTCAAAAGCTGGGCAGGAACATTGCCATTGTGGAAGATGAAAAAGGGAGATTCTTAGGGATTGTGACGCTGGAGGATTTGCTTGAGGAGCTTGTGGGTGAAATAAAGTAGGGCATACCTTTAAAAGGCTGCTTTGAGATAAAATCTGCGTTGAATTTACGTCGTAAACTTGCTTATGGGAAGAACTCTAAAAAGGCCAAAAAACAAGACAAAATCAGCCTTGGCTTTAGGCAAAAAAGTTGGTGTGATGGGAGAGGATAGCAAGCCGCATGAGTATACTGCAAAAAGCATTCAAGTGCTAGGTGGAATCGAGGCAGTAAGGAAAAGGCCCGCCATGTATATTGGTGATACGGCTGAGCGGGGGCTGCACCACCTTGTATACGAGGTAGTAGATAACAGCGTGGATGAGGCGCTTGCCGGTTATGCAAAAAACATAGAGGTTTCCATAGGCGATGGCGGTGTGGTTTCGGTCACTGATGACGGAAGAGGGATACCGGTTGAGCTTCATGAGGAGACGGGCAAATCCGCACTTGAAGTGGTAATGACAGTGCTTCATGCAGGCGGGAAGTTTGACAACAAAACCTACAAGGTTTCTGGAGGGCTTCACGGCGTGGGGGTATCCGTAGTCAATGCGCTTTCTGAATGGTTGGAAGTGGAAGTAAAGCGTGATGGGAAGATATATCGCCAGCGCTATGAAAGGGGAAAGCCAGTCACGCCGGTTTATCAAGTAGGCGAAACCAAAGGCTGTGGGACAAAGGTGAGGTTCAAGCCTGACCCGATTATTTTCAAAAACGTGGAGTTCAACTTTGATTTGCTTGCAAACCGCATGAGGGAGCTTGCCTTTCTGAATAAGGGGCTTTCAATCACCATAAGAAACGAAGTTACAGGTGAGGTGCAGGTGCACTGCTATCAAGGAGGACTAATTTCATTTGTGGAGCACATCAACAAAAACAAGGTTCCAATAACCAAAGTCATCTACTTCCAAAAGCAGGAAGGAGATATAGATGTGGAGGTTGCAATGCAATACAACGACGGCTATGCGGACAATGTGTATACTTTTGCAAATAACATCAATACTGTTGAAGGTGGGTTCCATTTGGTGGGCTTCAAGTCTGCCCTCACACGCGTAGTAAACGAATACGTGGAGGCCAACCTGAACAAAAAGGAACCTATCAAGATTAGCGGGGAAGACCTAAAAGAAGGACTTGCTGCAGTGATTTCAGTCAAGCTGCCCCATCCACAATTTGAGGGGCAGACCAAAACCAAGCTTGGCAATTCAGAAGTGAAAGGAATTGTGGAATCCATCGTGTATGAGAAATTGAGCAGATACATGGAGGAAAATCCAGCTGATGCAAGGAAAATCGTGGAAAAGGCGCTTTCTGCTGCGCAGGCAAGAGAGGCTGCGCAGAAAGCAAGGGAGCTTGTCAGAAGAAAAGGGGCGATGGAATCTGGAATTTTGCCGGGCAAGCTTGCAGACTGCAGTGAAGAAGACCCTGCAAAAAGTGAGCTTTACATAGTGGAAGGGGACTCTGCAGGAGGAAGCGCAAAGCAGGGAAGAGATAGGAGGTTCCAGGCTATTTTGCCGCTGAGGGGGAAAATATTGAATGTGGAGAAGGCGCCGATTGTAAAAATACTGAACAATGAGGAGATTAAGGCTTTGATTTCTGCGCTTGGGACTGGGTTTGGTGAGGACTTTGACATAAAGAAGCTGCGCTACCACAAAGTAATCATAATGACTGATGCTGATGTGGACGGCGCACATATCAGGACCCTTTTGCTTACCTTGTTTTTCAGATACTTAAGGGAGCTTTTGGAAAAGGGCCATGTTTACATTGCCCAGCCGCCTCTTTACCGAATCAAAAAAGGCAAAGAGGAAAAGTACGCATACAGCGATTCTGAAAAGGACAAAATACTACAGGAGTGGGAAGGTGCAACTGTCCAACGGTACAAGGGCTTGGGAGAGATGAACCCTGAGCAGCTTTGGGCAACCACCATGGATCCTGCAAACCGAGTTTTGCTGAAGGTGCATGTGGAGGACGCAATGAAGGCGGATGAGATATTTACAATATTGATGGGGGATGCGGTGGAGCCGCGCAAGGAATTCATTGAGGCGCATGCAAAAGAGGTCAAAAATCTTGATGTGTGAGTGGGAGAATGCAAGGCCAAAGCGAAAAAATTGTGCCAAAGGCTGTGGAAAAGGAGATGCAAAGCGCTTACCTAGATTATGCCATGTCAGTCATAGTAGGTAGGGCGCTTCCAGACGTAAGAGATGGCTTAAAGCCTGTGCACCGGAGGATACTTTACGCAATGTATGAGCTTTCAAATATGCACGACAAGCCTTACAAAAAGTCTGCAAGGATTGTAGGAGAGGTGTTGGGTAAATACCATCCGCACGGGGATGTTGCAATATATGATGCAATGGTTAGGATGGCGCAGGGCTTTTCCATGAGATATCCTCTGATTGATGGGCAGGGCAACTTTGGCTCAATAGATGGGGACAGCCCGGCTGCAATGCGCTATACTGAAGCAAGGCTCAACCGCTTTGCGGAGGAGATGCTGCAGGACATAGAAAAAGAGACTGTGGATTTTGTTTTGAATTTTGATGCAACCTTAAAGGAGCCTGTGGTCCTTCCCTGCAAGGCCCCAAATCTTCTTGTGAATGGCTCCTCTGGAATTGCGGTTGGAATGGCTACCAACATCCCGCCGCACAATTTGGGAGAGGTGGTGGATGCGCTAGTGGCAATGATTGAAAATCCGCAGATAAGCAGAGAAAGCCTGATTGCCATTGTGCAAGGGCCGGATTTTCCCACAGGCGGGCTGATAATAGGAAGGAGAGGGATTGCTGAAGCATACCTTACTGGAAAGGGGATAATAAAAGTAAGAGGAAGAGTAGAAATTGTCCAGACAAAGGAGAAAAAGTCTGCCATAATCATAACCGAGCTTCCATATCAGGTGAACAAAGCAGAGCTGATAAAGGCAATTGCTCAGCTTGCCAGAGACAAGAGAATTGAAGGGGTGGCAGATGTTGCGGACCGCTCGGACAGACAAGGGATGCACATTTACATAGAGCTCAAAAAAGATGCCAACCCACAGGTGGTGCTTAACCAGCTTTATGCGCATACCCAGCTTGAAAGCGCATTTGGCATAAACAATGTTGCACTCGTAAATGGTGAGCCAAAAACACTGAGCCTGGAGCAGATGCTACGGCTCTTTTTGGATCACCGGCTGGCTATAGTGAAAAGAAGGAGTACCTTTGAGCTGAAAGTGGCTCAGGAAAGAAAGCACATAGTAGAGGGGCTTTTGCTTGCCGTGCAAAGGATAGATGAGGTGATAAAGGTTGTAAAGACTGCAAAGGAGCCGCTTGCGCAACTTGTTGCAGACTTTTCCCTCACGCAAAAGCAGGCAGAAGCAATACTTGAGATGAAGATACGGAAGCTTTCTGCATTGGAGTCAAGGAAGCTAGAGGAGGAAAATGTAGAGCTTGCCGAAAAAATTGACCATCTGCAGAAAGTGCTTGCTGATGAAAAGCTCATTTATCAGATAATAAAGGAAGAGCTACTTGGGCTGAAGCAAAAATACGGAGACAAAAGAAGGACGCAAATTGTGGAGGGCGAAGATGAGGAAGTGGAGCTGGAGGATTTGATTGCCGAGGAGGAGGTTGCGGTCCTGATTACTCAGGATGGATATGTAAAAAGGGTCCCAATAAATCAGTACAAAGCCCAGCGGAGAGGAGGAAAAGGTGTGATCGGCTCTGAAACCAAAGAGGAAGACCAAATAAAAGATGTTATCCTCGCATCCACCCATGACTACTTGCTGTTCTTTACGGACAGAGGGAATGTGCATTGGCTGAAAGTTTACAAGATACCTGCAGGAAGCAGATATTCGATAGGTAAGGCGATAGTTAATTTGCTTGAATTGAAGGATGAGAAGATAAGTGCATGGATAAAGACTAGGGAGTTTAAGCCTGAGGAGTATTTGGTGATGCTTACACAAAATGGCATTATCAAGCGCACCAGCATGGCAGAATACGCTCGGCCGAGGAAAGGAGGGATAATTGGCATAACCATAAAGGAAGGGGATGCCCTTATTGATGCCAAAAAAACAGACGGAAAAAGAGATATAATCATCGCCACAAGCCAAGGATATGCAATAAGATTCAATGAAAAGGAAGTTCGTCAAGTAGGAAGGGCAGGGCAGGGGGTAATCGGCATAAGGCTGAAGGAAGGAGACAGAGTTGTTGGGATGGCGCTTGACGAAAGCGAGACATTGCTGACAGTCACTGAAAATGGATATGGGAAAAGGACCCCTATTTTGGAATACCGGGTGCAGGCGCGCGGAGGGAAGGGAATAATCAACATAAAAACCCATGGCAGAAACGGCAAGGTGGTTGGGATAGCCGCAGTAAAGGACGAGGATGAGATTTTGCTGGTTTCAAGTGGTGGAAAAATAATAAGGATACGCGTAAAGGACATAAGCATTATTGGCCGCAACACAAGCGGAGTGCGTCTGATGAAGCTTGAGGAGGGCGAAAAAATCATTGCAGTAGAAAAGCTTGCTGCAGAAGGAAGAGGGAACAGCGAACACAATGGAGCGCCAGAAGCTGCAGCACCCAATGAGGATGCTAAAAATTCCTAAGCAGGCGACAATAGCCTTTCTTTGAACTGATTTATCTTTTCTTTTAGTGCAAAAAGCAAAATGGGGATTGCAAAGCTTGACGCTACAGTCAAGCCTTCCACGGTTTCCCTTCTTTGGTATGGGATGGGCGGGGCTGTGCCAAAATAGTAATCTGCAAAATCATTGACCAAAAACCAGCCAATCAAGATAGAAAGGTAAAATGGCTTTGGGTTTTTGGGCAAAAAATAAAGCCCTTCAAGAAACATCCCGATATGCCCAAGCAAAAAAACGAAAGAGATCATGAAAAATTGCGGAGCAAAATAAACATCAGAGTAAAAAACAAGCACGAAAACCGTCCACAGCCCGTATTTGACTAGCCCGCTGCTGACAAAAAATGGGTAAAAGCTGCCTTTTGCTTTGCGCAAAAGCAGTGGCAAGACAAGAAGGACGTAAAGCGGGCAGTCTGGCACAAAAACCAAAAGCGGCAGAGGGGTGGAAACAAACTGATCCCAATAGTAATACAGCCCTGCAAGTATTGCAATCAGGTGGACCAAAAGAATAAGCGCGACTTTCATTTGATTCGCCTTGCAGGAACCCCGCCCCACATCTGGCCTGCTGGTACATCCTTGTTGACTAAAGACATTGCGCAAATGCAAGCATCATCGCCAATTGAGACTCCGGGCATAATAGTGCAGTTTGCGCCAATCATTGCGTTCTTGCCTATTTTGACTTTCCCTATCCGGTACTTGCCTTGCAGGAACTCGTGGGCCAAAATTACGCTGTTGTAGCCAATTATGGCTTCATCTCCTACTTCAATCAGCTCAGGAAAGAAAATGTCCAGCATTGCCCCCAGCCCAAAGGTTACACCTTTACCTATTTTCGCCCCGCACAGCCTATAAGCCATGTTTTTAAGCGAAGTGGAAGGGAAAAACCTGGCTGGATAAATAAGAAGGAAGTTGAATATCACTGCCAGCGGATTTTTGACTTTCCACCAGCCTTTTAGAGAGTTGCCTTTGCAGCAAAACTCCTTTACTTTGCGCACTAAAGTATCCTAAAGAAAAGAAATAAAAGAGTTGCAAATGCAGCCATGAAAAATCAGACTGCTATTTTTTCTTAAAGAAAAGCTTATAGAAAAGTCAAATCAACAGCAAATAATAAAAAGCAGTAAAGCGAAAAAGACGCAGGGTGAAGAAATGCTGATTGACATTTTGATGAGGTTTCTTTTAAATGTAGAGCTGCTTTTGACTATTGGAATACTAATTGTTCTCTGTTCTCATCAAACTGTTTGTGCATGTGATTTACCAATATGAAAAAGGAGTGGTCTTCTTTCTTGGAAAGTACAGCGGGACGCGGGAGCCAGGAATCACCATCATCATCCCGGTTTTGCAGGAACTCAGGAAAGTAGATATGAGGATTTTGACTTTGGATATCCCAAAGCAGTCGGTCATGACAAAGGATAATGTCCCTGTTTCAGTAAATGGAGTGCTTTATTTCAAAGTGGAAAAACCAGAGGATGCTGTGATGAAAGTGCAAAATTTCACTTATGCAATGGGGCAGTACGCCCAGACTGCACTAAGGGATGTAATTGGGTCCATGAATTTGGATGAAGTGCTAAGCGAGAGAAGCCTGATTGGGGAAAAAATACAGAAAGTAGTGGAAGAAGTCACTGAAGGCTGGGGCCTGGATGTGACTGCAATCAAGCTTCAAGATGTGGATGTCCCTGATGACTTGAAGAGACTTATGAGCAGACAGGCTGCTGCAGAGAGGGAAAAGCGCGCAACCATCATAAAATCTGAAGGAGACAGGCTTGCTGCAAAGAACCTGGCTGAGGCTGCAAAGATCATGTCCTCAGTGCCTGCAAGCCTTCAGCTGAGGGCGCTTCAGACCATAGATGGGTTGGGTCCATCTGCTTCAAATACTGTAATCATACCGCTGCCGCTTGAGATTCTGGATGGCTTTAGCGAACTTATACGAAATGCAAAAAAGAAAGAAAAGTAGCTTATGCAATCACATAGCGGCGGTCAATGTGGATTAAGCCTGACTTTGCAATTGCATCCACTCTGGCAAGCGCAGTGCTGAACGCTACAAAGGATGCCGCAATGCCACTTGCAAAAAGCAGCCGCTCGAACGCCACAACAGGGATTAATCCAATCCAAAATTGAGGTGTGGATGGGAAAGAGTAAAGCCAAATTATGCTTCCGATGGAGTGGGCAGTAAAGGTTGCGCCAAGAGAGCGGGCAAAAAGGTTTTCAGGAAGCAAAAGCACTATTGCAGGAATCATCCAATAAAGCGAGTAAACCCATGCTTGCAAGCCGACAGGATGCGCCATAAAAGCCGCCATGCACAAAAGCGGGACTATGCCTTGCACAAGCTTTCCTTTTGAGTATTTTGCAAAATAGAATGCTGCAAATGCCATAGGCAAAAATCTAAGCACGTTTATTACTTCGAGCGATTTGCCCAAAAGGATAAACGAAGTCAGCTGGGTAAGAATCACTGAAAGGACTCCCACTCCGGCGCCAAGGAATCCGCCAGCGATCGGCCCTATGAACTGGAAGAAGGTGAAGGTCTGATTGGATGGGCCACCCAAGACTTGAGAAAAGTTTATTGAAGATGCAACTACTGAAAGGAGCGTAAAGAGCGCAAGGAATGCAAGCCCTTTGGCTGAGAACAGATCTTTAATTTCCATCATTTCACCTCTCCACCTTTTCCATTTCAAAAAAGACGATTATTAATTAGTTTCATATGAATTTAAAAACAATGTGTTTTAGCTTGTGGGTTGTCTTGAAGGGTGCAAGATTCATCTTAACACTGAAAATCTCAAAGCACGGCAGGAAGGCCCAGTTGCCTCCTTTAAAAGCGATGGTTCTTCGGAAAAATAGCCTAGTAATCCAGGACCTGTTGGAGAAAGATTCTCATCCAGATAACCAAATGCTTCACCTTCAAATATTTGCGTAGCTTCCAAGGCGTGCGGATCGGTATATTTTGCTGATTGGAGGGTAAATGTGCCAACGAACTCTTTCAATCTTCTAGAAAAAATATAACTGTCTGAGTAGGCTAAACCCATGGCAACAGTGTAAACTGAGTGATTTTTCATCTTAATAGCCCACACTTCAATCAGTGCCTTATGATAATCATGTGGATCTTCTCCTACAAGATGTGACCAGGAGAAGATGATGAACTGCGGCTTTGGAAGTTTAAGAGTGCCTTCGATGTATGCGCTCAGTTTTTCTGATATTGAATCTATGTTGGTAGGTATGTTAGGAAGTCCTTCCACATATATTCTATAAGTATCCACATAATCAAGATTCTTTATGTAATCGTAGTCATCTGTCAGGAAGAATAGCAGATTAGGCCCCTCTTCCCTTATCGCATAATTCTTGTACTCCCGCGAGTATCATAATTAGAAACCATCTTAAGCTCTCCAGTAAGTTTGTTTGAAAATATGGAATAGGCAGTATATTCGTAGCGGTTTTGATAGTCTTCCCACTCAACAGTGAATTTTCCTTCTTCTTTAATGTGCCTCACAACATCGTCTATACTCATATTCTCTATCCATCCTATCAAAAGCCAAATGCTTGCCCCATTTTCAAAATTTTCAGGTATGAAATAATATCTTTTGAGCCATTGTGACTCAGAAGTGAGAAGACCGTCATTTTTGAGCACGCGAGGGTATACTTCGCCTGCGCGGCTTTCAAACTCGATGAATAATGCTCCTTTCTGATCTGTGCTGAGTGCTAATCCAGCTTTAGGATAGTGACCAGTCTCTACTCTGCTAAAAACGATTTCATGTTCAGCAGAATATTTTTCCGGGCGTTTTTCAGAATGTTGTGGGTAAACTATGACTGTTTTCTTTGAAAAGCCAGCCAAAGGAGTTTGTTTGGGAGAACAAGCCGCTTCCTGAAAGAATAGACTGTGGGCTTAAGGGGTCTTCAAGTGCTTCGAAATCAAAGCTTTATCTACTTTGAGCATGTATCCTTCCGAAAAACAAGAGGGGGTTAGAGCTGCAAACAGAAGAATGAAAATCAAATTAAAACGCATGAGGCTCACCGATAGAGTAATGTGTTAGATAATGTTTAAAAATGTTTTTAATAAGAGATCTTCGATGCAGTTTCATATGCAAGCTTAAACCTTTCTTTGCGATCTGCTTTGCAACAGCCTAACTCATAAATCATCGCTATGTTTTCATTTCATCGATGCAGCTTGAAATCCAAAAGAGAGTGGAGCGGTTCAGCTCCCTAAATATCCTCAACCTCATCTTATCCAGAAAGAAATCCACTAGTTGTTTAACCTCATTTTGGTAGTTTGGATAGATAGCCTTAAGGCCGTCAATGAGGGTATTGGTGTTTTTGTCCAAAAATGATGGCGGAACCTCCCCTATATTTGAGATGCAACCTCCAAAATGGCTTTTTGGGAAGGTTGAAAGGAAGTATGAGGTGGAAAGGTCCTCAAAACGGAGGCTTTGTTGCACAGTAAGAAAAGTTGAGAAGTCAGAAGGCAGAGAGCTGTAAATTATAGTGTAAATTTCAGAAAGTGGCTTGCCTGTAACTTGATTCTGCAGGACAAAATCTAAATCAAACTTGTCGCCATAAACTGCTTCCGGCCCTATCTTTTCTGAGGCAGAAATTTCAGAAGGGGTAGGAATGGGTACTTTTTCTACAATTTGTCCTAATTGGTAATAGATATACATCTTTCCGTCTGATTCCACTGCAGTTCTGTAAGAGACCTCTATGCTTTTGCCGCGGAATCCTTCCTCAAGCTTGGAAAATGGGTTGAATTCCAAGTCAAATGCCTTTTCTTTGAGGTAAAGGAAAGGCTCTATGCTGTTAAGAATCTGGGATTTCAGACCGTATTTTTCCAGAATTCCAAAAACAGATGCATTTGCTGCAACTTGTTTTCTGAGCTGCTCTGCTGCAGCCTGTTTTTCTTCATTGGGGGCAATCATCAGCTTTGCAAGAAGTAAATCGGTCGAATTTAGGTAATAAAATGGGTCTTCGCACATGTTGCCGCCGAATTTATACTCCAGATGGGATCTTGAATCAATATAGGCTTCGGAAAGGACAAAGTGCGCCAGAGGAGAAATGTCCCTGAGCGAATCTATCTTGGATGCAAGATCCTTTTCAAGGTTGTTGCTTTTGCTGAAGTATTTTTGCGGGCTGGAGGAAGCGTCCTGCCTCATTTTTTGTATATTTTCATCCTCCAACTCTGCATATCGGATGAAAGAGCTTATTCGGTAATATAGCTTTTGGATATCTGGCTTTTCCTTTGCTTTAAGCTTTGCCAGATTCTTCTGAAAAGATGGCTCAAACAGATAGCCTGAGGAAAGGAAGGTTTCCCACAGCCTGTACTCATCGCTAACAATCTTGCACAAATTTGCAGCCATGGTTGAAATTATCATCCTTAAATGGTTGACTTCTTCGGTTTTGTGGCTTAGGAACTCGACATCCTTGTAAATTTTCCTCAGCAGCAAAAGCAAATCTCTCCTCATTTGCCCAAGTTCGCATACGGCCAAAAAATCATAAGGAGAATATGAAAGCTTGGAAGAAAGGGTGAGCATTTTTTTGTCTATAACCCTAATCTTGTTGTAGACTTCGCGCATGCGACGCATAATGTCCTCATATTTGCGCTGGAATGATTCTTTTCTTGGGTATTGGTCCTGCATCCGCTGTAGCAGATAGTCAAAGTCGCGCATCAAATCAAATGAGGAATACTCCAAGAGTGCAACGCCTGAAGACTTTTTCATTGCAGTTACATATTGTTGCATTCCTGCAGCGACGAAGGCTTTGAAGGCAGGGCTTGCGCAATCCACAATAATTTTTGCCTCATGCTGCGAAATTGGCCAAAACATTGCGGCAGAAAACGGCATAATGTCAGGAAGCCGCTCACACGAATTGGTTTGCCTTTTGACTTCCTTCATCTGCAAAATCACTAATTTTATCTCTGAAAGAGCTCGGTAAAGCTCCTGGGTTGTTTTTCCAGGAAGGCAGGATTGTCTAAGCAGCAATTCTCTTTGGGAGGTTTCATTACTAATGTAATCTTGGAGGATTTGAAGGTCTGCGATAAGTTGATCGTTTTGTGGCGTATGCAAGGCAAGCTGAGCCTTCTTTTTGGCTATGGCTGAAGCCAAAGTTTCGAAGTCTATATGCCTGATTAAAAAGTTGGCAAGTGGCTGAGCTCCAATTTCCCTTTGCAGTGTATCCACCAAGGAGAAAGGCTCTTTGCACCTGTATGAAATGAAAACTATGTCTTTTTTTTGGCTTTTTATAATCTTGAAGGCATTCAAATCAGAAAAGCGCATTTGTGGATAAATGCACAAGTAAGGCGAGCCTTCCTTCTCCTCTGGCTTAAAGATTACTTTGTATGCCCCTGGCCTGAACTCGGCTGCATGTTTGAGCACCACATTTTCAAGAAAATGCCGAAAGACAACCAGCCTCATCCTGCGCGTGCTGGTGCATTCGTGCGTAAGCGAGCTTTTGAAATTCAAAAGCTGGTCCTCTTTGAGCCTGTGGTGGCTTTTTTTAAAGTCGAAATGCCGCATCCTTTTCCCCTTATTATATATTCTCGCCAAATCTTAAAATTGCCACCTAAAGTGTCAGCCTGACTGCTCTACTATCTTGACAAAGCCTGGCTTTGCTTTGTAAAGCTCCCCTTTGTAAATCAAGTCTTCTATCAGCCTTCGCGCAGTGATTTCATCTATTCCCTTTTCTTCTGCTTGCATTATCAGCCTTGAAATTTCCACTGCCCCAAGCTGCTCCTGAAGCTTCCTTGCAATAGAGAGAATCTCGTTTATCTTGTCAACTTGGCTTTTTGGCCTGCCGGTTGCCAAAATATCTATATCCAGCTTGCCTGTTTCCCTGTCCCTGCTTACTTTATTCAGCATGAAATCAACAAGCCGAATTGCCCTTTCTGCATCTTGCATCTCCACAGTATTTGAAAGCCGCACCTTTGCAGAAGCCTCAGAAAGCCTTATTAGGCCTTCAATATAGCGTGGGGTGATGGGTACCGAGCCTTCAGCTTTCCCTCTGCCCCTCAGCTGCACATAATATTCCTTTAGGCGCTCCATTGCCTCCTTTGAAAGAACCGGCTTGACGTGCTGCCTTGCATAGGAGATGTATTTGCGAAGGAGAATTGGATCGATGGGCGGAACGATTGACTCTTCCTTTGCCTCTTTTGCCTCTGCTGCAAATTTATGGATTGACAAGAGGTGCTGGGCAAGCTTTGCATCTTTCTCCTCATCCAGCACATCGATAATTGGAAAGATTAGGTCAAATCTTGAAAGAAGAGTGGGCGGGATATCAAACTGCTCTCCTGGGAGCTTATTTGGGTCAAACCTGCCGAACTTGGGGTTTGCTGCTGCAAGGATTGCGGTTTTTGCCCGAAACTTTGCCACTATGCCTGCCTTTGCAACTGAGACGCTTTGCGATTCCATAACCTCGTGCATTGCGGCTCTTTCGTTATCATCTATCTTGTCAAATTCGTCCACACCGGCAATCCCGCCAGAAGCAAGCACCAGCGCGCCTGCTTTCAGGGTCCAGCCGCCATCTCCGATCTCGTCCTTTTCTGCAGCAGCAGTCAAACCTACTCCAGTCACTGATTTGCCTGAAACATAGATGCTTTTTGGTGCAAGCTCGCAGACGTACTGCAAAAATCGGGTTTTTGCAGAGCCTGGGTCGCCTATCAGCAGGATGTGCATGTCATCGCGGATGGGCGCACCGCCAGGCATTACCTTGCCGGGCGTTCCGCCGAAAAGTTGAAGCACCAAGGCATCCTTTACCTCATCGTGCCCATAAATCCCCGGAGCAATTGAGTTGCGCATCTTCTCATAAATTCGTGGGTCTGCTGCAAGCTCACGGATTTTCCGTTCGTCTTCCTTTGTGGTTTCTATTTCCTCAAAATCCTTCTGGGTGCTTTTTATGTAGACGACATCAAGGTACCGTTCGTATATTTGGGCAGAGTCCTTGCCCCGTTTGCCTTCCGGCCTGATGCGCATTATCCCGGTAATTTCCATGGTTTCGCCGGGAGTGACTGTGTTGACAAGGTCGTCTTCCAAAAGGAGGCTTATTTGGGCAGGGGTTGCTCCACCTTTGAGCCTCTCAAGAAGCTCTTGGGCCTGCGCCCATTGGATATCCACAAAATAAGACTCATCTTCCTCCAGTTTGAGCGCCCTTCTCTTGCACGAGTCGCACACTTGCGGAACAGTTGCGTTTTTGGTTAGGGGAATCTTAGTCTTGGCATCGCATACTTGGCAAATATAGACTGCAACCTTTACTTTGTGCTTTACTTGCGTTCTGCGGGTGATGGTGCCTTTGACACAGATGAGCTCCTTGATTTGCCTGCTGCTGATGTCCTGTATAAGAAGGTTGGAGCTTGGAAGGTTGAAGAAGCGGACATGGGGTTCAAACTCTTCCTCTGGATGAGCTGCCTTGAATGAAACTGCTTGGGAATTCACAAGGGCTTGCTCAGCAGCAGAAATGATGTTGTCCGGCTGCTTGATGAGCAAATCGGCAAGGTTTTTGTCAAACCTTTCAAGCTCATGGTAGTCAACCACTAGGCTTTTTTGAAGCGGATACTCTGCCACCAGCTTGCTGATTTTCTCCTTCATTGCAACTGAATAAAACTCCTCGAATTTTTCCACGTATGGCAGAAGGTCAACTTCAGATGCCATTATGACCCCTTCGTATCCTCCCAAAAGTGCCTAAAACCATGAACCGATGCGGTATAAATAGCTTTGGGAAGCTAAGTCACCTTTCCGTTCAGCACTCTCTTGGTGGTGATTGGCCGGCCGCCGACCAGCACCGGCTTGCCGCCTGCCAAAAAAACGCCGTCCTTCACCTCAAGCTTCACGCTGAAAAATTGCTCAATCGTAATCTGCGAAGAAGCAGCAACAGAAGAGGAACCTATTTGGACTTTGGTGCCCTCTGCAGCATCCACGACAAGAACTTCCACGTTCCCCTTTTCATCTTGGGCTGCAAGCAGCATCCCTTGGGATTCGACCCCGCGAATTACTGCTGGCTTGAGATTCTTCACCAAAATTATGTTTTTCCCTTCAAGCTCTTGCGGGCTGTAGTACGGCACCAAACCGGAGACGATTTGCCTCTCTTCATTTCCTAGGCGGATTTTCTCGATGTAAAGCTTTTGGGCAGATGGATGGGGCTTGACAGAGATTATTTTTGCCACCTCCAAATCCAGCCAAACCTCATCGGATGCGATCTGTGCAGAAGAGCTTGCGCTTTCTGTTTGCTTTCCGCCGTATTTGGCCGAAAGCACGGCAATTTGCTTTGGCTCAAGCTTTCTGAAAAGAATTTCAGGCTTTCCAATCCTGTGGCCCGGCAACAAAGAGAGGCGTCCTAAATCCTCCCATTTTTTAGGAGGGATGGAAAGCTGGCTAAAAATTGAAGCAGAGGTGTGTGGCAGGAATGGCTCTAAAGCCACAGCAAGGTCTTTTATCTGGTTTGCAAGCACAAAAATTGCGCTAGCGCACCGCTGCCTGTCCTCTTTTGCAGTCTTCCAAGGCTGCTGTTTTTGGAAATATGCATTTGCTTCCTTGCTTGCGTGCATGATGAGGTGAAGTGCATCTTTGAGCTGCACGCGCTCAAGAAGCGCAGTAACTTTTTCGAAAATGGATTTCTGAGAGTCAATAAAAGCATGGTCTTCTTTTGAAAGCGAAGGCTGAGGGATTTGCCCTCCAAATTCTCGGTCAATGAACACCAGCGTCCTGTTGACAAGGTTGCCGAGGTTTGCAAGCAGCTCGTTGTTGGTCTTTTCTGCAAAGTCCTTCCAGGTAAAATCAGAGTCTGTTTTCTCCGGTCTGTTTGCAAGCAGATAATATCTCCAAACATCTGCAGGGATGCCGCTTTCCATTGCGTCATTGCCAAACACCCCAACGCCCCTTGATTTGCTGAACTTCCCTCCTTCGTAATTGAGAAATTCTGTTGTTGAAAGATGGTAGACTAGCGTCCAATTTTGCCTTGTTCCCATAAGGGTGGAGGGAAAAATGACTGTGTGAAATGGCACATTGTCTTTCCCCATAAACTGATAGAGGAGAACCTCGTTGGGGTTCTGCCACCAGCTTCTCCAGTCCGAGGTGAAGTTGGCGGTTATTGAAATATAGCCGATTGGGGCATCAAACCAAACGTAAAATACTTTTTTCTCCCAGCCTGGAAGCGGCACTGGCACCCCCCACTTTAGATCCCGTGTGATGCAGCGCTTTTTGAGTCCTTCTGAAAGCCAAGCTTTGGAGATTTTATAAGAATTTTCAGACCAAAAACCCTCTTTTGAGGTCTTTTCAATCCATTCTTCAAGCTGCTTTTCAATTTCAGGAAGGTCTATGAAAAGATGCCTTGAAGTCCTTTTGACTGGAGTAGTCTTGGTGAGTTTGCTTATCGGGTTGATTAATTCATCGAAGTTGAGTAGGCGGCCGCATTTGTCGCACTGATCTGCTCTTGCCTGCTCATAGCCACAGTGCGGGCAGGTGCCTTCTATGAAGCGATCTGCAAGAAACATATCGGCTTTCTCATCATAAGCCTGCACTATTTCATCTTCTTTGATATAGCCATTTTTGTAAAGCGCAAGGAAAATCTCGTGCGTAATTTGAGTATGAAGTGGAGTGGTGGTCCTTCCGAAAATATCAGTTGAAATTCCAAACCATTCATAAATTTTCCGATGTATTTGGTGGTAGCGGTCGCAAAGCTCTTGTGGGCTTATGCCCTCCTCCAAAGCCTTTGCCTCGGTTGCGGTGCCGTATTCATCTGTGCCACATACAAAAAGGGTTGGGTAGCCTCTGCTTCTACAATACCGCGCAAAAACATCTGCAGAAAGCACACAGCCTATTATGTTGCCAAGATGAGGAACATTGTTCACGTAAGGAAGCGCAGCGGTAATCAGTATTTTCTTTTGCATAAAGCGTGATTTTCTAGCAACAGCTTAATAGCACTTTTGATAAAAAACGCGCCCTTGCCGGGACTCTCCTGGAAAGGGGAACACCAGAGTATCCACAGTCCCCTTTCCTCAACCCCTAAGGCAAACACCAGTGGAAAGGGGAACACCAGTGTTTCTATTGTCCCCTTTCCTCAACCCCTAATGCCAACACCAGATTTGCTAGTTTGAGGTTGGCAAAAGGCAACCTTTGATGTTTTTAACAAATGCCAACATGGGTCTCTTTCTTGCCCCCCAAAATCTGCAGTTACTATTCGGGGGTGAACGGTGAGGGGGCGCTGCTTTTATTCTGGTTGCCCCCTACCGAGTGAACCCTCAGGGGGCTTTAAGGTTAACATAAGTGCCCCCTAGGGAGGGATTTGAACCCGGATTACGAACTTTCGCCTGGAAGCCGAGTCATTCGGAGGCTCGTGTCCTATCCAGGTTGGACTACAAGGGCGCAACGCAGAATATGGGAAAATAATAATAAAAGGTTAGTTATACTACTAAAGTGCTGGGTGAGAGGCTATGAGCAGCAAAATATTTACTCCAGGGATAGGACTGCGGCTTCGGATACTTTTGACTAGCGTGCTGGTATTTGGTCTAGTTGCCGGAATACTTGGTGTGATTTTGGTTGCTTCTGGGATAGGCGGCTCTGGAGGCATAATGTTTTGGCTGATGGTTTCGCTGTTCATGCTCGGCGTGCAGTGGTATTTTGGCCCTACGATAATAAAGATTGCAACTGGTGCAAAAGAGCTAAAATACGAGGACGCTCCGCAGATTTTTGAAATGGTAGAACGCTTAAGCAAAAAAGCTGGAATGCCCATGCCAAAGATATATCTTGTGAATGACTCAAGCCCGAATGCGTTTGCGTTCGGACGGACGCAGAATGATTCTGGGATAGCTATCCACACTGGCCTTTTGTCCGTACTGAACCGTGAGGAAGTGGAGGGAGTAATAGCCCACGAACTTGGGCACATAAACAACCGCGACGTTGCTGTAATGACACTGGCTTCTGTTTTGCCGGTTGCGCTTTACTACGGGGTGCTGATTTTTGGAAATGATCGAGAGGGAAGAAACACGCTTGCTGCTTTCCTTGGTGCTTTTGTAGCGCAGTTCATTGGGCAGCTGATGGTCATGTGGCTTTCGCGCCAGCGCGAATACTACGCTGATGAGTTTTCTGCTCGGCTGACTGGGAACCCTGCAGCTTTGATGAGGGCGCTTGCAAAGATAAGCTATGGAGTAAAGACTTCTGGCGAAAATAGCCAATCCATGGTGAAGGCGCTTTATTTTGCAGAAAGCTCCGCTGCAAAAACAGATTTTATTGAGGTTATGAAAGCAATTGATGCAGATAACGCTGCAACCCTTGCTCAAGCTGTGGAGAAAGAGAAAAAGGGCGGCATCGTAGAGCTTTTCATGACCCACCCGCTTACTGCAAAGCGCATAGAGCACCTCTGGAAGATAAAAAAGGAGATAGCATCTTGAAGTGGGAAAATGGCGCAGCAAATAGCACCTGCAATTTGGGAGATTGAAAAAGAAGGCAAAATGAGGGTATCTGCAAGAGTCTTTGCAACGCAGGAAGTCTTTGCAGGAATGGGAAAAGACAGGACATTTGAGCAGCTGAAAAATGTTGCGTGCTTGCCGGGCATAGTGAAACACTCTTTGCTGATGCCGGACGGCCATGAAGGTTATGGTTTCCCTATAGGTGGGGTCGCTGCATTTGACGTGGAAGAAGGCGTAATTTCACCTGGGGGAGTAGGGTACGATATTAACTGCGGGGTGAGGCTGATTGCCACTCCACTTGTAAGGAAAGAGGTGGAAGAAAAAAAGAGGCAGCTGATTGACCTTCTTTTCAAGAACGTGCCATCTGGCGTCGGATCAAAAGGCAAGCTGAGACTGAAAGTGCAGGAATTGGACGAAGCTGTAGTTGAGGGAGTGGATTGGGCAATACGCAATGGCTTTGGGACACGCAAGGACAAAGAAAGGACTGAAGAAAACGGGAAAATGGAGGGCGCAGACCCATCAGCTGTTTCTGATAAGGCAAAAAGCAGAGGCTTACCGCAATTTGGAACCGTAGGGGCAGGGAACCATTTTGTGGAGCTTCAAGAGGTCCAGCAAATTTTCCAGCCCGAGGTTGCAAAAAAATTCGGCCTTGAAGAGGGCAAGATAGTGGTAATGATACACTGCGGCTCAAGAGGATTTGGCCATCAAGTATGCGATGACTACCTAAGGCAAATGATTGCTGCCTCAAGAAAATATGGCATAGAGCTTCCAGACCCAGAACTGTGCTGCGCGCCGATAAATTCTCCTGAGGCAGAAAGATACATCAAGGCAATGTATTGCGCTGTAAACTATGCGTTTTGCAACAGGCATGTGATGATGCATTGGGTAAGGCAGACTTTTGACGAAGTTTTCGGAAAAGGCACAAGTGACCAGATGCCGTTGATATATGATGTTTGCCACAACATAGCAAAATTCGAAGAGCATGAAGTGGATGGAAAAAGGATGAAGCTTTGTGTGCACAGAAAAGGAGCCACAAGGGCATTTGCTGCGGGCAGAAAGGAATTGCCTGATTACTATAGGGAGATAGGCCAGCCGGTTTTGATTCCTGGAAGCATGGGGACTGCATCCTATGTGCTTGTAGGAAAGCGAGGTGCGATGCAGAATTCTTGGGGCTCTTCCTGCCATGGCGCAGGCAGGTCAATGAGCAGAAGCAAAGCAGTCAAAACCTGGAGCGGAAAAGAGATACAAAGCAGCCTGATGCAAAAAGGGATTATGGTGAAGGCAACAGAATTTGAGCTGCTTGCGGAAGAAGCGCCGGAAGCTTACAAAAACGTGGACGACGTGGTCGCCTCTGTGCAGAAGGCAGGCTTAAGCGATATTGTTGCTAGGCTAGTTCCAATTGGCGTGGTCAAAGGCTAAAACTTAATAAATCTCGGCTGCTACAAAAATTCCATGCCAGTCCAGGCAAGAGGAAGCAAAATCGAAGAGTGCACCATTGAGCTTGAGGCTCTTGAAAGGATGGCGGATTCTGCGCTTGAACAATTCGTTTTTCTTTCGCAAAAAGCTCCGGAATTTTACTCAAAAATTGAAAAAGTAGAAGAGCAGCTGAAAAGGATTGACTGGCAGCGGGCCATTGAAAACGACTTACAGCTAAACGAAGTGACAATAGTTGCTGACAAAATCGAGGATGAGATTGATACGATGCATCAGTTGGCAATAGCTGCCTCAGCTTCTGAAATTGCAGAAGAGTGGGCTGAAGGATTTGAGGAAAGCAAAAAGAAGATAGAAAGGCTGAAAGGTTATTTGGAGAGGGCGAGGCAAGAGATTGCAGAAGGAGAAATAATCAATGTTGAAGGCTTGCTTGAAAAATTTGAACGTGAAGCTCGGCTTTGCAAGGCAAAGCTGGAAAGGCTTCATGCAGCGCTGGCAGCTCCAAAAAAAGAGCACCGCAGGCGGCTGCAAAAGGCAAAAACTAAGCTTGCAAAAATCAAATCAGGCGTTGTAAAGGCTATAGTTGAGCTTACAAAAAGGAGGCTTAGAAAACCAATTGCACAAATGCGTACAAGAATGGAGGAAGTGATGGAGAGGCAAAAAGAAGGCAAAATCGTGCTGGATTTCAAGCATCTGACTTTCTTGGGCGAAGCAAACGAGATTCGGCTTCCCCTTACAGATGCAGTAAAATATGCATTTGCAGACCTTGCCTTGGGACTTGAGCCTTATGTGATGAAGGCAGCAAAGGGAGAGGCGATTTTGGTTGGTGCGTATCAGCAGGGTGAGGATGGATACATACGCTTAAGGATAGGTGAGCGCTTTGCAAGCGGGGATGCAATAATCTACAAAGAAAGGCAATTTGTGGTGCAAAAAGGGCAAGGTTTATTATAGGTTTTGCACAGAAAGGCTGATGCTTTGGGATGTGGGGGTTGCTGCCCGAACCGAAGCAGTGCGGTGATTTTGTGGGAATGTACAAATATATACAGGAAGCTTTCCAGCAGGAGTATAAAACCAGGTCAGAAGCATACAGAAAAAGGCTGCAGCAATGGAGAAAGGAAGGCACAGTAGTAAGGATTGAGCGGCCTACCAACCTTGCCCGTGCGCGCTCGCTTGGATACAAAGCAAAAGAAGGGTACATCATGGTGCGCGTTGCGGTTGGCAGGGGCTCCAGGAAAAGAAGGCACCCGAGGGGCGGCCGAAAGCCTGCAAAAAATGTGGCGTACCTTTCGCCGGGGAAGTCTCTTCAGCGGATAGCAGAGGAGAAGGCTGCAAGGAAGTTTTCAAACTGCGAAGTCCTCAATTCTTATTGGGTAGGGCAGGATGGCACTAAGAAGTATTTTGAGGTCATCCTTGTTGAAAGGAGAGTATTGCCAAATATACAGCGAGGAAGGGCATTTAGGGGCTTGACTTCTGCAGGGAAAAAAGGGAGGAACATTTAGAAAGTGAGCTGAATGCTGGATTTTGTACTGGCAGAGGGGCTGCAGCCTCTGAAAGGTATTGAGAAGTTGGTGGACATAAGGAGGCTGAAAAGCTTCACAACCGAAAAAAAATCCCAAAAAAAATGCATCATATACAGGGAGACATACGAATTTGAAGAAGGCGAGCTGAAAAACCTTGCAAAGCTTGGGGGTGCAGTCTTTTTCTCATTTTCAGATATAATCAAGCAGAAGGGATTTCAAAGAGGGATTACAATCTCCAAGATGAGGATTGCAAGCCAGATGTGTAAAAAAACTGGCTGCGGAGCTGTTTTTGGGACGCTTGCGCAAAACCAGATGATGCTGAGAAATGAAAAGGAACTTGAGGCTCTCATGAGGGTTTTGGGGATGACACCTCATGAAATTGAGTTTTCAAAAAAGCTTGCCAGCAAACTTATCGGTGAAGTGAAGTGAAAACTGCTCAGGCATTCAAGAAAAGATATATACGCTTCAAGATGAGCATAGGTGGAACTGCGCCGCAGGAGGAAATTGCAAAAAAGGCAATTTACCAGCATTTCTTATCTTTTTTTGGAG
Source organism: Candidatus Anstonellaceae archaeon (assembly GCA_038887295.1). Classification (GTDB taxonomy): domain Archaea; phylum Micrarchaeota; class Micrarchaeia; order Anstonellales; family Anstonellaceae; genus UBA10161. Next base: position 378,343 of record JAWAKW010000001.1, on the reverse strand, counting down.
AGTTGGGGATTAGCCTGATTGGCTTTAAGCTTGTAAAATACAGCGGCGGAAGAGGGGTTTTGCGCTGCGAGCGAAGCAAGCTTTATGATGTGATATTTTGCATGGCTTGTTTTGCCGAGTATGAAAATTCGCCTGCGAGAATGGAGCCTGAAGTGGTATCAGGGACTTTGAAGGGTACAGATAGGAAGATACAAAAACAAAAAGTTCCAAACGGAACAAAAAATTTTTTCGACGTTGAATGAAAAAAATAAGATATAAGATGCCAAAAAGCTTCCAAAATTGACATTAGTCCGCTGATTTTTTAAAAAAAGAGGAAAAATAAATTTAAATTACTTAAAGAGCCTATTAGCGAATTTAATTTAAATAAAATTGATATTAGAGTTGTTTTTTTAAAAAAAAGCGCTATAAGATCTCATTTTTTGATTAAAACTGATTAAAAATGCTTTTTTCTTACAAAAAATAGAAAAGCTTAAATATAGTAATGCACCACATAAAAACCACGTTTCCCCTATTGGAGGCTTTTGCCTTCTGACGGGGGGAGGGGAGGACTACACAAATGTTTGGACCACATTTGACTTTGGACATGTATGGATGCAACAAAAAGAAGCTGAAGGATGTGAATTTCATTTACAATTTTTTGAATGAGTTCCCTGAAATGATTGGGATGACCAAGATTATGCCGCCATACACGTTCACATACAGCGGCGTGAAGCCCGAGGATTGGGGGGTGTCGGGCATCGTGCTGATTGCAGAATCTCACATCAGCATCCATACTTTCCCCGAGAAGAACTTTGCAAGCGTGGACATTTTCTCTTGCAAAGAATTTGATATAGAATCCGGAGCAGAAATAATTGCATCCAAATTTGAGGCAAAAACCTATGAGCGCAACTTTATGATGCGCGGCAGGCACTTCCCCAAAGACATCATGCGTGCAAAGCAGGCAATTGAGCTTGAAAGGGCAAGGGAAAGCTTGAAAACAAAGTAATTTACGGCTGCTGGGCAATGATTTGCATCTCTTTGCCAGGGCATTCTGCCCCACATTTTTCTATTGCATCAAGGTAGCGCGACATTACATCCATAGAATATACGTGCCCTACAGAGCGCATGTAATCTACATAATGCTGAATTCCTTGACATTTGCCATTTTGGTCTCTTTGTGAAAGAAACGAAGAGATACTTGGCGGCAGATGACCATAGTAAGTTTCTGCAGCAAGAAGATAAGCAAGCCAGCCCTTATCATCTTTTACCCCGCCAGTGCATTCTGTCAGCGAATTCCAGTGTCTATTCACAAAAGACCAGCCAGTAGAAGGATGGAAATCGAGCATATACTTGAAAAGTGAGGTACCGCAGCAGACGCTATCATAAGGGTCAAATGGATTGTAGTCTTTTCCTGACTTGCTTTTCCCGCAATTTCTAATCTCTGGCGGCATTGCAAGATTATTTTGGACATAATAAGCACCAGGATAAGCAATGCATTGTGCAAGCCCGAAGGCACATGGCTTCATGTGTGGTGGGCATTCTGAATGGATCTGGGCATCGTTCCAATACGTGCCAGGAACCCGGCCACAATCGTCTGGCATGCCTGCAAGCCTGCAAATCTCAGCAACAGTGAGGTTGGCCGTGTTGCAGTTTGGTGAGTCTTTGGAGATGCATGAAACAGCGAATTTGTCAAAATTGCTTTCTTGCTCTATAATTGCCCTGAAAAAGAGTGCGCTGATTTCCTTTTTATCTGCTTCTTCCTCTATAAATGAATAAATGTCACAATGTGAGGAATCAAATTGCTTGTTGGTGTTATCAAAAATCGTCCAATCCTTTAGGGGAACATCAGAAACGCAGATGTCTCCGCACCGGATGTATTTTTGCTTTGGAGCAGGCGCCACGAAAGAGTATGAGGGCTGCTTGGGGCTGTTTATTTCAAGAGAAATTGCACGGAACATCTTGTTGTTTTGAAGCTGCCCCGGGTCGCATACAGAGCCGTATCCATTTCTTGAGAAAATAAGCAGGCTTCTGAACTGCTCTGTGCCAAAATATTGGCAGAGGGAAGACCAGCTGTTTAGCACAGGGTGCTTTTGGTTGCCAAAAACGTCCAAAAAGCCAAACTCGCAGCCTTTTGTCCTATTGTCGCAGGGAATAGGGCCGGAGTGATCTGAAAACTCATAGAAGCCAATCCCAATCACACCTGAACTTGCCATTGCCTGTGTGCTTGCAAAAAGCTGCTGGTAGAAAAGATGGATTTGGGAGTCTGTCCACGTACAACTGTTGAAGCTGTTGTTGCCTTTGCTAACGCCGACATAAAGCCAGATAGTTGGCTTGGAATAATTCTTGAGGACGAAGCGAGAAAAAAGGAAATTCTCCCCGATTACATCTACTGGATTACAAGTTGGATAATCATTTGCAAGTATTCCGAACCCAACAACGTCTACTTTTTTATAATATTGGCTAAAGCCCGCCCCTGTCTTTATATCCCCTGTACCAAAAAATTCTTTGAGGAGTGCTTTGCGATCGGCTGTAGTCCCATTAAGCATCAATACGACAAGGCATTTGTTGCAGTTTGCTTTTATTTGGTCAATTTGTTCCTTGACTTTTTGTACTGAGAAGGGGTCTCTTGGATCAAGCCAGGCTTCAGTGGTCAAAAACACAGGGCCTGTGCCATTCAAAGCCTTTGCAATCTCCCCTGTTCTCACAGGGTCAATGTTTTTTCCTTCTGTAAAATAAATATAGAAAGGCAAGATATTGCGCTCCAGCCAGCATTTTGCCTGTGTCTTCTTTGGAATTGGAGGAGATACTGTTTGTGTGCCTATTAGCCATTTGGTTGAAAACTGAAGGGAGTAGTTGCAATAAGTATTCGCCAAATCCACCGCAGAATGAGTGGGTCCTCCGCCCAGCATAAAGGAGCGAAGCTGTGTGTTTTTGTCCTGTTCGATGAAATTTACCATATCAGAAAGATTGCAATGCCTAAATTCGCATTTGCCCTCGTAAAGATTGGAATCAAACCATGAAGACAAGAATTTCACTTTATCAAAAAGGCCGAGCCAGCTTGTGGTGTTTTGACATACCATGCAATAGCAAGGCTTTGGGTCATCAAGCGGCTGGCACGCCATCTCATTTTGCGGCGAAAATCTTGCAAGAGTCAAATCTGCAGAGACAAATTTTTGCTCTGGCGGAATATTGAAGGTGCATCCAAAAAGCAAGAAAAAAGCTGCAATGAAAAAAATCTGCCTCATATTGATCGTCTTCCCCTCAATACACGATATGTTTCCAGACCTTCCCTCAATGCCTCTTCTGAAAGTTTTTCATAGCTGGTTTCTCTCCAGAAGGAGACGCTGTCAACTAAGTCTTGTATGTTATTCTTCAATATCAGGCCGGTACGCTGCAGCTTTCGTACTGGTGACAATACCATTTCAGTAAAGATCGTTTGAGGAATGTAAGTTGTAGATAAAATGGTGTGGCCTAAGATAACTTGGCCTAAACGAATGGTAGGCGACATGAAGATGGTGGAGGGAGTGTTTGTCAAGCTATAAGTCAGCATCTCGTTTTGGTATTTTATTAAGTGAATGAGGGTGGTACTTTCACGCTTGTATACTTCCCTTGAGGCATCATCATGAGTATGCAGCTGGTCTTCCCAAACCAACCTACCAGTGCTTTCATCAAAGCGCGCGATATTGAAGTGGCGCAAGTTGTCCAATTTAGTTTCTTCTTTTGCGCGGTCAACTACTGCGGCAACCTGGGGGAAGGCACGCCATTTTCCAGTTATCGGATCTAAATCCATCATTCCTGGCACCACTGGCTTCCAAATGTTTTGGTGAAAGCCGATATAAAGGTTCATGAAACGGTTTCTGGAGCCGTCCTCATCCATATCTGAACCCGAAACAGCACGCTGAACTCCCCAAGGCCTTCTGTCACGTATTTCTACATATTTTGAAATCACATCTAATGCCTTTCGCTGCTCATCTGAGCCGTCAGGTGACGTAATATATTGATGCCATGCTTCTCTTACCTCGCTGAATTTTTCAATTGCCTCATCAAGCTTCCTGAACTGGTCAAGCGTCCGCTGCGAAAGAATAAACCGAGCTTCAGTAGAATAGTGCGGGCTTGGGGTAAACAGCTTTTCTGCCATTGTGCGGGTGAATGAATCCTTTGGTGTTGTGTCAAGATATGCACCTATAAATGAGGAAGCTCCAGAATAGTCAAGCAGAGCCTGAAACCTTGTCCGCCAGAAATCTGAGCTGTAGTGCTTTCGCAAGGGAGCAAGGAGGGTGGGGAAAAGCAGATCATGTTTACCACGCCTGCTGTCATCATGCATCCTTCCTGGATAAATGGCATCCATCTCAAGATATGACGGGTAGTGACTTCTGTCACGGAATGCTTGGCTTACTGGCGCATAGAACCACTTATGGACTGCGTATGAAAAAATAAGTGGGATGCGGTTTTGTTCTTCCCACAGTGCATTGGTCATGTAGAATCTGGAGCGTTCATAGACTGTCTGACCGGTTTGATAACCTACATAAAATGAATAGTCAAGGCCAAAGCCTGCGCCAGTGGCTGTGCGCGGGTCCCTCATTGCGCTGGATTCTGTAATCCAGTAGAAGTCATATTTTGCACCTTGGACGAACTTGCTGTCAAAAATGGCTGCAAGAGGGCTAAATGCTGTGAATATGTTCCTGCTTGTTCCATAAACATTGTCATGGCTGCTTGCCCAGTATCTTGCAGACTGATTATAGTCTTTGTACTCATGCTTCAGTTCTTTCCATTCTGACTTGAAATGTTGTATTTTGGACAGTGCTTCAGAGCGGAGGCTGCGGTATTCGGTGTCTGTGATTGCCCCTTCTTTTCTTAACTTTTCAATCGCACGCATCTCCAGCTTGGCAGAATAGAATGCAGATTCTGCTTCTGCAACCTCTGTAACAATTTTTGAGGCAATATTGCGCTTGAAGCCTTCCCAGGTGGCACGAAGCGTTTCAAGCTTTGTTCCATTTCCTCTGTCTAGCTTATACATTGTTTGTGCAATCAGGAGTCTGACAGGATCCTGGGAATTTTTTGCCTCCTCTTCCATATTCCTTATATAGTTTGAGGGATCAAAGCGCCCTTTGCCAGAGGTCATGTAAGTATTAATTGAGCGCTCGTAGGAGTCCAAGATCATGCGCATTTGATATTGGGCAGCATACCACCCTTCAAGCTTGGTTGCACGCCAATTTGTGCCTGCATAATACATTTCTCCAAACAGCTCACCAAGCTTGTGAAGGCCTGTTCTTATCCTGTTTTTGACTCCTTCTGTCCAAGAGATATGACCGAAAAAATTGTTCGGATTGTTTTTCATCTCCTGCAAATCTTTCGCAGCAATAACTTTTATAGACTGCAAAAGAGGATTATAATTCCCATCTCTGTCGAATCCTGCGAGAGCCTTTGATAATTCTGAAGTTCTCGTATAGGTGGGATCCTGGATTGCTTGATTGTAAAGTGCTGCAACTGTCTTGTCCTTTAGCGGAGAGCCGTAAAGCCAGCTAGTTCTTCCTGCCGAATCGACATGTTTTGTCAGAATCACAACGCCGGTAGGAAGGTTTATGTAAAATGATTCAGACAATCTGGCCAAGAGAGGAGCGAGGTCGCGGACTTCCCCTTTCCGGACAATTTCACTTGAGTAGCCAAGCTTGGAAAGGATGTTGCGGTCGTATTCCACAAAGGGCAAATTACCCCTCTTGTCTCCACTCAAAAGGAGGCCCACACCATTACGTAAGTCAGTGAAGTTATATCCTCTATCAAGAAGTGCTTGGTAGTCAGAAACAAAATTTCCTCTTACGTTGGCGGCAAAACGCGCATCATAGAATTTGCTTGAAGGATTAGTTAAATTATTGTAGAAGGCGCGCAATATCCCGATTGCCTCTGCGTTTTGTCTTAGGGCTGAATTCAAGAGCCCCATGCCAATTTCTGCATTGGTTCCGCCTCTTTGCGAACCCCAAACGAAAAACGCGGTTGCCCGGTCAGAGGCTCGAACCAAGTTGAAAAGCTTCTCAGTGCTCAAATCATAGTTTGTATAATTGAAAACTTTCCTTTGAAATGCATATTCCAATTGCTCATGGGCTTTAATCATCTGGGCAACGCGCCTTTCTGCATCAATCCCAAATGCATCCGAAAACACTCTTCTTCTGTCTTCAGGTTTGCCAGAAATCAAGTCATTTATCCTCACGATTGCAACATTGTAGGCCATCTGGAAGTGGAGAGTGTCAGACAAAAGCCTTCTTAAAATCTCGTCTACAGACATGTTTAGTCCTCTGGCCCTCGCTGCCTGCTCAAGGTTGGCGCGCATCTGCTCTGCCATTGTACCTCTGAAGAAGAAGATTTCAAACTCGTCCAAGTTCCTTACAGAAACATTAACTCCGAGTTCTCTTAATCTTCTGTTAAGGAATTCTGCAGTTGGGTTTGTGCCAACAAAGTTGGAGCGAAGAAGGGATAATGTGTCTGTTCTGTCTGCACTGCCAAGTTTGCGGTTTAACTCATCACGAATCTCCAAAATCCAGTTGACAGTTCTTCTTCTTAAATCATCTTCATTTTGGGCAAGCAATATATAGTTGCGCAAAGCGTTAATTCTATTCTTGTATTCATTTTGGTTGAGAATGCCTGAATATTTTCTTCTAATCTCATCTTCAGAAACATTATTCCTCATGTCGTTGCGTATATCGTTCCATGTGATGGGCTTGTAAACTCCTCCTTCAAGCCTGGCAAGCATAATTCCTCTAATCAATCTTTCTTCATGTTCTTTCCATTTTTGAAGAGTGTCAGTTAGATTAAGTGGCTCGCGCCCTTTTATCTTGTCAAGATTGTACTCTTTCATCAATGAGTATAATGCCATTACCCTATCTGCATAAGTGGCAAATTGAGCGTTCATGATTTCTAAGATTCGCCTCTCTATTTCACTCCACTTTCTTTGCAGACTGATGGCGGTTAAGATAAAGTTGCGATCTGACGGTGAAATATCTATCCTATCTAAGACACTCTTTAATTTAGTACGTGAGATATACCTTCCTTCTTGGAGGTCTTTCAAAAGTCCTTCCAATATAAGCCTTTGCTCATGCAAACTCCTCTTCTCTGTTTCTACTTTTAAGGAATTCAAAATTTCACTCATTGTTGCCTTTGTTGGAAGCCAAAGACTCAATGCTATGATGGCATTGTCATATAAAATCTTGGACGATATAATCGTGAGATTGCGGATATTTTCTACCGGGTCGTAAAGCTCACGGAATTTTTTGGTGTATAAGTCGTGTTTTTCAACAAAATTCTGAAATGTCCAGTTGTGGGTGAATTTGAAGAATTTTTCTATAGGCGAGCCTCTTATTGCTGAGCCTACCTTATCCAGCATGTTCAACCTGTTTAAAATAGTATAAAAGATTCCGCCAAGTATTTCTCTTCTTAGATTTACGGCAGATACGCGCGAGGAGCGGTGCTGAGCAGTCACATCAAAAGCCTTTGTCAGAGTATTCAAAGGGGCTTTGATAAGCGGAATCTTCCCAGATGCCCTCACCCCCTTAAGCTCCTCCAGCCATACACTTTTTTTGGTGAGAGTATTAAATAGGGGGGTGACTACTTTTCGTGAGATGAATGAGTTGGAAGTGCCTCGGCCTTCTGCAGTGAGGCTGTATGCTTGATAGGCTGCATTGTAAAGCTGCACAAAAGGCAGTGCTGCCTCAATGCTTTTTTTCCAGATTGCAAATGCTCTTCTTCCTTGGGGTGCATCTCCAAATATTGCTGCGAGCCTCCTTTGGAATTCTGCTATTTGAGCATCTGAGAGCCCAGTTTTAGTGTGACCCAACGTGTGCTTGATGTCGCGAAAGAGCTCTTCGGTCCGCTTTCTTGCCTCTCTTGCTCTGCGTCCGATTTCTTTTTTTTCTAGCCCCATGTCTTTGCCTTTTGCTTTGGCAGCCACAGCAGCCAGTTTGGCTGCGTGCGCTGCTGCCCTGAGCTGGATTTGCGCATATTTTCGTGCAATAGAGCGAATCATTTGCGGGGATGCTTTGGATTTCATCTTGGCATGCTTTCCCTGCGGCAGCTTAGGAGTAGTTAAATCAAAAAGGGAAAGCGGATTCCTTCCAGAATAATACATTCCTGCTATAAGAAGAGAAAGGATCAGGATTAATGGGAAGCAAATCCAGGAATTTGAATTTGAGGAAAGCACCAACGCAGTGGCAAGCCCTAATTTTGAAAGAGCAGGGCTGAAGGCAGGGCAAACCATGATCGTCTGCGTGCTGGCTTTGTATTCCACCCCATCCTTGAACATTCCGTTGAAGACCACTTTGACTAATGCGCAATTTGGCAAAGAATCGATCGGCTGGGGCTGTCCGGATGCATTCAGAAAATGCGAAACTGTGCAATTTGTTCTTCCAGCCTCATCAGTCTTATTTGCAGGAAAACAGATTTCTTGCCCGTTCTCATTAGCCACTCTGAATTCACTTGCTCCTGCAATTACTGTGAAAAAAAGCGAGGCATTGGAAAGGTTTTTCTTTTCAAAACTAAAGTAGTCCTCAGAATAAGGCCTTGATGGTTGCTTGAAAAACTCTTGTGGCAAGGTAGTAAGTCTTCTGTCCAAATTCGGATAGTTTTGTGGCAGCGGCTTGGTGTAATAGCTGAGATTGACATAGGTAATCTTTGCAATCACGGTTTTGTTATCTAATTCCAAATCGATGATAGTCTTGAATTTGCCCTCGCTTAATGTTTCAAAGGAGAATAAAAGGGAGGGAGAGAGAAGCAAAGCTAGCAAAATTAGTGGGGCTTTGCTGTGGAAAATGCCACTGAAGTTCATCAATGATCACTTTTGATTCTCAGCGTATATAAATCTGTGCCTTTCTGAGAACCAACCAAATAGTTTAAGTAATCAATGCCCAACAAAAACTAAGGGAAAAGGTATGCTTGAGTATTTGCTTGCAGTGATAATCCAGCAGTCCCCATTTTACGAGTATATCTTTTTTGCCTTCGCAGTGGCAATTGGGATAATTGTCCTTTCTTTTATGGCAGGGGAGTTTTTTTCAAATGCTGCCCTCAAAGCCTTCGCGAAGGCAGAAGCCTCAGAGCTGGTTGTAAGTGCAATAGTGCTTCTGCTTGCCTTTCTGCTTGCAACTCCAGGCGGGATATTTGATTTTGTTGCAGAGGGGTTTAATTTGCAGGGCGTTCCGCCTGACAGAGTCTGCCCTGAGTGGGCTGCAAAGCACGGCCCATTTAGAAACGGGAAATGGGAAAATGGGAATTTGGCGTATGCTCAGGCGGACTATTTCCTTGGCTGCCGCCCAAAGTTAATGATTTTCCCTTATCCGGTGGTGGCAGAGGGGGTAATGCTCAACAAACTTACTTTGGGGTACAACTCACTGATGCTAAGCGAGATGTTTATAGGTATACTTTCCGGTCTTGTTACCGGATTTTCTTTGCCTATATTTTATCCATTCATTAAGTTGGATATATCTGTTGCCCCATGGATAGGGACTGTCCCCCTTAATGATGCTCACACCCTTCTTGTGGACATATTGGGTGCAATTATAGCAAGCGTGATGGCACAAAAAATCCTGCTCATTTTTATTGAAGAGACGGCTTTGAGTGTCTTTTTGCCTTTTGGGCTGATGCTGAGAGCTTTCCCACTTACCCGCAAAACTGGCTCAACTATAATTGCAGTGGTTTTTGCCGGCTACTTCATCTATCCAATCAGCATACTGATAAACCAGCAAATATGGGAGATGATTGCAAACCCGCAACCTCAGCCAAGTGGTCCGCAGTGCCTAACCAATGACCAAACATGTAATACAGATGCTGATTGCTGCTCATTCAATTGCAGATACGACTCTTCAGGAACAAAGGTCTGCGCCTCTCCGCTGACAGACTTTTCGCAATATTCCTCTATTTTTTCTATTTGTTACGGCAAAAGCCCAGATGAGGTGAATAGGATACTTGAGCAGCACGCAAAAAGGCAGGAAACGACTTTTCTTGAAATATACGCCCGCGGAAGTGCAAGCTCTGAGCAGTGGACCAAAACTGAAAGAAGAGCGGATGAGGCATGGCAAGAGCTAAAGAGAAGAGGGGCAATTATATTAAGGGACTGGGATGCATTCCTATTTCCCCATCCAAAGGAAGCAACCGTTGCGATGATAAAATTAGTAGAAGTCGTTGTAGAAGATACGATGCACTTTGCTATGATAGCCATTTTGTTTTTGGTCAATGAGATTGTGATAACATTGACTCTTCTGAAAGATTTTGCTTTGCTCATAGGCGGTGAAACAAAGATTTTTGGAATAAGCAAACTGGTGTGAGGATGCCATTGTGTGCAGATCCTGCATTTTTGTACAACGTGATTTTTGCTACAGCGGGCCTTGCGCTTGCAACCATGATTTCAGTCCTTGTAATTTCTTATATGAGTGCCTCGCTTTTCCGCAAGCCAGAATATGAGGCATTCACTTCAATTGAAATTTACCAGTTGTTTGTATCTGCGATATTGTTTATCGGCTTGTTTGGGGCAACCTGTTTTGCAGCCGAGATGGCAGAAATGTTTGCTGGTGCTGACCCCTATGAGATTGGAAGGGATTATTTGAATGATATTAGTCAGAATGTAGGGCTAAAGGTTGCTGTATTTTTCAAGGCTGCAGAATTAAGATACCAATATTGGGGAGCATGGTCAATGAGGTGGGGACCCGGCGCATGGGGTACGATATTGCCTGCTTTCCCTTCTGCACCAGTGATAGAGAAGGTATTCAGCTACCTTTCCATAATAACCATGCCTTTTATTGCAAGCCTTCTGACACAACAGATTATCCTTGAGGCAATAAGAGGGATGCTTTTGCCATTTTTGCTGCCTGCAGCTGTTCTAACCAGAATATTTCCTCCGTTGAGGGATGCAAGCGCTTTCCTTATTGCAACTGCAATAGGCTTCGGCATAATATTCCCTTACACCTATGTAATGCACCGATATGTAGTCAACTTCATGTTGACTAACACCTTTTCCACCACGTCGCTTCCAAATATAGATGATTATATGCTCAGCAGATACCCCAATTTCACAACAGAAACGACAGAGTTCGGGCTATATAGCTATGTAAAGACTTTTTTCTATCCGTTTTTGTCATTCTCCTATCTACTGCTGCAGGCGCTTTTCTTGCCTGCCCTTTCAATCACAATTACCATAGCCTTTATCAAAAGTTTCACAAAATTCATAGGGCAAAAGCTGGGATAACATGAATTTGAAAAGGTTGGCAATGTTCGTATGCATCGCTTTGGTTAGCCTAACTTATGCCCAACCTAGCAGAAGCGTGTGGGTATGGGGATGGGAATCGCTTGTTGGGATTGCAGTTGCTACAGTTATCCTTTTGCTTGCAATTGGGTATTTTGTAGCTGCGGCCACTGGTGATGAAAAGCTGAGGGTGTGGGTGAAAAAAGAGGTTTGGCAGACTGCATTTTCTTTGATAATTTTGATATTCACAGTGGGACTAGTTTCGGTAGTGGATGAGTGGCTGATGAACTTAAGCCACATAAGCGATGACACCACCGGTGCTTGGGACACCTATGTCAATACTGTTTGCTGCCCAAGCGGAGCCAATTGCCCAATAGACAGAAGAAGAGCTTGCCATATAGAGCTTGCAAGTGATTATTTGCAGACTCTTTATGAAACTGCACGGATGACTGCGTTTACTGCATTGAAAAATTATTGGAACTACGCGTTCCTTTCCAACTTGGCTTTCAGCAGCACTTCAATTCTTGATGAGCGACAAGGCAATCTGAATATCTCCCCTTTTGCAGGGCTTTCTTTGGTTGCTGATTTATTTTCCTCAATATTTGACATTTCCATCAAATTGATGATGCTGGCAAGAGCTCAGCAGATAGTGCTGGATTACTTATGGTATGCTTTCTTCCCAGTAATGATATCGATTGGGCTGATTCTAAGAATACCGTACTTTACAAGAAAGTTGGGGGGATTGCTTATTGCTATTGCTTTGTCAGCCTATATAGTATTGCCGATGTTTTATGTGGCTGCAAATGCAGTGCTTTTCGGGTTTATGGATACGGCAGGCTGGGCGGCAGGGAATAGGTACTTTGGGTTTACTTACAATGATAATCCTGCTCAAGGAGGCACCCCCCTTCCTATGAGCAATGGGCAAGTAGATTTTGGATCTTCAAGAGAGGCAAAGGAAGTTTTTGACCCTTCCAGGAAGCTTCAGATTGATTTGTGCCAAGATGCGCGCTCCACTCAGCAAAAAGGAGAAATGGAAAACACCGTCTTAGGATTCATTAATACGTGGAAAAGGTATGAGGGGACGAAGTGGTACACCAGTTTCTTTGAGTTTCTCAGTTTTGCTGCAACGCCAAGCAGCCTATTTGGACCGAAAGGCCCAATTGCCGTGCTTGCCTCATTGATGATATTCACTTTGATAGTCCCATTTCTTGGGCTTATGACAACTCTTGCAACCATAAAATACTTCTCCCCACTAATAGGCGGAGATGTTGAAATCTCAGTGCTTTCAAGGTTGATATGATGATTTTATTGCTTGCATTGCTGATTTTGATGGCTTCTGCATTTGCATGGGAATGGGGCAATCCTCTTTTTACTGACCCCACCCTTAAAGTGATGACTTGCAACCGCCCACCTGCACAGGATTTAGGCTGGTTTGCGCTTGGGTTTGCGGCAATTAGCTTAGGGGTGGCGATAAACAGTGTGATGACAATCTTAAGCGGCATTTTGGGGGAAAGAGTGCGCAATTTTGCAAAGGAGGGGGTTTGGGCATTTTTTGAAAATGCACTGATAATTAGCATTTTTGCATCCATGATGGTGGTGATTCAGCCTTATGCAGAGCAAAATATTGATACAGCGCGAGCTTACACTACAATAATTAGAAATACTGTAATTGTTGATTTTGGAATGATTTTGAGTGCAACCACTTTGCTTTCACTCCATACCAACGTAAATCCAAACATTAAGCCGTTCCAAAGAGCGCTTGGGATTTCTTTGACGCTGCAGCTTGCGCCTATGTTCAGACCAATATACGATACATTGGGTATTTTGCTTCAGCTTCTTGCAACTTCAATAATAAGCTGGTTTGCCCATGAGTTTGTGCTTTGCATCATAAAAGATAGTGCATTGCATCTGCTGATACCCGCCGGCTTTTTCTTGCGCGCTTTCGGATTGAGGGGGGGAGGAAATGCGCTGATTGGAATAGGCTTTGCTCTCTATCTTGTTTACCCGTTCCTCCTTATCCAAACCGGAGAGGTAATCAAAAAGCAGATAGAAAACGATATTAGAGCTGCTTTTGGAAGCACTTCCACAGGCGGATTTATAAATTGCATAGACCGCCCCATCTGCTGTTTAGGAAATGCGGATCCGCCAGATTTGACGGATCCGCGGCCTTACATAGCAAACGGGGATGATTCCACAGTTGAAGGAAGGCTCCTTGTGGAGAAAATAAACCAAGGCCCACTTACAATAAGCCTCAATTGGAACCGGCCAATTAGTACAGGTGCATTCTGCGCATATAACACATTGCTTCGGACAGCCTGGATCAACATAAAAAATGCCCTGACTGGGGGAGAAACGGCTGGGGTGTGGTCGCTTACAAAAAGTGTTGCAACCGGGATTGGGATTTATGCTTTAACCAAGCTTTTGAATATCCAATTTATAGCTGCACTTTTTATGATACCTGCAACTTCATTTACAATTCAGGCGCTTTATGAAACCACTTATTTCTTATTTATTGTAACGATCCTTCTTCCGATATTTAACATATTCATCACAATTACCCTTGCAAAAGAGATAGCCAAGGTGCTTGGAACAGAAATAGATTTAACCTCCCTTGAGAAGTTGATTTGATGGGCTTTGGAAAAGTTGTGTGCGATGCAATTGGTGCTGCTGGGAGCCAGCCAGTAGTCCCGGCAACATTTGGCGTATTGGGCGATTCTTGGCTGTCGCTGACATTCACCGCGCTGTTTGCCTCGCTTTTCATCTTGGTGCTGATATATATTTTTTCGCAATTCTTGCGCAACCAGGTGCTGATTGCGTGGACAAAATTTGAGCTTTTCCAGATTTTTGGGACTGCCGCAGTGGTCATTTTCAGCATAATTTGGATACACGGATTTTGCACTTTTGATATGAGCTTTCTGGATAGCTCAAGGTACCCGCAAGGCATGACAATGGAAAAAATAATAGAAAGGTATTTTGGCGATGTGCAAGAAATCGGATACCTGATATTTTCCTATATGTTGTTTGTAGCAAAATACGTCAATCTCATTACAAATGTCACTTGGCCCTCTAATCCGCTGGGTGTTGGCTCTGTTGACTCGCCTTTGCAATCCTTTTCGCAGATAAACAGCCTAATGTTCCTTTTGATGAGCGGATATGTCACTTCATTTTTGCTTTTGCAGTTTCAGATGAGGATGGTGGAGTATTTGGCAATTGCGGGCTTGTATTTCCTTTATCCTTTTGGGATATTTTTCAGGGCTTTCGAGCCGACCAGGCCATTTGGTGGCACGCTGATAGGGCTGACTATTGCCATGTTTTTCTTTTATCCGGTTATGTTGGTTTTCAATGATTACCTGATATGGCATAAAGTAATGGAAACAAAACGCAGCGTTGATGCTGAAATTGGGAAAGCAGACCAGAAGGCAGACCCAAACAATTACCAATTGCCAAGGGGGAACCAGCTTCCAGACCCCACCAAACTTGACCCGACCGATCCTGCAACCGAGAGCGCACGGAACTCATTGGCTGAAAATGTCACAAGCGGATTTTTGTTTCTGGTGCAGCCTATAATAGTCTATTTATCTGCGGCTGTGGTATTGCCTGTGATAAACTTTATAGTTTTGGTTGAGATTACTAGGGGATTGACGCACTTCCTTGGGGAAGAGATAGATGTTACAAACCTCACAAGGATGATATAGCTATGGTAGACTGGGTGTATTATTCTATTTTGGTTGGATTTATATCGCTTTTCGTAGCGATCATCATGCACATGGTTGCGCAGGCATTTGGCTTGCAGAGCCTAAACTTGTGGGTGAAGGGGGAATATGTTCAGATTCTTGTAACATTTTTGATAATAGCTGTGGCTTGGTCAATTGCACTGGTAAACACACAGATTTTGGTACCAATAACAACCATGGTGGCTGCTGCTTCTGGCAACCTTCACATACCACAAATTCCACCTGGCAACGTAATTCACCCCGCAGAGCTTGGAAAAGCGTATCTGCTCAACGTAATTGAATGCCAGACCAACATTTACAGGATTGTATATCCTCTGAATTTTTGGTTTGAAGGATGGAGTACGCTGACTTATGACATACTAGGTCTTGAAGTGGTATCAAGCGGATTTGCTTTGACTGGCTTTGTTTCTCTTTTCCACTATATTGCAAACAACATCATTTACCTTATTTTATTCAATTACATCCAGTACTATCTGCTGAACTTTTCCCAGCACACCATGCTTTATCCTTTTCTTCCAATTGGGCTTGTGCTGCGCTCTATCCCAGTCACTCGCGGGATAGGGGGATTTGTGACTGCGTTTGCGCTGGGGTTTGCTTTTGTTTTTCCAATAAGCTATCTGACAATAGTTGCAGTTATGCCTTCCCTCCATGGTGCCTGCACACAGATTGAAGATATAAGGCTTTCACCGGCAATCCAGTCTCTTACTGAAGAGGAGCCATGCTTTACCAATGCGGCATCGCAATTTGAGGCATACTACAAGCTGAGCGGCAAGATAAATGAAGTTGGAAATATAGTTGAATTTTTGGGCAGTGTTATAGGGATAATCTTCCTTCAGGCCACCTTTTATCCCTTGGCAGCACTCATAATAACCTTTACTTTCATTAGGCAGACAAGTTCCCTGCTTGGGGCAGACCTTGCGGAAATAGGGAGAGGTTTAATAAAGATAATATAAGCAAAAGTTGAAGACTCTTCAAAAATAGGATTGGATTCTATGGAGTTGCCAAACCTTTACAAAGGAAATTACAAATTGCTTGCAATCGTTCCACTGATACTGGTTGGAATATCCTTACTTTACATCCCTCAGATAAAAAAAGGAGTGGATTTCAAAGGCGGGACATTGGTGACAATGCAGACAAAAGAGGGAGTAAACACCGAAGCGCTTGCAGAAGTGCTAAGGAAAGAAGGCTATGCAGTATCCTCAGTGAAATCTCTAAAGAATCCTGCGGGGTATAAAGTTGAAGTGGAGATTGAACGGGACGAGCGACTTACTGAAGCAGAAGAATTGAAGACTGCATTTTTTGAAGGCATAGAAAATGTTGCAAGGCTGGAAGCGGAGATCGGAGTAGCTAATTACAGCGCAGAGTCGCAAGAAAAATACATACAAGCAAGAAAAGCGCTTGATGAAAAGGCAAATAGGCTGTTTGGGATTGCAAATATGAGTCAAAATGCATCTGATTATCCCAATGTCAATGAGCTGAAAAAGGCAGTAAGCAGCACCTACCGCTTCATACTGGATAGCTACTCTGAAAGAGTAAGCCAGGTGCTTTCTAGGAATGTGCCTTATGAAAGCGCGCAATTTACAGAGGTATCGGCTTCCCTTTCTGCGAAATTTTTGGAAAAAGCAGTAAATGTGGTGATTTATTCCACTATTCTTGTCAGCATAGTGGTATTTCTGATTTTCAGGACAGCTATCCCATCTGCTGCAGTGTTGATAGGGGCGCTGTGCGATGTAATTATTGCAATGGGGGCGATGGGCTTTTTTGGAATTCCGCTTACGCTTGCTTCGTTTGCAGCCCTTTTGATGCTAATTGGGTTTTCTCTTGACACTGATGTGCTGCTAACGATGAGGGTGATAAAAAGGCATGAAGGAACCCCAAGGGAGAGGGCCTATGAAGCTATGAAGACTGGAGCAACCATGAGCGCTGCACTTATGCTTTCGTTTCTTTGTCTGTTTGTGCTGGCGTCAATCACACACATAAACACATATTTTGAAATTGCAACTGTTGCAATTGCAGGCTTGATTGGGGATTTGATAGCGACGTGGTTTTTGAATGCAGTCATTGTGCTTGCGTATCTTGAAGGCGGCGGGAGCCGCGGCGAGGAAAAAAGACCACTGTCTGCGCTTTTCTTTTCTGACCAGGGGTGAAGCATGATAACCAAGGAGCAAATAAGTGCAGGGGCAAAGGCAAGAGAGGTCATTGCGATATTGCTATTTTCGCTTCTGGCATGCGTAGCTATGATTTTGGACAGGGCGCACGGGGTTCCGATTTACATCTTCTCCATACTTGTGGTTGGGGCAGCAGTCACATTTCTTAAAAAAGACAATGTAAGGATTGCTGGGTTGGGTGCGATTGTTCTGCTTTCATTGTGCTCAATAGCATTCAACGGGATAAAGTTTGGAATTGACTTTTCAGGCGGAGTGAGGATACCGATACTTCTTGAAAGAAGTGTGGACAGCGCAACCATGGATGAGATTGTTGCAACGATAAAGAAGCGCTCTGCAGCATTTGGGCTGACAGAAGTTAAAGTAAGGCCCATTGGAGATTCTGAAATTTATGTAGAAGTGCCGCAAAGCAGTCCCCAGTTGGTAAACCAGATAGAGTCGCTTCTTGCGCAGCAGGGAGTTTACCAAGGGATAATCGATGGGAAGCTTGCCATAAAGGGGGATGACATTTACACGGATAACATAGTGCGGCTTCCCCCTGCAAGCCTTAGGGATGCAGACTGGGGGATAAGCTTCACTGTGACGCAGACTGGCGCGCAAAGGTTTGCAGCAGCAGCCAAAGGCAAGGCAGGGTACCCTCTTTACATGTTTTTGGACAGGCCCACAAATGCGATAGTTGTCATAAATGATTCCAGGCTGGCTGAGGGAGTCCAAGAGGCTCCACTCAAGAAAGACCAGCTGCTTCAGGTTGTGCAAAATGCTCTGAAGTTGGAAGGAGATGATATCCCGGTTTACCTGGAAAGCGAGGTGGAAGAGAATATAAGCATTCTTCGGCAGCATAACAAAAGCAAAATAATCATTGAAAAGGACAGCCCGCTTGTCAAAAAGCTGCAGGAAGAAGGATTCAACGTGATTGAAAAAAGCAAGGAAGATATGGTTCCGCAGCTGTCTTACACGCCAGACATTGCAAGCCAGTACTCGCTAATCAAATGGAAGGCAGTGGGGCTACTTTCTGCGCCCAGACTGGTGCCAGGGGTAACTGAGGGGATTCCCAGCTTTGCCTACAGTATTACTGGCTTTGCAGAAGGGACAAATTATCAGGAGAGGGTAATAGATGCAAGAAAAAAGGAGAAGGAGCTTGAATCTTTGCTGAAAGGCGGTGCTTTGCCTGTGCAAATCACGCTTGGAAGCAAAACTGTGGTTCCTGCTGCATTGGGAGAAGAGTTTTTGAGGCTTAGTTTGATTGGGGTGGCACTTGCTCTTCTTGCAGTCTCGTTGATGGTTGCGATCCGCTACAAGCACCTGCGGATTGTGCTGCCTATGATAACAATTAGCCTTGCAGAGCTCATCATAATGATGGCAATCCTTGGGTCGTTTACTATTGACCTTTCTGCAATGGCAGGGATGCTTGCAGTAATTGGGGTTTCGGTGGATGCGCAAATCATCGTGACTGATGAGCTTCTCAAAAAAGACGAGGCTGCAAGGAAGAAGCTTGAGAAGGCTTTTGGGATTATTAGCACTTCTGTGCTTGTTGCAGTGGTGGCGATGCTTCCTTTGCTTTTGCTTTCAGGCTTGGTGGAAATAATTGGGTTTGCAACTGCTACTGTGCTTGGGCCCCTGCTGGGGTTGTTTATATCCAGGCCTGCTTATGGCGCAATAATTGAGCACATCTTTGACTAATTCCTTTTCTTCTTAAAGAGAAGTTTCAATCCAGTTTCGTAAATTGTATTTGCAATTGGCAAAATATAAAATGGCATCACAAAGCCGATGAGCCCACCTGTGGCAATGCGGACTAGGTTGGTGCTTTCCCACAGCGCAAAAAGCTGCCCCACACCGTCTATTGCAATTGGAACTGCTGCTGCAATAAGCACAAGCTTGGGGGGAAGCTTGGTGGTTTCTATCTTTTGAAAGACTGGCAGAAGAAGAACTGCCAGCAGCATGAAGAAATATATTGCCATGTCACGGCTGCACACTGGGAATTTGAATGCTGTTTTGTCAGGGTAAAAAACCACTTCTACCTTAGAAGGGGAGAAAGTGCTTACTGGAAGGCAGTCCCCTATGCTAAAAGTTCCATCAAGATCGTGCTTGAAAAGGCAAAGCGAGCGGCTGGTGAGCTGATGGCAGGTGGGTGAAAAAGCCATATACATATCCTTTGCAATTGGATGTGCTTCAGAGGCAAGGAAAGCAGTAAGCAGGATTGCCAAATTTAATCCCAGTAGGCCAAAAAGCAAAAGCAAAAAAGGAATTTTGGAATGCACACACACTTATATCCAATAAAATTTAAAGAGGATGGGGCTAAAAGTTCAGATGTGGGACCGTAGCTCAGGTTGGATAGAGCGGCACTCTCCTATGCCTGTCGGCGAAGAGAGGTGAAGGTCGTGAGTTCAAATCTCACCGGTCCCGCAGTGATTGAATGGCACAGCAGATATTTCCAGGAGTATATTTTGTGGAAGGCAAAATTGCCACTGCAAATTTGACGCCGGGATTCAAGGTGTATGGGGAAAAAGTTGTCCAAGAAAGCAATGTAGAATACAGGATATGGGATTTACACCGAAGTAAGCTGGCTGCCGCTATTCGGAATGGGCTGAAAAATATGCCTATTGGGCCTGGCAGCACTGTTTTGTATCTTGGTGCATCCACCGGGACAACTGCATCGCATATATCAGATATCGTAGGAAAGGATGGATTGGTTTATTGTATTGAGTTTGCCCAGCGCCCTATGCGGGAGCTTTTGCGCGTGTGCGAAAAAAAGGAGAACATGCTTCCAATTATGGCAGATGCAAGGCGCCCGAAAGACTATGCTTTGCAGATAGAAAAAAAGGTGGATGTGATATATCAGGATGTTGCACAGCCGGACCAAGACAAAATATTGGTTGAAAACAGCAAACTTCTCCTAAAGGAGGGCGGCTGGGCGATGGTTGCAGTAAAATCGCAATCGATTGACGTTACAAAAAAGCCCTCAGAAGTGTTTGAAGAGTTCAAAAGGAATATCTCATCCCAGATATATATAAAGGAAGAAGTTAAGCTGGAGCCTTATGATTTTGAGCATCTTTTTTTGGTTGGAAGGAAAAAATAGGAGGCGCTTTTGGTTAGGTTTATAAACGTTTCTCAACACAAACAAACACAATGAGCCAGCATTGCAAACCAAACTGCAATATTCAGATTTCCTCTACTTTTGGCTTCTTCTTTAGCTTTAGTTAGATTCCCCCTTGGGTTGCCTGGCAAGTGGCTTGAGGGGCTGAAAAAGTGTTTAGCAAAAAGGAGGTGTATGTTTGTGATGATTGCAAAAAAAGTTGCTCAAAGCGGAGTGCACGACAATGTGCCTCCAAAAGTGAAGAGCTTGGCGCCTATACAGCGGCTATTGGTGGAAGCAGAGCTTGCAGGTGAAGCTTCAAAATCTAAAAAGGCCGAGGAAGAAAAGAAGCTAGAAGAAAAGAAAGAGATAAAGAAAGAGGATTGGATATACAAAGATGGGTCGACTTCCACCAGCTCTAAGCAGCTTCCGCCGATTATATGGATGATGCTGAAGGATGAGCTGGATGTGAAAAAGTAGGTGCTCGCCCGGAAGCTAAATTCAAATCCTTTTCATTTTTCTTTTTTTGAGTTCTTCTTTTATTGCAAGCTCTTCTTCTATTTGCTTGATGTGCTTTAGGAGTATTTTGTGCACCCCTGTGCCATACTGCATTGCCTTCTTTTTACGGTCGATTGCCGCCTGTGGAACGCCAAGCTCTGCAGCTATTTTGCGAAGCAGAGGCTTTTTGTCCTCAATTGTGCCCAGCCTCTCTGAAAGTGGGGTCTTTAGCACCTCTTGGACAAATGGCGGGTAAAGGAAAGGATAGGCTGTCGACATTCCAAAGTGCTTTGCTATCATATCTTGGGCTTGGCAGTCTCTCAAAGGCAGGGTGCTTAGCTCTTTTTCCAGCAGCTGCTGAAGCTTTTCGCCTTTGTATTTGAAGTATCGGTCGTAGCCGATGAATAGCTCCTCTGCCCCCGAGCCTGAGAGGACCTTCCACTTGCCAGCCCTTGCAGCTTCACGGCAGCAAGAGTAGATAGGCACCATTAGCTCAACTTCAAGCAGGCTTCCTTTCCTTATTTTGTAACATTTTTTGTAGACTTTTACTATTTCCTCTTCGGAAAGCACCACTGGCTTGTGGGGAAGCTGAAGCTGGGCTGCAATAGATTTTGCGGCTTCCAAATCCTGGCTTCCTTCAAGACCTGCGGTTACAAGAAGGGGGGTGGTGAAGCGCTTTGCCACTGTTGCAATGGTGGTGCTGTCCAGGCCACCTGAAAAAAGGATTGCTACTTCGCCTTGGCAAGTATTTTTTACTGCCTCGACAAAAAGCTCTGCAAGCCTAGACACCATATCTATCCCTTTTTTGAAAAACGGGCCCGGTGGGATTTTTGGGCGGAAACTCTAAAAGAATTTCCAGAACCCACGACTTTCTGGTCTCCTTGTCTGACCTGGACGCTTGCGCCAGCAAGCGTTTGGCACTTAAAAGCCAGACACTCTAGGCCAAGCTGAGTTACGGGCCCCTTGGTTTTTTGCAGTTCATAACCTTTTAATACTTATAGCGAGTGGTAGTTGTGGGCATTGCAAATAGGGGTGGCAAGATGAAAAATATAATGTGGTTTTCAGAAATAAGAAAGGAAAATTTGGCAGAGGTAGGTGGCAAAGGCGCAAATTTGGGCGAAATGATGTCCGTGGGTCTTCCTGTGCCAAAAGGCTTCGTAGTTACCTCTGGTGCATATTTTGCTTTCATCAAGCATAACAAAATAGACGAAACAATACGGGAGGCAACCTCGGAGCTTGATGTTGAAAACAACCAGCAGCTTGGTAAAGCGTCAGAGATGATAAAAAGCAGGATTTTAGGCGGAGAGATACCGCCTCAGCTTCGAAATGAGATTGCGAATGCCTACCGAAATCTTCAGCCA
Source organism: Candidatus Anstonellaceae archaeon (assembly GCA_038887295.1). Classification (GTDB taxonomy): domain Archaea; phylum Micrarchaeota; class Micrarchaeia; order Anstonellales; family Anstonellaceae; genus UBA10161. Next base: position 356,315 of record JAWAKW010000001.1, on the reverse strand, counting down.
GGAAAAGAGCCTTATGTTGCAGTGCGAAGCTCAGCCACTGCAGAGGACCTCCCTGAAGCTTCTTTTGCCGGCCAGCAGTCCACCTTCCTCAATGTAAAGGGAGCTGAGGAATGCGTTCAGGCAGTAAAGGAGTGCTGGGCGAGCCTATTTGAGCCTCGGTCGATTTACTATCGTTCGGTGAACAAATTTGACCACCTCAAAGTAGGGCTTGCTGCAGTGGTTCAGCTTATGGTTCAATCCGAAAAAGCAGGAGTAATGTTCAGCGTGGACCCGATAAGCCAAGATAGGAATGAGATTGCAATTGAAGCAGCATATGGCTTGGGCGAAATCGTGGTTTCCGGCGCAGTCACACCGGATAGATACGTGGTGGATAAGCAAACCCTCCAGATAAAATCCAAAAGCATTGCCAAGCAGACTTGGATGATTGTGAAAGTGAACGACCAGAATGCCAAGGTGGATGTTCGGGAGGAAATGCAAGAAAAGCAGAAGATAAACGACATTCAGATAATAGAGCTTGCAAAGCTTGCAAAAAAAATCGAGCAGCACTACGGCAAGCCGCAGGATATAGAATGGGCGATTGCAGAGGGGAAGATATTCATTGTCCAGGCAAGGCCGATAACTACCCTCAAGGAGCAGCCAGAGAAGAAGGCAGAGGCGCTGCAGCAGCCAGCCACAGAACACAAGATTTTGGCAAAGGGCTTAGGCGCTTCTCCAGGGATAGGGAAGGGTAAGGTAGTTGTGCTTTCGGGCCCAAGCGAAATTGGAAGGGTGCAGAAAGGTGATGTGCTTGTCACTGAAATGACCACCCCTGACTTTGTTCCTGCAATGAAAAAAGCAGCTGCTATCATCACTAATTCAGGCGGTATGACTTGCCATGCTGCAATTGTTTCGCGCGAGATGGGGATACCCTGCATCGTTGGGACAAAGAATGCGACCGAAGTGCTAAAAGAGGGCCAATTTGTCACTGTGGATGCAATCAGGGGCATAATATATGAGGGGGACGTGGAGCTTGGCGCAAAGGCTGCTGAGCGTGAAAAAGAGGGCTTGGAGGCGTCACCCACCAGCCTTTCAGTTCCTGTCACTGGGACTAAAATATATGTGAATCTGGCTGAAGTGGAGCTTGCAGAAAAAGTTGCAAAGCTGCCGTGCGACGGAGTGGGCTTGCTTCGCGCAGAATTCATGATAAGCGAAATAGGAGACCATCCAAAAAAGATGATAAAGGAGGGAAGAGAACAGGAATTCATTGACAAGCTTGCAGAAAACCTTAGGATTTTTGCTTCTGCGTTTTATCCAAGGCCGGTGGTGTATCGGGCAACCGATTTCAAAACGAATGAATACAGGAACTTGAACGGCGGGCAGGAGTTTGAGCCTGTGGAGGCCAACCCGATGATGGGCTACCGAGGCTGCGCAAGGTACATATCCGAGCCCGAGGTTTTCTCTTTAGAGCTGAAAGCGATAAAGAAGGTGAGGGATGAATTTGGGATGAAAAACCTCTGGCTCATGCTCCCGTTTGTAAGGAGGATAGGGGAAATTAGGGCCATAAAGGAGCTTTTGAAAAAGCATGAAATACACCACACTCGCGATTTCAAGCTTTGGATAATGGTGGAGGTGCCTTCCACAGTATTTCTGATTGACAAATTCTGCGATGAAGGAATTGACGGTGTTTCCATAGGTACTAATGACTTAACCCAGCTCATCCTTGGGATTGACAGGGACAACGCAACCCTTGCTGAAGGGTTTGACGAAAGGAATGAGGCTGTGCTGCGCGCAATTGAAAGGGTGATAACTGTCTGCAAGGAAAAGAATGTCACAGTCTCGCTTTGTGGCCAGGCGCCTTCCGTCTATCCTGAGTTTGCTGAAAAGCTTGTTGAGTTTGGGATAACCTCGATTTCGGTCAACCCTGATGCAGTTGAAAGGACGAGGCGGATTGTGGCTTCTGCTGAAATGAAGGTGATGCTGCGCCGCCTTGAAAAGCTGACAAGGGAAAAGGTATGAGATTGTTGCCTTTTTGGCTGGCGATGTTTTGGTTTCTTCATGGCTGCATAAGCATACCCTCCAGCCAAAATCTACCCCAAACCACTGAAATCATGAGGCAGGATGTGCTTACAGGGGCGCAAACCGCACTCAAAGGCGATGTGGTCTATGTGGATTACATAGGGATGTTTGAGAATGGAACAGTGTTTGACACAAGCATTGCATCAGAGGCAGCAAAAGCGGGCTTGCCACAGAGGCGCTATGAGCAGTTGGTGTTTAGGCTGGGGGAAGGGCATATGATAAAGGGATTTGAAGATGCCATTGTGGGGATGAAGGAGGGGCAAGTAAAGACCGTGAAGATAGAGCCAAAGGATGCCTACGGCCAGCGTGATGAAAGCCTGGTGGTGCGCATTCCGCTTGCCTCTCTTGAAAATGCTGAAGATGTCAAAATCGGAGGGATTGTGTATTCCTCAGAAGGGATGCCTGGGGTTGTTTTAGGGATTGAAAACCAAACTGCGATTGTTGATTTTAACCATGAGCTTGCGGGCAAAACATTGATTTATGTAATAAAGCTTGCAAGAGTGGATAAAAGGTAGCTGCATGCGGATTTTGCTGCAATTTCCTGAGGGACTTAAGGCAGAAGCTTTAAAAGAGGCAAAAAGGCTTTCTTCCAGGGGGCATGAGGTATTTATTTCAGCTTCGCCTTGCTTTGGCGGATGCGATGTGTGCTTGGATGAGGCAAAACACATTGGCGCGGAAAAAATAATTCATTTTGGGCATGCGGAATTCTGCAAAGTCAAAGGGGAAATAAAAGTAGAATATCGCCCGTACTTTTTGGAGGTTGACTGGGAAGGGCTGGAAGGGGCTCTAAAAAAGCTTGAAGGGCTGCTTAAGGAGGCTTCTGCAAAAAGGGTTGCGCTAGTGTTTCCGATTCAGCATTTGAAAAATGCTCCAATCCTTAGAAAAAGGCTTCAAGCACTTGGCTTTGAAGTGGTGATAAAAAAGGGGAAAAAGCATGTGAAGCATGCTGGGCAAATATTGGGGTGCGACACCACTGCTGCGCAAATAGGTGGTGTGGATGCCGTAGTTTATTTTGGGGGAGGGAGGTTCCATCCAACTGGAATAGAAAGCAATGCAAGGGTTTTTTGCCTCAACCCGCACGTCAATGATGCTTACGAGATTACTGGGGAAATTGAAAAGCTGCAGAAAAGGAAGAAGGGCGCCATCCTTGCAGCATCGCAGGCGAAGGTGTTCGGGATACTTGTATCCACAAAAATTGGGCAAAAAAACTTGGCTGGGGCGCTGCTTGCAAAAAAGCTGCTTGAAAAGAAGGGGCGGCAAGCAGCAATCCTTGTTGCAAACGAGTTTTTACCTTCCGCCCTGCAGAATTTCAAATCGTTTGAAGCATACATCAATACTGCTTGCCCCAGAATAGATGAAGATATTGAGGCGTACGGAAAGCCCATAGTCAACTTGGAAGACCTCAAAAAGCTGCTTGAGCTGATGCTTTAAGGGTATTGTTATTTATTGGTTGGTGCACATTTAGCATAGGGGTCTGAATATGGCAATTATCATCGGCCTTACTGGAGAAAATTGTGCAGGGAAAGGGACTGTTGCGGACTATCTGGTAAAGAAAGGATTCTACTATTATTCGCTTTCGGACATAATAAGAGAAGAGCTTGCAAAAGAGGGCAAAAAAATCACCCGTGAAGCCTTAATTGCCAAAGGGAATGAGCTGAGGCGCAATTTTGGGCCGGACATTCTTGCAAAAAGGGTGCTGGAGAGGCTGCAGCCGGATAGAAACTATGTGATTGATTCAATCAGAAACCCTGCAGAGGCAAAGGTCCTCCTTGCCACCGGAAAAATGACGCTTATTTATGTCACTGCTTCGCAAGAAAAAAGATTCGAAAGGATGAAGGCAAGAAGAAGGGAAGGTGACCCGCGCTCCTTTGAGGCATTCAGGCTAATTGACAGCTTGGAGCTTGATTCTCCGGACGAATTTGGGCAGAAGTTGTCTGAAGTTTTTTCGCTTGCCACCAAGAAGATAGAGAATGAGGCTGGCTTTCGCGAACTTTATGATGCAGTGGATGCAGTCCTTTCTGAAATTTCCTCTGAATTCAAACACCAGCGGCCTAATTGGGATGTTTATTTTATGAACATAGCAAAAGTAGTAGCAAGCAGGAGCAATTGCATAAAAAGGCATGTGGCTGCTGTGATTGTCAAGGACAGAAGGATAATTTCCACCGGCTACAACGGGACTCCGCGCGGAATAAAAAACTGCAATGAAGGAGGCTGTCCGCGCTGCAATTCGTTTGCAGAGTCCGGCACACGGCTGGAGGAATGTGTCTGCTCGCATGCTGAGGAAAATGCAATTGTGCAGGCGGCTTATCACGGAATCTCAATAAAGGGAGCCACTATCTACAGCACCTTTTCACCTTGCCTAATTTGCACAAAAATGATAATCAACGCTGGGATAAAGGAAGTGGTATACAATGCAGATTACCCTCTTGGTGAGCTTCCGCTTAAACTGCTCAAAGAGGCAGGGATAGTGGTCCGCCAAATAAACTTGGAAAAGAATGAGTAGCGCTTACTTTACTACTGTCCCGCTGTGCTGCTTGCCTTCTATTGCTTTGCGCACATCCAAAAAGTTTTTCCCATGGACAAAATGTGTTTCTATTTTGCTTCTTGCAATCAGCTTGCACGCAAGAAAATCAAACACAAAATGAGTCCCTGCCTTTCTTAAATCGTGCCTGCCTGCAAGCTCAACCAGCTGCTGGTAAGACATCTTTTTGTATTTTTTTGCATTTGGGTTTTTGACTGGGTTGTCTGAATAGACTCCGTCTATGTTTGAAAGGTTGACCAGACGTTTTGCATATAAGCACTCTGCAAGAAGGGCTGCGTCGCTATCAGTAGTAATGCCTGGGATGGTGCCACCCATCACCACAAACCGGTGTTTCTTTGCACTTTGGCGCGCAGATTCAAAGTCAGGGCATGGGATGCGGTTCACGTCCTTTTTGATTGCATCAATCACAATCTGCGCATTTTTCTTGGTTGCATCTATGGCTGCCTCATCAGCCTCAAACTCAGAGGCGCCCTTTTTGCGCGCCTCTTGGGCCCATTTCCTTGCAAGCCTCCCCCCACCTACTACAATCCCAAATTTGTATTTGGTTGTGCGAAGTAGCCTAATCAAAGAATTGACATATTGAATGTCTGGTTTGCCCGGATTGACAAGGGAGCCGCCAAGGGAGATTATTATGGTTTGCTTCATGCATTTGGTTTTGTGCGCACATTTTTAAATCCTGATTTCGCTGAATACGCATGATGGAGGAGCAAGAGAAAAAAGAGCTGGCAAAAAGCATAAGCTACATAGTGAAGGAACTTTCAAAGCAGGAAAAGGAGCAAGACAAAATATTAGGCTCAGTAAGGCAGATTGTAAGATGTTGCGCAAATGCAATTAGGCTGATTCATACAAGGAAGATTGCTGAGGCTGAAAGGGAGATTGCAGATGCTGAAAGGGAGATTGCAAAATTTGCAAGGACAAAGAAATTTGAGTATTTGCTTTTGCAACCCTATCAGGAAATTGCGGAGGCAAGACTTCTTTTGGCAGCTGTCCAAAAAAAGCAACTTCCTTCTTGGAAAAACCTCAAAATGCCTTTTGAGCCTTATCTGCTTGGGCTGTGCGATTTTGTAGGTGAGCTGAGAAGGGAAATGCTTGAGATGCTCAAGCAAGAGGAATTGGCTGAGGCTGAAAGGTATTTTGAGCTGATGAGCGAAATCCATGAGCACCTTCAGACAATACGCTTTTCGAATTCGCTTTTGCCCAACTTCAAGAAAAAGCAGGATGTAGTACGGATGCAAATGGAACAGGCAAGAAGCGAGCTTGTGATCGCAAAGATTTCTCGAAACTTGAAGAAAGGCTAGAGTGCCTCGAAATGCCTGCTTGGCTTTACAATTTTCAGAATAACTTGCGTATTTGTGTGCTCCACATATGGCAACTGAAGGAGAGACTTGATGATGCTTGAAAAGGATTCGCGGGTTTTTGCTGCCACAATTGCCACGCTGTCGTATTCTCCGGTGACATCATAAACGGCAATCACGCCTTTTAGGGTGCTTATTTTTTCTTGGGTTTCAACTAATTTGCCTTTTGAGATTTTCACTTGCACCACACCCATGAATTCATAGCCAAGTTTTGAAAGGTCAAGGTGCACCCCGTAGCCTGTGATTATCCCTGTTTTTTCAAGCTTGGAAATCCGCGAAATGACTGTGGTGGGGTGCAGGTGAAGCTTCTTTGCAATCTGCCGGCATGACAGGCGGGAATTTTCCTTAAGCAAGGAAAGGATGTCATTGTCTATTTTATCCAACATTTGTACACCTTTTGTATATTTTTTGCATTTTTATTTAGACAATTAAATCTTTTATTTATAATTTTTATGTATACATTTCCAAAAAAAATGTGGACAAATATATATACCGCTTTGATATTCATGCTGCGCAAGGAGGTGTGTTATGCTTTCAGACATAACAAAAGAGGAAAAAGAAAGGATACTTGCTGAAGCGGAAAAAAACAGCGTGAAGTTTGTTGATTTAGAATTTGTGGACATTACCGGTATGCCAAAGATGTGCGAGATAACCGTCAAGCGCCTCGGGGATGTGCTTGAGGAAGGCATATGGTTTGATGGCTCCTCAATCGAAGGATTCGCAAGGATTGCAGAATCTGACATGTTCCTTGTCCCAGACAGCAAAACGTGGGCGATAATACCTTGGAGCCAAAACAAAACCGCACGGCTGATATGCGATGTGTATATTGATGAAAAAACGCCATTTGAAGGTGACCCGAGAATGGTGCTCAAAAAGCAGCTTGCCGCCGCTTCGCAGATGGGGTTTGAATACAGGGTTGGCCCTGAGCTGGAGTTTTTCCTTTTCAAAAGCTCGAATGGAAACGACGACCCAGAAGCAATGCAAGTGCACGACCATGCAGGATATTTTGACTTGGCCACAAGGGACGAGGCGTTTGAGCTGAAGCAGGAGATTGTCCCAGCGCTAGAAAAGATGGGTATGACAATAGAAAGGTCGCATCATGAGGTAGCGCAAGGACAGCATGAGATAGGATTCAAATACGGAAATGCGCTTGAGATTGCAGATTGGGTGATGACTTACAAAACAGCAGTCAAGACTTTGGCAAAGAAATATGGGCTTTATGCCTCTTTTATGCCTAAGCCTGTTTTTGGGATAAACGGCTCTGGCATGCATGTGCACCAGTCTCTGTGGAGCGGGGGCAAGAATGCCTTTTTTGATGGCTCAAACGAATATGGGCTTTCAAAGATTGCCATGAATTTCATTGCGGGCGTAATGGAACATGCCCGCTCGCTTGCTGCAATAACCAACCCAACTGTGAATTCCTACAAGCGGCTTGTCCCAGGCTATGAGGCTCCAGTATACATTTGCTGGGGGAGGATCAACCGCTCTGCACTCATAAGGATACCCCGCAACCTGAAAGGGAAGGAAAAAGGGGCAAGGATTGAGTGTCGATTTCCCGACCCATCCTGCAATCCTTATCTTGCCTTTGCAGCAATGCTTGCAGCTGGGCTGGATGGTATAAGGCGCAATCTGCAGCCTCCTGCGCCAGTGGAAGAAAAAGTTTACGGATACGAAGAGGAGAAAAGGAGAAGCCTGGGGATAGGGACTCTTCCTGGCTCGCTTGCAGAGGCAAGCTCAGAATTTGCTTCGGACAAAGTTTTGCTTGATGCCATGGGAGAGCACGTTAGCACATACCTTCTGAAGATACAGAAAAAGGATTGGGACGAATACAAGGCGCAAGTGACGCCTTGGGAAAAGAAGCGCTACTTTGGGGTGCTTTGAGGAGAAAACGATTAAAAAAAGGAGCGCGAAAAGTAAACTATGACAAAGGTTCTTTTTCTCTTAGCTGCAGTTATGCTGCTTGCAGGGTGCACCTTGTTTGCAGAAGAGAAAAGAGAGATGCCTCCGCCTTCGCCCCAGCCTTCCATTATCCAGCCAAAAAACGAAGAAAACGAAACCAACCAGACTTCAGAGGAGGTGGAGCCGAAAAAAAACAGGACAGTTGTAAAACCTGTGGAAAGGCCGGATCCTTTTGCCTCATTTCCGCCGCGCAACCTTTCTGACAGGATAGATGATGGGATGTTTAAGGTGCATGATATGCCTGGTGCGCCGCTGAACATCTACGTGATAGACGCAGAATGGGGGGATGCGGTTCTGATAAACAAGGGGCAGTTTTATATGCTGGTGGATGCTGGGCATCCGAAAGTGGTGGACTTTTTGAAGGATATGAAGGTGGAAAAAGTGCATGCCCTTGTGCTAAGCAGAAAGGCGCCGCAGTCGGTAGGTGGGGCAGAAAGGCTGTTGGAAGAGATTGAAGTAGAAGAGATTTGGGAAAACAATGTGCAGTACAGCCAAAGCAGCGTTGCGCTTGTCCAAGAAGATAACACCTATGAAAAGGTTCTTGAAAATGCAAAGGCTAATGGGATTACAATAAAGCATCCTCAGGCAGGAGATAGGCTTGCTGTAAGCGGGATGGAAATTTTGGTCTTGAACCCCCAGCCACAGCGCTTCAAAGGGAACCCGGATGTGGATTCGATAGTTCTGAAGGTTTCTTTCAACAATTTCTGTATCCTAATTTTGCATCCAACCATTCAGGAAATAGAAAACGCGCTGATGAAGGCTGGCGACGAGCTTTCTTGTCCGGTCATCACTTACTTTAAGCACGGGGAAGCAAGGCCAAGGCCCCCCTTGCTTCTTGAAAAAAACCAGGTGCAGCAGGTAATAATTTCAGCAGGAAAGGACAGTCCATCTTTGCCCTCTCCAGCCACACTCGAGCTGCTCAGGCTCAAAGGCATAAAGGTGTGGCGGACAGACAAGGATGGGACAATAAGAATATATGCCGACGGCTACTCGCCTTATGAAGTGGGGAAAGCTGGCTGAGTTTGGTTTTAAGCCTTTTTTGCATGCGCTACCTGGGCAGAGGAGGTAAGCTGCACACCTACAATCTTTGACCCTTCCTCAGTTCTTGTGACCCCAAGCACCACATCTGCATAAGAAATTAGCGTGTCATTATGGGTAACCACGATGAATTGGGTTTTGGAGGAAAGCTGCCTCAAAAGCTCTGCAAGCTTTTTGGAGTTCTCCTTGTCAAGTGCGGCGTCAGCCTCGTCAAGTATGTAAAACGGCGCTGCTTTGTACATTTGGATGGAAAATATGAAAAGAAGCGCAAGAAGCGATTTTTCGCCGCCTGACATTGAATCCAAGTATTTCTCGTGGCTTCCTTCCTTGACTTTTATGTAAAGCCCGGATTCGAATGGGTTGGTAGTGTTTTCCAGGATTAGCGACCCTTCACCCTTGAAAATATAGGAAAAGAGCTTCTTGAAGTTTGAATTGATTGATGCGAAGGTGGAAAGGAAAATTGAGCGCTTTTTTGCCTCTATTTCATCAATCATGTTGAAGACTGCCTTCTTTTCGGCATCAAGCGAGGCAACACGGGCTTTTATCTCTTCTATTTCTACCTTCTTTTGGTCGTAAAGCTGGGGCGCCTTGAGGTTGACTGACGGCAAGGAATTCATGATTTCTTCGCTTTTCTTCATCAATGCCTCAAGCTCCTGCCGGGAAGCATCAATCGTTTGGATTCCTGCGAACTCTTCAAGTGACGCTTTCAAGTCCGCAAGCCGAGTTTCAACTGTTTGCCTGCGGATTTCAAGCTCGATGGCTTCTTTTGACTTTTTGTCCATTTCAGCCTTAAGCTTGCCTGCCTGCTGCGCAACTTCTGCAGCCTGCTCCTCTATCTCTTTAAGCTTTGCCATAAGCTTGCTGTTTGCAGCGCTCATCTCAGAAAGCTTGGCTTCCTTCTCTTTAAGCAGCCGCACCTTTTCCTCTATTTCTGCTTCCAAGCTTGCAGTGAATTTTTGGCAGTCTGAAAGCTGCCTTTTGATTTCCTCTTTCTGCGAAAGTAGTTCAGCTTCGGATTTTGCAAGCTTTTCGCGCTCCTGCAGCTTTGCCTGAAGCTGGGCTTGAAGCGAAGAGCGAAGCGAGTGAAGCTCGCGAAGCTTTTTGTTTGCTTCCGTATCTTCTTTCCTGATTTTTTCCTGCTCTGCCTGTAGGCTTGCCTTAAGCAAGTTGTGTTGGTGCGCCAGCGAAGCAATCTTTTCATCAATAGAATGGATGGTTTGCTTGTGGTGTAAAATCTCCTTTTCTGCCGAATTGAGTTCGGCCTCCGCTTGCAATATTGCCGCCTCTAATTTCTTTTTGCTTTCTTTCTTTTCTTGTGCATTTTTCATTTCAAGCTCTATGCCCTTCAATTTTACTTCTGCCTCTGCCTTTTGCTTGCGAAGCAGGCTCATCTGCTCCCTTATTGAATAAAGCTGTGCAAACAGCGCGTCCTTTTGCTTTTTGAGCTCTTCTGCTTCTGCCTCTGCTTTCTCCAATGCTGACCTTGACATGTATGCAGGCCTGCTGAACCCGCCGCTTATTGTGCCGGAGCGTTCGAAAAGCTCACCATCCAGGGTCACCATCCTATATTTGCCATATCCAAACTTCTTTGCGTTTTCAGCTTTGTCAAAAAGCAAGGTGTCGCCAAAAACGTAGTTTATTGCAGGCTCAAATGAAGGGTCGAATTGGATAAAATCAGAAAGCTTCCCAAGAAGGCCTGGCTGCTTTGCAGGAAGTTCCTCCTGCTTATTTTGCGGCAGATTCAGCGGAATGAATGTGCATCTTCCTGCCTTGCTTTCTTTGAGCTTTTCTATGACTTTGAGTGCAGTGGACGAGGAATCCACCACCACATAAGAAAGCCTCTGGCCTGCAGCCGCTTCAACTGCAAGGGCATATTTTGTGTCGCAAGAAATCAGCGATGAAACTTGCCCGAAGATGCCTTTTGTGCCGCTTTGCTTAAGCTCCTCCACCAGCTTAAGGGCGGCGGATGACTGCAGCGGGGCGATTGAGGCGCGCAAAGTTGCTACTCTATCCTTGGCTGCAAAAAGCTGCTTTTCAAGCTCAGGCAGAGAGTGGTTGATTTTTCTTTCAGACTCAAAAAGCGAATCCAACTTTTCTTGAAGTGCGGCAATTTCTTTCCTATAGATTTCAGCTTCCCCGGACAATTTGGCCTCAGAAAAAGTCCCAAGTGCAGCAGAAAGCCTTTCTTTTTCCTGCTTTTTCATTGAAAGCATCTTTTCTGCGCTTGAAAGCAAAGCCTCGGCAGATGCCTTTTGCTCTTTGAGGGAGACGATTTGGGTAGAAATTGATTCCAGCTTTTCTGCGATTTGGCTTGCCTGATTTGCGGACGTGCCGCTACCTGATTCCCATTTTGCTATTTCTTTTTCCACCTCTGCAAGTTTCTTTTGCATTTCCTGAAGCTGCAGCAGTATCTCTTTTTGGGCATGCCTGCAGGAATCAATTTGCTTTAGGTTTTCTTCATTTGCCAGCTCCAGCCTTTTTGCCTCCTTTTGCTGCGCCAGCAGCGTTGCGGAATCTGCCCCTATTTTCTCTTTCAAATCCGCTATCTGGTCCAGTGTTGCTTCCCTGCTTGCGCTTGAGGTGATTTTGTCTGTAATTGATTTCTTTTGGGCCGTCAGTTCATTAAGTCTGGATGAAAGCACACTAATTTGGTGCTCCAATTCTGCAATTTGCGCAGATACTTCTGAGTGTTTTTGGATTACTTCGGAATGCTGCTTGCTTAGCTTGGAATATTCTGCAGACACCAGTGAAGCTTTGGCTTTGCGGAAATTTTCCTGCGCCTCAAGGAAGGAGATGGCTTCTGCTTTCTGCTTTTCAAGCTCAGAAAGAGCAATTTGCCTTTCTCCAAGTACCAAGTTTGCCTCGTTTATTTTTTCATCAACCCTTGCAAGCTCAGAGAGGGCTTCCTGCTTTTTTGCATCGTATTCTGAAATCCCTGCAATCCCGTCTATTATTTGGCGGCGCTCCTTGGCAGACATTTCAATTATCCGCTCTACTTGCCCTTGTGCGATTATGTTGTGCGCACCGCTTTCCAGCCCATATTGGCGTAGCTCTTCCAGCACTAGCATCCTGGTGGAGCGCTTTCCGTTGATTTTATATTGGGTTTTGACGTCTTTCCCTTCCACTTTTATTGCCCTTTTGACTTCGTATTGCTTTTCGCCGTCGATAAAAAGTGTAACTTCCCCGAAGCTGCAGGAAGTGTTGATTAAGTCAGAAACCTTTTTTGCGCGAAGTGCCTTGAGGCTGCTTTCGCCTAAAGCAAATCTAATTCCGTCAGTGACATTGCTTTTGCCGCTTCCGTTCGGGCCTGCAAGACAGACTAAGCCCTTGGGAAAAGAAGCTTCAGCACGGCGAAAGGACTTGAATCCTCTGAACTTCAACCCCTTGATGTAAACCATAGCGATTGCCTTGCCTGGCAGCTTTTGGTCGCCTGAGATGCTGCTTTGGCAAGAATACTGCACTACAATTTAAAATTCTGATGCAGCTTAGCCTCTTTCCACTGCTGCAGAAATCCTTCCTGAAGCCTGATAAGGCCCTCTGCAGGCATTTGCATTGCAATTAAGGTATGAAATTGAGACTGATATGGTGCGGGACTCTTTTGGCTGAGGCTGAAGATGGCCTGAGAAATTCTGCGAGAAATTGGCTGACATTCCAGGGAAAAGAAAAGATGGGTAGGGCAGATTGCCACTGACTTGCCTTCTTCCTTCTTGCCCTATGTTTGTCACCGTATAATTCACCTGTGTAATGTTTATCGGGAAGCCAAGATTATTTGAGATCCTAAACAGAAGCTGCGTTTGGCCTGAGGCTGAATCATGATAGAGTATGAACGAATGGCAAGGAAGGCCAGGCTGAAAGACGCATTCTTGCGAGGAAAAATTACCTATTGAAAACGCGCCAGAGGAAACTAGCAAAGCGACAACAAAGAGAAGCAACAAAAGCGCCCACCCATAAGTAACCAAATACTCCATCATTGTTTGGCCTTTGCTGCAGCCCATCAACACACCGATAAACAATTTGCTTGCAGAATTATAATTTTTTGCAGGCATTCTTGAGAGTAAGAAAGTGGGTATCAGACATGCCAAAGTGATAATAATACTTGTTTCCTGCTTGGTCAAAGACTTCCATCTCCACTCCTACTTTGCCCAAAGGCAAATCTCCACTTTTTTCAAGCAAAGTGATATAGCGAAATGGGACTTTCAACGTGTTGCCGTCCGCCTCGATTATTACGCCTTCTTGGCAAAGGATAATTTGGCCTGACAAATCTATTCCATTTGAATAAAGGGGGATCCTTCCTTTTATTTCCCCAAGCATCTCATCTTTTTTTGGAGCTGGCATAACACCACCTGTGGAATTTTCAAAACAACCTTTAAAATGCACTGCCTAAACTTCCTTTGAAGTACATGCTGCAAGGGTGGTTTGCACCCCGTCTTGCAGAAGGGATTTCGCATAAGCATCTATCCCAAGCTTTCTGAGGTGCTTGGCAGCTTCTTCATCAGATGCGTTGGCGCAGATTACTCTTTTTGCGCCAGATTGATAAATGTAGTTCATAGTATCGCGAAAATCGGCATGGTCTGAAAGCGGAAAGGCTTCATCGGTTGGAAATCGACTGAATGCTGCCCAGCCGCTGACAGCCGCTGTTTTTACCTCCATGCCAAATGCCTCAGAAAGCCTTGCGCCCAAAGAAAAATTGACAAAAGAAAGCGGCATGATTGCAACGAAGGAAGACTTCATTGCCTCTTCTGCTTGGCTGCTTCCTGCCGTAATCCAGTCAAGTTTTATGCCCATTTTCTTGTAAATTTCGCAAAAATGCGAGGCTTGCTGGGAAACTATTGGGGCGATTTTGCATTCTTCATTAAGCAGCCGCACCAGCTCTTGAGTTTTGCCGCGCACATAGGCCCCAAAGACGATTATTTTATTTTCGTTTTCCTTGATGAAGCGCACCAGCCTTTTTATTGTCTGATACCTTGGTGGAAGCTGTAGGTGCGGAAGCGCATATGTCGAATCAATCATTAAAGTCTCGCACTCCAATATTTTGGCAGGCTCCACGGTGTAGCTTTTGTGAAGGGAGAAATCGCCTGTGTAAACGAAAACTTCTCCGTCCAATTCTGCCTTTATTTGCCTTGCGCCAACCATATGGCCTGCCTGGTGCAAGGAGATGCCCTTGGGCAAGGGAAAATGGGGGGGCTGCTGCCCTAAAAGAAGAAAAGTCTCATCGGATGCTATGATTTTTTTCCCTTTGAAAAAAGCTTTAGTGTGATCTGTGTGGGCATGGGAAATAAAGCACACGTCCGCCCCGTCATCATCTAGGGCAATTTGCATGCCGTCGATTGAAATCTTGCTTGAAATGCCCATCCGACTAACCACAATGAATGAAAAAAATAAAAATATGAAGCGGCAAAGGCGGGACAGCCTTATTCTTGTAGCTTACTCTTCGCTTGAGTGGCTAGAAAGCTCCTTTTCAAGCTTGTCAAGCTGCCTGCTGACCCTTTCCATCGTCTGCCTTATGCCTGCAATCTCAAACTTTATGCTTTGAAGATAGACTTTGTCAAACACTATCTGGGGCTTAGGCAAAGCCACTTCTTTTGGAGGAGCTGGCGAAATTTCATCCTTTATCATGTTTACGGTTTCTTCCACCCTCCGCGGGACTTCAAAATTGAATGATTGGGGGGTTGATTGCGGCTTGGCTTGAGGAGTGGCAGATTTTTGCTCCTTGGCTTCTCCCTTCTTTTGCTGCACTTTCATCATTGCCCTTGCAGCCTTGACCCATTTTTTCACATTTGCAAAAGAGGCAAATTTGTTTGTTTTGGTTGCTGAATAAACCGCCTCCCGAATTGCGGCCAGCTTCTCTTGAGTTATGGGCTGGCCTTCATATTGGCGGAGCTTTCTTGCAACGATTTTGATTATCTTTTCATCCATTCGCACCACCTATCTTCAGCCTGAAGGCAAGAAGGACATAATATATATGTGTAAATTGTTATAAAGCATCCGCGCTACTCTTTGAATCGGCTGGTGAAAAGCTGGCGAAGCAGCTTTGCCTTCTTTTGCCCCAGCTTGCCTGCCTGCATCAGCTCGCTTTCCGGCGCAGTGGCAATATTTTCAATTGTGTCAAAATAATTCAGAAGCTGGCGGGCAAGCTTCGGCCCTATGCCGGGCAAAGATTCAACTACTGCAAGCTGCTTTTGTGCCATCGTAGTGGCTTTCTTTTTTTGAATTGCAGGTGGTGGCTCCCTTCTTGCAAACTGCTCATGGCAGGCAAGTGCATACAGAAGCTCTGAAGTGGCGGCAGGAGAGGAAGTGAAAAACAATGAACAGCCAAAGTCAGAAATCAAAGATGCATAAGCCCCAAGAAGTGCATTCTTTGAGAGGCGCTGCTGCTCAGATGGCAGCCCTTCGACAACAACCACCACCCGGGGAAGGGTACTGCAAAGCAAAGCTATCTGAGAAAACAGTCGCCCATCCACTATGGAGGCTTCAAAGTCTTGCCTTGTTTTCCTTTCAACAACCAGCCGTTCAGACAACTGATAGTCACCTAAAGGAAGGGTGAGGATTTGGATTTCTGCCCCTGCTGCCTCAAGCGAGTCGCAAATGTACTCTGGTTCACGAGCATCCACCATTATTTTTGGCGATTGCCTCTGCTGCATACGCACCAAAAAGAAAAGGGGAAGCTTAAAATTGTTTTTTTTTTGATTCCAGAAGGAAAATGTGAAAGAAGTTTAGGTTGTACTTGAGAAAATCAAAAGGAATCGCGTTTTTTGCATAGCCAAGCTCGAAAAGCAGGAAGGGGCGCCCCCCAACGGCGAATTTTTTATCGGTTGCAAGCCTCACCATGAGGCGGGCAAAAGAGGCAAAGTTGTCAAAGTAATTGTTGTAAAAAAACACTAAGTTTTCCCCTTCCTCTTCAAGCCTTTTTACCCCATAAAGAGAAACGAAGTTTGATACTTGCGCGTGGATGGCAGTTGCAAGCACCAGCGCCAAGTAAGCGCAAGCCCTTCTTTTGACTTGGAGGCTGGTTTGCGGCAGCAAATCAAGATGCAGTATTAGCTTGTCCAAAATGATGCCATCTACTTCAAAGAAGACGCAATTGCCCTTTGCAAAGTGATAATTTGTCAGGGGGTAAGAAAGCACAAATCCTGCATTTGAGATTTCAACCAAAGAGGGAAGCAACTTATTGCATAGTTTGATTTCATTTGCCTCGTGCATCAGCTTAAATTGCTGGCGCCTGCTTTCATCCAAAGAGTAATATTTTTTCATAGCTTTGGCTTTCCTTGGGATCACTGCATTTTCATCTGGGACAAAATCAGAATAGATTGAAGAGAAGATTCTGCTGCCTTTGCATGAAAAGCGCACCGCCCTCATTTTTGGGAAGTTCGACTCAAACAAAGCTGCTGCAAGCTTTAGCGAGTAATAATGAAGAAGCTGACCATGGATGGAATTTGAAAGTGCAACCGTTCTGGGCAAATTACCTGACTCGTAAAAAAAGAACACTTTTGGGGATAATACGGGATTTTGGTTTTTATTAATCTCCATCTTCCGCTCTACCAAGACATTTTTGCCAAAGAAAGGCCGGCTAAGCGTGACTTTTGAAACCTTGGCTTCGTCTCCTGTAAAAATATGCTTTTTCTTGTCTATTTTCAACTGAGGGGCGCTTCCAAATGGAGCAAGCTGAGGTGGAACTTTCATAAAATCCTCTCTAAATGTCATAAAATGTGGAAATATATGTTTAAATAGGTTTCGCGGTTTTCTTGGTAGAATTTTCATGTCAAAAAGTTGTATAACATGTAAAAAATTTTTGGAAAATTATCGACGAACAATCATAAAGATTTAAATAAGTTATCATGATTAAATCATGACAGTTGCATGATATTTGCATGACGCAAACGCATCAAGCGTGAGAGAATGAACAAGAAAGAAGAATATAAGCCTATCGGTGAAGGGTCCGGAAAAGAAGCAATCGAAGAGATAAGAAACGAGGTACTGGTGCCTCTTGAAAACGACATCCAGAAGCTGAAAGACCCTGTTGTGCTTGCTGCGCTCATGCACACTGCTGCAACCGAAAAGGAAAACACCAACCGCCTGCTGAAAACGCTGATTTCGCAGATGGAGGCGAAATTCGCGCAGATAGAATCTCGGCTGGAGGCAATAGAAAGGGCGTTGGGGGCTCCCCAAGAGGAGATTTTGCTTCCGCAGGTGGATGAGGAGATATTGGAATTTGTCAGGAAAAAAGGTCATGTTTCTGCGGAGGATGTCCGCAGGAGGTTCGGATACAAAGGGAAAAATGCTGCCAGCTTCCGCCTAAACAGGATGTATGAAATGGGCCTGCTTTCAAAAAGGCAGGTGGGAAGGGCGGTGCTGTACAGCATAAAATGATGCTTGCAAGAGATTGCAAGGCGACCAAATGTTTTTGGGGATATGGGGGCGCTGTTATTCACCTCCCACACCCTACTTTTGTTGCGCCCCCCTCCCCAAAAAAGATTAATATAAACTTTACTTCAGAAGTTAAAGCATGGAAGAGCGCACTATTGTAATTTCTAGTCGTGAGCTGGTGGAGCACGCGGTACTTTCGCGCAAGAAAAACGAGTTGGTGTTCAAAAAGGATTTGCTGCTGCGCTCTGGCGCAAAACCAGGCGATCTGCACTTGAAGGCAATTGAGGATGAAATTGCTGCAGTGGAGCAAAAGCTTCTTCCGATAGCAGAAAAGCTTGAAGCTGCTGACATGGTAAACGTCGTGCTGAACAGGAAGGAAATAGAAGAATACACTCGCCAGATAAACAACTATTCTAGGGCAGAGCTTGAGCAGGCAGTGCAGACAAAAAGCGGCTATCTTTATGAGCTTATGAAAAAGAGGGCTGCATTTGTAAAGAACAATTTTGAAAAAAGAGAAGACATTGCAAAGCTTACAATTCTGCTAAATACAATTCCGCGGCGGGAAGCAGACGCCCTCAGAAACATAATAGAAAACAATGAAGGCGGCGAAGTAGATGTTTCCTTCCTTCCAAAAGAAAAGCAGCAGGAGCTGGTGAACCTTGCCGCACGACTGGGGAGGAACTGCGTAATAGTTTCTGGGAATTTTACCTTGGATAAAAAAAAATTTGAATTTGCTGACTTGAGGCCCGTGGACGAGGTGCAAAGAAGTATCGGAGGGCGGGTGGTTTGGATTGATGCTTCAAAAGCAGCAGAGTTTGATGAAAATGAAAAAAGGATTGCTCAGCTGCTTGCAAAAATCCAGGCAAAAACTGCAGAAAAGCAGGCAAGGAAATTGACAGAGGAGGAGACGGTCTACTTTGAGAAAATCCAGCAAGATTATCTTGAAGCGCTCAAAAAAAGAAATGAGCTTGCTCCGGATGTTGAAGTAACTGCAAAAGTCTACAAAAAACAGCCTCCGGAAAGTTGAAGCCTCTTTGCCAGTGTAGGTCTTTTTAAAATCTATCAGAAATTTAATTTGGCAGCGGGCCGGTAGCTTAGCCTGGTTGGAGCGTTCGACTGATAAGCTGCCAAGCTTTGGCGGCTTTGAAATCGAAAGGTCAAGAGTTCAAATCTCTTCCGGCCCACTATACCCAAGCTGAGGAAAATTCGCCAAGGAAAGCAAGAACCATGTAGCGAAGCGACTTGCCTGCAATGGCAGCTACCAAGAATTTCCACCACTCCATTTTGAGGGCTCCGGCGGCCATCCCCACTACATCAAAAACTGGGTTTGGAATGACAGCAAGCACAAATACTGCAGCGCTTCCGTATTTTCTTATTTGGGACTGGTGCAATTTGAAGAATTTGGTTTGCTTTACGGTGCTGTGCCCTGCCAGCCCAGCCATAAATCCTGAAATTTCACCTAGCCCAGAGCCCACGCCTGCGGCCAAGCCTAAAAGAAGAGGATTAAGATAAGAGGCTGCTGCAAAAACTAGTGCAAAACCAGGCAGAGGAAGAAGGATGGTGGCCGAAGAAAGGAAAGATGCTACAAAAATTTCCAAATAGCCTATATGCCTCAGTTGCGGTAGGTGCTTGAAAGCAACTACTGCTGCAAATGCGATCAACAAGGCAGCAAGCAAGGACGCAATCTCCTTTTTCCCAAACTGGACTGAAAGCATAATGCATAGCTTTCTTTGATTTCACTTTATAATTCTTCTCAAAGGAAAAATAAGGGGTGAAGAAATTGCATAGGGAGATTTTGCCTTTGCTCATGATTGCGCTCATGTTTGCAATCTCAGTATATGCAGAGCCTCTGCTTAAAGCCAATGAAAAAGAGGAAATACCAATACATTTCATCTCAGGGAAGGATTCGGTTTTATGGGTTCCGAGAACCTCTGCCGCCTATCTTCTTCCGATCGTGACGCTGATAATTTACATTGGACTTTCAGTAATCCCAAAGATAGAAGTTTACAAAGAAAATCTGGAAGAATTCAAGCAGCAATTTCTGGGATTTAAGATACTGCTTGTCTTTGTGATGTGCGCAATCCATGTAGCTGCCTTGCTGCCAAGCTTGGGCTATTGGAAAAACGTGGACTTGGTTTTGATTGTTGTGATATCTGTTGCCATTTTGTTTTTCTATGTTGGATATATGCTGAATTTCACAAAGAGGAACTACTTTATCGGAGTGCGCACGCCCTGGACTCTTGCAGATGAGAGAATATGGGAAAAGACAAATAGGCTGGCTGCTAAGCTTTTTTGGATATGCGGCGTCCTTGCGCTGGTAGGGTTGGTGGTGCAGGGGGATGCGAGGCTGTGGCTTCTTATATTCCCTGCAATTGTGACTGCGATTATTGCAAGCGCCTACTCGCTTTACCAATATCTCAAAACAAAAGAAAGGCATAAAAGCAAAAAACAGGAGCAAAACAAAAGGCTCACTTTGACTTTTTGATGAGGTGCGGGCAGACAAGCTCATGGAACTTTGAGTAATGTCTAGCATATTGCAGGAACTTGGAGATTGCCTTCATTGCAGAAGAAGGAGAAGAATAGGAAGGCACCCCGTAGCTTTCAAGGATTCTTTTGTGCATTTCTGTGTATTCCCCGCCAGTGCAGACTGCAATTATCGGCTTTTTCTTTTGGTCGGATGCCCTGATTGCGATATTTACCACTGAGCTGTCAATGCCGACTGTCTGAAACAGGATAATAAGCAAGATAATGTCCACGTTGTCATCTTTTAGCAGTGCGTTTAATGCAACTTCATAGCGATGGGAATCTGCATCGCCTATCAAATCCAACGGGTTGCGCACATTTGCATATTGCGGGAGGGAGGAGCGAAGCAGCTTGTTTGTCTCTTCTGAAAACTGCGCAAGCTTCAGATTTTCTTCTTCAAGCGAGTCAGTAGCAAGGACACCCATTCCTCCCCCATTGGTTATGATTCCTATGCGGTTGCCGCATGGGAGTACCTGGTCAAAAATCTTTGCAAAATCGAAAAGCTGCTCCAGCGTGTCTGCTTCAATAATGCCTGCCTGCTTGAAGGCTGCCTTGTAAGCCTCTGCAGAGCCTGCAAGCGAACCTGTGTGCGACTGAGCTGCCTCTGCGCCTGCAGCGCTTTTGCCTGCCTTCAAAATGACAATAGGCTTGTTGCGCGTAATCTTTTTGGCAATTGAGAGGAATTTTTTCCCGTCTTTCACTCCTTCCAGATAGGCAACTATAATCTCGGTTTGCTTGTCTGATGCAAGGTACTGCAGCAAATCAGACTCATCAATCACTGCTGCGTTTCCGTAAGACACGAATTTGCTCATCCCAATCCCAGCTCGGGCTGCAAGGTCTACGATGCAGCCCCCTACTGCGCCAGACTGGGAGATAAATGAAATGCCGCCAACCCTTGGCCTGCCCAGCTTGTAAATCGGCAAAAAGACGCTATCCACCCTGCTTGCAGGGGTGATGACCCCCATACAGTTTGGACCTATCAAAGCCATGCCGTATTTGTTTGCAATGCTTGCAATCTGCGCCTCGCCTTCAACGTTCCCAACTTCCGAAAACCCTCCTGTTATGAGCACCACGCCTTTGATGCCTTTTTTGCCACACTCCTCCAAAACTTGTGCTACTGCCGCTGCAGGCACCGCAATAACTGCTGAATCTATGCTTTCTTTCACATCCAGCACCGAAGGATAGGCTTTCAACCCCAAAATCTCGTTTGTGTTTGGGTTGATTGGGTAGATTTTGCCTGCAAAGCCGCCATCCACAAAATTTTTCAAGATCACATGACCTATCTTGTTTGGCTCTCTACTTGCTCCAATCACTGCAACGCTGCTTGGGTTGAAAACCGCTTCTAGGTTCTTCACCTTTTTTGGCAGCATAATATCACTTCAGCAGCCGCATATCCACTGCAATGCACCCTTTTGGGCTGGCAATCACCGGGTTCAAATCAAATTCCAATGGGTCATCTTTGAGCAAAAGCTCGGAGACTTTGAGCAGCATCCCCACAACTGCATTTTGGTTGATTGGCTTTTTCCCGCGGGCGCCTGTAAGAAGAGGGTATGCTTTAAGCTCGCGAAGCATCTCTTCAGCATCGCTTCTGCAGATCGGACAAACTCTAAAGCTTACATCGTGAAAAACCTCTACAAAAATGCCGCCTAGCCCCAGCATTATAAGCTGCCCAAACTGCTTATCTCTTTTCCCTCCGATGATAAGCTCCACAGAATCCTTTGTATCAACCATTTTCTGTACAAGAACCCCGTCCACTTTTACCCCTGAAAACCGCTCAAGAAGCGTTGAGTATGACTCTTTGACTTGTTGCTGGCTGGAAAGGTTCAAAATTACCCCGCCTTTATCTGACTTGTGCAAAACCTCAGGTGAGGAAATTTTCAGTACAACAGGAAAGCCTAATTTTGCGGCCGCCTTTGCTGCCTCTTCGGCAGAGGTGCAAAATGCGAATTTGGGATGGTTGATTTTATATTTTGAAAGAAGCTGAAAATCCATATTCCTCACGATATTTTTGCAAGAGACAAGAATAGCGCGCCTGCAATTACTGCAAGCAAAGTAGCTATCAAAATGATGTATGGCGCGTATTCAAAAAAGTAAAACTGCAACTTTGAAAAGGTGCGCTTGAGCTTCAATTTCTTTTTTTGTTCTTCTTCAGAAAGCTGGGTTTCTGGCTTTTTTTCCTCCCGGGCGCCGCTTTGCGGCTCAATTAAATGCGCAACGTCTTCCTTGACTTTTTGCTCCCTGCCTCTTATGTCTGCTGGGTTCACCCATGGCGGGGCAATTGGAGCACCCTCTTGCCTGGATGGGACTTCCTGCTGCGTGCCAGGAAAGGTGCTTGCTTTGATGCTTCCTGTGATGTTGAAGCCGGATTCTGTAAGAAGGAAGTGCACCTTGGCGGAGCGCACCTCAAAATCCATGAAGCCTTGCTCAACTAGCTTGTTTATGTGGAAAGCCAAATCGCTGCTTCGGATATTGAGGGCGTGCTGCATTGAATCCAAGTCGCGCGCGCCCGAGGCAAGTACCTGCAAAATGGCATTATCTAGGGGGCTGAGTGGCTCCTTTGCCTTTTGGGAAGCAACTTCAAGTATCTTTTTGCCTTCTTCAGTCAAGTATACTGAAGAGGCGCCGCCGATAGAAGATTCTATGTTTATGTAGCCTTTCAGCTTTATGGTGCCAAGCAAGTTCGCAGTTTCAAAAAAAGAGGTGTTGATGAGGCTGCCGAATTTTTCAACTGTGGAATCAGCGTCTATTTTCTTCAAGATGACCAAATCAAGAAAATTTAGGTCTGACATCAGACGGAATTCTGCACTAAATTTTAATAGCTTAACTCAAAAATTGCGCCATTTTTCTAAAATCCTGTAAGGCAGGTTTATAGATTTGATGGTTATTGTTTTAGCATGCATTTGACTTTTCTTGGCTCGGCTCAAGAAGTAGGCAGAAGCTGCATACAAATTAGCGGAAGCCAGGAAGTGATGCTTGACTGCGGGCTGAAAATCCATTCAGAAGAGGTATATCCTCTTGCGCCGCCGACCCAACCTGAAATTGTAATTGCATCGCATGCCCATTTGGACCATACGGGCTTTCTTCCTTACCTTTACAAAAAAGGGGCACCTGAGCTTATTTGCACTCCGCCTACCCTTGCGCTTGGCAAAATAATAATCCAAGACTCTATCAACATAATGGCAAAAAGGGGAGAGTTCCCATTCAAGCCTGTGCATTTGAAAAAAATGGAGGACAACTGCAGCAGACTTTCATACAAGAAAGAGTACGAATGCGGGGACGCCGTAGTTACCCTGCACAATGCAGGCCATATACCTGGGGCCGCATTCACAGAAGTAGAACAAGACGGCAAAAGGATAATTTATTCTGGGGATTTCAAAATTGAAGAAACCAGGACAACTTTCCATTGCGAGTTCCCTTCAAAAAATCCGGACGTGCTTATAATTGAAAGCACTTATGCAGACCGCGACCATCCGCCCCGCAGAGAGCTTGAAATTCAGCTTGGCAGATACATTGAGGAAACGCTTGAGCAGGGAGGGAATGTGCTTTTTCCTGCCTTTGCAATAGGAAGGACGCAAGAACTGATTAGAATAATAAGAACCATGAATAAAGATGTTGAAATTTACGTGGACGGGATGGGCTGGAAAGTTTCCCAAGAACTTTCGCGCTATTCTGCCTATGTCAAAGACTTCAAGCGCTTCAGGCAGGACATGCAAACTTGCACCCCGATAATGCACAAGAGGGAAAGGAGGAAGGTGCTGCGGAAACCCTGTGTAATAATTGCAACCGCAGGGATGCTTCAGGGCGGGCCTGCTCTTTCCTACCTTCTGCAGATGAACCCGCAGTCCATGGCAATTTTTACAGGCTATTGTGTGGAAGGGACAAATGGGCACAACCTTTTGAACTTTGGGTATGTGGAATATGACGGAGTAAAAATAAAGCCAAAGCCAAAGTATGCTTATTTGGATTTTTCTGCGCATGCGGGAAGAAGCGAGCTTTTTGAGTTAGTTGAAAGGCTTCGGCCTGAGAAGGTCTTCTGCGTGCATGGGGACAGGTGCTCTGAATTTGCTGAGGAGTTGAAAATAGAGGGCTTTGATGCACATGCGCCTGCAATGGGCGAGAGGGTGGAGATTTAAGCTGATTACTGAAGCATCAAAAACAGATTGCCTCGCCCATCATTTAGTGCCTTGGAGCGCTCGGAAGAGTAATTTCCCTGCACTATCCTTTTGAGGAATCTTCTGGTCTCCTGCTTTATTGCAGCCACCAGAATTAAAGGCTGCCTGCTGTCTGTAATATCTATCAAAAAGCGGTATTCGTTGGAGCTATTCATCCCAAGCCTTATGAGCACCGCATTACTGTTTGGGAGGTACTCTTGTTTTATTCTTGATTGGAAAAATCCATTTAGTTTGTTTCTGTTCAGGTGACCGCCGTCCTCAATGAAGATTCTTGCAAGGTGAAATAGGGTGGCCTCGAATGAGCTAGACATGTGAGGATATTTTTTGAGAAAGTCCTTAAACTGCTCCTTTGCTGCAGAAATGAAAGCTTGGTATCGTGCTTCAGGCAAATCTTTTTGCATGGGCCACTGCTTGCTCTTGGTGAAAACATGGAAGTTTTCGTATGCAGAAGCTTGCGCTTTGTTCTCATCTTGTTCAAGGCGCATGACATAAGCTTCAAGTCTGGTTGATGCATTCTGCTTTCTTATTTTTGCGTAGTACTCTTTGAGGTAGATTTTTTGGCTTAGTTTGTCCAGCGCAATTTTGGCTTCCTCATTTGCTGTTTTGATGCGCTTGAGCCTTGAAGAAAGAATTTCATGAAGCTTTTTGAGCCTCCAATACTCGTAAGAAGAGTGAAGCTTTTCTGAAAGCCGTTTTTTCCTTTCCTCCAAAGCTTTGCATTTTTCTTGTGCAATGAAATATTTTGAAAGTGCTTCAAAGGCGTTCATTTGGGAGATATAGAAAGTTTCTGCAAAAGAAATGAATTTGGATGCTTCAGATAGCGTACTTTCTGACTCCAAAATTGCCTCTGGAGCAAAAATGTCCTTCTGGAGCGATTTCCTTGCAAGAAGGACCGAGTTTTTCAGCTTTTTCAACGAAATGGATAAGTTTTTCTTTGCTGAAACAATTTCATTGCACATTTCTTTTGCCCTGATTTTTTCACTGGGACTCAGAGTAAGCAAATCCTGCAAGCTATTTACTGCAATCCCTTCAGCTTTTGCCTGCTGCAGGAAAACATCAAAAGGCGATTTTTGTTCAAGCAAAAACTTGCACATGATAAAAATAGGGTAGTCTGGATAAATGGCTCCAACCGTATCGAATATCCCGTTGGTCAAGCCCAATTGGATAGAAAGGTCGTCACTTTCTTTGCCGGCATGTGGCATGATTTCTTCAGATTGGGCGGCAAGAGACCTTATATTTTTCTTGAGGTGGGCTTTGAGATTGGGGGAGATGATGCGTCTGTCAACCAATTCTGGTTTCAGCTCTATGTATGAAAATTTTTCACCTACCCTTTTGAAGTTTTCAGAAATCTCTGCTTCTTGCCTCTTGCGCTCCTCTTCTACTAATAAAACAGAAGACACTAAATCTGCTGTCCTCTTTTGCAAATTTTGCAGCTTCGCTATTTCCGACTCCACCATTGATATTTCAAGCGACACTTGCTTGACCCATGTTTCCTTTCTTGAAAGTATTGGCTCAATCTGGCTGAGCTGTGTCTGAATCTTATAGATGAGCTGGTCGGCATAGTGGATGCGTGCCATAAGTAGGCTTTCTTGGAGGGTGTTTTTGTGCTCTGCCCATTTTTTGCGGACTTCTTCTGGATAGACTTCGGACTCCAGCAGGAACTTTCTGAAAGCAGATATTTTTCTTCTGGCGATGGTTCCCACTAAGCAGTTGTTGACATCGATTTGGACAGCCTTGGCTGGCTTTGGGTAAACGTTGCTTTGCATGTTGCTCATTATTGTAAATAGTGTTTAAAAATATATATTAATGGAAAAGCGCTCCAAAGCCGCATTCGATTATAATAAAGTAACAAAGCCCCCGGCGAGGATTGAACTCGCGACCTCGTGCTTACCATGCACGCGCTCTACCACTGAGCTACAGGGGCGGCACCCTTATCATTTGAAAATCTCTTTTAAAACAATAGCATCCTGCCTACTTTCACCAACACCGACAAAAACTATAGGGATTCCTAAAGAGCGTGAAATGAAAGTGAGGTATTCCCTGGCATTTTTTGGAAGAGCAAAAAAGCCTTTTCTTGCTACAGAGGACCAGCCCTTTGGTCCTAAGTCTTCCCATCCATCAAATTCTGCATACACTGGCTTGCATTCGGAAAGCTCCCAATATGAAGAAGGCGGAAATAGAAGCTTTTTTCCTTTGAACAGGTAATGTGTGCAGACCTTCACATTTTTTACGTCCGAAAGAGTATCCAAGCGAGTGAGTGCAAGGCCTGTAAAGCCGTTCACTGCAGCCGCAAACCGCAAAGTGACCAAATCAAGCCAGCCCACACGTCTTGGCCTGCCTGTGGTGGTTCCAAATTCGCCTCCTTTGTTTCTTATGAAATCTGCAGTTGAATCTGTAATCTCCGTAGGCAGGGGGCCGCTTCCCACCCTGGAAGTGTAAAGCTTGACAACACCGATGACGTGGTTGATTTGGCTGGGTGGGATTCCGCTGCCGATGCAGGCGCCTGCTGCAGTGGTGCTGCTGCTTGTGCCAAATGGGTAAAGCCCAAAATCTATATCCAACATGGTGGCTTGCGCACCTTCCAACAGGATGTTTCTTTTTGCCTGGATGGCTTTCTGCAAAAACGGAATTGGATCCTGAACATATTTTGCAAGCCTGGAAGCATATTCGGAATATTGAAGGAAAATTTGCTCTTCGGAGTATGGGAAGTCTTTATTGTATACGTGCTGCAGCATTGCAGTCTTGAGGGTGTGCAGAAGGCGAAGTTTTTGCTTGAAGATTTCTGGATTGACAAATTCGCCCATTCTGATTCCGATTCTTGCTGCCTTGTCAGAATAGCATGGGCCGATCCCTCTTTTTGTGGTTCCAGCTGCAAGCCAGCCTTTGGCTTCTTCTTCTGCCCCATCCAAAAAGAAATGGTAAGGAAGCACCACGTGTGCGCGCGGAGAAATCATCAACTTGGAGCCGCAGGCTTTCACTTGCTCAATCTCTTCCAGAAGCTTTTTTGGGTCCACCACCATCCCGTTTCCGATAATGTTGACCTTGCCTTTGTAAAGCGAGCCGGAGGGAAGATGGTGGAATTTGTATTTTGTGCCTTTGTGCACGATTGTATGCCCTGCATTTGCCCCTCCATTGAACCTGACCACAATATGCGCTTTGGAAGCATAAAAGTCCACTACTTTGCCTTTACCTTCGTCGCCCCACTGCGCCCCCACGATTGCGGCAATTCCCATAAAAACCACACTATACGAGCAGAGGGAAATTTATATTCATTTGGATATTACCATTCGATCTTTTTGATTTTGCCTGATTCGTATGAAAGAATCTGGTCTTGCGCCAGCTTAACGCAAACATCCAGACCTTCTTTAACATTTTGCCTGTTTCCTGAAGCCCCAGCAGCAAGCTCGTGCCCACCACCTGAACCTCCAAGTACTTTGCCAACCTCTGCCATAATCTGCTCAAGATGCACTATGCCTTTCATTGAAAGGCCCATTCTTGCAGAAATCCTTCCTTCGTTTCCTGCATAACCTACAAATGCCAAATCCGCACCCATTGCTACCAGCAAATTTGCAAAATGCGCTTCGTGGCTTTTTGCAAAAGCAGTTGCAATTATGCGCTGCCCTACTCTTTCTGCCCATACTGTCTGGCATGACCGAAGCGCTTCAATCCTTTCAGAAAGCGAAGCGGGAGCAAAGGCAAGTTGCCTCAAAGAGGAATAGGAAAGGCCGCTTTGCTCAAGAAGGCGAGAAACTGCTTCAAATGTCCGGCTGGTTGCGCTTTGGAAGCTTGCGCTGTCAGAGAGGATGCCTAGCAGAAGGGCAATAGAAGAAAGCTTGTCTTTTGGCTTCAAAAGAAAGTAAAGCATTTCGCAGGTTGAAGAGGCCGCAGGGTCGTTTATCCGCTTTTTTGAAGGGAGTGGGGAAGAGCTGCTGTGATGATCAATTGAAAGGTCAGGCTGCCTTCCTGCCAAATGCGAAGCTAATGCGGAGGAAGAGCAATCCACTACCACCAATGCATCATCTTGCTGCAGGCTGACTTGTGAAAAAAAAGCGGCTGTTGCCTGCGCATACTCCAAAAAATGCCTTGCTGCAGCAGAAGGTGAATCCGGCAGTGCAAATATACACTTTTTGCCAAAAAAGCGGCAAAGCGCCACCGCAGAGCAGACCGCATCCAAATCCGCAAGCGAATGCGAGGTGACAACTATTTTCTTTCGCTTTTTTAGGCTGAAAAGTACTTTGCGCCAAGATGAAGGATACGGATTGCCAGGCATATTGGCTCACTGCTGCTTTTCTTTAAGAACTTTTTCTAACTGAGCCCTGAGTTCTTCCAGCCTTGGCCGCAATTTTTCTTCCTGCTTAAGCAACATGCCGATACGAAGGTCATAAAGCTCTTTTCTTTCGTTTATGTCTGCCAAGGCGTCTGCTTTGGAAGTTTCAACCAAAATCGGGCCTATTGCACGATAAATTGTCTCCTTGCCGAGCTTGGAGATTGCTTCTTCGGCAACTTTCAGCTCTTCTACTTGAAAGGAAAGCTGCTGCCTTTGGGCTGCCATAATTTGCATCTGCCTGGAAAGCTCTTCAAACTCATTCAGAGTTTTTTGTAATTCCTCTGGGTTTCTAAGTGGTTGTGCCATAAGATTTCCCTCCGCAAACATTAAGCTTCATCAAGGGTTTTAATGATTTGCATGAGGCGAAGATAAGAGCTCAAAGATGCCTTAAAGCTTGTCAAATTTTCTGCCCATATCTTCACCACCAGCGCATTTCCTTTAATGAATATTTTTGATTTTCCTTTTTTTGAAAATTCAGTTTCTGCAATAAGCGAGTCATAGGCTGCCTTCAAGGAATCAGCTGAGCTGAACGGGAAGGAAAGCGATGCCTCATATGCAGCCTTTTTGCTCATAATCCACCTCAAGCTCCAGCAATTTTTGCTTGCCTTTTTTTAGGCAAAACGCCTTTTTTGTTGCAGCAATAAAGTAATCCTGGCCTTCTGAACAGAAAATCGGCCCAAAAAGCTTATGAAGCAGCTTGGATTTTGGCCCAGAAAAATGGAGGTTGCCTGAAGGCGGCACTTTGGGCAACAGGGCAAGCAAAACTTTCTTAATCGAAATTGCGCCCACAGCCTCAATTTTACCGCCATCCAGCCCGAAAAAATAAATCTTATGAGGGGAGACAATGCAGATCCTTTCAAACCTGCGCCCTGCTGCGTGCTTGGCAAGGCGCAAAATTGATCGTTGCCCTCTGCCAAAATATACCGCATGGGGAATTGCGCGGGATAAAATTAATGCTATTTTGCGGCAAAGTTTTGATTTTGACTTTGAGGTGGATACCAGCATCCCACCACTAATCTGTTGAAACTTCGCGGGCAACAGGCTCCCTTTCTTTGTAAAGTACGCGATGGCCGCAATGCGGGCATCTTGTAAACTTGCCGTCCAAAGAAGCTATCTTTTTGTTGCATTTTGGGCAGATATACATAACATTACCTCTTTTTGTATTCCTCAATTAGCCGCAACGCGACTTCGCCTGAAGGGGTGAAAAGAGAGTATGCCCCGCCGGCAAACACCGCTTTGCATGAGCGGCAAGCCCAAAGCGAATTGCCTTTCCTTTTTACTTTCTTTTTACTGCATTGCGGGCAGATGAACAAGGAAGATTTTAAAGCATCCACTTTGGCAGCTTGCTTGCGTATCTCTGCTCCGTATCTTACGTTCTTGTCTGCCATTCAACCACCTTACTCTGAGAGCATAGCGCGGAGCTCATTGCCCTTCTTGAAAGCAATATCCGAAAGCTCCACCAAGTCCTTGTAGGAAAGCGCACCCCAGCCTCCTTTTTGACCAGCGCAAATATGCGTGCTGGTGGTGGCCAAAGTGAGTCGGCAATCCATGCCGCGCTCTTCATCTAATGAAGGATCTATAAAAACCTTATCCCCAAGCTTGCCGAAAGTGCAGCTTACCACTTTTTCTTTTATGGATAGCTTCCCAGCGTATTCCCCTCGGATGATTTTCCCGTCCTCTACTTTGGGCATCCTCGTACAAAGGAGAGCCTGCATTGCTGCAAGTGCAGAAGCATCAAACATATTGCCGTCGTGGTCAAGCACCGAAATATCTATATACAAGGCAAGTACTTTGCCCTCCTCGATGAAAAAAGACTTCAAATCTATTGCATTTGCGCTTCTTATCCCGCGATCAACCACGCGGGCAAGCTCTATGGACTCATCCGACGGTGGACCTGCCTCAAACATGGAGGAAGCAAGTGGAAGGAGGTCTGCGGAAGTTGAAAGTATGCCTTCGTCTGGCTTGTCAGGGAATGGCGCTGCGATGTCAAACTTTATGCCGACTATCACCTGTGTTTTTCCTATTGCGACCAGCGCAGAGCCTTCTGCATTCTGAAGGGGCGAAGGCTGCACTACAATCTTGCGCCAATCCAACATCCCCCTTCCGTCTGCCCTTCTGCCTCGGCTGAGGAAGGAAAAAAGCATGTCTCGCTTTATTTCATCAATTATTTCCATAAAATCACTTTATCACCAAGAGGCGCTCCTCACTTGGCTGCTCATAAACCCGGCGGATTGCCTCCACTTGTATTTTGTGTATATTTTCTGCTGCTTTTTTTGCCATCTCAAGCCCCTTAAGCAGCTCCTCTCTTGTAAGCATGCCGTCCATCTGAAAAAGCAGGATGTCCCCGTTGCGCATCGCAAATGCAATGGGCATATCGGACTCGCCAAAATTGTCCTCTTCCTTGGACGGGTCAATTGCCATCTGCCCATCTATTTTGCAGATTGCAACCGCGCATGGCAGGTCTTTCATTGGGATTCCTGCGTCTGCCAAAGCAACTGCCGCAGCAGTCAGTGCCGCACAGCGAGTGCCACCGTCGGACTGAAGCACTTCGACATATATTTCTATTTGCGTTTTTGGGAAGTTTTCGGAAATGATGAGGTTTTCAAATGCTTCTTTGAGCACCTTTGAAAGCTCTTTGCTTCTTCTGCTTGGCCCGCTTTTTCCATGCTCCTCCAAACCGGAAAACGGCGCCATGTTGTATCTGAACTTTATGATGGCGCGGTAAAGTGATTGGTCATGCCGCGGTATGCATTCGGACGGGCCGTATACCCCTGCCAGGATTTTGTTTTTTCCCCACTCAATGTATGCAGAGCCTTCTGCATCGTTGAGCACTCTTGCAACTATTTTGATGGGTCGCAAATCCTCCAGCCCTCGCCCATCCAGCCTTTTTCCTTCGACCAGCAATTTTGGCGGATTCAAAGAAGAATCGCTCATCCAAATCACCTAAAGTTTGTTTGCTTTGAGGAACGCAGCAACACGATCAGTAAGTCCTTGCGTGTGCGCCTGCACCTCAATCATGCGCAAAGCCTTCTCCGCAAGCACGCTGTTGCCCTTGCCGCTTATCCAAACATATCCGTTCCTTCCTGCAAAAATATGGCATCCTGTAGAAGCCTGAAGCATGTCAATCATTGAATTCCTTTTTCCTATTATCCGGGGCACTTTTACAGGGGAAACACGCACCAAGCTTCCTGGGGGGAGCCTTTTTGCATCAGTAAGCTCGATATCTTTTACCTCGTTGATTGAAAGCACTTTGGCAAGAATTGCATCACCAAGCGCAAACCGCTCGCGCGAATCCCTGCTTGAAAGGAAAGCAGGATATGCGTAATTTACGTCAACTGTATAGCCTGAGAATTTGACTTCTGTAATTATTCCTACAATAGTATCCTCCGGAAGTGGGTCATATGGGCCCTCCAGTGGGACCAATTTCCCATTAGAATACAGCCCGACAACTGTGGAATAGGTTTTGCCCTTGTCCACAAACGCATAACTGATGTGCTCTTCGCGATCAGAAATCAGCTCACCTGGCATTACTATTCTTCCTTCAACCATATTTGCACCTTATTTTAACAGCTTTGTTTCCACCCTTCCTGAAGTAAGCTTGTTTATCCTGTCATAAAATTCGCCTTGCATTCCTGCAGGCATTTCAATCACAACTATCAAGCTTCCGTCGCTTGTCCACTCTTCTTTCTGTATGCCGTACCCCTTCAGAGTGCCGTAGATTTTTTGAGCAAACTCTGGGGGCACCTTTACTGCAACCTTCACTTGCTCAAATTTCAAGGGGATAATTGGCCGAAGAGCTTTTATCACATCGTCTATCTGCTCTGTTGCATCCTTGAACGCATCAATGTGGACTTTTGCCTCCTCTAAAGCCTGCTCAATCCTCAGTTGGGTGTGCGGCGCGCCTGTGCGCGGGTCGATTGCCTGCCTTGCAATGATTACAATTATTTGTCTCTTTTTTTCCTCAAGCATCTTTTTTCTCTGTTCGGCAGTCAGCTGAATTTCACCGTTTTTCAGTATCCTTTCAGCAATCTTTGAAATATCAGTAGTCCCAAACGCCTTTTGAAGCGAAGCTGTTGTGTGCCTCTCTCCTTTCCTGAAGTTCTTGAACACATCCTCGACTGTAAGGATGTTTGCAATCTCTTTCTTTTGTCCTGTCCTGAAAAGATATGCTAAATCAGGATCCACTACAATCTCAAACCGCTCTCCGTTGATGTCAATATGCGCAAGTATGGACTTTTCAAGGCTTGCCATACGACTTCCTCATCTTAGGTATTTTTCCACTTCCTTTTGTGAAAGGATAGAGAATTCCTTCTTTTTGGTGGTCGCAATTGCAATTTCCACTGTTTCAGGCTTAATAGACAAGTCGCCTGACTTTTTGAGGGCTTTGATTGCCAAAGCTATTGCCTCATCTTGCGAAAGATTCTCTTTGTATTCTTTTTCAAAGAATTCTTCTACTTCTTTCTTTCCTGCACCAACCGCGTCGGCAAGATAGCCTGTCAGTGCGCCCGAAGGCTCTGCCTCATACAGCCGGGGGGCGCTGTCTACACCTGCAATCAGAAGCGAAACTCCAAATGGCCTTATCCCGCCGTATTGAGTATAGACTTGCATCAGGTCGCAAAGCTCCTTTGCAATAGATTCAACCGAGGCAGGCTCGGCATAAGCCAAGCGGTGCCTTTGCGCCTCCAACCTGGCTACATCCACCAGGCGCCTTGCATCCGCAATCAAGCCTGACGCTGTGGCTGCAATGTGCTTGTCAATCTCAAAAATTTTCTTCATGGATTCAGGAACCAGCAGCTTGGATGGTGCATTTTTGTATGCCACCAAAAGCACTCCCCCATCAAAAATCATCCCAATTGCAGTTGCTCCTCTTTTGACTGCCTCCTTGGCATATTCCACTTGAAAAAGCCTTCCATCAGGCGAAAACACTGTTATTGCCCGATCGTATGCTTGCTGCTGCGGAGGGTACATAAATCCACCCCTATTCAGAAGACAAAGAAGTCTCCTTTTTTGATTTTACGCCACCTATTGAAAAAGAGAGATTTTAAAAGAATAGCAGGTTAGTTGCTTGGTTTCTTTTTTAGTTGGAGGGGGGCGGAAGGACGAATGAGTCTGTGCGGCGCCATGATTTTTTCAAATTCTTCTTCTGAAAGGAGCCCTTCTTCCACTACTGCCTGCTTTATGCTTTTTCCTTCGCTTTGAGCCCTTTTGACGAGTTGGCTTAATTTGCTGTAGCCAAAATAAGGCGAAAGGGCAGTGACGGTTATCAGCGAGGAGTCAAGATGTTGCCTTATTTTTTGCTGGTTGATTCGCAGTCCGCTTATGCATTTTTCAGAGAGCATTTTACAGCAGGCAGAAAGCAATTCGTTTGATTCGCTGATACATTTTAGGATGAGGGGAGTGTGGACATTCAGCTGAAGCTGGCCTGCCATGCAGGCAAGCTGGACGGAATAGTGCAACCCTAAGAAGCGCATTGCAATCATTTCTGCGCATTCTGGGATGGAAGGATTTACTTTGCCAGGCATTATCGAAGAGCCTGGCTCCACCTCAGGGAGGAGGTACTCACCTACCATGGTGTTTGGTCCAGATGAAAGAAGCTTCAAGTCAGAAGAAAGCTTGTAAATTGAAACTGCCAGCCCCGAAAGGGCACATGAGTAATAAAGGAAGTCAGAGGGCAAGGAAAGAAGCCTAAATAGGTTTTTCCCTTCCCGAACAGGAAGCCCTGTATTTTTGCGTATGTAAAAGACTGCCAAGCGCTTGTATTTTGGATGGGTGTTGATTCCTGATCCAAGCGCAGTACCACCAATAGGAAGCTCGCCCAGCAGGACGCATGCCTTTCTTATCTGCGCAATATCCTGCTGCAGTGCGGCAGCAAAGGCAGAAAGCTCATCCCCAACCGAAAGTGGAACCGCATCCATCAGATGGGTCCTACCTGCCTTGATTACCCGCCTAAATTGCTTTTGCTTTGCAATGATGGCATTGCGCAGACCTAATGCCTGCGCTATCAGCTCTTTTGACTGAGAAAGGAAAACCAGTCTCATAGCGGTTGGAATCACATCATTTGAAGATTGAGACATGTTCACATGATTGTTGGGATGCACCAGGCGGTATTGCCCCTTTTTTCCGCCCAAAATCTCCTCTGCCCGGTTTGCGATCACCTCATTCATATTCATATTGAAAGGGGTGCCTGCACCTGCAGTATAGGAATCAAGTATGAACTCCTTGTCATGCATTCCGCTTATTACTTCCTCTGCTGCCTGCAGGATTGCATTTCCGACATTTTTTTCAAGCTGGCCTACCTCCATGTTGGCTTGGGCGCAGCTTTTTTTCACTGCAGCAAGCATCCTGATAAAAAGCGGGCTGGGCTTGGTTTCTGAAACCTTGAAATTTTCTGCTGCTCGCACAGTGAAAATGCCGTAATATGCCTTTGAAGGCACCTGCACTTGGCCAAGAAAATCCTGCTCTACTCTCACACAAACGACCTTTCTGTCAAGCAAACAAATTCAGGACTGTGGATTGGTTGAAGATGGGGAAGGTAAAGGTGCATTAGGTGAAGGAAATCCGTACGTCTGAACCACTTTTGCGACTATATTTGCAGAGATTGAGCGCATTGGGTAGCTTCTTCCATCTTCTTCGTTTTTGTAGAATACCCAAAGCTTTGCTGAAAAGTCAGAGCCGGCCTGCGGGGAAACTGCATTCCCGCTGGCATCCACGCAAGTCACATTGAATTCATACGGCTCTTGCCTTTGAAGCACTTTTATAGGAGAGGATGGCGGCGAAAATGCTGGGGGGTTAGGAGATTTGCTGGTGGTGCAATTCAGACCATATATCATGATTGTGTTGGTGTTGGCATTGGTGACTTTCAAGAAAAGTTGGCCTGTTGAGGTGACAAGCGGGTCGCTGCAAACAAAGCCAAGACTGTCAAACCTGCATCCCGTTGGTGGCTGAAGCGGATTTATAATCAGAAGGATAGCTATCACCACCACTATCACAAGCAAAGCCCATCCATAAGTCATCAAGTACTCCATAGCTGCCTGCCCGCGCTTTTTGCCAGACACAATACCACCTCACAAATACAAGTTTGAAAGCACGCTCTCCAGAGCGCCGCTTGCAATATAAAATATAGCTAATGAGGCAAATAATAAAAACGGGATATATGCGATGCCGTCCTTCTTATTGCCTGTTGCAATCACCCCGATTATCAGTGAGGAAAATACTGCAGTGATCGTGCATGAAAGTATGGCAAACACGAAAAAGTCTGAAGCAGAAATGGTGGATGGGGCAATGGCTATAAATGAAGAATACGTCATGGCAGAAGAAGTTGAAGGTATTGTGGCAAACACACTCTCAAGAATGCTTATCAGTTTACCTGAAATTGCATAAAGGAATGGTGCTCCGATCGCGCCTGCAAACACAATAAATATAATATACATCAAAAGAGAGGCTGTGATTTCCTTTTGAATCACCTGCATTTGTCTTGCATCATCTGCAGTCCTTTCAAGTATTTGTGCCATTTCCCCTCCGGATGCAATTCCCTGCTTGATGAGCGCAACTGCCCTCTTGATTGACTTGGAGCGGAAGCGATCTGCCAAATAATCTATGGATTGGTTGAAAGGCACACCGCCGAAAGTCTTTTTTGCAACAATTGAAACTTCTTCTGAAAGAATCCCAAACTCAGGCTTTGCAGCATACCAAAGCGCCTGGTCCACTGTCATGCCTGCCCTTACATTTGAAGCTGCAAGGGAGAGGAACTCTGGCAAAACAGATTCGACTTGCTTTTTCCTGCTTTCTGCGCGAAGAAGCAAAAAGACATAGACAAAAAGAAGAAGCAAGCCAACTGCAAGCGCAATTGAAAACAGCGCAGACACCAGCATAACAAATGAAGCGTGCTGAACTGCCAAATCAGAAGAAATTAGCATGGAAATCTTGAACAGGAAGCCCCTGGTGGGTGGATACGAAATTAAGACTACATACGAAAGCAAGGAAAAGATGAATGATAGGACCACCAGAAATCCGGCAAACGCCTCTGGTATGAAATTGAATCCTGCAGATTCCAGAAGCTGGCCCAATTTTTTCATTTGGCTTCTTGAAAAGGCCCTTCCTATCATCTCATATAACGCCATATTCATCCCACATCAAATTTTGGACGGGAGGATTCTATCATTGTAAGAAAGATAAATTGAACCAATGCAATTGCAAGCAAGAATCCAAAAAGTGAAACCTGTGTGAAGGCAACTGCTGAACCCAAAAACGACACCAAAATAATCATGAATGCTATACCAAGCGAGGGGAGGATTATGCCAAAAATCATGAAAAACATTACAAGCGGGTTGAGCTTTTGGCCATAGGCTTTCAACTCTATCAGCTGCTCTTTTGAGATTTGGTCTAGCACAGCCTCAAGGGCAACTGCAATATCCGCACCTGAAGCAAGGGAATTTGCCATCTGCAAAACCACCCTCTTGAAGTGCTGGGATGGGTTGTTTTCAGCAACTTCGTGCAAAGCTACCCCCAGCGGAACCCCCAACGTTACTTTTTCCACTATCTTGTTGAATTCCACTGAAACCTCACCATAATCCTGCGAGATGCCAAGCATGGCATCAAAAAGTGGCACTCCGCTTTTCAGTTCAATTAGCATATGCCTGCCTGCAAAAACAAGCTCTTGGTCTATCTTTTTTGCGCGAATATTTGCCTTTGCCTTCGGAAATTGTATTACATAAAAAAAGGACAACACAAGGTAGATGGGGAAGAGAAGGGTAAGCAAAATGGCAAGGGATTCGCTGGTGCGCAAGAAAAGGTATGTAACTATAAGAAGGAAAAGCGCCAATCCAGTAGCGTTTATGAGTGCAACTTGGACAAAACCTGCAGGGGTGTAGTTCATATCTGCTCGGATTAAGTCCTTTTTGAGCTCTGGGAAAAATGAGGCAATTGAATTAAAGAAATTCCTGAAATGGATTGGCTCTTTGGGCTTGCTTTCTACTTCTCTTAGGGGCTGGGAAATAAGCGGCTGGTGCACTTTTTTTTGCTTTGCCGTAGGATTAACCATGCGTTCCCTCTCACATAATTGAAGCATTACTTTTTATATCTCTTGTCTATTTCGCGGTTAAGGTTTGCAAATGCAGGATTTGAGGGCGCCTCTTGCACTTGTTGCTCCACCCCTCCGCGAGCCTGGTCCTGCTCAAGCTTTTCTTTTACCTTTTGCAAGAAGTCTTCCTTTGGGATGCCGCCGATTGAGTATATCTCATATAGCCATATCATATTCTCTTTTGCATATGCTTCAAGCATTGCCTCGTATTCTTCTTTCGTTTTCTCCTTTATGTTTTCGACTTCCATTTTGCGGCGGAAGCCTTCCTTTGCCTCCTGGTAAGAGGCTGCTGGTGTCTCGGCTTCTTCTGGCGGTGGTTTGGGAATTTCCAAATCATCCTCTGGAGGAATTTCGGCATGAGGTATTTCCTTTGGCTGCTGTGGCGCTGACTGCTTAGGCGGCGAAGTGAGAGGTTTGCTTGTCTCTTCTTGTGGCTGCGGCTCTTTTGGCAAAACCTGAACAGGTGCGCCTATTGCTCTCTTTTTTGGGGCAACCGAAGGCTGTATGCTGCGCGGCTGCGCCGCTGCCCTTGCAGGAGGAATGTAAGTTTGTATTCCGCTTGCAGTAATTCCACCTGGCAAAATCCTGGGCTTTCTTGCAGAGGAGGAAGAAGGTGGGGCTTCTTTTTGCGTCTGAATCTGGGAAGAAGGCGCAGGTGCAGGCCGCCTTGGCTGCGGGGCGACTTTTGGCTGGAGTTTAGGTTGCATTGCAGGCTGCGAAATTTGGGGCTGTTTGGGCTTTGAAGCAGATTGCTGAGGTTGAGGCTGCAAAGTAGGCTGAGGTGAAAGTGTGGGCTTTGCTACTTTGGGCTGCGGCTGAGACGAAGGCTGCAAGGTCTTGGATGGAAGCGGTTTTGGCTTTTGCGCCACCTTAAGCTGAGACTTAGGCTTGGTCTGCTTTGAAGGTGTGGGTGCTGAAGCAGCAGGCTCAAGCTGGGCTTCCTCCTCGACAGGCACTTGGGAGGGAGTTTGCTTCTTCTCTTTCTTTGCTTTTGCGCTTTTTGGCTGAGCTTTTGGAAGCTTTTTTTCTTTTTGGGCAGGTGCGGCTTTCTTTAAGTCTTTTATAAGGTCTGCTATGGATTCGTCAATTTTCTCATCAGCTACCTTGGTTTGAGCGGCTTTTGGCTCATTGGTTTGAGCGGCTTTTGGCTTGGAGAGGGAAACTGCTTGGGCTTTGTATTTGTCGGATGATAGCTCATCTATTATCCTTGAAATCTTTTCTATCCTCTTTTGCGCTTCCTCGTTTGCAGCCTGCCTTTTTTGCTCGGGAAAAAGCGGCTTGATTAGAAGTGAAGTTGAGGCAGCGAAAGGTTCATTTAGCAAGTTGGGCTCTTCCTGCGGTGCCTCTTTTTCCTCTGGCGGCATCTTTGCTTTTGGCTCTTCCTTGAAAGTAGGAGTAGGCTTTTGCAACTCTTGCGCGGGCTCTTGCGGAAGCTGAGGCTGCTGCAAAATCTCCTGCGGCTGCTGCTCTTCTTGCTGCGGCTGAAGTTGCGCCTTTTCATCCTCTTTTTTCAACTTTTCCTCGATTATTGCGCGCAGTCGAGGAGAGATTTTTGAAGAAAGGCGCGACTGGGCTTTTGGCTGGGTGGCTTGAGGTTCGGGTTGGATTGGCTCTTGCTGGGCTTCCTGAACAGCAGCAGGTTCTGCAGTAGTAGGCTGAGGCGGCAAAACTGGCTGGGGCTGAGAAGGCTGAGGCGAGGCTGGCTCCTCTTGTTTTTGCTCTTGGTTGGTTTCTTGAGGTTGCAAGATAGAAGTTGCTTGAGCAAACTGCTTTAGCTCCTGAACCATCTTCTCTTTGTCTGAAGGCTCAGATGGAGCAGCTTGCGTTTGCTTGAGAACCTCAAATTGCGCTTTTCGCTCCACTTTTTGCGCTTCAGCAAGCAAATATGCAATAGTGTATTGCTCAAACTCTGCAGGAAAGATGGGTGAGCCAGATGCATCCAGAGTATCAGAAATTTTGCTTGGCGGAATCTGAAGCTGCCTTTTTTCAATATCTTTTGCTTGCCTTGAAAGTTCGGCAAAGCTGGGAAAAAGGTCGTCTGCCATAATCATTCACTTACAGGCGGCTATTCTTTTTGTTCAGCCTCCTGCCATTCTGCATTCTTGGTTGCCAAAGAAAGAATTTCGTCTGGCTCAAGATAGTATTGGGAAATTATGTGGCCGACTGTTTCCACGCTTTTGAGGCCTCTTTTTACCATCCAAGTAAGTATCTTTGCTTTGTCTGCCACGTCTTGCTCTATCTCTTTTTGGGTAAGCCCTGCATAAAGCGAAAGGGTCTGTGAGAGGGTAAGCATCTTGCCCACTTCCATTATCTTGTCGCTTTTGACATCCCAGCGATAAAGGGTGTTGATTTCGCCTCCTTTTTGGACCTCCGCAAACTCCAGCGTCCTGCGGATGTTGAGCCTGCGGTGCCTGAATTGGACCACTATTGCAGAAAGGGCAGAAAGGCTTTCGCGCGGCATCGAAATCGGGGGTGTTGTCAAGCGGGTGATGGTTTCTGCTGCGTTATCAGCATGCAAGGTAGCATACACTGAATGCCCAGTGTGCATTGCCTCAAAAAGGATTTCTGCTTCGCGTTGCTTGCGCACTTCACCAAGGATTATCCTGTCTGGCCTCATCCTCAAAGAATTCACAAGAAGGTCCAGCATGGTGATTTCACCTTTGCCTTCTGCATTTGGCTCCCTTGTCACAAGCGGCACCCATTGAAGGAAGCTTGGCAGCGTAAGCTCGCGGGTGTCTTCTATTGAGATTACGCGCTGGTTAGGAGGAATGAGACAGGCTATTGCATTCAAAAATGACGTTTTTCCGGAGCCTGTCCCTCCTGAAACGAGTATTGAAAGCTCATTTTGTATGCAAAGCCAGATTAGCCCTGCAACATGAGGCGAGATGCAATTAAGCTCGATAAGATAGGGAATAGTCCATGGGTTCCTTGAAAATTTCCTGATGGTAAGAGTGTTGCCAAATGAAGAAACTGGATAAAGGGTTGCATTTACACGGTCCCCTGTTGCCAAGTGGGCATCCATCACAGGATTAAGCAGGTTTATCTGCTTGCCAATTCTTCGCCCAATCATTGCGGAAATGTCGTAAATTGCCTCCTCGCTTTTGAGCCAGATGTTGGTTTTGCACCAGCCATGCTTTTTGTGGTAAACCCAAACCGGCTCGGCGGCAGAGTTAATCGCGATTTCCTCCAGATTTTCATCGTGAAGCAGCGGCTCAAGGTCACCTAAGCCAAGTGAATTTTGGATAAGATAGGCAGTGAGGACTTTTTTGTCGGATTCAGAAAGGGTTGGAAAATGCTTGCTTAAAAGAGAATGGGCCTTTGCCTCGAACTTTCTTCGGACTTCGTCCCTTTTCTTTGGGTCCATGATTTCGGTGATGTCAAGCTTTACCGTGGTAATCAGTTCGCCTTTCAGCTGATTCAAAACAAGGCGGGTGCCTTCAGAAAGCTCGCGCACATTTACCTCATAAAGAGGAACATATTCGCCATCTTTTGAAATTATTTTTGCAAGAACCTGAATGCCTTCATTGTCAAAAACATAAGAATCCAGCACACCGCCCCTGGAAGCAAGGCGCTTCTTTTGCTCAACCATAGCAACCCTCCAAAACTCTATTGGCACCGAAGAAAAGACTGCAAGACTATTTAAAATCCTATCATTAAATTGTGCCATGGATGTGCTTGCTTTAGGCACCCCAATAATGGATTTTTATGCAAAAGTCAGCCGGCAGGAGCTTGAAAGGCTCGGGCTTGCTGCAGGCGCAACTAACTATCTTGCCTCAAAAAAGCTTGACCGAATTATTTGCGGCTTTGGGAAGAAAATAAAGCTAGTTTGCCCTGGCGACAATGCAAGGAACTTTTGCGAGTGGTTTTCTGCAATGGGCGGTAGCTGCGGCTATTGCGGGGCAGTGGGAAAGGATGAAGAAGGGGAAAGATTCCTCGAAAGCCTCCGCAAAGACAAAATTTTGCCATTCGTGGAGGCGAAAAGCGGGAGGACCGGCAGGATACTTGTGCTGATTACCCCTGATAAAGAAAGGACATTTTGCGCAAATTTGGGGGTTGGCACAAAATATAGCAAAGTGGAAGCAGAGGTTTTGGAAAAGTCAAAGGCTCTGTTTTTCACCTCAATAACTGTGGGTGTGCCGTCCCTTACTGCCAACACCGCACTCAAGCTTGCAGAAATTGCAAAAAGCAAGGGCAAAAAAGTGGCATTTGCCCTTGAAAGCTGGAAAATGGTTAAGGAAAAAAGGAGTATGCTTCGAAAGATTGCAAAAAAATATGCAGACATCGTGCTGATGAATGAGGAGGAGGCGCAGGCTTTTTTTGGGGGAGAAATCAGCCCAGCCCAGTTCAAGCCTTCGGCTGCGATCTTCATAAAAAAAGGAAAAGAAGGCTCTGTGCTATTTTACAGAAAGGAAAAGTTTGTTGTGCCTGCAATAAGGGCCCGTGTAGTGGACACCACGGCTGCAGGCGATGCCTATGCTGCAGGCGCAATCTATGGCATTATTAGAGGGTATTCGCCTTTTTCTTCTGCAAAACTTGGGTGCATAGCCGCAACCAAAGCAATCCAGCAGCTTGGCACCTCAGCACCATTTTAAAGGAGCGACTGGGCCTCTTTCAAGAAGAGCTCTTTTGCTTTTTCCTCGTCTAATGTGGTAAGTTTTCCTTCGCAAACCACCCGCCGCCCATCCACAATTACATCAGTCACGTTTCCTGGATGGGCAGAGTAGATGAGGTTGGCTGTGTGATTATGCCAAGGAAGTAAATTGGCTGCCTTCAAATCCACAAGGATTAGGTCTGCAAGAAACCCCTGTTTTATTTTGCCTGCACGAACTCCAAGAGCGCGCGAGCCAAAAAAAGTAGCCGCATTCAGGATGAAATTCTGCTTGGCAACTGAAGCGTCCCACCTTGCATTTTTTTGGACCAGCCCAAGCACCTTCATTGTGTCAAACATGGAAAGGCAATTGTTTGAAGCTGCACCATCAGTTCCAAGACAGATATTCATGCCGAACTGCTGCATTTCTGGAAGCGGGGCAACCCCGCCTCCTGCAAGCTTCATATTTGAAACTGGGCAAAGCGCCGCAGAACAGCCGGCTGCCGCCAAAACCCTAACCTCTTCTTTTGAAAGCCAGCAGCAGTGGGCTGCGGTCAAGCGCTTGGACAAAATTCCAAGCGAAGCAAGATAAAATGCGGGCCTTTTACGATTGAGTTTGAGGCAGTCAAAAACTTCTTTTCTTGTTTCAGAAAGATGAATGTGCAGGGGCAGATTGTATTTTTGAGAAAGGCGGTTTGATTCTTGGAGGAGGTCTGAAGAACAAAGATATATAGAGTGCGGCGCCACTGCGCACTTTATCCTGCCATTTTCTTTGCCATTCCATTTGCGGATGAAAGACTCAGCCTGGCTAAGCTCTGCTTTTGCAGTAGAAGGGTCGCCCAAATCCACCATCCCATACCCAAGCACTGCCCGAATGCCGCAGTGTGCTGCGGCTTTGGCAACCTCGTCCATGTGAAAATACATGTCTGAAAAGCAGGTGGTGCCGCTTTTGAGCATCTCAATGCATGCAACAAGCGCTCCGGCATACACTTGGGCTGGCGAAAATTTCTCCTCCCTTTTTCTTACTTTTTCAAGCCATTCCTCAAGCCGCATATCTTCTGCAACGCCGCGCAGAAGAGTCATGGGGCAGTGGGTGTGCGAATTCACGAGCCCCGCCAGCGCAAGCTTAGATGAAGCATCTATGCGCTCTTCTGCGCTTGCTTTGATGGAAGGCCGAACTTGCGCTATCTTATTTTCCTCTATTAGGATATCTGCTTTTTTTCCTGAAACAAGAGTGGCACTTTTTATGAGAAGCGACATGAAAATGTTTTAATATCGCGCTTTATAAACTGTTGTGATGCTGGTTGATGAGACAAAGATGGTGCTTGCTGCCTCCTTGGTGGCACTTTGCGGGATTGCAGTGCTTTTTCTTTTTGTGGAGCACCCTTATGAAGTTTCTGTCGCACAGGCATTGCTTGAGCAGGAAAACAGGCTGGTAAAGCTGCAAGGAAGCGCTGACAACCTCACTTCAAATGGGTTTAACATCTGCAGCAGTGAGGGGCTGTGCATCAAGGTGAATGCGAAGGAAGACCCTATCTTGTTTTTGGTAAGAAAAGGCAGCCAGGTGGAAGTAGTAGGAAGAATAAAGGCTTACCAGAAAACGCGCTATGTTGAAGCTGAAAAAATAAAGATAATGTGAATTTATGCTGCTGGAGATTGCTGCAGGCATACTTTTGGGCGCTTTCTCAGGGCTTCTTCCAGGGGTTCATGCCAACACAATTGCAGCAATAGTTGCAAGCCTGCCAATTGAAGACTCCAGCGTATTTTACATACTTGCAGCAGTAGTGGGGGCACATTTGGCATTCCAGTTTTTTCCTTCCATCTTCCTTTCTATCCCTGATGAAAGCGTGGTGGTCTCTGCCTTGCCTGGGCACAGGATGGCCCTTGAAGGGCGAGGTTTGGAGGCGTTGTATGTGTGCGCTTCCTCCTTGCTTGCTGCTGCTGCGCTTGCTGCGCTGCTTTTCCCACTGGCTGCTGCCTTTTTTCCATTAGTCTACGGATTTGTGAAGCCAAATGCGGCTTTGATTTTGGCTGCTACATCTGTGTTCTTGATTGCAACTGAAAAAGAAATCCGAAAAATTGCTGCTGCTTTTTTTGTTTTTGCACTAACTGGGGCAATAGGAATTGCCACACTGGAAGGGCAGATAAATGACCCGCTGTTTGCTGCTTTTGCCGGACTTTTTGCAGCAAGCGGCATACTGCTTTCTTTTGGGGCAACCAAGCCTCTTCCTGAGCAAAAGCAGGCAAATGTCCCTCTAGATTACCACTGGTATATTGCGGGAGGGGTGGTATTGGGGATGCTTTCTGATCTTCTCCCTGGGATTGCCGCCCCTGCCCAAATCGCTGTATTTGCAACTGCAATCCTGTCACTTCAGGACCCAAAAAAATTCCTTGCGCTGACAGGCTCGATTGCTGCATCGCACACAATTTTTGCTTTTGCTGCTAATGTTTCAATAGGAAAAGCAAGGGAAGGCACGATTGCAATAATAAACCAAATTTATCCTGTTGGAATTGAGCAGGTGCCAAGTGCCATCGGAATTATCCTTCTTTCGCTTGCACTATCTTCAATTATTGTAATGCGGCTGGGCAAAGGCATGGCAAGTCGACTAAGCTCGAAAAAGCTTGGGCTGCTGGTGCTTGCCTATTTGGTAGTGGCAGTTGGGATAATTTGCGGATGGCTTGGGCTGGTGCTTTTTGCAACGTGCACTGCTGCAGGCTTGCTTCCACCTCTGCTTGGCATAAGAAGGACACATGTGATGGGGCTTATAATATTG
Source organism: Candidatus Anstonellaceae archaeon (assembly GCA_038887295.1). Lineage (GTDB taxonomy): Archaea > Micrarchaeota > Micrarchaeia > Anstonellales > Anstonellaceae > UBA10161. Next base: position 311,539 of record JAWAKW010000001.1, on the reverse strand, counting down.
CCCTCCATCTTTTTGTCATAAGCCCTCAGAGAAGCTTTGCATTTACTACGCCTTCTTGCCCTACACGGTTGATAACTTTGGCTTTTCCAAGCTCTGTGTCTATAATTGCGCCTTTGGTTATGATGTTTTGGCGGGCATAGTGCCGGTTGTCCGGGGTTTCAAGGACTGTCCGAATCGAGACTTTGCGTATTTTGCCGTCTTTCCCAAGGACATTTGCAAAGTGTGCAGTTTTCAGCTTCACCTTAAAGGTGTTCCCCCTTTTGCGCTCTGTTTGCCTTACATCCTGCTTGCCTACTTTGGTTGCAGTGAAAGGGCCACCCACCATCCTTAGCTTTTTGTCGCTGTGCCTGCCTCTCTTTCCGCCTGTCCCCTTGATTGTAGAGCCTGAAGGCCCATGATAATTCTCCATTGAAAAACCTCCGAAAGGCAATATTATCTGTATTGTATTTTTAAAAGTTCCCGTAATTGGCTGGTATATGATCATTCTGGAATGCTCCTCTTTGATTGAAAATGTGGAAAGCCTGGTTGAGACATCAAAAAGGCTTGGGGATGTCTTGCTTCTTTCAAGCATAAAGGGCAGGACTGCAAAGGAGCTTGAAGCCTGCTTTGCGCTTGCAAAGAAAGCATTTAAGTCAAAAACCAATATTTCGCAAAGCATCCCAAATGAGGCAATGCTTTTCCTTGCAAAGGAAACCAACTTTTCCTCAGCGGTAAAAAAGATTGGGGTCTCCGACCCTGCTGATTTCATTTTGGTGGCAGAAAGAAGCATCCCGATTGGCAAAATCAAAAAAGAGCTTTCTCTTGTGAAGGCAAAGCCTGTTTGCTTGCCTGCATGGGGAAAAAAGAGGAGAGGGTATTTTGAGGCAGATCTTGCTATCGAAAGCATGGCTTTGAGGAGAATTTCAGATTAGCTATTTTTTCAAGCCCAGCTGTTTGTAAAGGAGATCCCTGTCCAGAGGGATATCCAAGCCGAGAACTTGGTGGATGAACAGGAAAATATCTATTGCCCTGTCCACATCCAGCTTGCTTTTGGTGATGATTTCTTTCAGCGAACTCTCTTTGCCAATCATTTCATAAATAAGAACGCCATCCCTTCCGTATTTTTTGTAGATTGCAAACCCGTCTTCGCCATACCTGTTTTTTACTTCTTCCCTAGAGAGCACCCTAAATGTGAAGAATCCCTTTTTGCCAAAGTAAGCAAATATGGAATCGATTTCAAAAAACGAAAGGCCGGTTGCAATTGCAAGCTCCACAAAGTCCTTTTTCCCATCCACTAGGGAGACTAGCTTTCTTGCCTCTTTTGGAAATTTCAAAGACAGCTCAGCCAGCATCACTGCTTTTTGGACAAAGGAAAGGTTGGTCATTTGCGGAACATCAATCATCACAATGTCTTCTGCAGGTTCCTCTTTCTTTTCCTCTTTTTTTGGGAGTTGCGGGGGTTTTGGTTGTGGTTTTGGGGCTTCAACCGGCTTTTCTTCCGGCGTTTCCTCAATCATTGGCTTAAAGCGAGGCTCATAAGCAGGCTGCTGCTCTTCTTCAGATTCTGAACCAAGGGTTGCTGTTGCGGAAGTGGTCGGGCTTTCGAGCTTTATTATACCTTTCTCATCAAGAAACTCAAGTATCTCCACCAGCTTTGCCTCAGAAATTCCAGTCTGCTTTATTATCTCCTCTGCAGTTTTTTCCCCGTCAATTAAATGGTATACTTTTACACCGATTGAGCCATATTTGTCATAAATGATTTTTTCAAGGGGCGAAAGCGAACTTGGAGGAAGCTGTGGCTCAGGCTGGCTCTCCTGCTCTGCGTCCTTCTCGGGTGGGAGCTGGTCGTCTGGCAAAGCTTCGCCTTCTTGCGCAACTCGGATCATCCCGTTGTTGTTCATGAATTCCAAAATTTGGGCAAAGGTTTCCTCAGGTATTTTCAGCTCGTCCATAATTTCAGCTGCGGTCTTTTCGCTGCCTATCATGTTGTAAAGCTTCACTGCTTGCTCGCCAAACCTGCGCCTCAGCAAGGATTGGTCCTTGAATGCCTGCAGGGGGGTCCTTGCCTCGCGCACAAGCCTGATGTCAAAGTCTGTCCCTTTCATCGCAAAACCCGCAGAATACTTCCCATAAACTACGAATAAGAAGTTCGGCACAAATCTTTATAAGGATTGGATTTGCACCAAACACATATGGACCTTGATGAGCTGCTTATTTCCACTGGCGTGGACCAGATGATAAAGCTCCTCAAGGAGAGGGGCAGAATGGAGCTTGGGGAGGTGGCTCGACAGCTCAAATTGCAGCCGCAGACTGTGGAGGATTGGGCGCATGCGCTGGAGGAAGAAGGCCTAATTTCTGTAGAATACCGACTTACTCGCGTATATCTTGTGTGGAAGCAGCCTTCCCCAAATTATGTGGCAAAAAAAGAATATGAAGCAAAATCCAAGGCAGCCCAAGCAAAAGAAAGCGCACAGAGGCTGCTTGCAAAAGTTCAGGAAGGTAAAGGCGAAATTGAGCGCATCCAAGAAGAGGTGGAAAGGCTCAAGCAGGCAGTATATACCGGACCGCAAGAGATTGAGAGGCTGAGGACAGAAATTTTGGAGCTGAACAAAAAATACAAGCAAATTGCTGCTTCTGGGAACAGCAAGCTACAGCAGCTTCAGCAGAAAATAGAGGAATTCGGGAAAAAAAGCCAGCTTTTGGCGCCAAAAGGGCAGCAGTCCAAATTGGATGAATTGCTTGCAATTTTGCAAAAGCAGGAGGAAGCCATAAACGAGCAGCTTGAGACTGCCAACCAAGTATTTGAGGCATTTGAGCAAAAAACCGCTCAGCTGAAAGAGAAGCTTGCTGGCATAGATTATGACAAGGACATGATGCAAATAAAAGCAAGGCTGGAGGATTTGGCGGCTATTAAGCAGGAGCTTGATGGCGCAATTGAAGCGATTATAGAGGAGCAGCGGCAGCTTGAAAAAGACATAAAAGAACTGCAAGAAAAGCTTGAAAGGTGGACTGAAAACGACCAAATCGCGCTAAAAAAGCAGCTTGCGGAATTGGCGCGCATGGAAAAGGATGCGCAAAGGCAAAAGGAAGCAGTCTGCGCAATGCTGGATGAATCGCTGATTGCGCTAAAAAAGCAGCAGCAAAAGATCGCAATCCTTGCAGAAAAGCAAAAGGAAGCGGAAGAAGCTATGCAGAAATTCAAGGAAGAGTATGTGGATATTGCAGAGGAGATAAGCAGGGAAAAGGAAGGGCTTTTGGCAAAGCAAAAGGAAATTGAAAAAATGATGGAAATTGAGCTTGGCGCACTTGAAAGCGCAGGCAGCTTTACCATAAATGAGAAGGAGATTAACAAGGCAGAGCTGATGATTTCTGAGCTGAAAAGGCAACAAGCAGAGCTGGAAAAGAGCACTAAGGCAATTCTTAAGGAGCTAGAAATATTCAAGCAAAGCGAAACCAGAGAGCAAGCTGATGCAGCTCCCTGGCAACAGCAGGAAGCAGAGGCTTCTAATTTAGTCCAGAGGATCAAGCTTTCAAGCGAGGAGGAAGCGGAGATTGAACGCAAGCGCCAGGAATTAAGGGCACTTATCCAAAAGATATGGACAGAAAGTAAAAGTGGCAGAGAATAGCTGAGATGGTTTTATGGTTAGTCCTTATATAAAGGCAGCCTTGCTGACAGCTGCATTGACCTTGCTTGGCTTCTTTTTCATTAGCCAGCTTGATGCCATGAGGGCGGAGGAGCTGCAAAAAAGCGTGGATGAGTTAATTTATCAGTCAGAATCAGAAAGGCTTCTTTTCCTCTACTCGCAGGCTGCAGGCAACCAGGAACAGCTTTGCCTTTATTTTTCATCTGCAACCAAAACCAGGGCTGAGAGAGCGTACCTTCTGGCAGAAAAAATAAGGCAATACGAGCAAAGCAATGTCTTAAACAGCGAGTATGAGAAAATACGCAACCAATATTACTTGTCAAACGCCGCACTTTACATCAACCTCAAGCTTGCAGAAAAATACTGCAAAGAAGCAATCTACCCTACCATCTTGTTCTTTTACAAAATATATGAAAATTGCCCGGATTGCATCGCCCAAGGAAGGATACTGGATTCTGTCCGCCAAAAATATCCTCAGCTGAGGGTTTTTGCTTTCCCATATGATACTGACTTGCCATTCCTGGAGATACTTGTAAAGCAGCACAACATAACAACAGTTCCTTCGCTTGTGATAAAAGACCAGGTGCTAGTCGGCTTGCAGGATGCAGCCCAAATTGAAGAAGCACTCAAGTAGTGGTGAGCAATTGAAAACTTTTGCTCGTTCAACTATTAAGATACCTCAAAAGCGGCAGATTGCGATTTTAGGGATGGGGGTTCTTGCTTTTGTAGTCTTTACCTTTCTTATGATTTCTTACCAGCTAATATTTATTGGATATACGATTCTGACTATATTCATCTTTTCTGCATACTTAATATTGTGGCTGGAGGGCGCAAAAAACGAAAATATTCCGCCTGAGCCTGCAAAATATCCTCATGTCACAATAATAATTCCGTCTTTCAACTCTGGCGAAACCATATTCAAGTGCCTCAAAGCTTGCAAACAGATGGAATACAGCGGAACATATGATATAGTGGTTGTAGACGATGGGTCAAAAGATGGGACTTATGAAAGGCTTCAGCAGGACAGAGGAATTACGCTTTTGAGAAATCCAAAAAATATTGGCAAGGCGGCTGCCTTAAACTTTGGGCTGCGGCACGCAAAAGGGGAGATCGTTGCCTGCATAGATTCTGACACCTACCCAAAAAAAGACACTTTGCAAAAGGCAGTCAAGCACTTTTATGAGAATGAAAAAGTTGCTTCTGTAGTGGTGTTTGTCTGCGTAAGCCATCCAAAAACCCTTCTTGAGAGAATTCAGGAGATAGAATATTGGATTTCATTTGGATTCTTCTTTAGGACAATTGCAAGCATAGATGGATTGTATGTGACTCCTGGCCCAACTGCCCTTTACCGCAAGGATATTTTGCTTTCTTTGGGCGGCTTTGACGAGCAAAACTTGACTGAAGATATGGAAATTGCATTAAGAATGCAAAAGCACGGCTATAAAATAAGAGCATGCCACGAAACTGCGGTTTATACAGAAGTTCCATCTACCTTGGGCCGTCTTTTCAGGCAGCGTCTAAGATGGTATCGGGGTGGAGTGATGAATATTTTGAAATACATTGATTTGTTCTTCAACCCAAAATACGGGGAGTTTGGGCTATTCATTTTGCCAACTACACTTGGCTCTGGCTTTTTTGCAGCCCTTTTTATGGCTTGGACCCTTATGAGCTTAAGCAGAGGAGTATTTGATTGGTTTTCTCCTTTTTTGCATAATTTCTCTGCAGCAATGTTGGCTACTGCAGCAGGAATCAATTCTGGGTTGTTGGTCTTCCAGTCTGCCTGGATTTTGGGCGTGTTTTCTCTTTCAATTTGGGCTTACTTCCTCATAAAAAGCTTTGAAATATCCAACACCGCCCCAAAGCCGCGCCACATCCTACCGTTGGTTTTGCTTTTGTGGGTGTATCCTGTTTTTGTTGCTCTCACCTTTCTTGCAGCCTATATACATGAACTGTTTGGTATGAAATACAGCTGGTGAAACTTATGAGGCATTGCATTTTGGGCGGTACTTTCACTTATGTGCATAGTGGGCATTTGGCACTGCTGAAGCAGTGCAGCAGATTCCAGAAGATAACAGTTGGGATTACTTCTGATTCTTATGTGCGCAAGCACAAGCTTTACCCTTCTTTTTCGCTGAAAAAGAGGATAAATGGGTTGAGGGCTGCTTTGAAGAAGCTTGGGATATACCAAAAGACGCAAATTGTTGTCATTGAGGATGCTTATGGTGGAGCTGAAAAAATGAAGGATGTGGATGCCATAGTTGTAAGCAGCGAAACCGCACCAGTTGCAGAAAAAATAAACGAAGAAAGAGTGCGGCGCGGCCTTACTCCTTTGAATATAATAAAGGTGCCGATCGTATATGGTCAGGATTTGCAAAAAATTTCCTCTGCAAAAATATATGAGGGCAAAATTGACGCACAAGGCAACCTTAAAAGGCCTATTTTGATACAGGTTGCAACTGACAACCCCACCAAATTGGAAGGCGCACGAGCAGCACTCTCAAAGATATTTGGAAACAAATTCAAAATTGGCCACCATGGAGAAGACTCTAAAGTAGGCTCGCATCCTTTTGACCAGCGAACGTTTGAAGGGGCAAGGAATCGTGCACATGCGGCTTGGCGGCGCGCGCAAGGATGTGGATATGCGCTGGGGATAGAATCTGGTATATTTTCAAAAATGCAAAAAGGGCAATATTTGGACATAACAGTCTGCTGTGTATATGACGGCATAAATGAAACTTACGGGACAGGAATGGGCTTTGCAATACCAAAAGAGATTGCAAAGAGAATAAAAGAAACCCAAAGTGATTTGTCAGCAGTTATGCAGGAGCTTACCGGAATAAGAAAGATTGGGTACCGCGAAGGTGCGCTTGGCTGGTTTTCTGCAGGCTTGTTTCACCGCAAAGAGCAGGTAGAGGCTGCGGTTGCCTGCGCCTTTGTCCCAAGGATTGCTGCTGCAAAAAGATGTGTTGAACTTTAATCCTCCTCAAGCATCTTCTGTGCAGCTGCAAGAAAACCTTTTTTCTTTTTTTGGTGCTGCGCAAGCCACTCTAGCACTTTTTTGGAATAGCAAGATTTGCAATCCCCGCAAAGCACCGCACCGCTGATGCAGTCGTTTTTCATTTTTTCAAGTTCCTTCTCATCGGATATGAAGTGGAATTTCATCAGCTCAAAAAATACACATTTTTCAATTTCGCCCCCGAGCTTCTTTTGCTCTTGGGCGGTAGCCCTCCCACCTGTAAGGGTGGAGGAAAGCTTCTTTTTTGCTTCCTCTTGAGAATCAGAAAAAGCAAGAGTGGAGGAAGGGTCGCGCTTGCTCATTTTGGATTCGCCGCGAAGGCCTCGCATTATTTTGTGGTAGACTGCCGCAGGGGCGATCAGCCTTTCTTTGAATGAGATGTCGCGCGCAAAGCGTATGTGCGGGTCTTGATCAATTCCAACAGGCACCAACGTAGGCTTTGCTCCTCCAAAATCATTATGCTGTGGAAGCAAAATGTCCCCCACTTGCGTTAAGGCTGCAAAGTAAAGGGAAAGGCTGCGCTGCCCGTAGAGTGCTTGCAGCATCGCAGGTGTTGCCCTTTTGGAAAAGATATATGCCATGTTCATTACCCGCCTTTCGCGGCTTTGCTTGTAAACATATGCATTTTTTGGGTCCAAGCCCAACGCCAGGAAATCTGCAAGGTTGGAAACTGCAATAGAATGCGACTGCTCAAGTGAAAGGCCGTTGTCAGCAAAGGCTTCCAAATCCGCTATTGCATAGAAAACTTTGGCGCCGAAGTGTTTCTGGAAAAAAATCATCTCGTCGGCAGTAAGCTTGCTTCCAAGGTGGAATTCAGATGATGGCTTGATACCTGACATTATTGCAACAGGTTTTTTATCCAGAGCGGCCTTCAACCACAGGTCCAAATCGCGATGCGCAAAAAGAATTCCCCTTCTTGCAAGGTAAAAGTCAAGCTTTGCTGAAAGCTCCGGCAAAATAGGTGAGAGCCCAAATTCTTCGAAAAGCTTGCCGTAATCAAAACTTTGGCTGGAAGACCATGGGTCTATTTTTTCTGCTGCCATTATGCCCTCCTTCTTTTTTCTTCATCTGCAATTACAAAGCCCTTTTCTGTAATCCAAGCAAGGCGAGCCTCATGCTCGTGCTTGCATCCCCTCATCTTTATTATCTCTACGGTCCTGTGCCTCACTCTGCCCTCCCTCAAAAAAGATATGTGGATGAAGCCGTCTGCGAATGATTCCACTCCTGAAATGGTGTGCGGGAAAACTGCGGCTGAGCCCGGAATGTCTTCTGCTGAAATCAAGGAAACCGTTTTCCACCCTCTTATTGCAGAAACCAACTTTAGAGTGTTGGTTCTCCTTTCTTCTGGGTTGGTGTAAAGCAAAGCATAGGGGGTGATTGAGTCCACTGCAACACGCTTGATCCCAAGAGTCTCTATCAGGTCGCGCAGCGCCCCTTCCTGCTCTACAAACGATGAAAGCTCATTTTGGGGATATTCGATGAAGATTATTTGCTGCTTTTTTTCAAGCTCCATCAAATCCCAGCCAAAGGAAGCAAGATGTGAATAAATGGAGCCTTTTTGCTCGTCAAAGGACAAAAACAGGCCTGGCTCATCATACTCCAGTGCGCCTGCCACAAGGAACTGGAACACAAAAGTGGTTCTGCCGGAGCCAGTCCCCCCCGAGACTGCAATCACGCTGTTTTTTGGAAAGCCGCCGCCAAGCATCTTGTCTAAGCCGGGAATGCCGGATTTGACTTTTGATGCTTCCATAAGCACCACCTATTTCTTTTGCTCCAACAGCTTTTTTCCAAGCTCTGCCCGCTGCTCAATTTTCTTTTTGTACTGCTCAAGCTCCTCTTTGGAAAGCACACGCTCCATTATCAGTTTTGTAAACCCAAGGCTTGTTTGCGAAATGTCAAGCAAAATGCTTTGTGCCTCCGCAAGCGAAAGCCTAACCTGCTCTGGCTCTATGATTTCCACCCCAATTGGGGAATAAAGGGTGCAAATCCGCACCAGAGAGGAAAAATCCTTCGCCAGCAACTTGACTTCAGCCCAGGTTGAAAAAAGCCCTTCCTTTTGAATTGGCTGGTCTATTTCACCTACCGCATAAATTACTCCAGGCTCTGCAGTCAACTTGCTTATGAAGCCGACCATCAGGTTTTTTACTGCCTCTGCGCTTTGGGCATGAAGGTCAAAGTAAAGTATGCAGTAAAAGCCTCTTTCTTTCAGCGTCTGCTCTTTTAGCTCCTCAAACGATTTTTCCGCCATTCAACCACTTCTGAATAGTTGTGGCTGGGCTTTTTAAGCCCAGCAGTATTGCTTGCCAAAAAAATATAAGCAAAAGCGCTTTATTTGTTGCATGGGCAAACCCGAGGAGGAAGAAATAGAGGAAGAGCAAGAACGCCCTTCTGCATCTTCTCTTGAGCCTCAGGACATAAAGCTTGAGAAAATAGTTGCGCTTCCCACTTGGAGGGAGCTTCTTATCGAATTGGTTGCTGCCAAGAAACTTGACCCTTGGAATATTGATATTGTAGAGATAACCAGCAGCTATATTGAAAGGATAAAGAATATGGAGCTTTTGGATTTGCGGGTGCCTGCCAATCTGATTTTGGCGGCAGCAATCTTGGTGCGGTTCAAAGCCTATGCTCTCAAGTTTGAGGAGGAGGCACAGGAAGCTGTGGAGGAAACTTATGTGGAAGAGGACACTGCCCCAGAGGTAATCCCTGTGCTGGAGCTGAAAACCAGAATCCCGCCAAAAAGGATGGTGACTCTGGATGAGCTTTTGATTGCCATGGAGCAGGCTTTTGAAGAGCAGAAAAGAAGGGAAGAAAAAGCAAAAAGGATGGAAATTGCGCCTGTGATAAACCTTCACCTCCCAGAATTCAATATAGAAGAAAAGATGGAGGAGATATACCAGAGGATTTTGAAGGAAAAGGACCAAGAAGGCCGTGCAACTTTTTCTTCTTTGCTTTCTGAAAAGACTCCGGTGGAGATAGTTTCGGTGCTACTTCCACTGCTCCATTTGGCACAGGCAGGCAGAGTGCTGCTTTTTCAGGAGAAGTTTTTTGGTGAGATTTTCATAAAAGTGGTGGAGAAAGGCGGCGGTGGTTGAAATGGACGAAAAGGAGGCTGAAAGGATAATTGAGGCTGCGCTTTTCATGAGCAGCCGTCCGCTTTCGGTTGCAGAGCTTTCAAAATTGGTGGGGGTAGCTGCGCCAGGTTATGTGGCAGAACGGCTGGACTCCCTTGCAAAAAGATACAGTGAAACTGGAAGCGCAATTGAAATTGCGCTGGAGGAGGGCAAATACATAATGAGGCTGAGACCTGCCTATGTCGGGTTTGTCAAAGAGGTTGCAAAGGAGGGAGAAATCAGCAGGCATGCGCTGCGCACACTTGCATACATTGCAAAAAACGAGGGAATAAAAAAATCCGTACTTGCAGCCCGGCTTGGCTCAGGAATCTACAAGGATGTGGAAGAGCTTTCTTCCAAAGGCTTTTTGCTTCAAAAAAAGGAAGGCAGAAGCAAGGCGCTTTTCACCACTGAAAAATTCAAAGCATATTTTGGGATAACCCAGGGCGACTCAGAAGATGCAACCAAAGCAAAATAAAATATACCTTTCAAAAGGTTTGGGGTGTTTTTGGATGCTTGAGCTAAATGCGCAAAATTTTGGGAAAGAAACCAAAAGCGGAGTAGTGCTTGTTGACTTTTGGGCACCTTGGTGCGGCCCATGCAGGATGGTTGCACCTGTCCTTGAGGCACTTGCTGCTGAGATGAAAGAAGTGAAATTTGGCAAGGTGAATGTGGATGAGCAGCCAGAGCTTGCTGAAAGCTTTGGGATTTCCTCCATACCTACACTCGTGCTTTTCAAAGATGGCAAAATTGTTGCAAGCAGGGTCGGCGCGGCAACCAAGGAAAACCTGAAAGGCTGGATTTTGTCCAATTTGAAGTGAGAGGATGCAGTATTGCGCTCCGAAAGGGATGAGGGATTTTCTTCCAGACCAGATGGCCCAGCGGGAGTGGGCTATAGAAACCATAAAAGCTGTTTATCGCTCTTTTGGCTTTGTCCCCATGGACAGCCCTGCACTTGAGAATGTGGAAACCCTTGAAAAAAAGTGCGGGGAGGAAATAAAGGGCCAGCTTTTCAGAATAGATGATAGAAGACTTGCCTTGCGCTTTGACCTTACTGTACCTCTTGCAAGGATTGCCTCCACAAACACCTTCAAAAAGCCGCTCAAGCGTTACTGTATCGGACCCGTTTGGAGGAAAGAGGAGCCGCAAAAGGGCAGATTCAGGGAATTTTACCAGGCAGATGCAGATATAATTGGCTGCGGAAGTATGAGGGCAGAAGCTGAGCTGATTGCTGCAGCCTGCAGTGCAATTGAGGCGCTAGGCTTCCAGGGCCCTCGTGTGCTTTTGAATGACAGAAGAGTAATTTCTGAAATTGCAAAAAGCATCTTGCCTCAAAAGGAAACGCAAGTCCTCCGAGTGCTGGACAAGAAGGACAAAATAGGAAAGCAGGAGACTTTGAGGCTGCTGGTGGAGCTTGGGGCGACAGAAGAATCTGCGCAAAACCTGCTTGAGGTGCTTTCAGCTGGCACAAGCATGCAGGAAAAGCTTGAGATTGCACAAAAATACCATAAGAAAGCAGCAGAGGACTTGGAGAGGATAGTAGAGCTTGTGGGGCACTATTCCAAGGATATAAAAATTGAAATTGATCTAGCTCTTGCAAGGGGGCTAGATTATTACACCGGTCCGATATTTGAAATAAAGCTTTCTGACCAGATAGGCTCGGTTGCAGGCGGGGGAAGGTATGACAGCCTACTTTCCTTTTATGGGCAAGGTGATTTTGCAGTGGGCATTTCCTTGGGGTTGGAGCGGCTGCTTTGGCTGATGAAGGATAAGAAGACTTCAAGCAATGCAGTATTCGTTGCAACTGCTCAGCCTGACATTTACCCTTATGCGATAAAAGTTGCCTCAGCTATGAGGGCTGTAGGCATCCCAACGCACACTGACTTGAACGAAAGAAGCCTTGCAAAGCAGCTTGAATACGCTGCAAGCTGCTGCAGATGGGCTGCAATCTTGGGTCAAAAGGAAATGCATGCTAGCGCTGTAACGCTGAGAGAGCTTGAAAGCGGCAAGGAAGAAACTCTAAGCTTGGAGCTTGCAGTCAGGAAAATAAAGGGGAATTAGGCTGTCTTTATTTTCCTTGTCTTTCCCTTGCCAATTCGGACTTCTTCTGTGCGCAAAATTCCGCTTTTGACGAGCTTTTCAATCCTGTTTCTTATTGCCCTCTCTTGTGCCATCCCTGAAAGCTTGGCATAAAGCTGCCCGGAAAGGATTCCGCCTCTTGCTGCTTCCACTATTTTCTTTTCAAGCTCATCCAAATCCTCAAACTTTCTTTCTGCCTTTGAAAGCTGAAGCGCATCTTGCGCCTTTCTCACGTGGTCAATGGAAACTTTATCTGCACCTTCGCGCTCAGCCTGCTGCCCTGCGCGATGCAAAAGGGAAAGCGCAACCCTTGCGTCTCCCCCTTTTTTGAATGCCACTGCTGCGCAAAGTGCAATCACATCCTGCTCCACTGCAAGCGGGTCAAATGCAAGCTGCGCACGGCTTGAAAGGATCTCCTTAAGCTGCGCGACGGTGTAAGGAGGGAAAAATATAGTATTTTGCACAAAGGAAGAGCGAATCCTTGGGTCCAGCTTGGCATGGAATTCCTCGTCGTTGGTGATTGCAATCACTGCTGTCTTTAGATGGTAGGCCTCCCCTGCGCGGCACAAATCATAAATCACCTGCACCCCTTCATAAGAGGCGTGAAGCCGATCTACTTCATCCAGCACCACCACAGGGATTTTCTCTTCCTTTTTTGCAATTTCGACAATTCTGCTGAAGACTTCGTCTGCGGCAATCCCTCTTCTTGGCATGGGCTCCTTGAGAGCGTCTGCAAGAGCAGAAAGAACAGCAAAGCGCGAGGAATATTCCCAGCAGTTCAGATAAAGGGTGCAAGCGTGGTTGGTGTATTGCTCAAGCTGCTGAAGCACCAACTTGGCAGCTGAGGTCTTGCCTGTGCCTGGCGGACCTATAAGAAGCGCATGCTGTGGCTGGCGGTTTTGCGAGACTGGAAGAAGGCAATATGCAAGCTGCCGAAGCTCCTTTTCTCTCCCTGGAAGCTGTTGCGGCAGGAAATCCGACAACAATGCTGATTCGTTTCTAAATATCCTTCCTTTGCCTGCAATTGAGGAGAAAATATTTGCCATGCTAAAAGGTGGAAAGAGGACTTTAAAATCCGTAATGCAGGCAGGCATAAAAAGTTCAGCATCGCAAGATGGTGGGAGGCAAATGAAAGTAGTTGCAGATTTGCACCTTCATTCGAAGTACTCTAGGGCAACATCTGAAGGGATGGGGCTTGAAAACCTTGCTGATTGGGCAAAAATAAAAGGAATTGATTTGCTTGGAAGTGGGGATTTTACCCATCCAAAATGGCTGGATGAGATTGAAAGCAAGGCAATTTGCCTGGATTGCGGGTTTTTGCAGTACAAAGATACGAAGTTTTGCCTTTCCGCAGAAGTCTCATGTGTGTATGAACAACAAGCCAAAATGCGCAAAGTGCATCTTGTGCTCCTGTGCCCTTCAATTGAAGTTGCTCGCCAAATAAACGAAGCGCTAGCAAAGTATGGGAACCTCCCTGCAGACGGAAGACCTACTCTCTTACTCAGCGCTGTTGAACTTTGTGAAATTGTGTTTGAGATTTCACAAAAAAACCTTATTATCCCTGCGCACGCATGGACTCCGTGGTTTTCGGTCTTTGGGTCAAAAAGCGGCTTTGACTCGCTAAAAGAGTGCTTTGCCGAATATGAAAATAAAATATATGCAATTGAAACCGGGCTTTCTTCTGACCCTGCAATGAATTGGAGGCTTTCGCAGCTTGACAGGGTGCAGCTTCTTTCAAACTCGGACTCGCACTCGCCAGATAAGATTGGGAGGGAAGCCAATGTGTTTGACTTGGATCGGCTTACTTACGATGAGCTTTATGAGGCAATCTGCTTTAAGGAAAAAAGAAAGCTTGCTTGCACTTATGAATTTTACCCTGAGGAAGGGAAATACCACTTTGATGGACACCGAAGCTGCCAGATAAGCTTTGCGCCACAAGAAACCAAAAAGCATGGCGGAATATGCCCAGTTTGCCGCAAGCCCTTGACTATTGGTGTATTGAATAGAGTGGAGGAGCTTGCAGACCGGCCTGAAGGCTTTGTGCCAAAAAATGCTGTGCCTTTTGAGAATCTGGTTCCGCTCAAAGAGATACTCGCACAGGCGATGGGGAAGAATTTGTCCTCGAAAAGCGTAGAAGCAGAATATTTCCGCCTGATAAAAGCATTTGGAAACGAGCTTGCTGTCCTTCATGCGCCTCATAAGACGTTGGAGCGGCATGCTGGAAAAAGGCTGGCGGAAGGCATACAAAGGGTGCAAGAAGGGAGAGTGAAGAAAATCGCAGGCTTCGATGGCCAGTATGGGCAGATAATAATATTTCCGCAAAAGGCAGAAACTCAAACAAGGCTGGAGGAATTTTAAATTTTCAGCCCCCCTCTTTTATAAAAGTTTGAGCTACTTTTAAGAAGGGGTTTGTATGGGCAAGGCAATTGAGCTTAAAGTTGCAGAGGCGCTTCAAAATGATGTTGGGCGCGGGCTGGTTAGGATAGATTCCAAAGCGCGCAAGGAGCTGGATGTTTCAACTGGCGATATTGTAGAGCTTAAAGGAAAGAGGAGTACTGCTGCCCTTGTTTGGCAGGCGCATCCGCAGGATGAAGGGCTGAACATAATCCGGATGGATGGCTATTTGCGCCAAAATACTGGCGTGGCGCTTGGGGACAAGATAATAGTTAAAAAGGCGGAGCTAAAAGAGGCAAAAAAGATTGTGCTAACCCCCACTCAGCCCATGAAATATTCGCCTGGGTTTGATCAGTTTGTCAAAAAGAAGCTGATTGGGAGGGCTATCAACCGGGGAGACACCCTTTTTGTGGGGATATTTGGGACTTCTTTCCCTCTCATTGCAAGCATTGTCCAGCCTGCGGGTATTGTCCTTGTAAATGAGAATACCGAGGTAATACTCAAAGAGATGCCTGAGAAAGAAGGAGGACAAGTTGCAACCATCTCATATGAAGACATTGGCGGACTTAAGGAGGAGGTGCAAAAAATAAGGGAGATGGTGGAGCTTCCCATGAGGCACCCAGAGCTTTTTGAGCGGCTTGGCATTGAGGCGCCCAAGGGGGTGCTAATTTACGGTCCTCCAGGGACAGGTAAAACCTTACTTGCGCGCGCAGTTGCCTCTGAAAGCGAGGCAAATTTCATTCATATCGGAGGCCCTGAACTGGTAAGCAAATTTGTCGGAGAATCAGAAGAAAAATTGCGTCAGATATTCAAGGAAGCGCAAGACAATGCTCCTTCCATAATATTCATGGATGAGATTGATGCAATCGCACCCAAGCGCGAAGAGGCCACTGGCGAGGTGGAGCGCAGGATGGTCTCTCAGCTTTTGACGCTGATGGATGGGCTAAAAGCGCGCGGGCAAGTGATTGTGATTGGGGCAACCAACCGGCCAAACAGCATTGACCCTGCCTTGCGCAGGCCAGGAAGGTTTGACAGAGAAATTGAAATAGGTGTGCCGGACCAGCAAGGAAGGAAAGAAATTTTGCAAATCCACACCCGTAATATGCCGCTTGCAGCAGACGTAAATATAGATGAACTTGCCGCATTGACCCACGGATATACTGGAGCAGATATTTCTTCTTTGACAAAGGAGGCCGCAATGAAAGTGCTTCGCAGAATACTGCCAAAGATTGACCTTGCTCAGGATTTTATACCTTCTGAGATACTGGACAATCTGCAGGTGACTCGTGAGGACTTTTTCAATGCATTGCGGGAGGTAAGACCTTCTGCACTTCGCGAGGTTTTTGTGGAAAGGCCTAATGTGTTCTGGTCGGACATTGGAGGGTTAGATGAGGTGAAAAGGGAGCTTAAGGAGGCCGTGGAGCTGCCGCTTAAGCGACCAGAGGTGTTTGCAAGGATGGGAATCCGGCCAGTCAAAGGGATATTGCTTGTTGGCTTGCCAGGGACTGGAAAAACCCTTTTTGCAAAGGCAGTTGCAACTGAGACTGAGGCCAATTTCATCTCAGTCAAAGGCCCAGAAGTGCTTTCAAAATGGGTGGGGGAATCAGAAAAGGCGGTGCGCGAAACATTTAGGAAGGCACGCATGGCAACCCCGTGCATCATATTCTTCGATGAAATTGATGCAATTGCCCCGCACAGAGGTGGGGATGAAAGCCACCGAGTCACTGAACGCGTGGTGGATACCTTGCTTACCGAAATGGATGGACTGACTGGGTTGAAAAATGTGGTGGTGATTGCGGCAACTAACAGACCTGATATTCTAGATTCTGCTTTGCTTCGGCCAGGAAGGTTTGACAGGATAATAGAAATACCTGTCCCAGATGAAAAGGCGCGGCTTGAAATACTCAAAGTCCACACGCGCAGCATGCCATTGGCAAAAAACATCAGTCTGGAGGAGATTGCCAAAAAAACCGATGGGTACACTGGTGCGGATATAGAGAATCTGTGCCGCGAAGCTGGCATGACTGCAATACGAAGGAACATAGATGCAAAGGAAGTCACCACTGAGGACTTTGAGGAAGCTTTGAAAATGGTTAAGCCTTCGGTTACCAAAGCCTATGTAGAAAGGATAAAGAAGTTTGCCAAAGGAGAGCACAATACCATGTACCGGTGAGTAGATGAACGACTTTTACATCGGAAAGCAGGAAGCCCTTGAGATGATAGTTTCCATCCTTACAATTGCGCTAGTGTTTACCTTTTATGACTCTGGCCTTTCTATCCATCCTTCGATATTCATATTTTCCATGGCAGCTGCAATTGTCACGCTTGGAAGCGGCTTTGTGCTCCATGAGCTTGCTCACAAGTATTTTGCAATAAAGTATGGGGCTCGAGCTGCATTCAAAGCGTGGCCACAGGGGCTTTTGCTTGCTCTTGGCTTGGTGATTGTGCCGCAGATTTTTGGCTGGTTTCCCATCTTTTTCATAGCTCCTGGTGCAGTGTACATTTATTCAATGCGAAGGATAACTCCACGCGAAAATGGGATAATTTCACTTGCCGGTCCTGTCACAAATTGGATAGTGGGCATAATCTTTCTTGCGCTTGCAGCAATATTTTCCTCCAACCAAGTAATCCATGTGGTCAGCATGCTTGGGTTCAGAATAAACTTCTCGCTTGCGCTTTTCAATCTTCTTCCAATTTACCCGCTGGATGGAAGCAAAGTATACAGCTGGGATGCAAAAATTTGGATTGCATCAATCCTGATAAGCTTTGGCGGGCTTACCTTTTTGCCGTCTTTGCTGCGCTGATTTGCATGAAAGGGGCGGAAGCAATAATAAGGAAGGCTACTTTTCTTGGGTGCAAAGCAGTCAAAAAGATAAGGATCCCCAAGCCCTATCGGAATGCCCAGCTTGACTTGGCAATCCGAGAAAGCAGGACGAAAAGAGAGGCACGGGTGCTTGCCCGCGCAAAGCAGGCAGGAGTGCTTTGCCCGGTTGTGTACTATGTTGACAGGTTTTCAATTCTGATGAAATTCATTGACGGGAAGATGCTTCATTTCATGCTGCAAAAAGGTAAGGTGAGGCTGCGGCATATCAGAGAGGCTGCAAGGATTCTTGCGAGGCTTCATGAATATGACATAATTCATGGCGACTATACACCCGCAAACTTGATGATTACTTCTGCTGGGATGGCAGTCATTGATTTTGGGCTGTCATTCATAAGCCAGGACAAAGAAGACAAAGCAGTTGATTTGGTAACTATGAAGCATGCGCTTGGCAAGCGTGGGGAGAAGTTTGTCAAAGAGTATGTGAAGGCAGGCGGCAGTCAGGCTGTTGCAGAGGCTGCGCGGAAAATAGAAAGCAGGGCGCGCTATATGGAGAGGATTTGATGGAAAGGATTGAATCTGACATTGCACAATTTTACGAAAACCTCAAGCAGGTAAAGCGGACGCGGCACAACAAAGACGTCATAGAGCTTGCAGAAAAATACTGCCAGGATGCAAAATATTTCCTTGAAAAAAAGGACTTCCTTACTGCATTTGGCTGCATCAACTATGCGCACGGGCTTTTGGATGCTTACAGGAAGCCGTGGAAAAAAGGCTGAATTTATAATTCTATCTTAGGTAAAAAGCAAGTTTAGGGTGACTTTTTGGGAGCAAGACCAAGGAAGTGGAAAAAGAAGGGAAGGATGCGCTGGAAATGGCTCAAAAAAAGGCGCAAGCGCCTAAAACGCAAACTCAAAAGGAGAGTAGGCGAAATTTAGCGGATTATTGCGCCAAGCAGCGCAAGCTCGCGGAAAAATCCTGGGAAGATTTTTTCTGCACATTCTGCATCAGTGATAGTGGTGGGTCCTTGGGCGCAGAGGGCGGCCGCAGCACAGGACATTGCAATGTGCGGGTCTTTGCTGCAAGCGATCTCTGCCCCATGAAGCCTTCTTCCTTCCACCAAAAAGCCTTCAGGGATTTCAATTATTGAAGCCCCCATTTTTGAAAGCTCAAACTTCAGCTTCTTAAGCCTCTCTTTGAGGTGCCAAGGAAGTTTCGGAAAGCCGATCAGCTTGCTTTGGCCTTCAGCAAGACAAGCAAGCACCAACGCATGGCAGGCAAGCTCCCCTGCAGTACTTAAGTCAAAGTCCGAAGCCTTCAGGAAAGAGGTGCTTGCTGAAATTGAATTTTCTTGCGAATTTACTAATGCGCCAAAGTGCGAAAAGACAGCGTCAAGGCGAGGATAGTTTGAAACCCCTTCCACTGTGCATTTCCCTGCAAGCGCACCTGCCAAAAGCAAATATGATGCTGCTTTCCTGTTTTTTGGAACCTCAAAATCGCCAAGGGGAAGGTACCCCTGCTCGCCTTGCACGATAATCAAATCATCGTAGTCTGCAACAAAATCAACTCCTGCTTGCTTCATGATTCTTATGGTTTCATGCAAGCAATGCGGGTCTTTGAAATCTCCATCAATTGCAATGCCTGTTGTTTGGGTATTGAAAGGAGCTCCCAAAATGAGGCCAGAAAGAAATTGGGTGCCAAGCAAGGCAGGGTATTTCATCTCCTCACTTTGGATTGGCCCGCGAAGCTGAA
This sequence comes from Candidatus Anstonellaceae archaeon, assembly GCA_038887295.1. Classification (GTDB taxonomy): domain Archaea; phylum Micrarchaeota; class Micrarchaeia; order Anstonellales; family Anstonellaceae; genus UBA10161. Next base: position 292,744 of record JAWAKW010000001.1, on the reverse strand, counting down.
GCGGGAGAGATGCGGACGGGTTGAAAGTGTAACCTGAATAATAGTCTATAAAATATGTGAATGGGCGAAGGTTCGCCTCAAGAAGACTCCCTTTCCCAACAAAGCGCACCTCAACCGGAAGGTGTGAAAATATCCCGAAAAAGAGCTTGAGTGCAGTGTTGCTTTCCTGGCAGTCTATATTTTCTTTTGGGAAAATCTCACCCCCTCCAATTATGTCTGCTACTCCTTCTTTGACTATTATGTCTGCCCCAAGCTGGTTGCAAATTGAAATGGTGGCATTAAGGGAATCAGAGAGGAGGACAGGCGAAACCACACTTTGGCCGTCTGCAAATGAGGCAGCAATTATTGCACGGTGCGCAACTGCAACAGAAGGAGGGGCTGGGCGCCTACCTGAAATTATAGAGCGCCTTATTTCAACTTGCATAACCCTCTTTTCCAATAATGCTTTTTATCACTTGCTGAAGTGAAGTGAAGCATGAGGATAACGGAAGGTGCAGTTCGACTTTCCATTCCAAAAGGTGTTTTCTACAATCCGCAGATGAGGCTATGCAGAACTTTGTGCAGCCTGGCTGTTGGCGCACTGGAAAAGGAAATTTCAGTTGCAGATGTAATGTGTGCAAGTGGGGTGAGGGGGCTGCGCTACAAAAAGGAGAATGATAATGTTGGAACCTTGGTGCTGTGTGACCGAAGCAAAGCAGCAGTGGAGTGCGCAAGGAAAAATGCTTCAGCAAACAAAGTCAAATGCAGCATAAAAAAACAGGACGCCTCCCTGTTTTTACAAGAAGGGGAATTTGACTTCGTGGAGCTGGACCCCTTTGGCTCCCCTGCTTTGTTTCTGTTTGACGCATGCAGGTGCCTTGCCAAGAAAAAGGAGGGGTTCTTGTCAATAACTGCCACAGATACTGCAGTTCTTTGCGGGGCGCATCATTCTGCTTGCATAAAAAACTATGGTGCGGTGCCTGCAAACAACGAAATGTGCCACGAGAATGCCGTAAGGATACTGATTGGAAAAACTGCCATCTGTGCGGCGCAATTCAACCTGGGGGTAATACCCATCTTTACGCTTTCGCACCGCCATTACATAAAAGTGATTTTCAAGGTACGCAAAGGGGCGCGCGGGGCAGTGGAATCTGTCAAAAGCACAGGATTTGGGCTTTACTGCACAAACTGCCTGGCAAGATTTTCAGAAAGGATGCCGTCCTCGCTTGCCTGCCCTGCGTGCAACTTCAAGCTTTCGTGGGCAGGCCCACTGTGGATGGGCCAGCTTTGGGAAAAGAGCATCTTGGAAAAAATGACACAGCTAAATCAAAGCAAAAACTTTGAAGAAAAAGATGAAATTTCCAGACTGCTTTTGCTGCTTTGGCAGGAATGCGAAATTGGAAGATATGGCTATTACGACTTGCATGAGATTGCCTCCAAAACAAAGCAGGGAATCATCTCAGTAAACAAAATGGTTTCTGCACTGCGTGCAGAAGGGTTTGCTGCCTCAAGGACGCACTTTTGCCCAACTGCGGTGAGGACCAATGCGCCAATTGAGGCAATAAAAAAAGCAATGGGTGGTGGTGCAGGTGAATAAAGAGGAGAAACCTTCCAATATCTGCCTTCCAACCAGAGAATATCTTCCTGGCGAAAAGGAGATTATCAAAAAGATATTAGGGATGAAAAGGGTTGCAATTGTTGGGATTTCTGACAAGCAGGACCGCCCTAGTTTTCATGTTGCAAGCTACCTTGCAAGCCAAGGCTATGAAGTGGTGCCTATCAACCCTAACTTGCAGGAATGGATGGGTAAAAAAAGCTATCCTGAGCTTGCCGCAGTCCCTCACCAAATAGATGTGGTGGATGTTTTCAGGAAGCCAGAGGCGGTGCCGCCGCTGGTGCATGAGGCAATAAGGGTAGGGGCAAAGGCTGTTTGGCTTCAAGAGGAGGTGATAAGCCCGCAAGCCCAAACAATAGCAAAGCAGGCAGGCATCTTTTTTGTAATGGATAGGTGCATGATGAAAGAACACATGAGGCTGAAGGCGGAAATTTAACGAATTTCGTTAAATTTTTTTGAAAGTATTCCAATTTTTCAAAATATTTAAACGAAAAAAGTCAACATTTATAAAAACTTCTGACAATTTAACTTGCGATAAAAATGGCACTTGAACAGGCAGTTGCATACGCAAAGAAGGCAAATGTTGGCAGCATAGGCTCTGTCGGCCTTCACTATGATGAGCACAATCGCAGGATAAAGGGGATATACGGAAAGCTCATCTGCAAGAAAGTGGATTTGGAAGAACTTTTTTTGAAAGTGGCTGATTTTGAAAGCAAAAATCCCTCTGCGACCAGAACCACTGTGAGGGCATTTGTACGCAAAGGCCTGATTGACGGGATAAGTAAGGTTGCAAAATTTGAAGTGGAAGCCAAAATGCCTGCAGACAGGGCAATTAAAGGGTTTGACTTAGTGTATTTTGGGGCAAACAAGCCAGAAAGGATGCCTGATGCTGAAACCACCAAAAACGAGATAGAAAACATACGCTATGTGCTTTCCTCAGTCAGCCCTATTCCGCAGCAGAAGGCATTTGAAAGGGTGGAAAGCTGCGGATACCGCATCTGCTTTTCTGCGCAAGGCAAGGAAGATATTCGCACCTTGCTGAATTTGTATTCCGAGGCGTATGCCAAATACACTTTTGAAATAAACGAGGATACAATAAACTATATGCTGAGCAATGGCAATAGGGTAGTGCTTGCAAGGAATGTAGAAGGAAAAATTGTGTCGGTGCTTATTGCAGAAGGGTGCAGTTTTGAGATAGATGGGCGTTTGGTGAGGCTTTTTGAGCTTTCGGATTTTGCCACCTTTAAGGCAGAAAGAGGCAAGGGACTGATTACTGCCTTGCAGATTGCAGCCATAAACCTCATCCGAAGCATCTATCCTGAGGCACTAATTTATGCAGAAGACCGTGCGCCGTGGCTTCCTGTGCTGAAATCCTCTCGCGAAGCCGGAATGGAGTATGCAGGCAGGCTGCCGTTCCATTGCGTGCTAGTAAGCGACCGCAATTTCAACTACCAGCAAAACTATGAATATGAATCTCTCCAAGTCTTTTATGCAAAATAGGCGGTTGGATGGATGAGGTTTCCCTTCTGGAAAAGATTGTTTCCATCAATTCAATAACTGGGAATGAAAACCGGCTGGCCAAGTTTCTTGAAGAGCAGCTCCGGCAAGCAGGCTTTTCCACAAAAAGAATCTGGCTGGATGATGGGAGGTTCAATGTGGTGGGGCAGAGGGGCAAAAAAGGTAAGCCGCTGCTTTTTTACGGGCATATGGACACTGTCCCTCCTTATGGGATGTGGACGCACGACCCCTTCTGCTTAACCGAGGAAGACGGCAGACTTTATGGCCTTGGAGTATTTGACATGAAAGCAGGGGTTGCTGCAGTCCTTTGTGCCTGCAGGCAAGCATCTGAAAGGAAAGTAAAGGTTGCGTTTTGTGCTGACGAGGAAAATATATCTGAAGGTGCTTTTGCTTTGCTGAAAAGCGGCTTTGCATCTGATGCAGAGGCAGTAATCACAGGTGAGATTGCATCCTCGGTGGGAAGGTGCCTTGGGCCAAGGCAGATAACTTTGGGGAGGCGCGGAAGGTGCGTGCTTGAGATAACTGTCCCCGGTGCATCTGCCCACGGGGCGCAGGCAGCACGCGGGACAAATGCAATAGAGGAAGCGGCTAGGTTGATTTTGCACCTCAAAAAGATGAATAGACATCTTGGCTCGCATCCGCTTCTTCCTCCACCCACTCAATTTGTCAGGAAAATAAGCGCAGAAAGCACTTCGCTTTCAGTGCCTCAGCAGGCAATCCTTGAGCTGGACCGCCACCTTGTCCCCCCGCAAACGCCTGAAAGTGCACTTAAGCAAACTCAGGCTTATATCAACTCGCTTTATGCAAAAGGAAAATTCAAAGAGATAGACGGAAAGAGGATTGAAGTTCGCCTCAAACCCCGCAAAACCCCTTATCTTTCCCCTTACATTACTCGGCGCAAAGGCAGCGCTGTAAAGTTGGTGGAAGTTGCGGTAAGAAAGCATGCCGGCCCACCCGTCTACACATATGGAGCCTCGGTTGCCGATGAGAATGCACTTGCCTTGCTTGAGGTTCCGGTGATAGGCGTGGGGCCGCTTGGCGCAAATGAGCATTCTGCGGATGAGTGGATAACAAAAGAAAGCTATTTGCAGCTTGTAAAAATATTTTCGGAGTTGATGAAAAGCTAGCTATTTTCTCTTTTTCATTATTATGTGGGTTTGAGTCTTCACTATCCCGCTTATTTTCCTTATTTCATCTATGCAGCGGTTGAGCGAATCGACATCTGGAGCGCACACTATCACTGCAATGTCCATCTCTCCTGAGATTTCCCATGCGGACTTGACCCATTCCTGCATGCAAATCAATTTCATCAGCTTTTCTTGGTTGGCGTCTGGAGAAGTTGAGACCAGCACCAATGCACTGATGCTCCAGCTTTCTGCTATGTCAACTGTAAATCGCTTTATTATCTCTTGCTGAACCAGATTCTTTATCCTTCGCCTGACTGCAGGCTCTGAAAGCCCCACCTTTTTGCCAATCTTTTCGTTTGTCATGCGTGCATCGTTTTGCAAAAGCTGCAAGATTTTCCTGTCCACTTCATCGATCTTCCAGGCCATGCAAATCTTCCTTGCACAAGCAATATAATCGCTTTGAAAAAGCTAATCTTTTATAATCACAACTGCACAAACAAGCAACGGTGCCACAGTAGCTCAACCTGGGAGAGCAATCGGCTGAAGACTCAAAATGAGTTCTGAAACCGATGTGTTGCTGGTTCAAATCCGGCCTGTGGCATTGCCTCGGTAGCTCAGTTGGTAGAGCGGTGGACTGTTAATCCACAGGTCGCAGGTTCAAGTCCTGCCCGGGGCGTGTCGGACAGAAATGGTAGCGCCAAGGACACTTCCTAATAAAGGGGTGGATGAAAGGGTGTTACTCATGGAGAAACAAGACATCTACGGAAATAAGGATAGACTGCAGTGGCGGATACAGAAAATAAAGAACTCTGAGCTTGCTTTTTGACAATTGCTCTGCTACGGGCTGACTGCGGATAGGATACTGATCTAGGCTCAAGGATATGGCCTCTTGCCAGAATGCTTGAAAAGCCTTTCAAAGAGAAGGCTTCCAAAGCAGACATTAAGACAATATTAGCCAAGACAGAGCGAAACGATAAGCTTAGACCAGTCACCAGGGGAGTCTACAGAGTAACGCTCAAGAGATTCTACCGTTGGCCTTACAAAAGAGGATATTGACAAACTCATAGATGCTGTAGAAAATCCAAGCGACAAGGCGCTTATTTCTGTCTTATATGAGAGCCGTATCGTGAATGATGCTAAAAACAAAGAAGGAACAGGTGGAAGAAACATGGCAAAAAATCAGATGGTAACAGCGTGAAGCCGCTAGGGCACATAAGCTATTTTTTGAGCCAAATTTGGCCTAGGAGGCCGCTCTTGCTGGCAGGCTGGGTAGCCAATCGGAAGCACTGCCACGGGAATCTCATGGGGCTTTGCCCGCACCAGCAAGGCGATTGTTTCCTCTTCAAATGCCCCTACCCATACGCTTCCCAATCCGAGTGCTGTTGCTGCAAGCTGGCAGTAGGCTGCTGCAATTGTTGCGTCTTGGATGCAATAAAGGCTTGCGCCGCGAGTGCCGTATTTTGCTTGTGAGCGCTTGCGGTCAGCCAAGAAAACAAGCACCAGAGGGGCTTGCGAAATGAAGTCCTGCTCAAATGACGCAGCTGCAATTTTTTCCTTTAGCTTTGCATCCTTTACCAGCACCACTCTGAAAGCTTGCAGATTGCCTGCAGAAGGCGCAAGCATGACTGCAGACAGAATCTTGTGGAGATTTTCCTCTCCGATTTCTTTTGGAAGGAATTCTCTTACAGAAACCCTCCTTTGGACCGCCTCAAAAAAATCCAATTTCACCACCCCTTGCCAAATATGCTTAAAAATATGGCTAGAAGGATTTATTCATGGAAGCTAAATTAAAGGAAGCTGAGCAGAAGCTTCGTAAAATTGCAGATGAAACTGGTGCAAAGCTTTTGGAGGAAAATGAGGGGCGACCATACTTGCTTGTCCTTATTGGGCTGCATGAAATTGAAAGGGACGGGAACAAAAGCAAGATAGCCGCACAGTGGGAGTGGAGAAGCAACATACAAAGCAATTATGCCATTATGGGCAAGGAGGAAGCAGAGGTTGCAAAAAAGCTTGCCTCTTATTTGGTGGCTCAGCTGAACGAAGTTGCCAATCATCCTGAAGTTGGGATAAAGAAAAAGTATGGGCTGGATTAGAATTTGAGCGTGCGGTCTTGTGCAAACTTTCCTTCAAGCTCCTCTTCTATTTGTATAAGGCGGTTGTATTTGGCAGTCCTTTCCGAGCGGGCTGGCGCGCCGGATTTGATTTGCCCGCAGCCAATCCCCACCGCAAGGTCTGCAATTGCAGCATCCTCACTGTCTCCAGAGCGGTGTGAGACCATTACTGCCATTTTGTGCCTTTTGCAAACTGAGGCTGCGTGCAGAGCCTCGCTTAAAGTGCCGATTTGGTTGACCTTCAAAAGCAAAGCTGAAGCAGAAGCCTGCTTTATCCCATGCCTTATTCTTGAGATGTTGGTGACAAAAAGGTCGTCCCCGACAATTTGGACTTTGCCTGCCAAACGTTTGCGAAGGAGCGCAAAGTCTGCAAATGCTTCTTCTTCAAATGGGTCTTCAATTGAAACTATCGGAAATGAGGATGCAAGCTGTGCATAAAAATCCAGCAATTGAGGCGGGGAAAGTAGCTTGCCGTCCAGAAGATAGGATTTTGAGGCAGGCTGGAAAAATGAGGAGGCGGCTGCATCAATTGCAAATTTTATTTTGCCCCCAAAGCCGCACTCCAAAACCGCATCCTCAAGAAGCTTGAGGGCTTCGTGCGCGCTTTTGCATGGTGGAGCAAAGCCTCCTTCATCTCCTACTCCAAGGAAAATTCTCCCGTATTTTTTGGAAATCAGTTTGCCCAAAGCATGATATACTTCTGCTGCTGCAAACAAAGCCTCTGAAAATTTTCTGAACCCCAAAGGAACCAGCATGAATTCCTGAATTGAAAGCCCGCTTCCAGAGTGTTTGCCGCCATTTATCACGTTAAGGAAAGGACATGGCAGAAGGAATGATTTGCCAAGAATGCGATAAAGCCCGACTTTTTTTTCTGATGCTGCACATTTCGCAGCTGCAATTGAGACTGCGGTTGTGGAATTTGCGCCGAGGCGGCATTTGTTTGAGGTGCCATCCAATTTGCAAAGGATGCTGTCAATCCTTTTTTGATTTGAGACCTCTACTCCTTTGAGAGCTGATGAAATCTCACCATTCACTGCAGCAATTGCTTTTTGCACCCCTTTGCCTCCAAGCCTGCTTCCACCATCACGAAGCTCAACTGCCTCGTGGGCGCCGGTGGATGCCCCTGCAGGCGCAATTGCCGTCCCAACGCCTTTTTGCGAAAAAACCTCCACTTGAATGGTGGGGTTGCCGCGAGAATCCAAAACTTCCCTTGCATGCACACGAACAATTTTGGACAAGAAAACACCTGCAAGAGTGGCTGCATTGAAATTTAAAAACAACGCTGAAGCACTCACAGGTTCTTTGCCATATAAGGCCCGGCCAAAAAGTACCCTTTTTTGCGGTAATAGCCTCGGGCGCCAGGCCCTGAAATCACGCAAAGCCTGGATGTCCCAAACTCCTCCTTTGCGATCTCCTCGGCAGCTGAAAGGAGGCGGCTGCCGATCCCCTTGTGCTGAAGCTTGCCTTGCTCACGCACCCCAATGGCCACTTCCTGGCCATAAACATGAAGCTCGCGTATCACGCATGCGTCCTCAAGCTCAGGCCGATGCGGCTTGCCAGGCAGCCGAAGCCGAAGAAAGCCAGCAAGCACATCTTGGCTGCTATCCTCGAATGAAAGGAAGATCTCTTTTCCGCCAGATGCTTTGTAATCCATTCTTTGAAGCTCCAATTTGAGAGGGCGCAAGGTTTGGCTTTTGCGCTGAGCAGCCCCTGCTTCCCTGCAGCGGATACAGCGGCATTTCCGCCCCATCTGCCTTAATTTCTCTTCCACAATTTGGGCAAGGTTGGAATTTTTTACTCCTGCTTCGACCAAAGGCGAGGGGATATCTCGCTGTATCCTCATCACGCGTACATAGGGAGGGATGAATGCTGTTGCCTGCGCAATCACTTCGGCTGCTTTCCAAGTGTCATAGGGGGAAAATTTGCCCTGCTTCCAAAGCTGGTAAAGTCCGGTGCCGCGCAGAACAAGTGCAGGATAGATTTTGAGCATATCAGGTTGGAAATCCTGGCTGGAAAAGAGCTTTCGGAAGTATGAGAGATCCTGGGAAGGGGTGGAAAAGAGTCCTGGCATCATATGGTAACACACCTTAAACCCGCTGTCCTTGAGTGCCTGGGTGGAGGCAATTACATCTGCAATGCTGTGGCCTCTTTTTACAATTTTGTATACTCTATTGGAAAGCGCCTGCACACCAAGCTCAACTTGAGTTCCGCCCATCAAAAGCATCTCGTCTGCATGGGGCTGAAGCCCAAAATCCGGGCGGGTCTCAAAGGTGACTCCTACTGCCTTGTGCGGGGCAAACTCGTTTTGGTCAATTGCCTCCTTTAGGCTGGATGCCTTCTTTTTGTTTAGGGTTTCAAATGCCTCTTTCATGAAGGAATGCCTGGCTGCTGCATCAAACCCGTAAAGGAAAGTCCCGCCCATGATAATGAGATGGCATTTGTCCACTTTGTGGCCCTGTGAAAGGTACTGCGCAATCCTTGCATTTATTTGCCTGCTTGCAGAGTAGCCGTTTTGGATTGCCCTCATGGTGGTTGGCTCAAAGCCGGTGTAAGACTGCGGGGCGCCCTCACCTTTTGGGCAGTAAATGCAGCTTCCCCCGCAGGGCGCAGGAGGGGGCATGATTGCAATTGGGGAAACTCCGGAAAGCGTCCTGGTTGGGGATTTGAGCAGCTTCTCACGCAATTTTCTGTGAGATTGAGGTACAAATTTCAGAATCTCTGAATTTTTCAAAAACGGGATGTGGTATTTTTCTGAAACGAGGTGCTTTGCGTCCTCTATTCCCATTTTCTTTTTCAAAATCAGGTTTGCTGCCTCATTTGCTGCCTCTTCCCTTTGTGCCTCTTGCTTGAATGAACCTGAAGTTGGCTTGTAGGCAGGAATCCTGCCAAGCATTTTCTGCAGCCTGGCAGCATCATATGCCTTGGATGCGTAAGCCACAAAAGCACCTCAGAACAGAAGCGAAAGGAGCCCGGCAACAAAATATGCAGAAGCCTGAGTCAGAGGAAAAAGAAGGACTCCCCTGTTGATTGCTTTCCAGTCTGAAAACAAATTCGTATAAACCTCAAGCTTCACTACAGAAGAGGATGAGATTTTGTCGCTTGAGGCTGAACGCGCACTGATGCGTACGCTGTAGTCTGATTCCTCGTTTCCTACCACTTCGTAGGAGATAGTACGGCTGGTGCCTGCAGGGATATAGATGCTTCGCTGGAAAGCCCAGTTGCTTACCCCAGAGGAGCTTATAGTGAAAATGTCATTTGCAATCCCTTTGTTGAGCACTTTGATGGTATAGCGCGCAGGCTGCCCTGCCCCAACAGAAAGAAAGGAGGGCTCTATTTTCATATCCACTATATCATGGCTTACAAGCACTTTTGCCACAAACGTTACGTTCTCGCCCAAGCCTTCGCTTCCAGCCTCATCCCACAAAGTAAACTCAACTTCATACTCGCCATCTTGCGCATCTTTTGAAACTGTTACTTCTGCTTGAAGCGGATTTGAATAAAGCTTGGACGGGGCTGTGCTCCAGCCTTCTGGGAGCTTGGTTGCCACAAGCAAGTCATAAGACCCGCCCAGCCCGTACTTGCCCCCAGTGTAAACTTTTGGGTCTACTGCAACTGCAAAAGTCTGCCCAGGCCCAACTGTGCCAATCTCAATCCTGCTTTGCTGGCTGACTTCTGCAACTACTGGATAAAGCACTCTTACTGAAAAAACAGGTGAAACGAGGATTACGAAAAGCAAAAGTGCTTTGGAATTCATGCTTGAAGTTGCGCTTTGAAAGATTAAAAATCTATTCGTTGGGTGTCGCACTTAATGATTTTTAATAATTTATCAGCTGAAAAGCTTACGGTGATTGGTTGAAAGGCAAGCTTTTTGCTTTATTGGCTTTGGCTGCTCTTCTCATCCTTCATGGGTGCGCCGGCGGAGGCTGCACCAGCGACAAGAACTGCAAAGCATGGCAGTATTGCGACACTACAAAAAAGGCATGCGTGCTTCGATCAGGATATTGCAACACAGATGCTGATTGCAACGACACCCTGAAAACTTGCGACCTTACAACTCACAAGTGCGCGTACATAAAAGGCAAATGCAGGTCAGACATGGACTGCGAAGCTTGGCAGGTGTGTGACGTAAGCGGGAACAACACCTGCAGGCCCAAGGCAGGCTTTTGCGACCGCGACGAGTACTGCAACCATGCAACCGAGATTTGCAGCCCGATAAAGCACGTCTGCGTACCCAAGCCCGGCCTTTGCAGAGATCATTATGACTGCGAATCCTACCAGACTTGCAACTTGCAAACCGGCAAATGCGTGCCGCTTCCTGGAAGGTGCTCCACCAACTTAGACTGCAAGGAATGGCAGTTTTGCAACACCACCACAAACAAATGCGTGCTTAGGGAAGGCTTCTGCAACAATGATTTGGATTGTGCTGAATGGCAAAGCTGCGACCCTGCGATAAGAAGGTGCGTTGCTGCAACAGGATTCTGCGAAAATGACGAGCAGTGCACTTCCTGGCAGCTTTGCAACCAAAAGACGCACAGGTGCGAAGCCAAGCGCGGGCTTTGCGGCTCTAATGCTGAATGCGAAGTATGGCAGATTTGCGACATAGGAAGCAGACGCTGCATCTCCAGGCCAGGCTATTGCTCATCTGATTCAGAATGCACATTCTACCAAAAGTGCGATCCCAAGGAGCACAAGTGCGTGCTTAAGGTAGGCTATTGCACTTCTTCGGCCCACTGCGCCTATGACGAAAGATGCGAAACCGATCCATACTCTGTGAATGCTTACCGCTGCGTGAAAATAATTTGCACAAGGCATGAAGACTGCCCGCCCAACCAATTCTGCGACCCGACCACTAAAAGGTGCAAAGGCGCTTGAAGAAAAAGGATGCTGCTGGCTTAGTGGAGAGTGAGAGTATGCCATTTGAAGATGAATTTGGCCCTGAAAGGATACTTCAGGTCTACGACCCTGCCACCAAAATGCAAGGCATAGTGGTGGTAGACAATACTGCTCTTGGCCCAGGAAAAGGTGGAATACGGATGGTGCCAGATATTACAGTTGAAGAGGTGTTTGGGCTTGCAAGAGCAATGACTTGGAAGAACGCACTTGCAGGGATACCTTTTGGCGGGGCAAAGGCAGGGATAAAGGCAGTGGGCAATGCGCCAAACAAGGACAAGCTTGTTGCAGCCTTTGCCTCAAAAATAGCGCCACTGGTCCCTTCATATTACATTGCTGGGCCGGATATGAACATTGGCGAGCATGAAATGGAGATAATTGCAAAAACCATCGGCACGCCAAAGGCAGCCACCGGCAAGCCAAAAAACATGGGCGGGCTTCCGCATGAGCTTGGCTCTACTGGATTTGGAGTGGCGCTTGCAACCGAGGTGGCGCTTGAGCACGCAAAAATCCCGCTTGATGGCGCAAAGGTGGCAATAGAAGGCTTTGGCAACGTCGGGACCTTTACTGCAAAATTCCTCAGCCAAAAGGGAGCAAAAATAATTGCAGTCTCTGACTCGAAGGGGACCGCTTACCTTGAAAGCGGGCTGGATTATGAGAAGCTAATGGAAACCAAGAAAGAAAAAGGAAGCGTGGTGCACTACCCGGGCGCAACTGTCCTTGCAGCAGCACAGCTTTTTGAGCTCAAATGTGATGTACTTATCCCAGGCGCAAGGCCAAATGTGATAAATGAAAGCAATGTTCAGAAAGTCAAAGCGCGGGTAATTGTGGAGGCTGCAAACATCCCAATGACACACGAAATAGAACTTCAGCTGGCAAAAAGAGGGGTTTTGGTTATCCCTGATTTTGTCGCAAACGCAGGTGGAGTAATTTCCTCTTATGTTGAGTACATTGGTGGAAGCGAACAGGAAATGTTTGCAACCGTAAGAGAAAAGATAGTCACAAATACTCGCCTGGTGCTTCAAAAGGACAGCTTTGATGTGCGGAAAGCCGCACTGCAAATAGCAAAGGAGAGGGTAAAGGCTGCGATGGAAAAGCTCACATGAATTCCTCTACATACTTTGAAATGTCGACATTGGAAATGTCGTGCGAAACCAGCGGCTTTTCCTTTATGAATGGTATTTGGTCAGTGTATATTGGCCTTTGCACTTGATAAAATACGCCGATTGGCCAGCGCTCGGTTTCGCAGGCGCGAGCCACTGCAGCATGCCAATCTGAAGGGTCGTGCCCTTCATCTTCCAGTTTGTATATTTTCTTTTGGTAAAGCTCGTAAGGCAAGTCTTTGCGCCAAGCAACGCAGGGCTGAAAGACGTCAATGAATGCTACCCCGCGGTGGGCAATCCCCTTTGCAATAAGTTCGGTAAGATGAGGTATGTTGCCGGAAAAGCCACGCGCAACAAAAGTTGCCCCTGCCGCAAGCGCCATCAGTGGCGGATTGACAGGGTCTTCTGGGGTGCCGTGAGGAGTGCTCTTTGTGATTACCCCCTTTTTTGTGGTAGGTGAAGCTTGCCCAACGGTAAGACCGTAGATTTCGTTGTCTTGAATTATGTAGGTTATATCGAGGTTCCTTCTCATGGTATGTATAAAGTGCCCCATCCCAATTCCGCATCCGTCCCCATCGCCCCCTATTGCAACCACAGTAAGCTGGTCATTTGAAAGGTGGATGCCAGTTGCTGCAGGAAGTGCCCTGCCGTGAATTCCTTCAAAGCCATATGTGCGGATAAAGTGCGGGATTTTGCCTCCACATCCTATGCCTGAAACCACTACCGCCTGATGAGGTGGGATGTCCAGCTTGGCAAGTGCACCCTTTAGTGCAACCAATATGCCAAAATCCCCGCAGCCTGGGCACCAAGTTATATTGTGGGGCGAATTGAAGTCAGATACACTAACCATAAAACTCCCTCTTTATAGCATCTGCAATTTCCTCAGGCTTAAACGGCCTGCCGTCGTAGCGAAGATATGTCTTCTGAATGTAAAATCCAGTCTTTTCAAATATCAAGGCGCGCATTTGCGCCTCGGAATTGCCCTCAAAAATGATAACGTTTTTTGCCGCTTTAAGCTCCTCTAAAACCGCTTTTGACGGGAAGGGAGAGACATACCGTATGTGCATTGCCCTCACTTTTCTGCCCTCAGAAGCAAGCAGGTTGAGAGCTTCAAGCATGGGCATTTTGGTGGAGCCCCAGCAGACTGCAACCACCTCTGCCTCTTCCCTGGAGGCTCCGTAAAATGTGGGTGCGATTATGCTTTCAGGTATTGCAGAAAGTTTTCTTGCCCTTTTGTTTATCATTGCCACCCGTACATCTGGAGCTTCAGAGGTGTAGCCAGTCTCATCATGCTCGTAAGAGGAGCACACGTGAAGGCCGTTGGGCTGACCCGGCAGGCATCGGGGCGAGATTCCATCTTGCGTGATTTGGTAGCGCTTGAAGGAAGTTGCATTTTGCATCTGCTGGTCTGTCATAAGCTTGCCCCTATCAATTTTCACTTCTATTTTTCTTATGTCCTCCATGGTGATTGAAGTTTCGGAGAGGAATTTATCCAAAAGGACAATTACTGGAGTTTGCACCAACTCTGCAATATTGAATGCATTGATTGCCTCAATGTAGCATTCAAGCGGGTCGCCGGGCGCAATTACCACCCTTGGGAATTCGCCTTGCGAGGCATGAAGGACGAATTGCAAGTCTGCCTGCTCAGTATAAGTGGGCAGGCCTGTGGATGGGCCGCAGCGCTGAGACTCAAAAATCACGCATGGGGTTTCGCTTATCCCCATCAGCCCCAAAGCTTCCACCATCAAGGAGAATCCTCCGCCTGAGGTTGCAGTCATCGCACGCACTCCTGCAAACGCAGCTCCGCAAATCATATTTGCAGCCGCAATCTCGTCCTCTGTCTGCTTCACAATGATGCCATAATCCCATTCGTGCCCTGCCATCAGGTGCAAAATTGAGGAAGAAGGAGACATCGGGTATTCTGCCACAAACTTGCACCCTGCTTTGATTGCCCCTGCAACCGATGCCTCGTTTCCATTCATAAAAACGGTCTTTTCCCTTTTGATGAACTCTATCCGTACCTTGAAAGGATGAGGAAGTGCGGATTTTGAAGCTTGGTGGCCTGCAAGCGCAGCTGCAATGTTTGCCTCCACCACTTTTTGCCCTTTCCTTGCCCAAATCTTTTGCATCATAGTCCTTATGATTTCAAAATCCATCTGCATCAGACCCATTGCAGCACCAAGCGCAACGCTGTTGAACATGATCTCCCCGCCTGCAGATGCAGCCATTTGGGTGAGTGGCATTCCAATCAGATGGATATCTGTTCTGCCTGCAATCTGCTGCGCATCCTTCACTTTGTTTGAATCGTAAATTATTGCGCCACCAGGAGAAAGCTCGCTGGCATGAAGCTGAACTGTCAGCTTGTCAAGTGCCACAAGCAAATCATACCTGCCCACTATTGCGCTGATTGGATGAGGTGCTGCCCGGATTTTGTAGGTATTGTGTCCTCCTTTGATAAGCGAAGGGTAATCATTGGTGCCAACCACATAAAGCCCGCAGCGCTGGAGGCATTTTGCAAAAAGAGCCCCCATGGTTGCAACTCCTGAGCCAGCAGGCCCGCCGATTTTGCAATTCACCTTGTTTATCTGCTCCATAGAATTCACTTCAAGCCCTATAATCGTCTGTAATCTAATTAATAAAGGTTATTTTCCACAATTGACGTAGGATAAGTATGAAGGTCGCAATTATTGGTGCAGGAGTAGGCGGGATGGCTGCCGCATGCAGGCTTGCAAGACTTGGCTGCCAGGTAGAAATATACGAAAAAAACGGGAAGGTGGGGGGGCGTCTTTCAAATTTCCAAAAGGACGGATTCAGAGTGGATGCAGGGCCGACCCTTCTTTTGATGCCATGGGTTCTTGAGAGGCTTTTTGAGGACTTGGGCAAAAAAATACAAGACTATCTTTGCATACAGCAGCTTCACCCAACCTACCGGATAAGGTATGAGGACGGAAGTGAATTTTGCCCGGATACTGACGTAAAGAAGATGATTGCAGAAATTGAGAAGCATTCAAAAAAAGATGCCGAAAGGTATTCGCACTATCTTGTAGATTACAAAAAATACTACGAGGTTGCGCTGAAGGAATTCATAGAAAAAAACTTTGATTCTCCGCTGGACATGCTCAGCGTCCAGGGGATTTTGGCGCTTTTGTCTTCCGGGGCGCTCAAAAACCTTTATGCAAAGACAGGAGAATACTTTTCCAGCCCGAAAATAAGGATTGCTTTTTCTCTTCAGTCTGTCTATATCGGCGCAGCACCTACTAAACTTCCTGCAGTCTACGGGCTTATCCCTTATGTTGAGTTCACAGAAGGAGTATGGTACTCCAAGGGTGGCCTTTATTCGGTTGCTGAGGCGCTGGAGAGGCTGTGTGGCGAGCTTGGGGTAGAGATACATACTTCGTGCCCAGTGGAAAAAATATTAGTCAAGGGAGGGGCTGCCTGCGGGCTGCTGCTGTATGATGGAAGGGAAATTGAGGCTGACGCGATAATTTCGAATGCTGACTTGCCTTACACATATTTGAAATTGATAGATGAAAAGGAAAGGCCACACATGCCAGATTGGAAAGTGAAGTCTTTGAAGGCTTCCTGCTCTGCATTCATGATATATCTTGGGATTGAAGGAAAGATAGATCTTCCGCATCACTCTTTCTTCCTCCCAGAAAATTATCTTGAGACTTTTGAGGATATTTTTGACAGGAAAATCATGCCGAAAAACCCGGGAATTTACGTTGCCAACCCTTGCGTGCATGATTCAACCCTTGCTCCTGCAGGCAAAAGCATAATTTACATTTTGGTTCCTGTGCCCAACCTCTCATCAAATATTGACTGGGAGTCTGAGGCTCCAAAGCTAAAAGAGAGGATTTTGGAAAAGCTAGAAAGGTCTGGCTTGGAAGGCCTGAGGAAGAAGATTGTGATGGAAAAAATATTCACCCCGCTTGACTGGAAGGAAGCATTCAATTTGGAGGAGGGCGCTACTTTCGGGCTTTCACCTGTACTAATGCAGTCTGCAGGATTCAGACCCCCAAACAAGGACAGGAAAATAAAAAGGCTTTATTTTGTTGGCGCAAGCACCCACCCCGGAAGCGGGATCCCGATAGTTTTGCTTTCGGCAGAGCTGATTGAAAAAAGATTCAGAAGGGATTTTGGACTATGACGTGGTATTACTATACTTTGTATTTGGCTTTTGTTTTTTTCTCCTCGCTTCTGATAGCTTGGCTTGCGAAAGTTAAAATTGACTTCAGAAGGTTTGCATTAGCTGTTGCCCCGGTTGCACTGGTTTTCCTTGCTTGGGACATTTTTGCAGTTGAAAGAGGGCATTGGAAGTTTGGGTTGGAGTATATGCTTGGGATTGTGGTGGCAAACCAGCCGATAGAGGAAGTCTTGTTTTTCGTGGTTATACCTTTGTTTTACGTTGTGGTGTGGGAGGTTGTAAAAAAGAAGTGTTGATATGGAATACACTCTGCTTTCCTTACTGGGCTTGATTGCATCTGCCTATCTTGCGCTAAAAGCAAGGCTGGATGAAAAAAAGCTTGCGGCAGCGGGAGCAATTTGCCTTTTTTTCCAGCTTATTTTTGACAACCTGATGACTTGGGTTGGGCTTTGGGTGTTTGACCCTGCCCAAATACTTGGCATTTTGCTTCCGTTCATTCCGGCTGAAAACCTTGCGTTTGGGCTTGCGCTGATGATTGCAACAATTGCATCATGGGAATTAAGTAAATCTGTTTGAAAGTTTGGCAGAAGCCCAGACGTCATAATTTGCCCTTTTCAGCTTTTGCAGTATGCTGGAGTAAAGGCTGGAGGCGGTAGCTATTGCAACCTGCAAGCCTTTTGGCAAAAGCAAAATGCCTGAAGCTGCCTGGTCATAGTAGCGCTGCGCCCGCTTGCACTCAAATTCGATCAGCTTGCGGAATGCCTCTTTTTTGCTTTTTGGCAAATTTGGCCTTATATCAGAGCGGGAAAGTCGAAAGCGCTTCAAATCTTTGGTGGGAAGGTAGATTCTCCCTACAGCACGGTCCTCTGCCACATCGCGCAGGATGTTGGTAAGCTGCATTGCAATCCCCAATGCAATTGCCTTTCTTTTAGCAGCCGCAGAAGTTACGCCCATGACATGAAGAAGCATCAGCCCAACCACCGAGGCAACTGAATAGCAATATGCCCGCAGTTGGCGGAAGGTGCGAAATTCCTGCTTGCGCAAATCCGTGCTGACGCCCTTCATGAGGATGAGAGGATAGGCTTTGGGTATTTTGTACTGCAAAGCGACTTTCGCAAATGCTCTAATCACTGGCTCGCTGCTCCCTTTCCCTGAAAGAGCCCTCAAAAGCTGCCTTTTCCACAAATAAAGCCTTTTTGCCTTGCTATCTGCGTCTTCATCTCCCTCATCAACTATATCGTCGGTCTTGCGGCAGAAAGCATAAACCGCCCAAAAGGCTTTCTTCTTTTCCTTTGGCAGGATTTTTGATGAGAAAAAGAAAGTCTTTGAGCCTTTTTGCAGCACTGCCTTGCATTCCTGAAAATCGCGCTCAGTTACATCCATAAAACTCAGTTGGATTTTGCTCTCTTTCTGGATTGCCGCCTGACGGCAGACCTTTTCCCTTTCCTCATTGCCATCACCTTTAAAATTAAGGCGCCCTCGCCGCGATTTGAACGCGGATCTCAAGCTCCGCAAGCTCGCATGCTATCCAAGTTATACCACGAGGGCAAAAAGCTAATAGTTGGAAGCATTCAAAAATCTTGAGGGTGCAAGGCAAACACTTAATATTGCCAAATGCTGAATTTCTGCAGGTGGGAGCTTGGCATTGTTGGAAACTGCAAAATTAGATTCAAAAGGGAGGGTGCTCATACCACAGCATCTGCGCGAAGCTGCAGGGATAATGGCAGATGACAGAGTAATTGTAAGCTTCGAGGAAGGCAAAAGGAGGATAATAATAGAGCCTGCAAAGGAGAAGAGGCTTTTGAGGCTGACTATTGCACTTCCTGACAAGCCAGGTGCATTGGCAGCCGCAGCTTCTGCGCTTGCAAAGCTTAAGGTAGATTTGGTGTCCACTTATTCGCACTCCTCATTGCGGGGGGAGCGCGCCTTGTGGGTTGTGGAATGCAACCCTTCATCAAATTCCGTTGAGAAGATAAGGGCTGAACTTCAAAAATGCGGTGCAAAGTTGCTTTCTTCGAAACGTATCTAGGAATTGGCAGGTTGTGTTGAGAAAGGACATGTGACCTTAGAATGTTTGTGGTTTAAGATGTGTTTCTGCCAGTCAACCCAAAAGTGCGTTCTATCTGATTAACAAAGTTGTCGCACCTCTCATCTTTATAATTTTCATTTTTCACAAAACTTAAAGACAACAAAACTTTGTAGAAAGGAAGTTTTATTCCGTCGGATTCAAAATAGAATGTAACGACTTTGAAAGGTAAGATTCCAAATAGATTAGAAGCTTGGTAGGTTACTCTTGTTTTTGCTTTGTGCAGAACATATTCTTTCCCTTGCTCATTATAGGTAATTGCCCCTTGGGTGCTAATTATTTTGCGTGGATTTGATTTCAACTGAGAAAAAATTGTTGGTCATGTTTTGGTGAATGGAAAAACTGAAAGAATAGGTGTCAACAGCAAAAGCAGATCTAACTCAGACCAAGGAGCAGGCAATAACTCAAAAAGCCACCGAGTTGTAAGGAGATATGTCAAAGATGAGAGAGATATAATCAGTATTAATCCGAGCACTGAATAACCCACTGCACCGCACAGAAACATAAAGAAAGAACCTAAAAGACGGTAATTATTCCATTCTGCAGTTGTTATTCCATCTTTAGCTGAAATCCATATAGGAGTGTCAAGGTATGCTAAATTTTTCCTAATAGAAACGATAAATGTCTCTGAATCCATCTAATCACTCATCAACTATATTTTCAAGATTCCGGCTAATGCCACGGCTACCAAGCACTCATCCCGAGTTATATCCTGAATGCTTTCACACTGCGAATAATCTCCTGTTTTTAGGATAATTTTCATCAAGCAAATGTGCTTCAAATCGGCAGGGCAATCGGAAAGCTTCTGAAAAATTATTGCAGTACATGCCTGTTGGAAAACATCTTGGGATAAATTTTTGCAAAGGGAGGCATCCGAAGTCGAAGATGCGATCTCAAAATAACAAGAATCACGCCCTGGGCCGGCAGACTCACATAATGCAGCATTGTTATTTGATATTGCAACTCTGAGGAAGCAGACTTCTTTGTATTGAGAGTAAACACAGATGCTATCGTCATTTACAAGTGCTGCAAAATTTGAAATGCAGGTGTTTTTTATCGGATTGAATCCGTAAGGAGGGTCTAAGAGACATTGTGAGACATTCCTAGATGCAAGAGCGAAACAATTTTGAAATGCTCCCGGCTCATTTATTTTATAGCAAACGGAAGGATTCTGCATGTCGATTGCAATATTAGAATAACACATTTGTCTTTTGTTTTCATTGGTCGTAATTTTGTCGCAGTATTCTAAATTTTTTGTAAGCATTCCTAAGCAAAAATTTTTTGTGTCTGCGTCAGAAATTTTATTGCAGATCTCAGCACGAAGAGAAGGCGTCAATTGAGGTGACGGCTTCTCAGTTGATGAAGGTGGTGCGGGCTGCGGGCTATAGCAGCCAAAAAGGAAGAGCAAAAAAGAAGTGAAATGATTGAAAACAAACTTCGAAACATAAACTTCAAGTTATCTGGTCAAAAATTAAAAATTATGCAGTTTGGCTTGATAAAAGAAGAAAATGCAGCAGGAGCGATAGGCTTATAAAATATTTGGTGGGAAAAAAGTGGGGGGATTTAATGGGGATCAAAGCTGCTGAAAGGCTGATTGAATGTGCATCAAAGCAGAAGTATCGGCCTTACAAAAAGAAGATAGCAGAATCTGCATTAAAAATTCTTCAAAGTCTTCCGGATGGAAAAATAGATGAAAAAATTGCTTTGGCGTATAAGTTGAAGGAAGAGCTCAGGAAAGACTATCCTGATGTCGAAGCTCTCAGAATTGCAACTAAGATAGACTGTTTTATAAGAAGAATGCAGCCAGGAGTAGAGACGATTGTAATATGCTAGCTATTTTGGTATGGTGCCAGGTATTGAGCCGCGTAGCATTACTAAAGGCTCGTGAAGTGAGCCCTGATCTGCCATGGCCTGAGCAGTATCAGAACCCAGTGTGGTCACTTGCTTTACATAATAGTATGCCTTTTCAAGCAGATTGAATATTTTTTGAGACCAGGCAGACTCCCTTCTTTTTAGAGTTATTTGAAGGCGACCATCTTTTATCTCGGAAAATAAAGTGAAAGCCCAGCGGCATCCTTCCACTTTACCTTTCTTTTCGATGAAATGGACTACTTCTGTCGGGGAGGGCTTGGCGGAAGGCAAAGTATCAAATGAAAGCGTATTGTGGCCTGCTGCAAAAAGTCCCATAGAGCGAATCATCCAATGGAAAGGGCCAAGATTAGTATACCCCCAGTCAAAATTGTGTGCATCAGTATCAACAAAGGGAATTAGTGTCTTGCTGAACTGCAAAGATAAGGCAAAGTTGACATTGTTTGGTGTGAGGCCTTCAAGCCCTGCTGCTTTGACAATGCTGTTGAAGTATTCTTCTGCTTCAGCGATATTTTTTAGTCTGCGCTGCTTTTCTTCCTTTGAAAAATACGAGCATTCCTTTACTTGATCAGCATACAGGCCGAAATCGATGGGTTTATCGTTCAAAGAAAGGTTGAATACTGCAATTCCTGATGAGCGATTGATAAGCTGAAGCATTTCTGAGACTGAAATTTCTCCTTTTGCTACGCGATTTACTAGCCCTACATCAGGTAAGGAAACATCACAAACAGGGTGGGCAATAAGCTTTGCAATTCTGCCACTGTATTTTTTGTCTATTTCGTCGTAGATTGCAAAAAGCTCAACCCCTGCTGATGCAGTTGGGGCATATTTGTATTGTGGCCTGCCAGAAAAGTATCTGCCCCAAAATTCAGAAGCAAGAGCAGGGCTATCAAAAAGAAGCACGATATGCGGACCGTTTGGATTGTGCACCTTGCCTTCAGGGGTGCCTGCAAGCCATGGCTCAAATTGGAAAATAGGCAAGGTTGCTTCAAAGCCTGCAATCAGGCTTACCCCGTATTTTGCTGCTTGCGCTTCAAAGCGCTTCCATGGCGCAAGCAGGAAGTGATTGTGATGTGTAATTGCCACAAAATCAGCATGCGAAAGCACCAAATTGTAAAGCAGCGCTGCGGAAGAAGAGCGGCCGTCATCATACATTTGAAGTGCGTTGTTCAGGTTCACCCCTCCAAGCTCTGCAAGATGGTTATGGATGAAAATCCTGTAGGAAGATTCTGGCTTGCACCATGAAGCCTTTATTGCTTCATCTACAACTTGCGCAATGAACTTGGAGAGGTTGCCTGCTGAAAAGGAGAAAAAATGAATGTATTGGTGGTATCCGAATTGAGTTGCCTGAGGTGAGAATTCTGTGCTTGAAAACCAAACCCTCAGCCTTCTGCCTGTGTCAAGCACGCAGATGTTGAATGCAGATTTTGAGTTTATGCTTCCATCAGGCTCAAATGATCGCCCATAGACAAAGAAAGTCTGTGAAGAAGGATCGTCTTTTTTATAATACCTGTCAGCAAGCACGCCTTTTGAGGCAAAAAAACCATTTGAGGCAAGGGCCTCCGCCAGTCTGCTGTGCGCTGCGGAGATATTTCTCTTTGAAGGGGTCAGCACATACACCATAAAAACCATTATATTTCAGTTATAACCACTTTAAAAAACTATGCCTTGGCTGGAGGCTTAATTTTTATTCATATATGAATAAATGGCGCAAAAGAGAATATAATATAGAAAGAAAAATTGACAGCAGGTGAGCTCATGGACAAAAAAAACTATTTATTCACATCTGAATCAGTCACTGAAGGCCATCCAGACAAGGTTTGCGACCAGATAGCAGATGCTATCTTGGATGACCTGATTGCGCAGGATCCTCGTTCGCATGTGGCAGTGGAAGCACTTGCAACTACAGGCCTTGTGGTGGTTGCAGGTGAGATAACTACTGAAGGCTACTGCGACATTGACGGGACAGTAAGGAATGTGCTGGAGCAGATAGGCTACACAAAACCAGAGTACCATTTTGACAGCAAAAGTGTAGGGGTGCTGTCTTCAATACATACCCAGTCGCCAGACATAGCTCGGGGAGTAAAGGAGGAGAATTTGGAGCAGCTTGGGGCAGGCGACCAGGGCATAATGTTTGGCTATGCGGTGGATGAAACGCCACAGCTTATGCCGCTTCCCATCACCCTTGCAAACCAGCTTTCATTTCAGCTTGCCAAAGTAAGAAAGGAAGGAATTGTGCCGTATTTGAGGCCGGATGGAAAAACCCAAGTAACCGTGGAATACGACCAGGACAACCGTCCTGTCAGAGCAACTACGGTAGTCATTGCTGCGCAGCACGACGAAACATACCAGGGAAAAACAGTGGACAGCCAGATGATAAAGAGGGATTTGCAAAAGCATGTGGTAGAACCAGTGCTAGGGGAATACTTCCGGCAGGACACTAAAATAATTGTGAACGGCACAGGTAGGTTTGTGCTTGGTGGACCTGCGGCAGATACTGGCCTTACTGGAAGGAAGATAATTGTGGACACGTACGGCGGCATGGCTTCCCATGGCGGCGGCTGCTTTTCCGGCAAGGACCCAACCAAGGTAGACCGCTCAGCATGCTATATGGCAAGGTACATTGCAAAAAACCTGGTTGCAGCAGGAATTGCAAAACGCTGCGAAGTCCAGCTTGCATACGTAATTGGCGTGCCCGACCCAATATCAATTTTTGTAGAAACATTCGGGACTGGCAAAATACCAAATGACAAAATTGTTCAGCTCATCAAGGAAAACTTCAGGCTCAAAGTGGGCCATATAATAGCTGACTTGAAGCTGAGGCGGCCGATTTACAAAAAGACTGCGGCTTATGGGCATTTTGGAAGGGAAGAGGAAGAATTCACTTGGGAAAGAACGGACAAGGCGCAAAAGCTCAAGAAAGAGGCAGGAATATAAACCTAAAAAGCAGACAGCAGTTTGGTGGTTTTATGAAAGGCCATGAGGCTGCCTCTCGCTTTGTAGGCACTGTCCACCTTGTAATAGGTTCGTACATACTGGTTGGGCTGGTGCTGGCTCTTTATTTGAATGTGAATATCTTCTTTATTAGCCTCAAAGGAGTTCAGCCGTTTGTAATGTTTATCGCTGCGCTTTTGGCAGTATCTGACTTGGCAGAAGGTCTGGTCGAATATTTCCCAAAGAAGTAAGCTTAAAACTTTATTGGCTTCTAATCTGCCTGCAGGTGAGTTTGGATGCTGGAAAGCTGCATAACGTGCGGAAAGAGAACCAAAAACTATGCAAAGTTCCCCTGTGCAGAATGTGGCAAACCGATTATAAGGTGCCCACACTGCAGGGAGATAAGTCTTCCATATGTCTGCCCTTCATGCGGCAGGAATGGGCCTTGAAGTGATGCTATGGGTCAGGTTGCAGTAACGCTTCGGATTGTCCCTCAGGAGATGGAGGGCTTTCAGGCTCTCAAAGAAGAGATTTCGAAAAACTTGAAGCCTTACAAACTGGAAGAAGAGCCTCTTGCTTTTGGGATAGTCGCACTCAAAGCGGTTTTTATAGTTGAGGATAAATCCGGTGGGACAGATTTGCTTGAGCAGAAAGCTGCCAGCCTGCCGAATGTCTCAAGCGTGGAAATAACCTCGGTAGACCGGCTGTGAGGGCAAGGATTTTAGGATGTTTTGTGCCTATAGCTACATGATACTTTATTTTTATGACCTCAAAACCGGTATAAATGAGTACAACCGCATCAAAAGGCGCTTTTATTACGATTTGAAAAAAAGCAGACTCTCATCTTGCCCGTGGAAGACCAAATCTGTCATAATGGTGCAAGACGAAGATGAGGCGGCTGCTGATAGGTTTTTTCTGCGCTATAGGAAAGTGATAGAGGTTTACAAGGCAAGAACCGATTCTGTTGAAACGATATTTTGAAAGGAAGGTTTTCAGATGATAACCAAACTGGTGCTTGAAAACTTCAAATCCCACATGCGCACTCAGATGAATTTCAAAAAGGGCACCAATATCCTGATTGGTAGGATGGGGTCTGGAAAATCCTCAGTGCTGGATGCCATCTGCTTTGCCCTTTATGGGACTTTTCCTCGACTTTCGAGGCGAGATACGAGCACTGAGGACTTGGTGAGGTTTGGAAGTGGGGCTTTGTTTGCAACAATCCAGCTGGAATTTGAAAAGGGCGGGAAAAAATATTCTGTATTGCGCAGGGTCGGAAAAGGCATTTCCGAGGCAGAGGTGCGCTGCGAAGGGAAGCTGATGCAAAAGGGGGCAAAGCAGGTTACCGCATATATTGAAGATGTTTTGGGGGTGGATTACGAGCTTTTCACCCGTGCAATCTATTCCGAGCAAAACCGGATGGATTTCCTGCTTTCGCTGAACCCCAAAGAAAGGAAAGAAGAGATAGATTGGCTTTTGGGCCTAGGGCAGTTTGATGCTGCAATGCAAAATGCGCAAAATGTTTGCTTTAAGCTGGAGCAGCAGGCGAAGGCCCTTTCCTTGCCGCAAGATGATGCCAGGTTGGAGGAAGTCAGCAAGCAGCTTCAGCAGCAAAAGCAAGCACTGGCAGAATGCGCGCAAGAAATTGAAATGTTAGGCTTGGAGCTGCAGAAGGCTGCTGCAAAAAAGCAGGAGGCAGAAAAGGAATTTGGCATTTTGGAGCAGGCAAGGAAAAAGTGGGCGGCGCTTTTTGCTGAGGCAGAAAAAATT
The DNA here is from genome assembly GCA_038887295.1 of Candidatus Anstonellaceae archaeon. Taxonomy (GTDB): domain Archaea; phylum Micrarchaeota; class Micrarchaeia; order Anstonellales; family Anstonellaceae; genus UBA10161. The sequence goes on along the minus strand of JAWAKW010000001.1, from coordinate 267,598 downwards.
CAGGCAATTTCCGAAAGGCTGGAAAAGGAGCTGGAAGGGCAGAAGGTCCCAAGCAAAGAATCTGAAGAGTTGCTTGCCAAAAAGATAGCAGAGGCAGAAAGGGAGCTTAAGCAAAAAAAAGGCGAGCTTGAAAGCTGCCAGCGCTCTTTTTCGGAAATTTCTTCCAGGATTGCGGTGCTTGAGAGCCAGCTTCGAGCTGCTGCTGCAATAAAGGCAGAGGTGGAAAGATTGCAGCAAAAGGCATTCGGCATAACCAAAGGGAAAAAGTTGCAGCAAATGGAAGGGGAAATTGAAGCTGCAAAAGAGCAGCTGCAAAAGCTGGAGACAGAGCTTGCTCAATCAGAGGCCAAAGAAAAGGAGCTTGAGGCAGTGCTTTGTGCGCTTTCGGCTGCTGATGCACAATGCCCGATTTGCGGGACACACCTTGGCAAGGAGAACGCCAAGGCACTTTTTGAGCAAAAAAGAAAAGAAAAGGAAATCCAGGCAGGTGCAACCTTGCAGCTTCGCAAAGCTATAGAGGCAAAAAGAGCAGAACTTGGAGGGCTGGAATCGGCTGTATCTGAGGCCCGCTTGGTTTTTGCGGAAATTGAGGCGCTTTCAAAACAGCAGCCTGCGGTAAACCTTGCGGCCGAGATTGCGCAGATGAAGGAGCAAAAGGCAGAATGCCAAAAAAATCTTGAGGCTGCTCAGCAAGAGCTTCTTGCATGCCAGCAGAGAAAATCCGAAATTGAAAGGGAAAGCCAGCAGATGCGGCTTCTTGCAGAAAAGTTTGAGGAGGCGCGCAAAGCAAAAGGAAAGCTGGAGAAGCTAAAGGCAGAGCTTAGGGAAATCAGGTTCAGTGAGGAAGCATATGCAGATGCCCAAAAAAGGCTCAGCCAAGCAGGATTGGAGTGGGCGGATGCAAGGCAGAAACTGAATGGCAAGCAGGAGCAGCTTGCCATGCTGGAAAAGCTAGTTGCTGCGCTTGAAGGCGAAGTTTCCCAAATAAGGCAAAGGAAGGAGAAGGCACAAAAGTATATCCATGCAGCAGAAAACCTACGAATATACAAAAACTGCCTTGCTGCAGCGCAGGTGGAATTGAGAAACAGCCTCGTTGACGAAATAAATTTGGCGCTTGCAGAAATTTGGCCTTCGCTCTATCCCTATTCAGACTACGAGCAAATCAAGCTGGAGGCGGATGAAAAGGATTACCGCTTGTTGATGTTCAAGGATGGTTGGAGAGAAGTTGAAACAATTGCATCTGGAGGGGAGCGGGCTTGTTTGTGCCTTGCGCTGCGAGTGGCATTCGCAGCAGTGCTTACTCCTGACTTGGGATGGCTGGTGCTGGATGAGCCCACACATAACCTTGACAGCGATGCGGTTTCGCTTCTTTCAGAGGCGATCCAGACCAAGATTCCGCAAATTGTGGCGCAAACTTTCGTCATAACCCATGATTCTTCGCTTGGGCAGGCAACCTATGGTACAGTTTGGCAACTGGAAAGAGATAAAGGAACGGGCCAGCCCACTCAAATAGTCCAGATTGCCTAAAAAAATGAGGAATACTTCGCTGCCGCCTGAACCAAAGCCTCTTTTGGGGAAAATGGCATGCCCTTGTCTTTAACATAAAAGCAGACTGCATGGCGGCAGATTGGCGAAAAGGAAATGTATTCCCAAGCAAGCTGCCCAAGCTGAGACTGCAAAGCAAATTCCTTACTTTTCAGCAAGGCCAAAGTTGCAGCCGCCTCAAAAAACATCTCGTGCGCCCCTGCCTCTGCGCAAAGCCGTGTTGGGTCGCTTAAGAAAACCTGGTTGCCTGAAAATTCAACCGCATCTGCCGGAAGCCCACCACAGCAAAGCCCTTGCGAGTGTATTGCTGCAAGCCGGCGGATGGCAGCCAAAGCAAAAGAAAACCTCTGCACCGGAGCCATTTCTTCTGCCTTTGGCTTTTTCCCTTTGCGCCTGCAAACCAGGTAAAATGCCCCTTCAGAAAAAAGATAGCCTACAGGTAATGCCGTGTGCTGCTGCAACTCCTCTGCTGCTGCAACAATTGCCTGCGCCTCAAGCTCGCTTGCTGCCTTCAAAAGAAAGAACCTTTCTTTGTTGTGCTCAAATTCAGCAGGAAGCTTTTCTTTCCCAAGAGGGTAGCTTAAATGCTCAAAGCCTTCTGAAAGCACGAGGAAGCGCTTCATTTTTTCCACCCTCATGAGAAGACGATTTTAATTACCTTTTTGCCCCCAAGCCTGAATGTTTGGATTTTTTCCACCCTCAAAAGCGTGTGACGCAGGCGCGAAACTTTAGGTGCGATTTTTTCTATGAATTTCACTATTGCATCCTTGTAAAACAGCTGGGCAAACGCATTGCTTTTTTGGGTGTTATTCATGCTAAGCGCACGATTCTGATGCGACATGTTCTCCCTCACCACAGAAGACTGGCAGACTTCTGATAAGAAGAGTATAAAAAGAAGTGTAACAATGAACAAAAATGTACATTATTGCTTACAAATCTCCCTTAGCTTCTTTGCAGAATCCTCAGGGAATTCTGAAAGCATCACTATCTCTGTCCCAAGCTCAAAGCCAGCCCAAGTTGAAATCCTGGGGGTGATTTGCAGATGGAAAGGAAAGTCTGAGACGTTGTGGGGTGCATTGTGGAAAATTATATTGTAAGGCGGGAAGCTTGCTGCCTTGTCAATTGCCTCCAGCACCAGCTTGAGCAGTTCCGCAAGACTTTCAAGCTGCTCCTGCTTGAGGCAGTCAAGCGAGGATGCCCGCATACGCGGGAGGATGAGGGTTTCCAGGTGGAAGCGCGGCGCCTTGGGGCAGACTGCAACAAAATGCTGGTTTTCTGCCCAGCAAAGCTTGCGGTTTGAAGCAAGCTTTTCAAACGCCTTGCCTTTCTTTGCCATCTTTTTTATGAAAGGTGGGACAAAGCCCATGCTGACAAGCTGGCTGTGAGTGTGCTCCAAAGAGCAGCCTGCTTCTTTGCCTTCGTTTTTGAAAATCGCGGTGTATTTCAATCTGCTGTCTTTTTTGGCATCCGCCAGGCGCACAGAAAGCGCCCAAAGGTAATCATAAAGGTTCTGCGAAGAAAGCTCAGAGAGGGTTGCATAATGGTTGGGCGTTTCCACAATCACTTCATGCCGCCCATAAGCAGAAGCGCTTGCCTGCTCAAATGCTGGAAACTTGTTTGGGAAAACCCTCACTTCCCACTTCCCTTCACGCTCCACCCTGAAAAGCTCGGGGGGAGTAAGATGCTCATTGCCTGGACAAAAAAAGCAATTTGCCGGATCCTGAAGCTTTTGAGGCTTTTGCGGATGGAAATCGTGTGGCCTGCTGCTTCGCGTTTGAGTGAGCACCACCAGCCTTCCCAGATGGTCTTTTCTCACCTGGTTTGCCTTGCGCATACGCTTTGCCTTTCTGCGCTTCAGCTTTAAAACTTATTTATTGACTCAAAAGATGACTGCGAATGTAAAGCAAGTTTCTTGCCCCCTTTTCCTGCAAAATAAGACTCAAAAACGCAGAAATAGCCCCAAAACTGTGAAGCATAGTTTATCCCGTTTTGCTCTGCTTCTTTTTGCCTTTCAGGGTTTCTGGTGCGCTCTGCATCAAGGAAATTGTTAAGCCTTCTTCTTCCTGCATTGTAAGAAAATGCAGCAAGGACATAATTGTGTTCGAAATCCTTGAGGTTGATGAAAAAGTAGATTGCGCCGGCGAAGATGTTGTGCTTCAGCTTGAATGCTTCCTCTAAAGAAAGCTTGCCTGAGAAAGAATTGTAGCCGGTTATTTTTTCTATTATCCTGGATGCAAATCTTTCAAGGGTGCCTCCGCTGTATTCTAGCCCGAAAAGCCTTCCAAGCTCTTCCAGCTTTTTTTGCCCAAGGAAGGAAGCAAGCCTTTGCGCAACTGCAGGCTGATTGAGCGAGAGACGTGTTTCGTCGGAAATTTGCATCAGCCCTTTGTCAGAGTCGTTTTTGCTCTTCTTATTTTCAAACCGCACATCCAGATTGCTGTTTTCGCACATTATAATTGAAAGCAATGCAGAAGGCTTAACCCCAAAAATCTTGGCGGCATCAAAAACATATTCGTAGGCACTTTTCCCATACTCGTCTTTGAGCGATTTCATCTGGCTAATTTTTTGCGAAACAGTCAAAGAAAGCCAAGATGCATTTTTCCCGAATCCAGCATCTGCAATGCGCTGAGTAAGCTCTTTGTATCTTTTCCGCCGCGACCCTTCATTTGAAAAAGGTTCGTTGTTGTGCTCTATGAAAGGAATGGCTTTCTTCTCCTTTTTGAAAAGTTTGATGATGTAATGCAGCCAATAGGAATCCGGAATGCTTTGTACTCGCATATTGTTCACAAAAACGCCTCCACATCCTGCTTCTTTTGCATCCACGCCTGCTCAAAGCTTTTTGAAAGAAGCTCAAGGTCCTTGCCTTTTGAGGAAAACTCGCTTTTCCTTTTCCTGATTTTGACAAAGATTGGCGAGCCAGTTGCCTCCCCTACAAGCAATGCCTCTCCGACGCGGAGAGTAGTTATTGAATCCAGCATACCGCGGTCTATGCCTTCGCAAGATTGGCCCACATGGTCTATGTCAAACGGATTGGTCATACGCAAGATTATGTTGGTGTTGCATTGCGAAAGTGCGCTTGTGGCAAGGTGCACTGGCCGCTGCGAAATTAGGCAGAGGCAGGCACCAAATTTCCTTCCTTCCCGAGCAATTGTGATTATTGGCCCTTTTGCAAGCGCATGGTGCTTTTCTGCTTTTTCTGGGGCAAAGTTGTGTGCCTCTTCCACCACCAGCAAAAATGGGGCAATCTTTTCCTTTTTGCGCAGCCTAAACAGCCTTCTGCAAAGGTAAGAGACGATTATTTGCTTTTTGCGCTGGTTTTCAAGGTCAGACAAATCAAGCACAAAAAGCTTGCCTGGCTCGACGGCTTTTTCAAGTGGTGGGTTGTCCAAGTCTGAAATTATCTTCAGAGAGTCCAGCTCGGCAAGCCAGCTTACAAGTGGGCGCTTGATGTTTTCCTTTTTCTTGTCATTCAGATTGGATTCCACAGCTTCTATTAGATCTTTAAGTTTCAATGCCTTGCCAGTCTGCTTCATTTCCCTTTTAAGCGCAGCCATTATCGGCACAAGCTCGCGGTATTGCGTCACTGACATTTCCGGTATCCACTCATGAATCATCTGCGGCGAAATCCGCCGGTAGGCGATTTTGAACTGCTTGCCGTTGACTATCTGGGTCTGGCGCGAGTACGAGGTATTTTTGAAGCCGACGTATTCGCCGTGGTTATCTATCACCACCACTGCAAGCCTGCCAAGCTGCGCAGGGCGGTCCAGAAGCTCCTCAATAAGAACAGAAGTAAGGTAGGATTTTCCGCTACCCGACATTGCAAGGATTGCAAGGTGCTTCTGGAAAAGCTTGGACATTGAAAGCTTTATTTGCAGCCCGTGGTGCTGAAGCGTCCCGATATAAAGCCCGGATGGGTCAAGCTGCAGAAATTTTTTGAGTGTCTCTTCCTCTGCCTCAAACACCTTGCTTCCTGGGCTAACGGGGAAGGTGGAGCGAAGGATGCCGCTGTCGGAAAAAACGCCGTGCACTGCCACCTTGGCAACACTGTATTCCCATTCTGAAGCTGGAAAAGACTCAGAAATTGGGCTGTTTCTCTCATAGCCTGCGACAGATTCTGCCCTTTCGAAATACCGGTTTGCTTTGGCTATCTCTGTGATTGAGCCGATTACCTGCCCTTGTGCAGACATCACCGCGACAAATTGGCCTTTCCTTGCAGAAGCGTTTGAGATGACGAAGTCAAACTCTAAAGTAGTTGGGCCGTCTTCGGTTGAAATTACCACTCCAAGCTCTTTTTGCATCAGATGTTGTTTTTTGCGTAACCTTTTAAAGAGGAGCTGAGAGAAGGAAATGAACAAGATGAGCCCGATAAAGCAAGATGAGCCCTTTGCGGCAAGGTATTCGCTTCCTGTGCAGATAAGCCAAAATCTTGGCGAAGTTTCATGGGAAACTGTTATTCAGCTTTCCTCTGACTTTAAGATAAAGGCAGAACACAAAAGCCAAAAGGTGCGCAGGATAATAAAAGAACTTCAGCTGACGCGGCTTTTGCTCTTGGAGAAGATAAGGGCGCGCAAGAATGGCAAAATACCGCCGCGCCTATTGGTTGATGTAGTGAAGCTGCTTCAGCGGTGCGAGGAAGTTGCGCGGGAATATGACGTTGATTTGCATGAATTTTCCACCTTCCTTTACATCATAGTTGAAAAGCTGAAAAAAGAAAAGCTTGAAAAATACAAGGGGCAAAGCGGCCTTACTTCAATTTGCCCTATAAAAGATGAGCTTTTTGCCCTGAAAGAAAAAGGGGAAGGCAAGCTGCCAAAGAAGCGGAAGGGAAAGAAATGAAGATGGAGTTTGAAGGGGCTGAATTGGTATTTGAGGGAAGGAAAATTTCGCCTTCTGTGCGAACCTTTGCTCAAATGCTTCCTGTTCTTGCGCATCCACAGAAGGCTAATATAGAGCCAGAAACGCCGCTTTACTTCATGTACCGTGCTGTGAAAAAATTCGGGCGGCTAAGGTATGACATAACAAAAATACTTGCATTTGACCTGGGCGGAGAGTACAACAAGACTTTTGGCCATACGCACCCCAAATCCCCATCTGGCACACCGTGGGCAGAAGCGTACGAGGTGTTGGAAGGGAAGGCGCATTTTCTTCTTCAGAAGGTAAGTGGATTGGGGGTGCAGGATGCGATTTTGGTTTCTGCCAAAAAGGGGGAAAAGGTGCTGATCCCCCCAGGCTATGGCCATGTGACAATCAACCCGACTTTGGAGCCGCTTTTGCTTGCAAATCTTGTTTCGGATGAGTTTGAGGCTGACTACAGCATGTTTGCGCAGATGAAGGGGGCCTGCTTTTATGAGCTTCATGGAGGCAAACTGGTGAGGAACCGAAATTATGGCGAAGGGTTTGAAATACGCAAAAAAACCGCAGCTAAATTCTGCTTATCGTTTGGGGTTTATTCCAAGATGAATGACAAAAGCCTGCTTGAACTTGCACAGCATGACGAGGGCATAGATTTTCTTTTGAGGCCGGAAGGTTTTTACTGATATTCAAAAAATGTGCCAACCTTTTGGCGCATATTCACCGCAAATTCCTTGCCCAGCTCAGATCTGAAAAAAAGAAGCTCACCTTTTGCGCCAAGGAGTTTGCCCAAAACCGAATCTGCAAGCTTCACTTGATTTACCTGCGGATAAAATGAGGTGAAATCCTGAATGTGAGGCTCAAAGTCTGGCAATATTTGGGAAGAACGGACAAGCTCTGCTGCTTGGCGCAAGCGCTCCACTGCCTCTTGCCGGTCAAATGAAAGAAGCCTCAGCTTTTGGGAGATTCTTACCGAATTGGCAAACATAAAGCGCGACTGCAATTCTGCTTCTGCCTGATATACTTTGTCTGGCCCAACAAACTTTGCAATTATGCAGCCAAAGTCTGCCCCTTGCTCCAGCATCCTGCTTTCAAACCGCTGCGTGCGAGTAACTCCGCATTTTGTAATTTGGGTGCCAAACTGGGCAAGGTAAATGCAATATTCCTCCTGCTTTGCCTCCTCGTAAAGCTGAGGGTACGCAGAAAAATCCCCCACTGTGTAGACGCGAGAAATATCTCTAAAAGAGCAGGTGGGACACTGGCGCGTATGCACTGCGCTGTTGGGGCAGGGGCAAAAACCCTCTGGGCTTTTGTACCCTATGCAGCAGATGCGGGAGCTGAAATCCATATCCAAAAACCTGCCTGGCTCAAGCTCCAGTACTCCTACCTCGCCCAAACTGCGGAAAAACATTTTGGGTTTGCCCTCTCCAAAATAAAACCGCAAGAGGTGGTGCATCATAAGATTTTCTGCCACCCTTATTTAAAAGCTTGAACAAGCCTGAATGCCGCTCAAATTAAAAGCTTGCCTGAAAAAACAAATTGGTGAGAAGATGCAGCTGGACACTTATCTTAAGGCGGAAGTGGATGCATTAAAGCAAAGCGGGCTGAACTGGCAGCTTCGCAGGCTTTCTGGCCCAAGCACCCCGCGCTGCAATGTGGACGGCAAAGATGTGATAATGCTTTGCTCAAACAATTATCTGGGGCTTTCTGTCCATCCTAAGCTCAAAAAAGCCGCAATTGAAGCAACCAAAACCCACGGGGCTGGCTCAGGCTCGGTGCGGGCAATTGCCGGCACCATGGATTTGCATTTGGAGCTTGAAAAGGCAATTGCGAAGTTCAAGCATACCGAAGCTGCACTTTACTTTCAGACCGGGTTTGCGGCAAACCAAGGCTCAATCCCGCAGCTTGGGGTGGAAGGAGATTTGCTTGTTTCAGATGAGCTTAACCACGGAAGCATAATTGATGGCGTCAGGTTAAGCAAGGCAGAGCGTGCCATCTACAAGCACTGTGATATGCAGGATTTGGAAAGGATACTCAAGGAGGCGCGAGCCAAAGGGACATACAAGAAAATATGGGTGATTACTGATGGCGTCTTTTCCATGGATGGAGATATTGCCCCACTGGACCAGATAGAGAAGCTTGCGCACCAGTATGATGCTTTTGTTTATGTGGATGATGCACACGGTGACGGAGTTCTTGGGGACCACGGAAGAGGGATTGTTTCGCATTTCCACCTTGAAGGCAAGATAGAGGTGGAAATGGGAACATTTTCCAAAGCTTTCGGGGTAGTGGGCGGGTATGTGGCAGGAAGCCAGGCACTTTACGATTTCCTGCAAAACAAGGCGCGCTCCTTTTTGCTTTCAGGCTCTGCTCCGCCTGCAACCGTTGCAGCCTGCAAGGCGGCAATTGAGCTTCTTGAAAAGGATGACCGGCCTGTCAGAAAACTGTGGAAAAACACCCGCTACTGGAAAAGCCAGCTTGTCAGCTCAGGGTTTGACATAGGAAACAGCCAAACACCCATCACTCCTGTGATGCTGGGCGAATCCAAGCTTGCCCAAGAATTTTCCAGGGAGCTTTTTGCAGAAGGAGTATTTGCCCTACCCATCGTCTATCCGATGGTTGCGCGCGACAAGGCGAGGATAAGGACTATGATGGGTGCTGCGCACACCAAAGAAGACCTGAATGATGCGTTGGCTGCATTTGAAAAAGTAGGAAAGAAGCTAGGAGTGCTCAAGTGATCATTTCTTCAGCTGCTGCAGCTTTTTGTCTAGCTTTTTTTCTGCCTCCAGCCTTTCAAGCTCATAGTCCTGATAGTCCACAAACTTCATCCCTTCGGCAAGCTCGGGGTGCACACTGGAAATCAAGCGATGTATTTCTTGCGCCACTTTTCTGTAGTCTTTGTGCCCCTGGCGCATGGAACGAAGTTCGCATAAATGATAGGCTTCTCTGAGGTTCATCCTCATGTACCAGCGCATCCTGCAGCCAAGCGGAACCACATACTGCGCCTCATAAGGCATCTGGGAAGACATTTCTGAGTAAAGCCTATCTGCTGCTTCAACTGCTGCCTGAACCTTATCTTCAAACCCAGCCTCGACTATTTCTTGCGGCATGTCAAAACCATGCTTGGTTGAAAGAAGCTGGCGCTCTTGGGTGAGGATTCTGTGGCGGTGCAGGTCGCGGTACATCCCAAAATTGCCAGTTATGCAAAAAGTATAGTAAGGTATTTCAAAAGCCCTGCCGGGCTTTTGCCTCCGGTTGCTTCTGTTGCCCACATATGCTGTAAGGATTTTCTGCTTTTCTTGCTTGCTTAAGGCAGCAACCTGCTGAAGGATTTCGCTCATGCAAACACGCGAATGCGGAAATAGGATTGCCGCAATCACCTTGTCATAGGCATCTTTATCATAATCTATCAGCAAAACCTGCGGCTCGGCGCGCACCTGCTGCTGAAGCTGCGGCAAGCTCGAGGCAATTTGGCTTATTGCCTGATGGCACTGCGCCAGATAGGATTGAAGCTCTTTGCCATATTTGTCATTTGCCCTCTTCACAAATGAAGGAATTACTTTGCTTAGTTCCTCGTGCGCTTTTTGGGCAAACTCACGCGCCTCAGAAAGAGGAGAAGCATAAAGCTTGGCAAGCATATACTCAAATGCCCTCCCATTGCCGAAAAAGCCTGCATTGGTAAGAGTAGAGGCTGGAAGGATTCCCCGCAAAATATCGCACACCTTTGCCCGAATGCTGGCTTTGTATGCTCTCTCTGAAACATCTGTAGGTGGTGGGTTTTTCTCCTCCTCCAATTTTGAAAGAGGTTGAATGAGCGAAGAATATGTCTCAAAAAGCAAATCGCAAACCCGCTGATATTCGCCTGCAAACGCGGATGCCATAATTTTCTTTTCTTTTAGATATTTGTAGCCCCCATTTTCCTTTTGGTCAAAAAACACATAGCGGGTGGATTTTTCAAGGGGAGAAATCCCAATTCTGCTGTCTTGGAGGTATTTGGTCAAAAGGATAGAGATATTTTCAGCTGCCAAATGAGCTCCTCCAAGTTCTGCAACTGAATCATCGCCATATCCGATCAATACCCTGTCATAAAACTCCTCTGCCTTTTTTGTAGCAATTATTTGGTCTGTGACTGTCTTGTTTGCCACCAAATCAGTAAAGCCAGATTCAGGATTGTTTATGAACTCATTCAAAAGCAGCCTACGCAAGGAAAGCGAGGAGCGCGAATAGCGCGAAAAAAGCGCACCTTTCACCACCTCAGGCAAATTAATCAGGGCAAAGCAGTCGCTATCCACATTGGTGCAAAACTGAAGCAAAATCTCCTTTTCCTTTTCTGTAAATTGCTCTGCCATCCTCCCAACTTATATTCAAACCCCAATGAAAATTAAAACCCTTTGTAAGGAAAGGGAACACCAGCGTTTCTATTGTCCCCTTTCCTCAACCCCTAAGGCAAACACTAGATCTGCTGGGGAGTTTGGGGGTTGAAGAAAAAAAGTTTGCAGAATAGTGGGTTGTCTTATTTTTGGCAAACTCTTTCCAAAAAATTGCGGTTACCATTCGGGTTGAACAGTGAGGGGGCGCTAAGGATTAGATTAGATCCCCATACCAAAAAAATTGCGGTTGCCCTTTGGGGGTGAACCCTCAGGGGGCCCTGAGGTTTAGATTAGTGCCCCCTAGGGATGGACTCGGGGGGATTCGAACCCCCAGCCTCCTGCATTATGGGCAAGCCATGCCATGCAGGCGCGCTACCATTGCGCCACAAGCCCGCTAAGATGGGGAGATGTAAACAACAGAGTCTCCTCTGATTAAAACTGTGCCCAATCCTCGCTTTACCTGTCCATCTTCTAGGTGCTCTGCCTTTTCCAGCACTATGTTCATATGCACGTCATAGGAAACCATTGTGCCACGAAGTTCTCGTCCTCCTTTCAGCCCAACCACAACTGTGTTGTTAAGCGCGCTGTTGAGGATATCGAATGGTCTTTTCTCTGCCATTTGCACTCACCCTCCCAAAAAAATGGAAGCTTTACGATAGAGAAGAAAAATGTTTTAAACCGAATCCTTGTGTGGCGGATGAAATCGTTTATAATCCTTTTTAAATAAACCTAATATATGGGCTCTGACAAGACAAAAGCCTTAATAGGGTTTGCCAAAGCCGCACTTTCATTGGCCGTAGGTTACCTAATATGGTGGCAGTGGACTGAAAATGTTACTTTTTTTGAGGAATGGTATGTGCCTTATGTGGCAGGCCTAATTGCAGCGGCAATGGTGTTTTTGCTGCTTTCCAAGCTCAACAAAGGGGCAGACTAAGAAAGCCTCAACATTTTTTCAAGCGCACCCCTTGCCCTTTGTGCTATGCTTTCTTCTATTTTTATTTCGTTTTTCTCTTTTGAAAGTGCTTCTAGGATGTTAAAAAGGGAGTTTTTCTTCATGTAAGGACAAAGTGCGCAAAGGCCGATGAACTGCTTTTGGGGAAACAACACTCGAAGCCTATCGGAAAGCCCGCATTCAGTAATCAGCATGAACGAGGGCGCAGTGGAAGATTTCACAAACCTTTCCATATCAGAGGTTCCGCCTACCAAATCTGCTTCAAGCGCAACCTGCGGGGAGCATTCTGAGTGGGCAAGCACTTTGACGCCTCTGAAGGCTTGGCGGATTGCCTGGATTTTCCTTTGGTCAAAATCCTGATGCACAACGCATTTTGCACTCCAGCCTATTAGCTCTTTTTTGGTCTGCCTTGCTAGGTTTTGAGCCATGTACATGTCAGGGACAAAAATCAGCTTTTTTTGCGGAAAGGATAGGATGATTTTTTCTGCATTTGCACTCGTGCAGCAGACATCAGATTCTGCCTTCACTTCTGCAGAGGTGTTGATGTAGCAAATTACGGGCGTGTTTGGGTGCTGCTCTTTCAAAAACTGCACATCCTTTGCGCTGATTCCATCTGCAAGGGAGCAGCCGGCCTCCAAAGAGGGCAAAAGCACGCGCTTTTCGGGGTTGAGAAGCTTGGCGGTTTCTGCCATGAACCGCACGCCTGCAAACACGATGATGTCTGCTTGGATTTTGCTTGCCTGCATTGAAAGGCCAAAAGAATCACCAGTGTAGTCTGCCACCCCGTAGATTATGTCTGGGGTTTGGTAGGAGTGCGCCAGCACTATTGCATTCTTTTCCTTTTTGAGCCTGTTGATTTCCAGAGTGAGCGGGGCGCAGACTCTGCAGGAGTCCAAGCTCCAGCCAAGCTTGCCTAGGCTGCCATAAAGTCTTTTTGCCTCGCTTTCTATTTCTTCAGAGGAGAATTCCATCTTTCCACGCGGAGCGGCGGGTGGTAGTCTGCCTTCTGTTTTAGACGGCATCTGACTTGCGCGGCCAAACGGCCTTGCACCGTGCATTTTATTGCCAAACACGGGCCGTTTCAACCCGACACTCCTTCTCTCCTTTCGTCATTCTCATAGAAGGGGGCGGTTTTGCGTTTCTGTTCCCGATATCGCCTTAAGCGATTTGGACTCTTTCCGGTGGGCAGAACTTCCTCCACGCAAACGCGCGGTGAGCCGTCCTCCCGCCGCTCCATAAAACAAAAGATGAACTGCTTTTAATCCCTTTGCCTCCAACAAATAGTGGTGCCAAGGTAACTCAGCCTGGTTAGAGTGCCAGACTCATAAGCTGATACTTATGAGTGATGAGCCGAAAGGCGATGATATAAATGGGCATTCCCTGCAAAAATTGGTTTGCAGGCAGACGGAGAAATCTGGAAGTCGCGTGTTCAAACCCTGAACAAGGGGAATAAATCACGCCCTTGGCACCTTCTGCTTTAAATTCAGAAATGAATTTTTGCATTTTATTTTATTCATATATGAATAATTGACTCAATCAGATATAAATACCAGCACAAAACAAAGCAAACGGCGGTGATAAGATGAGATGGGTCCTTTCGCAGCAAAGCAAACCATGCGGGGGTACTTCTCTGCCGCAAGAGACGCACCTCTATTTTGCCTGCAAGGCAGTAATTGAAGGCAAGACTGCCCCGTTTATTCAAGGTACAACGCTGTATGACAAAAAGAAGGCGGAAGAATACGTAAGCAGGATAGAGCAGGCGAACAAAGACCTTCGCAGCCACAAGCCCCTGGCTGAGGATGCAATAAAATAAAAACAAAATATGAGAGATCATGCCGATGGAGGATTTGAGACTGATAAAAGAGCTGAGGCTTAAGCTTGGGATTACCCAGCAGCAGCTTGCCCGCGCGGCAGGTGTGTCGCAGTCCCTTCTTGCAAAAATAGAGGCAGGCAAGGTAGAGCCAACCTATTCTAAAGCCTTGAGGATAATCCAGGCGATAAAGGGGATGCAGTGCCAAAAGGAAAAGAAAGCAAAGGACATTATGCACTGCGGGGTGGAGATTGCGTATGTTGGCCAGCCGCTTCACCAGGCAATTTCAAAGATGAGGAAAAAGAACATTTCGCAGCTTGCAGTAAGCGATGGCAAAAAAATCATTGGAAGCCTAAGCGAGCAGGGGATAGTCAAAAGGCTTTCATCAGGACAAGACCTCTCTTCGGCAAAGGTTGCAGACGTGATGGATGAGGCTTTCCCAACGGTCCTCCCGGATGCCCCAATTTCCTCTATTACCCCCCTTCTTCAGCATTACCCTGCTGTGCTGGTGCTAAAGAAAGGTGAGGTAATAGGGATAATAACAAAAGCAGACATCCTGAAAGCACTTTAGCAAAAGGGATTTAACATTGCACGGCTACTTTTGGTTATGGACTCCAAATTTGCCGCAGCCTCTGCTGCAGTAAAAATGGTCAAGGACGGGATGGTGGTTGGGCTTGGCACCGGCAGCACTGCCTCCATATTCATACAGCTTCTTGCAAAGCAAAACCTGAACGTCAGATGTATCCCGACTTCCTGCGCATCTGAAAAGCAGGCAAGGTCTCTTGGCCTGAGAGTAATAGGGTTTGAGCAAGCAGACAGGATAGATCTTGCAGTTGACGGTGCAGACCAGGTTGACCCGAAAGGGAATTTGATAAAGGGTATGGGAGGTGCGCTGGTGCGTGAAAAGGCAGTAGATTACCGTGCAAAGAAATTCGTTGTAATTGTTGGGTCTGAGAAACTGCAAAAGCGCCTTTCCGGCATAGTCCCTGTGGAGGTAGTTCCATTTGCACAAGAAGCAGTAAAGAAGGATTTGCTTGGCTTGGGCGCAAAAGAGGTCCAGGTGCGAGCAGATGGAGAACAAAAATTTGTCTCAGATAATGGCAATCTCATTTTGCATGCCAAGTTCGGTCAAATCTGCAATCCAGCAAAGCTGGAAGACAAAATAAAGCTGATTGCAGGCGTGGTTGACTGCGGGATTTTTGCCAAAAAGAAGCCTGTTGTGGTGGTGGGGCACAAAAGCGGCGCGTGGGAGGTAATCAAATGCTGAGGCTGCCTGAAAGCATGCGGGAAGAGGTTCGCAAGCCGTTTGGCAGAATCATACAAAATCTGGATTTGGAAAACTTGCTTGCCAACGCTTCGCGGCCTCTTATTTCAGTAGGCGACCGGTGCACTATTGATTTGATTGATGCAAAAATCCTACCTGACATTTCTATTTTTGATTTCAAAATACAGCGGGTGGAAGTTGGTCAAGAAATAAAAGAAAAGCTTGCTGGGTTTGTGAAGGATCCCTTTCTGGTGCTTTCCCCGCCTGGACACATAACAGAGCAATTGATAGAGGCAGTAAAGGCAGTCCTTTCAAATAAGAAGGGGTTTGTTTTGGTGATTGGCGAGGAGGACCTTGCAGCACTTGTAGTAATGGCACAGGCAAAGACAGGCACCTTGGTTTACGGCCAGCCCAATGCAGGGATGGTAGTGGTGGAGCTTGGGCCGGAAGTTGCAGAAAATGCGGCAAGGCTGATTTCGCGCATGGAAAAGGTTTAGGGGCGCGGGGCTTGCAGCAGCTTGTGGCGGTTCTGCTTCATTCTTGCCAAAATCAAATCCACCAGCCTTTTTCCAAATTGCCTGTAAAGTGCACGCTTGCTTGCCTTACGCTCTATTTGCCTAAGCACTGCATCCGCCTGCTCGTATGAAAATCCAAGCTCTTGTTGCGCAGTTTGCCCCTTCCAAAGCTGGGGAGAAGGCGGCTTTGAAAGTATATTTTCTGGAATCCCAAGATATCTTCCCAATTCTTTCACATCAGACTTGTAAAGCCCTGCAATAGGGAGCAAATCCGCTGCGCCATCACCGTATTTTGTAAAATACCCCAGCATAAGCTCGGATTTGTCAGAAGTGCCCACCACCAATCCATTGTGCTTTTGCGCAAAAAGGTAAAGCAGCGCCATCCTTATCCTTGCAGACAGGTTTGCCTTTTGCAGCCTGCTTAAGTTGAGGCCTTCTGCTGCTTTCAGAAATGGCTCTATGCTCAAACACACATGTGGCACTGAAAATTTTTCTACAAGCATTTTAGCATCCTGCAAATCCTGAGCCGGGGTAGAAGAAGAAGGGAGCAAAACCGCAAGCACCCTTTGCGCACCAAGGGCACGCACGCACAATGCAAGCGTCACTGCAGAATCAAGCCCGCTAGAAAGTCCGACCACTGCAACTTTTTTGCCCGCCTTCTTGAAATAGGAGGAAATGAAACGCCTGATTTTGATGGACTGCTTTTTGGGATTCAAAGCCTCACCCCTAGTAGGAGGTTAGGTGTTTGAAGAACTTCTTTTTGATTTCTTCAAACACTACAACCGTGGATGCAGCGACAAACAAAAGTGCAAAATCCTGCAGCTCAAGAGGCACTGTCTTGAAAATTTCCGAAAGCGGCGAGTAGTAAATTATTGTCAGCTGAAGCGCAAGCGATGCAACAATTGCAAGGTAAAGATAAGGGTTGGCAAATGGCCTGGCAAAAATTGACTCGTGCGCTGAGCGGCAGTTGAGAGCATTTGCAAGCTGCAAAAACACGAACAAAGTGAAAACTGCTGTGTGCGCCTTTTGCGGCGAGAACTCCAGGTAATAGCTGAAGACCAAAAGGGAGACTGCTGCCATCATAAGCCCAAGGCCACCTATGGAAAGGATGAGGTTTTTGCTCAAGAATGGGGCAGATGGGCTGCGCGGCGGCCGCTTCATTTCATCGCGGGAAGGAGGTTCTGCACCCAAGGCAAGCGCTGGTGGCCCGTCAATCATAATATTTATCCAAAGAAGCTGAAGCGGAAAGAGAGGCAATGGAAAGGAGAGTGCAGGGGCAGAAAACATCAAAGAAAGCGCTGCAACATTAGTGGAAATCTGGTAGCGCACAAAGGATTTAATGTTGTTGAAGATGGTCCTCCCATAGCGGACTGCGTTGACGATTGAGTAGAAGTTGTCATCCGTTAGCACAATGTCTGCAACTTCTTTTGTCACATCTGTGCCTGTAACCCCCATTGCAACTCCGATGTCTGCTTTCTTTATTGCAGGCGCATCATTCACCCCGTCTCCGGTAACTGCCACTATATGTCTCATCTTCATGAAGGTGGAAACAATCCTGTATTTTTGCTCTGGGGTAACTCGTGCAAAGACCGCTGCCTTGGAAAGAATCTTTCTGAATTCGCTTTCTGAGGTTCCCTCAAGCTGGCTCCCATCCACCGCTTCCATCCCTTCCTTAAGCAATCCGACTTTTGCTGCAATTGCTTTTGCAGTGGAAAGTGAATCTCCAGTTATCATCACCACGCGGATGCCTGCCATCTGGCAAAGCGAAACTGCTTCTGCTGCCTCAGGCCTTGGCGGATCCTCCATGCTGACAAGCCCAACAAAAATCAGGTCTTTTTCTACAGATTGGGCGGAATATTCTTTCAGCTTGCCAACATGTCGGTAGGCAAGCGCAAGCACTCTCTTGCCTTCCTGCCCAAACTGGTGTGCAATTGAGAGGAACTTGCGCTTTTGCGCTGAAGTAAGCTTTGAAACCTTCCCGGATTCAAGCAAAACAGAACTGGAGTAGGAAAGCACGCGCTCGGGTGCCCCCTTGACAAATGCAAGCTTTTCCTTGCCATATGAGCGGATGGTGCTCATCATTTTCCTGTTTGAGTCAAACGGGATTTCTTCTATTGGCTTGTATTTTTCCCTCAGCTTCGTTGCAGAGCTGCCCAGCGCTTCTGCTGCATAAAGAAGCGCAGTTTCTGTTGGGTCTCCGCTGAAAACTACCTTTCCTTCTGATTGAGCCTGCACTGCTCTGTTGCAAAGCACCATCACTTCTATTGCTTTTTGAAGAGCAGGGTTGGTACGCTGCAGGGGCTTGTCTGTGCTGTATTGGCTTTGCGCAAGCACTATTTTGTCTACAGATATTTTGTTTTGCGTGAGGGTGCCTGTCTTGTCTGTGCAGATGATAGTAGCAGAGCCTAAGGTTTCAACTGCAGGCATCTTGCGCACAATTGCATTCTCTTTTGCCATTCGTTGCACTCCGATTGCTAAAGTGATTGCAAGCACAGTGGGCAGCCCTTCAGGGATGACTGCAACTGCCAAAGTAACTGCAACCACGAACATGTCCACTATACTTTCGCCTCTGGCAAGTCCAATGCCAAAAAAGGCAAGCGCAAGCAATATGCCTGCAATTCCAAGCTTTCGCGAAAGCTCGTTTATGTCGCGCTGGAGCTTGACTTCCTTTTCTTTTTCTTTTCCTACATAGCCTGCAATTTTGCCGAATTCAGAATTCATCCCTGTTTCCACCACCACCCCCTTGCAGTTTCCGCGCACAATGGTGGTGCCTGCAAAAAGCATATTGTACTGCTCAGAAATCGGCAGATTCTTTGCAAGCACACCTGGCTTTTTATTGGATGGGATGGATTCCCCTGTCAGGGCTGACTGCTCTGCTGCCAGGTTGCCTGTTGCCTCAACTATCCTTATGTCAGCAGGCACCTTGCTTCCTTCCTCAAGCACGACGATGTCACCTGGGACAAGGTAGGTAGAATCCACTATTTCCTCTTTGCCGTCTCGCAGGACCAAAACGCGCATTACAACAAGTTTTTTTAAAGCTTCAATTGCCTTTTCTGCGCGGTATTCCTGAATGAAGCTGAAGGTGACTGCTATAAGTATTGCAACAAAGATTGCAATTGCATCCAAAAGCTTCTTGTCATCAATTGTAAGCCCAAGAGTAAGTGAAATTGCAGCTGCCGCAAGCAAAAGCAGGATGGGCAGACTAGAAAATTGCTTCAAAAAAAGTACAAACCATGGGTCTTTTTTTGCCTCAATTATTTCGTTTTTGCCATATATGGAAAGCCTCCTTTGTGCTTCTTCCTGGGACAGGCCGTGCAGACTTGTTTGAAGCTCAGAAATAACTTTGTCTAATGATTTGGAATGCCACTCTCCCATGGTCTAATAACACAGCAAAGTCTTTTTAAAAGTCCGTCAGCCGCAGCTGGCGCAGCTGCTTTTGCTTTGGCTTCCCTTCCTTTTTGGCTGGAGGCTGAGCTTGCTTGGGTTCGCTTTCTTGTGCGCTTGCCTTAAGGCGCTGGACAATCCTTTTCATGTTTTCCTCTTTTTTCCTTGAGGAGTGGAAGGAAGCCTCGTCTTTTGTGCCTTCAGTTATCAACACAAAAACCCTTCCCATTTTTAGCCTGCCTGCCCTTCCCCTCCTCTGGATAGAGCGGATTTCAGAGGGTATTGGCTCAAAGAAAACCACAGTATCCACTGAGGGAATGTCCAATCCTTCCTCACCTATAGATGTGGCAACCAGCACATCAAATTCTCCTGCCCGAAACCGCTCCAGAGTCTTTTTTTGCTCCTCTGCAGTCACACCTTCCTTTTTGCCCAAGAATCTCTCGGCTGGGATGCCTTTGGAGCGCAATGCATCCACTATAGTTTCCACCTGTTTTCGGTATTGCGCAAAAATCAGTATCTTTTCCCCTTTCCGCTCTATGACCAGCTCAAGCAGGCGGTCCAGCTTTGGGTGCTCCTGCGCAGAGCGGCAAAGCTCAAGAGCAATCTTGAACCGCTCATCTGAAAACAGCCGCCGCCTTGCCTTGCTTTCATGCCTTTGCTGAAGCTTTTGGACATAGGAAAGAAAGGTTGCAAGCCCCTGGGTTTCAATAAGCTCCAGCATGTGAACCAAATTGAAAATGGTTGTGTAATACGAAAGCGCAGAATAGCGCAATTTTGCCCCAGACTGAAGTATTTTCTCTCTCAGCTGGATTAAGCCCTTCTTGGAGCGAAGCGGGGGTGGGAAGCCCATGTTTGCAAGGTGCTTTGCATTTTCTGCAAGAATCATCTCCAGCTGCCGCCGCACCTCTGAAAACCTCTTGCCAAGCGGCACCCGTATATATGATATCTCAAGCGGCTTGACATACGGGGCAACGTCTGGATCGGAGTGAGTACGGATTTCTATGTTTTTGATTCCCAACGCATCCACTATCTGCTGAATCCTTTTTTTGTCGCCGCCTGGAGAGGCAGTAAGCCCCAAAATCAAGGCGCCACGTTTGAAGCACTCCTGCGCAACAAAAGTGTATGCGTATTTGCCCACTGCCCGGTGCGCCTCGTCAATTATGCAAAGGGAGCAGTCAGGGCTACACCTTCCTGTGATAATGTCATTTTGAAGGGTCTGCGGTGTGGAAAAGCACACCTGCTTTTGCCAAAGAGCAACGCGGTTTTTTGGGCTGATTTCACCTGTGATTGCAGCCGCCTGTTCTGGCGGGAAATCGGTTGCCTGAAGGAAGCTTTGCATATGCTGAAACACTAAAGGTTTGGTGGGCGCAAGGAAAAACACCCTGCCTTGCTTGAGCTTCTGCTGCATCACAAGGAAAGCAATCAGGGTTTTGCCCAAGCCTGTGGGAAGCACTACCAAGGTGTTTGCAGAAAGCGCAGAATTTGCTATTGCAAGCTGATATGCCCGCGGAAGGATGCCCTGCTTTAGGTTGAATGCTGCCACACAAGGAAAATGAAAGGTAGTATTTAATTATGTTTATTGGGCAAAATGCAACCATGATACTCCCCAAGGCGCCTGTGGAGAAGATAATAAGGGAAGCTGGGGCAGATAGGGTAAGCAACAGCGCGGCAGTGGAGCTTGCAGAAATACTGGAAAAAATAGGCTTGGAAATTTCTGCCAAGGCGATAAAATTTGCAAAGCACGCAGGAAGGAAAACTGTGACTGCGGCAGACATAAGGCTTGCCAAGCCATAGCCGAACAAAAACCTAACGAATTTAAACAAGAAAAGGAGACAGCACCTTATGATAGCTGCATTGCTTTTGATGTTTGCCTCTGTGTGCTCTGCTTCCTACATTGCTTATTTTCCAGAAGGCTCAATAGCTTGGCAGGAGAGTACAAATGGCGGCTCTTTTGGGAACTATACTGTGGTTGTTTCATCACAGCCTGCAGTGGTGAGGATTTTTGGGCCGGAAGCATCCGAGGCTGCATTGATTAAGGAAATTTTGCTCCTCAAAAGCAAAGGGGTGCTTGAAACTGGCTGCACTCCTGAAGCTGAAGGTTTCAAGATGTATTACTGCAGTCCTGAGGGTGAGTGGAGGGGCTGCCTTAATGAAAACTGTACAATTTTGCCTCAAAAGGCAGTGGCTGCTTTTGTGCAGAAAGAGGAGGAGCCTGCCGAGGTGGAAAGCAAAAATTTGCTTCAAATCATTGCTGGGTTGGTTCTTATTTTTGCAATTGCGTTTGCGCTTCTTCAGAAGCCTCAGCGGGCTTTTGAAAGTGGGACTAAGGCGGAAATACTTCGACAGCTTTTTGAAGCAGATAGAATCCCAACCGACCTTTCTGCCAGGCTGGGAAAAAGCAAATCCACCATAACTGAGCATCTTGAAGAGCTTGTTCTGGAAGGTATGGTTGAAAGGATAGAACGGCCTGGAAAAAAGTTCGTCTTTTACCGCTTGACAAGCAAAGGGCGGCAGCTTTTGCTTCGCAAAGCAGGATGACCCTCAACGGAAGTATTAAATATTGGTAGTTTGTAGAAATTATGGCGATCGGTGATTTCATGCAGATGAATGAAATTAGGGGAGTTCATAAATCGCCACTGCCCAGAAGCGAAGCTGCCTCGAGGCGCAAATTCAAGGAAGCATTTGAGAGAGCAAAAACCAAAGTAAAGCTTGGGCTGGTAGGTGCCTCAATAGTTGCCTTGACATTCTTTTCTCCAAGTTTTGACAGCTATCATCCTCATGTTGGTCCCTCGAAAGCCCACGCTCAAACAACCGAAAAGCCGTATAAGCCAAAATACAAATGCGAAATCAGAGGTTATCCATACTTTGACATCGAACTGAAAGATGGAATTGTGATTCTGCACAACCGTTATTGGAGAGGCAGATATGGATATAACAAAGTTGACTTACTGAAATTGGGAGGAGAAATTTATACTGCTGAAGAAAAAGAAGAAATAAGAAAGTTGAG
This sequence comes from Candidatus Anstonellaceae archaeon, assembly GCA_038887295.1. GTDB lineage: Archaea > Micrarchaeota > Micrarchaeia > Anstonellales > Anstonellaceae > UBA10161. The sequence continues at coordinate 245,900 of JAWAKW010000001.1, read as the reverse complement.
GGAAGACCAGATACGAATGATTTTGTATGCAAGAACAAAAAAAATTGGTGAAGCTGCATATTTAATATTTGACCATGCTGTTTTAGCAGTTTTTGTAAGAACTAAGGAGGGGTCTGATAAAGTCAGTATTGGGATTAGTTATGATAAAACACCAGACAAAAGCAGAATTCTTCTTGGAAAAGACCAAATTTTGGTAACTGAGGATGGCTATCTTTTTGCAACCAGTCGCACTGCTATAATAGGATGTGATGAGGACGGAGTGGTAACAGCATTCCATTGGAGCGATAATAGATCACATCTGGAACTAAAAGACCCAAAGTTTGAAGTTGATAAAGATAATAAAAATTCTGTATATCTTAGAGATGAAAATATTCCTCAAAACATTTCGATTAAATATACATTGGGGGTAAAATAAATGCCATTGGCACAGGAAATCAAGAAAAATGACCACCTTATTTCTCAACGTGGGCCCGAAGATGGATTTCTAAAACTTACGAAAAAGGAGGAGGATCAGAAACAGAAAACTAATTCTCCTTCTCAAACACCATCAGTGGTTATAGAGCAGAAAAGACAGGAAATAAGGGTGGAGAATAAACTATTATTGGTCGATGAAAACGGTGCCATTTTTTATAATGGAAAACAATTCAACCTGAACAAACCAACTGAAAGAAATGACTTCCTGAATCATCTTAAAAATGATGGTATATTGGAAGAATTCCTAAAGAAAGCAAGGGAACATCCAATTTTAGTGAGAATCTTTTATGAAGAAATTACTGAAAGTAAAAGAGATGAAGAAATTAGGAGGCGACAAATGGAGAATCTGACTATCTTGTTCCCCATAATACAAGAGATAGTCAAAAAAAACAATGACCAGAAAAATATAGATAAAAAAAATGAAGAACAGAAAACCAAGGATGGAGAGGAAACGGGAGGTCAAGCATAAAAATAAACAGTACGAAGAAGGAATGTAAAAAAGGAAAAAGTTAGGGTGAGTAAAAGTAGGAAAGAAGAAAGCTGTGGGAAAACGAAAGCCAACGCGAAGGCGAAAAGCAAAAGAAGAACGCGCTCTGCTCTTTCAAGCAGGCGAGGCTGATTTTGAATTTTTTTCTCGTCTGCAACTTTTCTATGATGTGCATATGCAGTTGTAAAGGCAGTCATAGTGGAGCCAAAAAACAGAATCGAAAACAAAACAAGCGGCATGGGGATTAGGAAGGAGGACAAGTCAAAAAAGAAAAATGAGGCCACAAGCAAAAATTCCACTATTCGATCTGCGATCCCATCTAAATAAGCCCCTTTTGCACTTGTCTGCTTTCTTGCTCGAGCAAGCGCGCCATCTAAAGCGTCCATGAAAGCGGATGCTGCAAAAAAAGCAAGAGAAGCCAAAAATATGCCAAAGAAAGCGAGGGCAAACCCAATTAAAGCCAATCCTATAGAAAGCATGGTTAACTGGTTTGGGGAAAAAGGAATCCAGCTTAGCCTATCTGCGACTTTTTGGAAATGAGCTGCAAACTTGCTTTTAAGCATCCTAATCCCAGTAATCGTAATATTCCAGCCCAAGATGAGTTAGTGGTTCATAACCTGCCAAATAGCGCAAAGTATTTTTCAGCTTTAGATGCTGTATTGCTAAGTCATGTTCAGGATAGACCGAGGGTGCGTGCATTGGGGCTTTGAAATAAAATGAAAGCCATTCTTGGATGCCTTTCATCCCCGCTCGCTGGGCAAGATCAATAAACAATGCCAAATCAAGGACAATTGGTGCTGCAAGTATGCTGTCCCGACAGAGAAAGTTGAGCTTGAGTTCCATTGGATATCCAAGCCATCCGAATAGATCTATACTATCCCAGGCTTCTTTATTGTCTTTTTTTGGAGGATAATACTCAATGCGAACTTTATGGTACATGTCTTTGTAGAGTTCGGGATAAAGGTGTGGCTGGAGAATAAATTCAAGCGCAGATTTTTTGGAGGCTTCCTTGCTTTTGAATGAGCCTTGGTCAGAAAGCACTAGTCCGTCGCGATTCCCTAAGATATTGGTGGAAAACCACCCAGAAAGCCCAAGCATGCGGTATTTGAACATCGGGGCAACTGCTGTTTTAAGCAGAGTTTGGCCTGTTTTGAAGTCCTTGCCTGCAATTGCAATTTTTTTCTTTTCTGCCAATTCAACCAATGCAGGTATATCAACTGTCAAGTGGGGAGCGCCATTCACATATGGCACGCCCTCGCAAAGCGCAGCATAAGCATAAATCATGGAAGGCGAAATGGATGGATGATTTTCTTCCAATCCCCTCTCAAATTCCTCAAGGGATTGGTGGATTGGTTGGATCTCTTGAAAGCGCTCTGTGCTTGCGCACCAAATCATTACCATCCTTGAAACTTTGGATTTGCGCTTGAATTCTCGTATGTCTTGCCTTAGCATCTCTGCAAGCTCAAGCTTGCTTTTTGCATGTTTCACATTAGATCCACTTATGTTACTTACATAAGAAGGGTCGAAGACTGCGGGCATTGGAACAACCTGCTCAAGCTCTTGCTTTACAAGCGAAAGATGATGACTTGATAGGACTTCTGCTTTGCAGGCTGCCTGATAGGCATTGTCAGGAAAGATGTCCCATGAAGCAAACTCCAAGTCAGAAAGACCTGCCAAAGGCAGGATGTCCTTTATTTTTGGGCAGTTGTTCTCATATCTTCTTCCCAACCTAATTGCCTGCATTTGGGAAACGCTGCCAATAGGCTTGGCAAGCCCTTTTCTGCAAAGCATTACTCCTGCAATAAAAGTGGTCGAAACTGCGCCAAGGCCCGGCAAAAGAACACCTAGCTTGCCTTTGCTTGGGGTTATTTTGATTCGCTTCATTATAACACCTAAAAAATATTATATAAAAATTAAAATAGCAAGATTTTTAATTAGGACCTCTCAGCAAAAATTCACAGCCTTCTGCGAAGCCTGAAAAACGCAAAAACTACTAAAATCACCACGGCAAAAGCAAAGATTGAGGCAACAATCAAGATGGCTGGGTTTAGGTATTTTTCTTCAGTTTCAAGTTTTGGCTGCATTGGCTTGCTTTGTGTGATGTTGGTTGTATAATTTTGAGTGACGAAAGATGTGTTTTGTGGCGGCTGGCGCAGACTTTGCAGATATTCAACCTTCATCATGCCGTATTTGGTGAGGTTTAGGATTTGCGCTGAAATGTTTTCTATTTCAAAAAAGCGCGAGAGATTTGCATAGGCCTTTTGTGCTGCAAGCTGAGCTGTTGTGATGTTAGGTAAAGCATAATCAGGTGTAAAGCAGAAGAAATAATAATCAAAGAGCTGATTTGAAGATGCTTTTGTTGCCTGCTTATTTATTTCCTGCAAGGAAAGAAGGTATGCTTCAACTGTTTGGCGACTTGGGTTTGAGGAAAGCTGTTGATAAGCCTGCTCCTCTTTTTCATAGGCAGCATCAAGCATCTTGGTTTGATTTTCAAAGTCCAAAATTGCATAAATAAATGGCTTTCCGCCTCCGAAAGCCATGGGTTGGCACATGGAAGTGACAGAATAGCAAGCTTTTTGGCATTCGTCGAAGTTAGTGCAGGGGTTTCTGTCTGTGCCAACAAATACTCTGCATTGGTTTTCACCTGGCTTTCTTGCATCTTTTATCTTCACTATGTCTGAATGTATTTTTTCAAACTCAAGAATTGAATTTGGGGAATATCCCTGCCAGATGAAATACGAACGCAGCATTTCTTGGATTTTTTGAATGTCAAGGACAGGGTTGCCATTCTCCAAAAATGCATAAAGCTGACCTTCCACCACTACCGCTTGAACAACGGCGCGATCGTAGGTGAAATTTTCAACTTTATAACTCATGTTTTCTGGGACAAAATCCTCCAAGCTAAATGCAAAAAATGATGAAAATAAAGCTAAAAGGAAGAAGGCTAGCCGCTTCATAAGGCCTCAACTTTACGGTCTCATTTTTCTTTTTACAGTAAAGTAAATCACTGCTACTGCTACAGCAATTCCGGCAAAAACTATGAAAGCTGCCAATGCAATCGGCACTATATCAGGCTCCTGTGATTGAGGCTGAGGAATTGGTGGTGCAGAGGGCTGTTGAGCTTTTTCATCTCCTGTTTCTTTTTGGGCTGGTGGTTGTGTTGGCTGCGGCTGAGGAGGCTGTGGTTGAGGTTGTGGCTGCTGTGGTTGTTCTTGAGGCTGCGGTGAAGCTACAACTTTCTTTGCATAAACTTCAACTGTTGTGAAGTTTTGCAGTCTGGATGGCGGCACCCAGCCATTCACTTTGTAAGCTATAGCTTTTGACTCACCAGGAGAGAATGACGGGAAGGTAAAAATGACTTTCCATCCTTCTCTGGAAGAATATTGCGGGGTAAACGAAATCTCGTTAATTGCAGCAAAGTTGTCTGGAATTGTGTCTGCAAAAACAAAGTCCTTCAAATCGCAGATTTCATCACCTGTATTTTTCAGCACTGTGCTGACCACTGAGGAAGTGTTGCTTGAAGATATCTCTCTACTTATTTGAATAGTGCAGTTTGCTATACCTATATCAACAAAGTGGGATGAAGTAAGACGTGAAGAGGCAGGACCTGCTACTCCGCCGCCCTCACCTCCACCTCCACCACCACTGGAGGTTGAACTGCTGCTACCTGAGCTTCCAGATCCTCCACCTGAAGATGAGGGAGGGGTATTTGAGTAAGCTACAAACTGAGTAAAGTGCTTTGTCCAAATTACCAAATCTGATCCGACATCGATTTTGCATTCTTTTTGAGTTGAATTGAGGTTTGCATCTGCCCATTGCTGATTATCTTGTGAACAGTTTGAAGTAATTTTGAAGAATGTCCCGTTGTGCACATAGCCTGCCAATCTGCCTGCTGCTGCGGGGATGAGAATTCTGACTGCTTTGTCAAAAAACAGCATTTCTTCTCCAAATCCGACCTCTACAACGTAAATGATATTGTTTGTTCCAGAGTCGGGCGGCGAAGCAACTGCGTTTTGTTTGATGGTAGGCAGGAAAAGTACTGCGGGCCAGCTACTGCTTCCATTAATTGATAAGTTCGGTGGGAGAAAGATCTTGATTGAGGTGTTGTTAGAGATATTTAAGGAGATATTTATTGGATTGCTTATGAAAGCGCTTTTTGTAGAACCATTCAATGAAGATACGGTAGATAAGTTTAAGGATATGTTTTGGAGAGAAATATTAAGGATCTGAATATGAGCAGGAGGGCTGGAGTTGTGGATGAAAAATGAGGTGCTTGAGTTATTAGCAAGCGTTGAATGGTTAAGGAAGAAGGAAGAGTTTGAAGGGTCGTACAAAAAGTAAATGGTTGAATTCCCTGTTTTATTAGCTGAATCATTTGCAAATACTGTTAGGATATTGAAAGTCGAGTTAAGTAGAAGTGAAGTATTTTGGCATCCAGAAAGATTGAAAATGTTGTCATTCAACACATACCAACATGTGGAAAGATTAGAATCGATTACGGAAAAGTTCAGATCAGTACTGTTTGACGTAATGGTTGAATTTTGTAATGGATGGAAGATCGTAATTTGAGGTGGCGTATTTACAACAGAAAATTCCACATAAGAATTGTTGGCGTTACCTGAAGGATAGCCATAATCTCTTGCTTCAACAAAGAGAGAGTAATTTCCTTCTAATGTTATATATGTACCCAAAACACAATGCAGAAGTTCGTAACTAATCTGTGTGCAGTTTGCTGTGTTGTTGGTTGGATTGTAATAGTAGTATTGGACCGTGTCATTAGAAGAATTTAAGATGCTTATATTTAATGAGCTGATGGCTGTGCCTGTTCCATTGATTGATACGTTGATGACAAATTGAGTATCTACCGATGAGCTTTGAGTTGGAGAATGAATTGAGATTTCCGGGGCAGAAACATCTGAGATGTTATATCCTGAAAATCCTGTTACAGAAAAGCTTAGGTTGCCAAAGGAGACATTTTTATCTGAATCAAAAGTAGAGATCCACGTTATATTGCTGATGTTTTTTGAAGAATTGTCTGCAATGATTTCTGGTTGGCTTTCAAATGGGAGATTGTAAAGATTAATGTTTGCGTTTGTATCAAGTTCTTCAAAAACAGAAGTATTTACGAATATTCTTGACTGGTTATATGTATTTGGGAGGGCGATTGAAATATTGAACGCGGAGCTAAGAAGTGCTAGTTTAGTTCCATTTGTTGCATTGATATTGGTAAAGGATAGATTTGCTACTTTGCGAAAACCTTCCCATAAATCGTCATCTGCACCTGTGCAATCTTTTGAACCGTTTAATGAGATGACAACTGAGAGATTCACTTTTTCAAGATTTGGCTCTTTGCTAAAATCTGTAGTTCCATTATCAAAAATAAAGCAATCAGAAGTTGAAGAAGGAGATGTAAAATTATAGAGAACCACAAGAATAGCAGTTGTGTTTATTTGATTAAAGGAATCATTTGCAAAGATGAAAATTGTGGCAGGCTCAAAAAACTTTGAGCTGGCGATATCAGAAACAATGCATTCAGCATGGAAGAGACCAGAAGATTGATTATATTGCATGTAAAAAACAGGATTACCATTACAAGCGCTTTCATTAATGTTAGTGAAATTGATGAGAACATCGACTGGAGATGAATTATCCGAAACGTTTGCCAAGATATTAATTATATTGTTTCCTTCTTGATAAGAGTAGAAAATGTCTTCATCCGCAACCCACGCTTCTAAAGAAAAAGCACATGTTAAAAAAGAGAGCATTATTAGAGCAGATGCCAATGTAACATACTTCAAAAAAACACCTCCCATCTTGTTTTCATGCGAATATTAAAAAAGGTTCTCTAAGTCGAAGAAAAAAGCAAAAAAATTAGAAAAAAAGAGGAAAAAAATTAGTTAGAAGTCGTCAGATGGAGAGGAGCCTGGGCCGCTCTTGTCGCCGCCGGGTTTGCTGTCTGACTTGCCTTTTGAGGCTATCATGTCATCGATTCTGAGCAGCATCTTTGCGGCTTCGTATGCAGAAGCAATTGCTTGAGTTTTGACTTTGAGTGGCTCAAACACGCCCAATGCTTTCATGTCCGCAATAGTGGAGTTGTATACGTCGATTCCGTAGTGCTCCCCGCCTTCCTTCTTGTGCTTTGCGCGAAGGTTTACTAGTGCGTCAATTGCATCCATTCCAGTGTTTTCGGCAAGGGTGCGAGGAACTATTTCAAGCGCTTCTGCAAAGGCCTGTATTGCAAGTTGCTCTCTTCCGCCGATCTCAGTTGCGTATTTGGCAAGCTGCACAGAAAGCTCAAGCTCGGTTGAGCCCCCTCCAGTCACATATCTGCCATCCTCAATCGCAGAAGAGACTGCACCGATCGCATCCACTACTGCCCGCTCGCCTTCTGAAACCACGTGATCAGTTGAGGCGCGCACGAAGATTGTGACTGACTTGGGGTCTTTGCAGTTTTCAACAAACACCATCTTTTCTCCTGCAATTGTCCTTTCGTTCACTTCACCTGCAATTCCAAGGTCCTTGGAAGACAGGTCATCCAATGTGGTTGCTATTTTGCCACCAGTTGCCCTGGCAAGCTTCTCCATATCGGATTTCTTCACCCGGCGCACTGCCATTATGCCTTTCTTGGTTAGGAAGTGCTGAGCAACATCATCAATGCCTTTCTGGCAGAACACTACATTTGCTCCAGTTGCTGCGATCTTTTCAACCATATCGCGCAGCATCTTTTCCTCTTGAGCCAGGAATGCCTGCATTTGCTCAGGTGAGGTGATTTCAATTTTCGCATCCACCTCAGTCTTTTCAATCTCAAGTGCGCAATCCAGCAGAGCAATCTTTGCATTCTTGACAGTCTTTGGCATGCCTGGATGCACCACTTCTTTATCAATTAGCACTCCTTGAATGAGCTGAGTGTCATTTATTTCGCCTCCTGCTTTCTTTTCAATTTTGATAAGCTCGTCATCTACAAAGTACTTTCCATTGCGCTCCTCTGCAACCTGAGTCACTGCTGCAACCACCATCTTTGCAAGCATATCCTTGCTGCTTCCTACACCAATGGATTTGGAGCCCATTGCAACCGCAGCAATCTTTTCAAGAGTGGCCTTGTCATTGATGGAAACTTTAGTTGAGATTTTGTCCAATATTTCATATGCCTTCTTGGCAGCCAAATCATAACCTTTTATGATAGTAGAGGCATGGATGTCCTGGTCAAGCAGGTCGCCTGCTTTTTTCAGCAACATGCCTGCAAGCATCACAGAGGTAGTAGTGCCGTCCCCAACCTCTTTGTCTTGGGTCTTGGCAATTTCTACCATAATCTTTGCTGCGGGATGCTCGACATTCATTTCTTCCAGAATAGTTGCGCCATCGTTAGTAATAACGATATCTCCAAGCTCAGAGACCAGCATTTTGTCCATTCCCTTTGGACCAAGAGTGGTTCTGACTATGTTTGCAACTGCATATGCGACTGCTATGTTTATTCTTTGCGCATCCCTACCAATTACTCTGTTGCTCCCTTCAGGGAGTATCATTACCTGCTGTCCTTCAAGTGCTTTAGTCATTTATATCACCTCTCACAAAAATATTGAGCAGAAAATCGGCTTTGCAAGCAGATGTTAATATAGAATTAACATTTTTAAATATATGTTAACACGATATTAACTTATCCATTTTCTAACACAAATCAAACCTTGGTGATTTTCCCAGATCTGCCTGCAGAAAGCTGCAAGTTTCCGCGAAATTCTGATACCCAGCCTTTTTCTACTCTTACCCTGTCGCCTTCTGCAAATGCATCTGCATCCTTGTCCCAAAGTGAAAGCAGAATTTCTCCGCTGTCATCTTTGAGAGTTGCATTTGCAACACGAGTTTTCTTGCCGAACTTTGTGATTATGTCCCGCGGAGGCTCCAATTTTACAATTTCACCTTCCACGTCTGCATTTGTGCCAGGCTTAAGCTCGCTTATTTTCATACTATCCCTCAAAGTGTAGGGTTAAAAGTAAAAAGGCATAAATATGTTGCGTTCAGGTGCCGTAAGCAAAGTCCTGCAAGTACTTTCTTTGTTTTTCGCTTAGTTTTTCCAACTTTATGCCTGCAGATTCCAAAATCATGCGAGCCACCTGAGTATCGATTTGCCATGGCACAGGATGCACGCCAGGCGAAGGCGGCTTTTGGGTTGCAAGCAGCCTGCAGCATAAAGCCTGAAGCGCAAAGCTGCCATCCATTATCTCTATGGGATGGCCTTGACCAGCAGGCCTTGCCAAATTCACCAGTCTTCCCTCGGAAAGAAGATAAAGAATCTTACCTGATTTAAGCTGGTAGGCAGTTATATTCTCCTTGACTTTCCATATCCTTTTGCTTGCTTTGTGCAAGGCCGCCTGGTCGATTTCCACATCGAAGTGTCCTGCATTGCACAATATTGCACCATCCTTCATAAGAGAAAAGTGAGGAGCAGAAATAACAGAAGTATTTCCTGTTGCTGTGATAAAGATATCTCCTTCTTTTGCAGCCTGCTTCATGGGCATTACGCGGAAACCTTCGTAAAGAGCTAAAAGTGCCTTGTGGGCTCCCGAGGGCCCTGCTTCTGCCTGCACGTCCGCTTCCACTACTATTACATTTGCACCCATTGCCTTCATTCTGCTTGCGATCCCTCTGCCACACCAGCCATAGCCAACCACCACCACGGTTTTGCCGGCAATCAGCTTGTTAGTGGCACGCGAGATTGCCTCGACAGTAGATTGTGCGGTGCCAAATTGATTGTCAAGCAAGAATTTTGAATAAGCATTATTTACCGCAAAAACCGGGATTGAAAGCTTTCCTGCTTTCTGCATTGCCAAAAGGCGAAGAACTCCGGTGGTTGTCTCTTCGCATGCACCCAAAAGCTTACTTGAAGCATCTTTCCTTGAAAAGTGGACTAAATTTATCAAGTCACAACCATCATCAATTATTATGTGAGGCTTGGCGTCAAGCACCCAATTGAAGCAGGAATAATATTCCTTCCTTGTTTGGCCTGACCAGGCAAATACCTCTATGCCTTCTTTTGAAAGTGCAGCTGCCACTGAATCATCTGTGGTAAGCGGGTTGCAGGAAGAAGCATACACACGTGCTCCTCCCGCTGCCAAGGCCAGCAAAAGCACTCCAGTCTTTTTCTCAAGATGAAGTGCAACTGAAATGTTTATGCCTTCAAATGGCTTCCCCTTCTCAAAATCGCGCGTTATTTTAGAAAGAAGCGGCATGTTTTTCTTTGCCCACTCCAGTTCCAGCAGCCCGCTTGAGGCCAAAGAGGGGTCCTTGATTTTTGACATGGCACACTATTGGGCGTTGCAAATAAAAAAGGATAAGCAAAAAGCTTTTTTCATGCAACAGATGTCTTCTGCTGACTTGCACTTTGTTTTAGCCGAACTTTCTTTCCTGCAAGGCAAGCACATTGGAAAAATCAGAAAGACGCAAGATGGTATTTTCCTTTTCAAAATAGGCTCACAAGAGCTTTTGTTTGAGCCCCCGGTCAGGCTTCACCTTACCATGCAGGCATTTCAAGCACAACCTTCCCCTGACGGGTTTGTGGCATTCCTGCGAAAGAGGCTGGAGGGCAAAAAAGTTGATCGGATTTGGCAGCATGAGTCAGATAGGATAGTTTTGCTTAAGTCAGAAGAACAGATGCTGATTTTTGAGCTTTTTAGGAAAGGGAATCTGATTTTGGCAGACTCGAATAACTGCATACTTGCATGCCTGAGAAATGATGATGCTGGTGGAAGAAAGATTGCAAAAGGAGAAAAATATTCTTTCCCGAAGCCCACGGGTTTCAAAATGAATCTGCCTTTGGTTCCTTCTTTTGGGGTGAAGCTGGATGCTTCTGGCAAACCTTCCTCATACAGCTTTGAAGCGCAGGAGGGAGATTTGAAATTCCAGACTTTTTCAGAAGCTTTGGATTTTTATTATGCCAATCAGCCGAGGGAAACAGCTGATGAAAGAGAAGCGCAAAAGGCGTACAAAAAACTTGTAGAGCGGCTAGAACACCAAAAGAAAGCTTTGGAGGAGATTGAGCTGAAACGGCAAGAAGCAAGAAAATGTGCTGAGGCAATCTATTCTAATTTTGAGGCTGTAAGCCAAGTGCTGCAAGAAGCAAATGAGCTTAAGGCAAAAGGATTGGAGATTGAAAAGATAAATGATGTGCTTGCTGCAAAAAAGGCAAAGTTTGTTTCTGCATTCGAGCTGGAAATAGAACTTCCGGAAAGCTAGTCTGCTTGCAAATATGGAATAAGTATCTTCTTTGCTTTCCTTGGTTTGTCTACCTTGATTGCCACGTATGCATATCCGCTTTCTTTTGCCACTATATAGAGATTGAGAATGTTGATATTTGCCTCTGCAAGCTTTGAGGAAAGCTCAGAAAGCTCACCAGGTCTGTCTTTTAGTCGGGCGATAGACACTTCAGATTCCAGTACTTTGTAGCCGTTTTGCCTCAAAAGCTGTGCTGCTTTTTTTTCGTCTTTAAGAAAGAATGTAAGTATTGCGGTTCCTCCTGTAGAAGCCACAGAAACTGAATCGATGTTTATTTTTGCCTTTCCTAAGATATAGGAAATATCTGCCAAAAGGCCTACTTTATCCGGCACAATAACAGTCATCTGCTTCATTTCCCACACCCAAAGTATTCCTCGAAGGCTACCTATAAAAAGGCATTAGTCTGATTTGATGATAAAGTCTGAAAGGAGTTTCTTTCCCTTCTTTTGTTTATCCACTTTGAGTGCGTGCACTGCAAAGCCATCGCATCCGCGTGCCACAATATAAAGCGATTCAATATTGATATGGTTGTCCCGCAAAATCTTTGTCATTTTTGCCATTTCGCCTGGTTCATCTTTGAGTCGCACCAGCAAGATATCTGAGGCAAACACCTGAAAGCCATTTGAAGAAAGCATTTTCATTGCTTTTTGGTCATCTTTGACAGTAAGATTGATGATGCCTTTGTCGCCCTGTGTCTGAACCGAGATTGCTTCAATATTTATTTTTGCCTTGCCTAAAATATAGGAAATGTCTGCCAGCAATCCTACCCTGTCATCTGCGATAATTGCAATTTGCTTCATGCAAAAAGGAAGGAGTGAAAAATTAATATTAGTTAGGTTTTAGATGCGATAGATTTGAAGGTGTGGCACGCCGCCGATAAAGATGGCTCCTGAAACCTCCAGCCCTGCCTCTTTTGCTGCTTGCAGCGCCTCTCTGCCGACCAGATTGACATTCCTTGCAGTTTTCAGCACCTCTGCAGCCTGCTTGATGCTTACCTTTTGGCCTGCGTAAAAATCAGCATATTTTGCAAGGTCAAGCTTTCGCGGTCCATCTGAAAAAACCTTGCCTAACAAATCTTCATCACAAAGGGCAACCACTTCGCCGTTGTTGTGGATTTTCAGATACATTGATTTGAAATCAAGCAAAAAAGTAATAAAAAGTGCTGGGAAAATGCGATAGTGCGATTTGAAATTTTGGCATTCCTGCTTTTGCTTGGCTGTGTTGACATTCAAAATAATGAGACGCAAAATAGACCAGATGGTGCTTCAAGCAGTCAGTTTTTTTTCCTTCCCGAAAGTAAAATCAACTATACTGCGCATTATGTAATTTATGAGGATGGCAAAGAAAGGTATGAGACAGTATGGCGAGAAGGAAGAAGAATGAAAATTGAAGTTTATGCAGATGCTGAAAAAAGGTCTTCAATTTTATTTTATTTTCTTGAAAATCAAGTGTTTTTTTGCATAAAAAATGAGAAGGAAGAATGTAATGATATAACTACTTTCTTTGAAAGCAACAGAATGCTTTCTGCCTATGAGATTAATCTGACAGGCGCAGTTGAAGTAGAAAAAGTGCCCATTGGTAATACTGATGAAGGTCAATGCTACATCTTGCCATCCTCCTCATTTTTTGAGGAACGCAAAATCTGTTTAACCGATTTGGGAGTGCTTGCATACGATGAGTTATCTTATGCTGGAAGGAAAAAATATGTAAGATATCTGGTCGAGCTTTCCTACTTTATAGAAGGCACACCCTGGAAAGGGGAACACTAGATTTTCCACTGTCCCCTTTCCTCAACCCCTAATGCCAACACCAGTGGAAAGGGGAACACCAGCGTTTCTATTGTCCCCTTTCCTCAACCCCTAAGGCAAACACTAGATCTGCTGGGGAGTTTGGGGGTTGAAGAAAAAAAGTTTGCAGAATAGTGGGTTGTCTTATTTTTGGCAAACTCTTTCCAAAAAATTGCGGTTACCATTCGGGTTGAACAGTGAGGGGGCGCTAAGGATTAGATTAGATCCCCATACCAAAAAAATTGCGGTTGCCCTTTGGGGGTGAACCCTCAGGGGGCCCTAAGGATTAGATTAGTGCCCCCTAGGGAATGGGCCCGCGCGGATTCGAACCGCGAATCTTCGCTGTGTAAGAGCGACGTCTTAACCATTGTCGAGCCTGGATTTGGCTATTCGACTACGGGCCCTTGCTTTCTGTTTTGGCTGCAAACAGCTAAAAAATGTGGCATTTTGCTTTATAAAATGTTCAAAGGAAAAAAGAATGATGCAAAAGAGGGTCAAATATCTCACCACTACTCCTGCTAAGCGAGTCGGCACTGAAATAAGGCGGGTTGCAGTAATTGTTGAGGAAGACATCACTGCGCAAAAGCTTGCTATGGCAGAGTACACCGCAAAAAAGTCAAAGAATATAAATGAGGTAAGGGAGGCGATACTGTTCCTTGAAAGAAATGGGGCTTTTGATATATTAGAAAGCATTGCAGGCTATGCAGAAGGTAGATGGAACTCGATTATTGCAATTGATGCGCTTGCAAGAAACCATCAATTTGAAAGGATAGCAAATGCGCTGTTTTATTGCATGCAAAAGAGAGCGATAAGATATGGCTTGCTAATACTAATTAGGCACAACCAACTAAATATGGTATACCATTGCGAAAAGGATTTGTTTCATTTCAAACAAGCAATCCGAGGAGTAAATAGGGAGCTTAGGTGGGTAGTTGAAAGTGCAATCAGGAAAAAAGACGTCCAGCTGCTTGCGCAGTTTGCATCAGCGGACAACGACCAGAACTTTGATTTTGCTTCTCTTGTAAATCAGGCAAGAAAAAAGTTGGATGAATTTGAGTCTTTTTCTAGTTCTTGCTGAGCTTCAAGAGAAACGTTTATATAGAAACTAGGAGCTTTTTCTTTGGTGATTAGTTATGGCGTTTGAAATGGCGCTTGACAAGTTTGCCACTGGTGCAAGCGGGTTTGTAGGCAATTTGCTTGAAGGGGTGGCTGCTTTTGCCATACTGGTTGTGATTCTTGCAATAGGCTGGGGCGTTGCTTATCTTCTTGGGAATGCACTCAAAGAGTTTTTTGTAAGGATACGCCTGGAGAAATTCTTAGAAAGCCACGGCGTGCATGATGCATTTTTGGGCTTTACATTCAGTGGAATTGCCGTGACGCTTTTGAAGCTGTACATAATGGTGGCTTTTTTGGGAATTGCTGCTGATGTAGTCAAGATTGGCCTAATAAGCACTATTGCCCTGCAAGCAATTGGGTATTTACCCATGCTGCTTCAAGGAGTAATAATCTTGATGGCTGCGCTCATGGCAGGAGACTACATAACTGACAAAATGAAAGAAAGCAAAAAGATACCGTTTGCCAATTCCCTTGCTATTCTAGTAGAGATTTTCATAGCATACAATGCACTTGTGATTGCTTTGCCTCTGCTTTTGCCTGCGGCAGATCCATCTCTTCTGATTTGGTCTTTCCTGGTGCTCCTTTCTGCATTTGCAGTTGCAGTTGGATTGGGCTTTGCAATTGCAATCGGACTTGGCCTAAAGGACGTGGTTGCTGAGGTTGCAAAGAAGCATAAGGACAAAATCAACCGGCTGCTTTGAGCTTCCTTTTCTTAAAAAGAAGAAATGCTGAGATTGCGTTAGTGAAGAAAATTACAAAAAGAGCAAACAATGGAAGGTCTATTGATGAAATGCCGTGAGAGGTAAATTTTTGGTGTGTAAACACTGAAAGCACTGCAGAAGTTAGTCCTCTACCAGAGATAAATTCGAGTATTCTTTCTTCTTTTGCTTCTGGGGCAATAAAAAGGACAAGCCTTGTGCAGACAAGTCGAAAAAAGGCAAGCGTAAGTGAACAGGCAAGGGCAATCGTTGCAAGTTCAAATGGCTTTGGAGAATGGAATAGCAGCATCCCAAGATAAACAAAAAAGAAAGTTCTCAGGAAAAATGAAAGTTCGAATTGGAATCTTCTCATTTCATTGATTGATGGGTGGGAAAGATTGCCCAAAAAGAATGCAAAGATAAATACTGAAATTACTCCATTTGCACCTAATAAACCGCTTATGGCATAAAGAATTGCTGCAAGCCCAATTACCAGAAGATGTTGATGTTCTTCCTCGCTTTTAAACAAGAATGCTTTCCAGAATGCAGCAAAAACTGCTCCTGCTGCAACCGAAAGCAGCACCTCAAAAGCAAGCTCAAATGGAAGGAACTGAGGCTCTTTGCCAGAAATTGCAGCTGAAAGGAAGACTAATGCAAGCATAATTGAAAGAGCATCAGAAAATACTGCTTCAAGCTCACCTATTGCAGCTGCCTCTTTGCCTCTGCCTAATCCTGAAATGACGCTTAATGCAAGCTCTGGTGCAATTCCGCCAAAAATTGAAGCTACAGTAAGCAAGACAAAAAGCTCTGCGTCGATTGCAAAATTAAGAATGACGAAAATAGAAAGGAATGAAAAGAAGAAGGAAAACGTTCCCAAAAGCAGTGCCTTATGTAGGTGCTTGGCATGCTCTATTGAAATGTTCAGCCCTTCACCAAGTATTATCATGAAAAGTGTAATTGCTGCAAAAGGCAGAGCAAATGCCGAAAGCGTCTGTATCGTTTGGGCTGGAATAAATAGGCCTGCTGCTATTCCAACCAGCATCAAAATGAAAAGGTCTGAAAGTCCTGTCTTTTTGAGGAAAAGTCTGCTTGCCAGACCAATCAGGATAAGAAGGCCAAGCGCACCAATTGCCTCCTCTTCACCTGCCATGAGGCAAATTCCCAAGCTAAATATAATAAATTGCCGCCAAATAAATTCATGAGGCTGGAAAAATTCTTTTTGCGCAAACCGTCTGGCAAAAATGCAAAGAAGGCAGCACTTGAAGCATTGAGACAGGATGCATCAAAGGACATTACATCCGTATTTTGCATTAAAAGAAATGAAAGATGCCGTGCAAGGATTGTGGCAAAATCGGATTTTGTACTGTGCGGTACTTTTGAAGCAAATGAGATATTTTCTTCAAAAAAAGTTTCCTGCAAATGGAATTCTTCAGAAGGGGATGAAGTGAAGAAAGGCCAGGTTGTATGCCAACTTTACGGGAATTGCCGGGCAATTCTTGCCTGCGAAAGGGCGGCTCTGAATTTTCTGATGGTTCTTTCTGGAATAGCTACTGCAAGCAGGAAGGCAGCACAAAAGTATGGCAAATGGAAAGTGGCAGCCACAAGAAAAACATATCCTGGACTTTCGGATTCTTGCAAAAGGGCAGTTTTGGTTGGTGGGTGCTTGACCCATCGGCTGTCACTTGCAGATGGCATACTTGTAAAGGACAATCATCTTGCAATGATAAGAAAAAGAATGGGAAGAATTGAAGATGCAATCTGTGTAGCAATTTCATCCTTCCCTAAAGGAAAATTTGTAGAAGTTGAAGTGTCTTCTGAAAAAGAGGCTGCTTTTGCTGCAAAATGTGGGGCTGATGCTATTTTGATTGACAATGTTGGGTGGAAAAGATTCAGCAGGATTGCCATGGCTGCAAGACAGGAAAATCCAAAAATCATTATAGAGGCCTCTGGAGGCATAACAATGCGAACTGCTGCCAAGTACTTTGAGGCAGGCGCAGATTTTGTTTCCACCAGCAAACTTATTCTTGGAGCAAAGCCTGCCAATCTTTCGCTTGAGATTGAAGAAGGCTAGTGCCACGAAAGTTTGGAATGAATATATTTGCTGAGAGGAATGCTGTTTTTGCTTGTTTTGTACTTCTCCCATATTTTTTCAAATTGCACAATTTGCTCTTTGTCTTTTCTACTTAGGTGCAGGCAGGCTGCAAGCTCAGCATTTTTTCTTAGACCGCCACTGGAAAGATTAGGAGAGCCAAAAAGTATATAGTGGCGCTCATCATTGGTGTTTTGCGCAGAAAGCCAATGCATCTTTATATGAAGAATTTCTTTTTTGTTTGGGCTAAGAAAAATGCTGATTTCGAACTTATTGGGTGAGAATTTCTGCTGAAGTTCATTTTGCAACGACCACAATTTCTTTACTGTTTTGAACATATCTTTGTCGTAGTCCAATCCTATAATGAAGCTGACTGTTGAGTCGTAGCTGAGAAATTCTTCCAAGGAAGGACGGATTAACTCTATTCCTGCTTTTGAGGCATGGCCAATTAGGGTTTTCCAGCTGAGCTTTCCTGCAAAGTTTATGGCAAACTGAACTATTTGCTTCAGATGATCAAAAATAGTGGTTCCTTTGTTTTCAAAACTCAGCGGCTGATGGATTATTTCAATTTTCACAAAAAAACCCGAACCATATTTTGAGTGTTTTTTATTTTAGATTCTTATTTAAAATGTATGCAACGATAGGAAATTGGCAGTCAAAAGTGGCAGCCCCATCGTCTAGTGGTCAAGGACACGAGGCTCTGGTCTGACGGGAGAGACCTCGGGACATCGGTTCGAATCCGATTGGGGCTATAAAGGCGTATAAGGATGGGCAAATCTAGGCGAGGCAAGAAAGAAGGGATTGGGAAAAAAGCAGTGTATATGACGCAGTACAAGAATGCTGCATTGGAAGTTGCAAAAATGTATGAGCGCAAAGGCGAAAAAGTAGAAATAGAAAAAGAATATGACGAAAGTGGGACACCTATTTATGTTGTGTATGTTTTTTTGAAAGGGATTTTATGAGCAAGGAATTACAGCAGGAGGCCATCAAGAAAGGAGAGGTTCAGATTCGCTGCAAAAGGGCAGGCATGTTCCAGCTAGTTGAATTCAAGATAAAACGGTTGGATTCGCCTGCAGGAAAAATCCCTTATTTGGTGGCAGATCGCTTTGTGGATTTGCAGGAGCTTATAAGAATTGCAGAAGAGTATTCCCTGCCTGTCTTATCTCCAACCGGCAAGGTTTTCCCAAAGGGAAAGAAAGAGTCTGATTTTGCAGGCCTTTAAGAAAGCAATTTGTTCAGCTTCGCAGAGGTAATTGCTTCCTGCTCAAAAGCATCAGGAAAAGAGACTGGCTTGCCCTTTTTCTTGCCGCCAAATATCGCTACAATCTCTTGTGCCACCTGCTTTTTTGAAAGAGAAGTTGTATCAATTTCCCAAACTTTCCTTTTGCCATAGTTTTTTTCAGAAAGCACTGTACAATAATCTAGGCATTCTGAAAGCACATTTGAGGATATCTTCTGAGGAGAGTATTTCCTTTTTGCAAGCCTTCTTCGCAGGATTTTGGGATGGCATCGAAGCACTATTACTTTTTGGACGGGCAGACGGATTTCGCAGCCAAGATGGCCTTCGATGATCGCAGGCAGACTGCTTTGCTTTATTGCCTTGCAGATTGCTTCTTTTAGCAGCCCAAGCCGCACTACCTTTGCTCCGTCTGAATCAACACGAGAGTAAAGTTGTTCAGATTCGACGAGGTGGTTTATTTGTATCAGCTTTGCCCCAAGCGCCTTGGCTGCAAGCTTTGCGGCGGTGGTCTTGCCTGTTCCTGGCACACCTGTAAGAAGTATTGCTTTCTTGCCCATCCTCAAAGCCTCCTTGAAAGCTGTGCAAGGAATTTTTTTGCTCTCAAAAGTTCTTGTTTGCCTTTAGTTGTAAGTGCGTAATATTTGCGCCTCTCCTCAAATGAAGATGCAATAAGGCCTTCTGACTCCAGCTTATAAAGCACAAAGTATATCATAAGCTTAGATGGCAAAAAGCCGAACTTCGAAAATATGTGCTGAGGCAGAGCATAGGCATATACTTTTTTCCTTTTCATTAGAGAAAGAATATAAATCCAGAGATTGCCGTGCGAAAGAAGCCTTCTAAGGCGGCTGAAAGGCTTGGAATGAAGCTCAGCTTTGCTCCTCCCAAACACGAACTCCCCCTTCCTTGCCTTCTTTGTGGGCTTGCTTCATTTTTTCTGAAAGCTTCTGGCCGAAAGCTGTAGGATACCTTTGTGTGATGCATCCAAGGCAAAGGTTTTCTTTCCCTATTCCTATTGCATCCACTAAATCCTGCACAGATTGATAAACAAGGGAATCTGCACCAACCATTTTCCTTATCTCTTCTACACTCTTGTTTGCAGCCACCAATTCACTATATGTTGGAAGGTCGATGCCATAAAAACACGGGCCTATAATTGGAGGGCAGGTGATTCTCAAGTGTATCTCCTTTGCTCCTGCGTCCCTCACTAGCTTTACTATTGGCCCCATAGTGGTGCCCCTCACTATTGAATCATCTATAAGCACCACCCTTTTCCCTTCGAGTATGTTTCGCACCGCATTCAGCTTGAGCCGCACAGCATCTGCCCTCTTTTGCTGCGAAGGCATGATAAATGTCCGGCCAACATACCTATTTTTAATCAGCCCTTCTGCAACCGGAATTCCGCTTTCTGCAGAATATCCTTCTACGGCGCTTCTTGCAGTGTCTGGTACTGGCACCACGATGTCTGCTTTAACTGGTGCTGCCTTTGCAAGCGCCTTCCCAAGCTTATAGCGAACTTCATAGACCCATCTTCCATCCAATTTTGAGTCTGGGCGAGAAAAATAGACATATTCAAACATGCAGTGCTTGGGTTGGGATTTTCCTGCTAATTGCTTTCTTTTGATGCCAGCAGGAGAAACCAAGACGACTTCACCCGGCTGCAAATCGCCTTCGAGTTTGCATGAGACTATATCAAGGGCTACCGACTCTGAGGCAAAGACGATTTCTTCCTTGCTTCTGCCAAAGCATAGCGGCCGGATCGCAAGAGGGTCGCGAAATGCTGCAAGCTCACCTTGGTTGCTTACGATAACAACAGAATATGCTCCATCCAACTTCTTCATCAGCTCCTGTATTGCCAAAAACCAATCATTGTGCTTTTTGTAAGCTTGCACAAAGACTGCCAAGATAAGCTCTGCGTCGCAGCTTGAGCTGAATTTATGACCTTGTTGCACCATTTCTTTTCGCACTTTGCCATAGTTTGAAAGATTGCCATTGTGGGCAAGCGCAAATGACTTGTTCCCCAAAGAAGCCACGAATGGCTGGGCATCCTCGACGCCACCTGCACCAATTGTTGGGTAGCGCACATGTCCTATTCCTGCAAACCCTTTGAGGCTCTTTATGGACTCTGGCGTGAAGATATCGGAAACTAGCCCCAGCCCTTTTATGCTGAAAAGCTCCTTTCCATCAGAGGTTGCAGCTCCTGCTGAATCCTGGCCTCGATGCTGGAGGTTCATCAGGCCCAAGTATATTTGGTGTGCAATCTCGCTTGAGGAAAATGAGTATATGCCAAATACCCCGCAGTATTCTTTCTTTTGGCTTCCCATATTTTTAATTTCACACAAAAGCTTTTGAATGTAATTTTCCAAGCAAGCACAATGAGGCTTTGGATGCCTGCCCCAAAAAAAGACAGCCATAAGGGGCAAAATGGAGTAGTGCTGATAATAGGGGGCAGCAAAACCTACCATGGGGCACCTATCTTAGCTGCACTTGCTGCAATGAGGTTTTGCGACCTTGTCTATTTTTATTCACTGCCGCAAAATGTGGAAGCCCTCAGAAAAATGAGAATAGCCACACCTAATGTGATTTGTATAGGAAAAAAAGAGCTTCCAGAGGTTTTTGAAAGGGCTGACTGCGTATTGATTGGCAATGGGATGGATGTTTCTGCGAGAACAAGAAGGATGGTGGAGAAAGTTTTGAAAAGCAAGAAAAAGTGCGTGCTTGATGCTGCTGCTTTGCGGCTGCTACCTATTTCTCTTCTTCACCAAAATGCAATCCTTACCCCTCATGTGAAAGAATTCCGTGCTGCTTTTGGCCAGCCTGCCTCTGCCCAAACTGCGGCAGCACTTTCGCAAAAATACAACTGCACCATTTTGCTTAAAGGACGGACAGATATTATTGCATCTTTTGGGAAAATAAAGAAAGTAGCAGGTGGGAATGCAGGCATGACCAAAGGCGGAACTGGCGATGTGCTTGCAGGCCTTCTTGCAGCCATTTTCTCAACCTGCCCAAATCCGTTCGATGCGGCAGTTTCTGCTTCATACCTAAACAAAAAGGCTGCGGAGCACCTTCACAAGGTTTTGGGTTGCTTTTTTTCAGCAACCGACCTTGCTTTGGAGCTTGGGTTTGTGGCTGCCATGATGCACAATTGTGGAAAACCAATCAAAAGAATTAAAAATAAGCAAAGAGAAGGTTGCGCAAGAGGTGAATAATATGAAAGATTGCCCACCAGGGAAAGAGTTCATATTTAAAATGCCGGACGGAAGGGTGGTTGGAAGGGCAAAAAATGTTGCTGAGCTTATATACCTGATAAAAACTGCTCCTCTTGAGGCAGTTTTGTTCCACGCACTGGGCGACCACTTTTCTCCTTGGCTTTCAATGCTTGGGGAAAACAAGCTGGTTGCCAAACTGAAGAAGGTCAAAATAGAGGAAAAGACTGCAAGGCTAATGCTTTTGCGGGCCCTCAAAGAGTAAAATTTCATGAAGCGCAATCCTTCTTTCAAAAGAAAGGTTCTGTCAACTGAGATAAGGAAGGCGCCATTGCCAAAAATATCAGGGTTTGAGCCACACCCCCATATGAAGCTTTGCGAGTTTGTGGACGGCTATCGCACTTTGGGCTTCCAAGCTTCGTATTTGTGGAAAGCTTACAAGATAATAGAAAGGATGCAGCAGGAAAAGGCGACTATATTTTTGACTTTTACGTCGAATATGGTTTCGTCTGGCCTGCGCGAAATATTTGCATATTTGTGCAAGCACAAGCTGATAGATTGCATAGTCACCTCTACCGGCTCAGTAGAGGAAGATGTGATGAAGGCAAGCCAGCCATTTTTGCTTGGAAGCTTTGATGTAGATGATGCGCAGCTGAAGGCAAATGGAATGAACAGAATTGGGAACATATTCGTTAAAGACGAACAATATGTTGAATTTGAAAAAAAGCATCTGAAATTCATGGAGGGCATGTACAAAAAAAGCGGCGGGAAGATTTGCATGAGCCAATATGTGCACGAGCTTGGGAAAACGATAAGCGATAAAAACTCATTCCTTTATTGGTGCTCAAAAAATAATATTCCGGTTTTTTTGCCAGGGCCGCTGGATGGTGCAATGGGCGACCACTTTTATTTTTTTAACCAGAAGCACTGGGAAAAGCCTTTTGTTGTGGATGCTGCAGAGGAGCTGAAGAGGTTTTATGACATTGTGCTTGGTGCTCAAAAGACTGGCGGGATTATTTTGGGCGGAGGGATTGCAAAGCACCACCTGATTGGCGCTGCCATATTACGAAATGGGCTCGATTATGCCGTTTATGTTTCAACTGGGACAGAGTACGATGGCTCGCTTTCGGGTGCGCGCCCGCGCGAAGCAGTGTCCTGGAACAAGCTCAAAAGAATGGAAAATTCTGCTTTTGTTGAGGCAGATGCAACTTTGGTTTTTCCTCTGCTTGCGGCAATGATGCAAAGGAATAAAAAGTAAATCCTTCTAAAAGTATAAAGTGGTGAAACTATGAAAAACGTGTATAAAGCATACATGAAAATCACATTTGCTGCTTTAGCCTTGGTTGTTTTGCTTGGTGTTGCAACAGCAGCTTTGTTGATTGAAAAACAAACAAAGACTTTCCAAGCAGGCACTTGCCATATGCAAAAAGTAGAGCCTGCCTGTATTGCAGCAGGATGCTACTGGGATGGAAGAAACAATCAATGCATCGCACTGACACCTTATGTACAATGCATAATGAATGCAAGATGCGAATATTGCCAAACAAAGCAATTGTGTGAACAATCTCCTGGTGAATGCTACTGGTTTTCTCCACTAAATCAATGTGAGTATCGCTAAAACCAAAAAGAAGTTAAATTAGAGCGGCAAATTTAGTGCATGAAAGCACAGACTTCAGCAGAGTATTTGATTATTTTGGGTGTGGTGCTGCTGATTGCACTTGGTGTGATTTATCTTTTGGGCTTTTTTCCTCTTGTAGGAAAGGAAGCAGATATAACAGAGTCTCAGATATATTGGAGGAGCACTGTAAAGCCGATTAATGTGATTGATATAAAAAACACTGGAGGGTATCTTTGCGGAATTCCGAATTCTGAAGGGTATGTGATGGTGCTTTACAATTCAGCACCTGAACCAATTTATCTTAAGTCAATAAGAATAAACAATGTTTCAAGGACATTTTGCACATATGGGGCCGCTTCACCTTCTTCATCTATTGGTATTACTCCTGGCCAGACTTTGAAGGTGAATGTGATTACTGATAGCAATTGCCCGATTGATGCAGTAAGGGATTTTTCGCTTGTGTTCAATTATGATACGCCTTATCTTTCAAACAAGAGGCAAGCTGGAGAAAAGAAACTTGCATTGAAGTGCGCAGAACCGGAAAATCAAGTTCCTTCTGGAACATGCTCATCTTCTAATTGTGCTGCATGCACTGGAGAGCCTTCTTGCATTGCAGCAGGATGCTACTGGGATGACTTGAATAATTTTTGTATACCTTTGACTCCTTATATGAGGTGTATGATGCAAGGAGAGTGCGAATACTGCCAAACACAACAAGATTGTGAAAACTCACCTGGTGAATGCTACTGGTTTTCTCAGCTAAACCGATGCGACTATCGCTAAAACCAAAAAGAAGTTAAATTAGAGCGGCAAATTTAGTACATGAAAGCACAGACTTCAGCAGAGTATTTGATTATTTTGGGTGTGGTGCTGCTGATTGCACTTGGTGTGATTTATCTTTTGGGTTTCTCACCTTTGGTGACATCAGATAGCACTATTGCTGAATCTATGGCATATTGGGGAAGCGCAAGGCCTATCAGTGTAGTGGATGCCAAAAGCTTTGTAGGGCCTGTATGCGGTCAAAATACAAACGCATATGTTCTGGTTTTAACCAATAACCAGCCAGACACACTCAGATTGACTGAGATAGAAATTGACAACGTTTCGCGTATCTTTTGCATGTATGGTTCAAATACGCCAAACAGCCAAGTTCAACTGGAAAGCGGCAAGGCAGTAAGGGTGAATGTAATTGGACCTTTCTGTCCGCAGGATAGTGTAAAGGGACTTTCACTTGCATTCACTTATTCAAGCGGCTATCTTGAAGGAAAAAGGCAGGCAGGAGGAAGAAAGCTTGCTTTGCGCTGCTCAAAAAGCACAAGTGGAGGAGGAGGCACCTGCGCACTTGGAAGCTGCACTTACTGCCAAACCCTTGCAGAATGCGGAGCGGTAGGCTGCGGCTGGGGCACAGGAGGATGTGCTGAACCTGGCTATGCAGAATGTGTCTATGAAAGGTGTGGTGCCGGAGAGCAGTGCTGTGATTGCAATCCGGCAGGCTGCAATGTAGTTGCTTGTATTCGTTACCAGGATAGCTGCTCGTCCTATTGCCAGCAAAATTGCCCGTAATAAGCTATTTTATAAAAAATTGCTTGCTTGATTTTTCTATGGCAGATCTTGCCTTCTGCGCTCGCTATCCTTTTACCAAAGAAGCAAAGGACTATGTTTCCTCAGCAGGGGTGCAACTGACCGGTCTGCTGATTGAAAAGGCGGAAAAAAGGGTGCAGGAGGCTCTTGAAACAGGCAAAATAAAGAAAGTTGCACAACTTCCTGAGGCACAAGAGGAAGAGCTTGCAGTGTATGCAGCTTCAAGAATGATTGTTGCCGCCACATCCAATCGGTACATTGCAAGCAGGTACTGCATTGCAGAGGCAAAGAGGGCAGGCGAATACCTTGGTGCGGACACTTATGAAAATGTGCAAAAGGTGGCTGCAGAGATGGGAATAACTTTTGAAACTGCAGACCAAGGCGGATTTAGAATTCCTTTTTGGCAATATCTTTCATTCAGCCCGAAATCCTATGACTACAAGCTTTCAAACCGCAGGCTAAAGGCTGGGTGGGTGTGGGTCAGCAGGCATGAGCAAATCAGGATACTTGAGGAGGCGATACGCAAGAGGATGGAGGAGACGCTGCCGCTAAAGGTAGAAGTTGCCCCGCAGGTGAAAAAAGCTGCTGAAAGGATTCTTAAGCTGGTGCCAAGACTTGAGATGGCAATCACAAAGATAAGTCAGGAAAACTACCCTCCTTGCATAAGGAAGCTAATTGAGGATTTGGCAATGAACATCAACGTGTCGCATACAGGAAGGGTGGCGCTTGCAATATACCTGACACATGCTGGGTTGAGCGTGGAAAAAATAGTGGATTTGTTCCGCCATGCGCCAGATTTTTCAGAAAAAACCACGCGCTACCAAGTAGACTATATCCGCTCCAAAAAATACTCGATGCCATCGTGCAGCACCATGGATGGCTATGGGCTTTGCATTGCAGACTGTCGCTGCGGCAATCCGCTTTTATACAAGGATTCGATCCATGGGGCGCGGCTGAGAAAGGAGGAAAGGGAGTAAGATGACAGAAAAAGCACCAACGCCAGAGGAGGAATTTGTAAGAGAGGCGTTTGCGCAGCATTACAAGAAGGTTTTGCTTTCTGTGCCTGGAATTGAGCAGCGAGAATTTGGCTTTGGGGGATGGGAAAAAAAGATCGAATTCAGGCACATTAAAATAAAAAGTGCAGTAGAGCTTCAGGGGAAGCTTTCATCAGAAGTTCCACTTTATGTTTCGTATTCTGTAAGCTACTATGAGTTTCCTGATGCAAGACCTATGCCGAAAAAGTCATGGCTGGGGGCGGATTTGGTTTTTGATTTGGATGCCCAGCCGCACGAATGCGGAAAATTCACTTGCAGCAGTTGCCTGCAAAAAGTCAAGCAGGATACAATCAGGTTGATTGAGGAATTTTTGGTCGCGGATTTTGGAATTCAAAAGCATGAAATTGAGGTGAATTTTTCAGGAAGCAGAGGCTACCATGTCCATGTCAGGAATCCGAACATACTGAAGCTGGATAGAGAAGCCAGAAGGGAGATTGCGGATTACATAGGAGGGGTGGGGCTTGCCTTTGACAGGTTCTTTTGGAAGGACGGAAAGAAACTTTTTGGGCCCAAACCAACGGAGGAAGGGTATAGGGGGAAGTTTGCGACTGCCTTTTGCAGCAAATTGGAGGATGAAGGATTTGCAGCCTCAATTTGGCGAAGGCTCAAAACAGAAAAAGGCAGGTTGAAGGAAGCGATAAGTTGGGGGGATTGGGGAAGGTGCGGCATCCCCGGATTTGAAAAAAAGCTCCAAAAGGCATTTGAGGAGATGAAAGGCGAGCTTTGCGTGAGGATTGACTCAAATGTTACTGCAGATGTCACCAAGCTGATTCGGCTGCCAGACAGCCTTCATGGCGGAAGCGGCCTTGCTGCAAAAAAAGTGAAAAGCTTGGATAATTTTGATCCGATGAAGGATGCTTTAGTTTTTGGGAAGGAAGAGGTGAAAGTTAGGCTGCTTGAAAATATACCATCTCTTTCGCTGGGCGATTTTTCTTTTGGGCCAGTTCAGGCAGGCAGCCAGCTTGCCCTGCCAAAATTTGCTGCAATTTACCTTTTGTGCAAAAAAGCTGCCACTCTTGCTTAGTGTTTTTATTCTTTTTGAAACTGAACAAAAAGGGGAGGCGCAGCAATGGAGGAAATCAACTATAAGAATTTGAGGGACTTGGTGCGCGAAGAAAAATCCCAGCCAGGGCTGTGCAACCTTCCGCCAGACTTTTACGACTCCATCAAGCAATTCCTTGCAAACAAATACAGCGAGCTTCAGACGCATCGCTCCATCATGCAGATGAAAGAGTTCGAAAATTCAATTGCAACCATCAAGGAGATTGCCGCAATAAGGAGGCAGAAAATACTTTTTGAGGCACTCAGAAGCAGTGGGGCGCATATAAGCAAAGAGAATATGACGAAGGAAGAGCACGAGCTTTACGATAGGTTTTGCGACATAATAAGCCATGAAAATGAAAGGATAGAGGCTCTGCTTTCTGGCTTTGAAAAAGGATATGAGGCAGCTCAGCAATCCGCTGCAACAAGCAAGCTTAAAAAGGTAAGATTCACAAAAGACGTCCCAGCTTACATGGGGGCAGGAAGCAAAATAATTGGACCTTTCAAAGGAGGGGAAGAAGGGCTTTTGCCCCCTGAAGAGGCAGAATTGCTGGTAAAAGGCAAGCTTGCAGAGCTTGTTGATTGAGGAGATTGTGATGAAGCACCCAAAAGAGATAAGGACATATTGCCCACACTGCCGAAAGCACACCGTACATAAGGCGAGGCTTGCTTCAAAAAGCAAAGCCAGGACTCTTGCAATGGGAACAAGAAAGCACGAAAGAAAGCTTATGGGGCATGGTGGCAAAAGGGCAGGGAAGGTGCCTGTAAAAAAGCAAGGCGTAAGGCAAAAACTTATCCTGGAATGCCAGGAGTGCAAAAAGAAGCACGAGCGCGTGGTTGGAACTCGAACAAAAAAGAAGCTGGAGCTTTCTGCATGAGGTGTTGGGATGAGCAAGTTCCTGAGGGTAAAGTGCGTTTGCGGAAACGAGCAAAACATTTTCGGGAATGTAGCAAGCACTGTGAAGTGCCTGGTTTGCGCTGCAACCCTTGCCACGCCCACAGGCTCTAAAGTAAAGCTTGCAGAAGGTATAAAGGTAATCAAGGTGCTGTGAAGAAGGTTGTTGGATGGCCAAATTGCCGCAACAAGATGAGCTTGTGCTAATTACAGTAAAAAAAATAATGCCTTATGGGGCATTTTGTACCCTGGATGAATATGGCGGCAAGGAGGCATTTGTGCATATTTCAGAAGTTGCTCCCAGATGGATAAAAAACATACACGAGTTTTTGAGCGAAGGTCAGCATCTGGTTGCAAAAGTTTGGAGGATTGACCCTGAAAAAAACCAAATTGACATTTCCCTCAAAAGGGTGACTGAGGCGGAAAAAAAGGCAAAGCTTGATGAAAGCAGGAGGGAGCGAAGGGCGGAGAAGCTTTTTGATGTTGCGCTAAAGCTTGCAAAGTCCACCAAGACTGAGGAAAATTCCGCAAGACAGGCATTGGTTGAACGATACGGTAGTCTGATGGATGCTTTTGAGGCAATCAGCAAGGAAGAGCAGAGGGCTTTGGATGGCCTTAAAATAGAAAAGGGCCTTGCAAAAGCCTTGCTTGAAGTTGCTGCAAAAAGCATCAAGAAGGCTCGAGCCGAGGTTTCTGGAGTTCTCACGTTGATTTTCTATGCGCCTGATGGGGTGGAAAGGATAAAGTCAATTTTTGGCAGTCTTCAGTATTCTGGGGTGGAGTTTTCCATCCACTATCTTGGCGCCCCGAAGTACCAGCTGAAGGTGGTGGCGCAAGATTACAAAAGCGCAGAAAGGGCTCTAAGCGAGATAGTTTCGCAAATAACTGCTGCAGCAAAGAAGGCAGGTGCTTTTGCCGAATTTTCAAGGGAGCAAAAGTAGAAAGCCATTTAAATTCATGTTTTTGTAATGGAGAAGCATGAAGAGGATGAGGCGTTGCAGCATATGCAACGCATACACGCTTGATGAAATCCATTGTGGAACGCCGACAAAAAGCCCCCATCCCCCAAAATTTAGCCTGCAGGAAAAATATGCAAAATACCGCAGGCAGTTGCAGTGAGGAAAATGAAGGAAACTACAATTGTGGAGAAAAAGAAGGTGCGGCTCAAAAACCCAATATTGATAGAGGGCCTGCCAGGCATTGGGCTGGTGGGAAAAATTGCTGCAGACCATCTGATTGCTGAGCTTGGTGCAGAAAAAATTGCAGAGCTTTACTCCCCGCACTTTCCGCATCAGGTTCTGATGCAGCGCAACGGAGTAATGCGGATGATAAAAAACAAGTTCTATGTTGCAAAAGGGAAAACTTCTGATTTGCTCATTTTGGTGGGGGATGTTCAGGCAGTCACATCTGAGGCGCAATATGAAGTGAGCGGCAAGATATTGGACTTTGCTCAAAAGAAAGGCGTAAAGCTGGTAATCACCCTTGGTGGGTACGGCACTGGTAAAATGCCCACTGTGCCAAAGGTTTTCGGGGTAGTGACGCACAAGGAGATGATAGAGGATTACAAAAAGCATGGCGTTATATTCGGGGAAAGCAGAGGTTCTATAATTGGCGCAGCAGGGCTGCTTTTAGGTTTAGGCAAAATCAGGAACATGAAAGGGATTTGCCTGATGGGTGAAACGCATGGCGGTTTTGTGGATGCGCGCTCTGCCCAAGCCGTGCTGGAAGTTCTCTGCAAAATATTGGACATAAAAGTTGATGTCAAAAAGCTGGACCAGCGGGCAAAGGAAAGCGAGATGTTTGCAAGGAAGATGGAAAAGGAAGCCATGTCTGGAAAGGGAATGCCGCCTGTTGAGCCTAGCAAGCACGACTTAAGCTATATCAGATGACTACCAAGGTACTTTTTTCAAGCCTATTTTGTGCGCGAAGATATTTGCGCTTACGTGGACAAAGTAGGTCAAAAACATAAGGAGAGCCAATGACTGCAAAGAAATCAGGTGCGATGCGACTGGGTAGGAAAACAGGAGGGCAAAAAGAAGAAAAGAAAGCTGGTCCAAAAGGAAAGAGGGTTTGCCTTGCGGTATGCCTTGCCTCCTTTTGATGAAGCTTCCAACCAAATCCCCTGTCATAGTCCCAAGGCCAAGCAGAAACCCAGCAAGCACATAATCTGAAAGCTTTGAATTGTAAAGGTCAAAAGAAGTATTGGAAAGCAGCAGCCACTGTACGGCCCCTATAACAATTGCAAATAGCACGCCTGAAAGAAAGCCTCGGATGGTTTTTCCGTCGCCAAAAACCCTTTTTTTGTCTGAAAGCTTCCTTTTTGCATCAATTGGGTCCTTGCCACCAAGCAAAACAGGGACAGAGTTTGCAAAATAGGAAGGAAGAATGAAAAGAATTGTCTTTTCCAGCCAAAAATCCATCGCAATATTTTGGGAGTGAAGTTTATTAAGTTTTGAAAGAAAAGGAGGGTAGGGGATTTTTGTGGCTTCAAAAGGAAACAAATCCTATATTTGGTGGCTAGTTGCCCTGCTAATAGGTTCATTTCTTGTGATTTCTCTTTTTTCTGTAAGCCCGCCAGAAGGCTGCGTGGGGATAGTGGAAATAAAAGGGCCGATAATTTACGATGATGTGCGTGCCAGTTTGTTTTTTGATGAAATTCGCGGGGCAAAAAGCATAGCACAGGACATAATGAGCGCGAATGAAAGGAAGGATGTGAAAGCGGTGCTAGTTCTGATAGATTCCCCTGGGGGAAGCGTGGTTGCAAGCACTGAAATATATGATGCTCTTTCAAGCCTCAACAAGACCAAAGTGGCGCACATAAATGAAATTGGGACTTCTGGAGCCTATCTGATTGCAACTGCAACCGACTACATCATTGCAAACCCAAATGCAATAACCGGAAGCATTGGGGCGCGCATGAGCTTTGCAGATATGAGCAGGCTCTTTGAGAAAATTGGCTACAATGAAACTGTCATTAAGACAGGGGAAATGAAAGACATAGGCTCTCCTGCCCGCCCAATGAGCAAGGAAGAGTATGGGGTTCTTTATTCACTTTTGAATGAAAGCTTTTCCCAGTTCGTGGAGGCAATAAGGAAGGGAAGAGGTGAAAGGCTGAATGAAGTGCTGTTTGAGCAGGTGCTGGATGCGCGGATTCTTTCCGGCAGGCAAGCAAAAAATGTGGGACTGGTGGATGAGCTTGGAAAAAGGGATGATGCCCTAAGAAAAGCAGGGGAACTTGCAGGGCTAAAGGGAGAGCCTAGGGAATGCATGCTTTCAAGCACCATCAAAAGAAGGAGCATGTTTGGATCTCTTGTTTCCCAGCTTGAATATTATGTGAAATCAAAATCCCTTCCCCAACTTTCGTACAGCTGAAGTGAAGAAGATGAGGCGTGCGGTGGTTTTTCTTGCAGCTGCAGCAATTGCAGCTTTAATCATATTTTTTGCAAAGGAAAAGCCTGCTGAGACCCCCCACCAAGTACCTTTTTCCAAGCAGCAAGAAGCAGGCAAGCAGCTTGCACAAGAATGCCAGGAAGGTCAGGTTCGGAATTGCACAAAGGACGGGTGCAATGGGACTCAGAAGTGCTACCGCGGAAGATGGGGAATCTGCGTTTTGCCCAGGAAAATTTGCAACCCAAAGGAAAGGATTGGGTGCAGCTATGACGGCTGCAGGTTCGGCTACTCAGAGTGCAATGAATGCGGGACTGGCTTTGGGCCATGCATCCTGCCGCAAGATGAAAAATGCAGATAGCTACTTTTTCTTCTTGTGCGCGTGCTTGGGTGCTGGTGCTGTTGGCTTCTTTTCCTTTACTTTTTCGTGAAGTTTTTGCCTGATTGCCTCAAGCTCTGCTATTGCTTTGTCGATTTCCTCTTGGGTTTGTGCAACTTCCTCTTCCTTTGCCTCAAAAACCTCCCCCTTTTCTTCCATGACTGGGGGGTGTGCTGATTTTTCTGCAAGCTGCCTTTTCCTGCTTTCAAGGATGTCCCGTGTAGTCTGCGCTATCTCCTCCTCTTTGCCAAAGGAAATCTGCTGTGAGTAAGTGGGTGTTGGCGCCTCCTGTTGCTTTTGCGTTGGCTGCTGCTCTTCTTCTTTTTGCGAGGTGACGAAGTTGTAGAGTACAAGGGCAATTACCGCAATTGCAAAAATTGCAGCAACGATTGGGAAGATGCCTGCAAGCGCTGAGAAGAAGTCTTTATTGCCAACTGCTGCAGCAGTTACCTGCGGGGTGCTTTGTTCCTCCTGCAGCAACACTTTGGTGGAAACCGGCTGCCTGAGGCGGAAGCCTTCTACAGAATAAGTGTAAAAGCCGCTGCTTTCAGCCACAAAGGAAGCAACCCCATAAGCATTGGTCTTGATTGCCCTCTTTGTTCCGTCTGCCGTCTCCACAAAAACAGT
Source organism: Candidatus Anstonellaceae archaeon (assembly GCA_038887295.1). Classification (GTDB taxonomy): domain Archaea; phylum Micrarchaeota; class Micrarchaeia; order Anstonellales; family Anstonellaceae; genus UBA10161. The sequence continues at coordinate 213,957 of JAWAKW010000001.1, read as the reverse complement.
TGCTCCGGCCACGGGCTCGTCAAGCGAGCTTCTTAGTGCAATGTTTACAATTTGGCCTGCTGAAACTACTGAGGGGGCTGAAAGGGAAATCTGAATTGGCTCTGCCACCACGCTGACTGGTGGGAAATACTCACCTATCTTTTCTGCCTCGAACTGATAGGAAAATGTTTTGGACTCGCCTGGGGCAAGGCGCAAAACCTTCCAATAAACTATTTTGCCGTCGCTGCCTTCAGGCTGCTGCAAGAATTGGATTTTCACCCCTTGGGGAACAAAGGAGATGCTTTCTCCAAAAGTTATATTGGTTCGTGTGACGCTTCCAATGTTTTGTACAGAAATTGAAACCGTCACTTTGCTTTGGGAGGATGCAAATGGTGAGCCATAGCCACCCAAGACAGCGCAGATGTTGACAGGGCCCCTAAAGCATGGATTGGTGCTTTCCTCAACCAATACTGTGCGGTTGACCTTGAACCATCCATCCACCACATATTGTGCAGAATAGTTTGAAGCTGCAGCTACTAAGGAAAATAGCAAGAGAGAAATTAGCGCAATGGCGTACTTTTTCATAAAGCACCTCCTCCAAGCACTAAGAATTATTGGGGCATCTTTATATAAATCTTTGTATTTAGTGGAATTGTGTGGAATTAGTCCTGCTTTTTGTGCTGGCCCCTTTTGCCGAAGACCTTCTTTTTCCTTTGGGGCCTAAAAAGCGGTGGATGGGCTGCTGACGCTGCGCCTTCTTGTGAAGACATCTTCTGCTTGAAGTTCTCCCATTCAAAGTTTACCTTGATTGCACGGCTGTTTTCTATATCAATCAGCACAAATTTCTGATTGCCTATTTCAAAATTCCTCAAAAGCAGTCCGCGCACCTCCTCCAGCCGCATGGTGTGCGCCATGGAGGAGGTTATAAAAAAGCAAATGGACGCTTTTGAACTTACAAGCTTTCCAAGAGAGGCTTTGAATTCGGAAACATTTCCGAACTGAATCTCAAAAGCCGCCGAGGAGCCGTCCTTCCTCATGAAATAAAGCCAGCAGGGAGATTGGGCTTCAAAATAGCCGAATTTGAACGCCACTTGGGAGTATTGCTCTGCAAGAGAATCAAGCAGATTTTGCGATGGCTTTTTTACTGCGATTACCTGGTCAACAAAGTCCATGCAAAAATAGTGCACTGCTCATTTAAAAATTAAGCATGAAAGAACATATTGGTGTTGGGATGGTAATCTCGCTTGAGGATGGCACCTATCTTGTGAGGCTTGCAAGGAAGGCAATAGAGGCTTATTTGGAAACCGGAAAGAAGATTTCGCCTGAAAAAACAGATGGCGTGCTGGCAGAAAAAATGGGAGTATTTGTGACGTTGGAAGAATACCCTTCCAAAGAATTGAGAGGGTGCATAGGGTATCCTTTGCCTATAAAGGAGCTTGGGCTTGCGGTGGTTGACTGCGCTCTTTCTGCCGCATTTGATGACCCGCGATTTGCTCCTGTTGAAAAGCACGAGTTTGAAAAATGCACAGTGGAGGTAAGTGTGCTTACTGTGCCTCAGGAGATAAAGGTGCGCTCTCCATCCGAATACCCAAGCAAGATAAAGATTGGAAGAGACGGCCTTATCATTGAATATGGGTATGCCTCTGGGCTTTTGCTTCCACAGGTTCCTGTGGAGTGGAACTGGAATGAAAAGGAGTTCCTTTCGCACTTGTGCCAAAAGGCAGGCCTTCCGCCTGACATGTGGATGTCACCCTCTGCCAAGATAAAAAGGTTTGAAGCTGAAATTTTCTGTGAGGAAAAGCCTGCGGGGAAAGTGGTCCGCAAAAAACTGGTGCGCTGAGGTAGGTTTTTTGGAAATCAAGATAAGCAAAACCAAAGAAGGGTTTGCAATTTCAGGAAGCTTGCCGCCTGAATTTTCCTCATATAGTGAGTTTGAACTTTTTCCTCTCAAGGAGGGGGCATATTTGCTGCTGGCAAAGGGATTCATAGAAAACAAGGGCAAGCCTGCAAGTGCGGCGGCATTTTCTGAGCAGGAAAAAGAGGTTTTGCGCAAGCTTTTGAATGTCAGGTTTGAAAAAAGGACTCCGAAGGAGATTGGCAAGGTGCTGACTGCCCAGGAGCAAAAGGTGCTTTCAGGCCTGATGGAAAAAAAGATAGTGCATATCTTCAAGGATCAAAGGTATCCAGAAGGAGTCTATTCGGTTGCAGAGGCGGCATTCAATGCAGTAAAGGACCAGCAGCCGCAGCCAAAGGAAGCCTTGACACCTGCACAGCATTTTGAAAAGCACGGCTGGGTGGTGGTGGAGGAGGAAGCGCAAGCGCGCGCCTTGGCAAACAATTATGCAGAGCAGATGAAAAGCGGCCAGATAAGAGGCACACGCTCATTTGACAAAAAATTCTACTTTATAAGCAGGCAGTTTTACCAGTCATGGGAAAAGAAAGCTCTCCTTGCCTTATCAAAAAACGAAAAAAGTGCGGAAGAAGTGTCAGCCGAAATTGGCCTGCCGGCAGATGCTTGCAGGTGCATACTTGTGCATCTGTGTGAGGATGGAGAAGTGATGGAAAAGCAAAAAGGCAAATACAGCAAGGCTTGATGGGATGGTGAAGATAAGGGATGCGCTGCATGGGAATGTTTCACTGACTTCTCTTGAGGAAGAGGTGCTGGATAGCTGGCATATGCAGAGGCTTCGCGGCATAAGGCAGCTTGCCGCAGCATATTTGGTTTATCCTGGTGCAAACCATACCAGGTTTGAACACTCAATAGGGACTCTTGCGTTGGCAGACCGTATTTGCAAGGAACTTGGGCTGGAGGAGGAAAAAACGCAGATGGTCCGCCTTGCTGCCCTACTTCATGACATTGGCCATGTGTGCTTTTCGCACGAGGCAGAATACGTGCTTGCAAAGCACATAGGCACGCACGAGGAAATTGGAAAAAGGATAGTACAAAAAAGCGAGATTGCAGACATAATAGGTGAGCAGTTCCAGCCAAAAAAGATTGCATCTTTGTGCGACCAGCCACTTGGAAAGATAATAAGCTCGGATATCGGCGCAGACAGGATGGATTATTTGCTGAGGGATTCGCATTACACCGGCGTAGCATATGGCGTAATAGATGCAGACAGAATTACAAGCTGCTTGGAGTTTTCAGGTAAGCAGCTGGTGCTACAGGAGAGGGGTTTGGAGGCTGCAGAATCCTTGCTTGTTGCAAGGTATATCATGTTTTTCACTGTGTATTTGCACAAAACCGTAAGGATTGCAAGCAGGATGCTGCAACAGGGGATAAGCGCAGCCATAAAGGAGGGAGGACTGGAGCCAAAGGCTGCATTAGAAATGACTGATGCGCAGATGCTTCAGGCCCTTTTGCAAATAAAAGGAAGCAGGAAATATGCAGAAAGCATAATGAAAAGAAGGCTTTACAAGAAAGCGTTCGGAACGCAGCGTCTAGATTTGGCAGGCATGCAGCAGGAGCTTGAGGAGCGGCTTTCTTCTGCTTGCGGCTGCGAGGTGCTGCTGGATTTTCCGAGCATCAAGCTTGGCTCCTCGATAAATGTGAAAAGCTCTGTTGGGCTTGTACCTTTGGCTGGATGCTCCCAGCTGGTTGCATCTCTTGAAAAAATACAGAGGCTGGAGGCGCTTGTAATTTGCCCCAAGCAACACACAAACAAGGTTGCAAAAGAGGCTGAGGCGCTTTTTTCCAAACTTTAGGGGCGCAAAATAAGCTCAGCGATTTTTACAAGCAGGATGAATGCGACTGCAAAAAGCACCACTGCCCTTGGGTTGAACTTTATTCCTCCAAGGTTGGTGTTGGGGGTGATGCCCAATATCCCTGCAGAAGACTGCGGGCTGCTTATGGTTATCCTATCCACACTCATACGAATAGATGGCATAGCTGAAATTTAAAAATCTAATTTCCAACAACAAAGCCATGTTCGGAACATCCGGAATAAGGGGCGTGTACGGCAGTGAAATAACCCCCCAGCTTGCCTACAAAGTTGGAAATGCCCTAAAAAGCATAAGTAGCAAGGTGGTAATCTGCAAGGATACCCGCCCAACTTCGCCCATACTTGCAAACCAGCTTGCAGCAGGGGCAATGCAGGCAGGCTGCAGCGTGATAGATGCTGGAGTGGGCCCTACGCCCTTGCTTGCCTATGCAACATGGAAGGAAAAGTGTGCAGGTGCAATGATTACTGCTTCACACAATCCACCCGAATACAACGGGATAAAGCTGTTTTTGAGTGGCATGGAGTTCAGCAAAAAGCATGAGGAGGAAATAAAGAAGGCTTACAACGAGGCTCCGAAAGTGGTGGATTGGAAAGAGGTAGGCCAGCTTGCCTCTGCAGACTACTCTGCTGATTACCTCTCTTTCATCCTGTCTAAAGTGGATGTGCAGGCAATTGCAAAAAAAAGGCCAAAGGTGCTTTTGGACTGCGGGAATGCGGCAGCATACCTTATTGCCCCAAAACTATTTTCTGAGCTTGGCTGCCAAGTAATGTGCCTGAATTGCGAAAAGCCCGGCAATTTCACGAGAAATTTGGAGCCAAATCTATCTACGCTTAAAGAAGCTTCTGAAAGAGTGGTTGCGTGGGGGTGCGACTTTGGTATTGCTTTTGACGGCGACGGTGACAGGGCAATTGCAATTTGCGAAGATGGGAAAGTGCTTGCACTTGACGTGCAGCTTGCGCTATTTTGCAAATACTTCATCTCTAAATCAGGCAAGACCCAGCCAAAAATAGTTACCACGGTTGAAGCCTCGCTTGCAGTGCGCCAGGCAGCAGAAAGCCTAGGTGCAAAAATAATCATCACGCCAGTGGGGAGCTTGAATGTTGCTGAGGCAGTCCTCAACGAGGGAGCAGTGTTCGGAGGGGAGCCTTGTGGAGAGTACATTTTTCCGGATGCACTTCCTTGTGCAGATGGACTGATGACAGCGGTGATGATTGCAGAGATGTTTGCAAAACTAGGAAGATTTTCAGAGGCCGCAAGACAGATAAAAACTTACCCAATGGAAAGGAGAAAATACAAATGCAGCCCAGAAAAAAAGGAGGAAATCATGCAAAAAATCCTTGAAAGGCCTGCATTTGAAGGTAAAATGTCATGTGTGGATGGCCTGCGGTATGATTTTGAGGATGGGTGGGTGCTTATTAGGCCTTCTGGAACCGAGCCTGCAATAAGGCTTACATGCGAGGCAAAAACCCAAAAAAGGCTTCATGAAGTGGTGCAGAGGGCAGAAAAAATTATCCTGGAAGAAATACATAGAAGCTAATTTTTCATGGGTGGATTTGCTCCAAAGTCTTCAGATTCTAATTATGGCAACCCGAAAAACAATTTCGCATATGTTGAAGTGATGGGCAGACTGCCTAATCAAGAAAGCAAAGGCGCGAAACTATTCAACAAGCATCTGCGCCGCAAGCATTTCAAATTCTAGCGCATAAAAAACAAAAGCTGGATGCATGATTAGTAGAAAAAGCAACTTCTTCTCTCAGTTCTTCTAGAAGCTGTTCAAGAAGGCCGCACGTTGAATACAGAAGGGGCAGAAGTATTGGGAGCGCAACTTTTTGGTAATTTTTAGTTAGAAGCTTGACTGCTACTTTTACCTCCTTTAAAACATCCACGCTTGCCAAACATCAGCTTTTTTGAAGTCCTGCAAGAGCATTTTAATAAACTAATCGCTTCAACGCAATAACATGGCAATAAGGAAGGCAGTGGTGCTTGCTGCAGGCGAAGGGAAAAGGCTTCGCCCCCTAACTTACACCCGCCCAAAATGCATGATACAGCTTGCAGGAAAGCCAATCCTGCAGCATGTGCTTGAGAACCTTGCCTTGGTGGGGGTAAGGGAAGCGGCAGTGGTAGTGAAATACAAAAAGGAGTCAATAACTGAATATTTTGAGAAGAATCCTGTTCCTTCTTTAAAGCTGCATTTCATAGAGCAAGGCGAAAAGTATGGGACTGCGGCGGCTTTTGGTGAAGCCGAGGAGTTTGCAGATGATGTCTTTTTTGGGGTGGCAGGCGACATAATCACTGAAGCAGCTGCACTTGAAAAGCTTGCTAAAGAAGCAGAAGGCGAAATTACTGCAGCCCTCAAAAGAGTGGAGGAGCCGCAAGAGTATGGGACTGCAGTTGTCAAGGATGGGAGGATTGCTGGGTTTGAAGAAAAGGTACAAAATCCAAAAAGCAACCTGGCAAACTGCTCGCTTTATGTTTTTGAGCCAAGCGTTTTCAAAAAAATCAATGAGATAAAAAAATCCCCACGAGGTGAATACGAAATAGTGGATTTGCTGGTTGGTGCAAAGGCAGTGCAGATAGAAAACTATTGGCTGGATATGGGTATGCCTTGGCAGCTTTTTTCGGCAAATGAGTTTTTGCTTTCAAAGCTCCCTGAAAAGAAAGGCAAAATCGAAAATTCAATTATCAAAGGGAAAGTATACATGGAAAGCGGCGCTGAGATACGCGAGTCTGTAATAGAGGGGAATGTGTATATCGGGCAAAACACCCATATCGGCCCACACGCCTATGTTCGAGGCACAACCTCGATAGGCAGGGATTGCGACATTGGGGATTCAACCACTGTGAAAAATAGCATAATATTTGATAAAGTGAATGCCAAGCATCTGACCTATATCGGCGACTCCATAATCGGCTCCAATTGCAATTTTGGGGCAGCAACCCAGATTGCAAATTTTAGGTTTGATGAAGGGAACATCAAGGCGCTTGTGAATGATGTGGTGATAGACACTCGGCGCACCAAGCTTGGCGCAATAATAGGGGACAACACCAAAATGGGGGTGCTAAGCGCAGTGATGCCTGGGAGGATGATAGGGGATGGCTGCTGGATTGATGCTGGGGTAGTGGTCAAGGAGAATGTGGAAAGGCAGACACATGTGATTTTGCACCAGGCAATATCAAAGAAAAAAATCGGGCAAAACCATGCGTACTGAAAGAAAATACATCATAGTTGGTATAGACCCTGGCACGACAGTTGGGTTTGCGGTATTGGACTTGAGAGGGAGGAGAATTGGTGGCGGCAGCCTGCTTGACGGAGGAAGTAGAAGCCTGGTTGCCACAATCCAAAGATACGGCACGCCCTCACTAATCGCCTGCGATGTTGGGGAGGCACCCGAGCTTGCGCAGAAAATAGCCTCTTATTTTGCATGCCGCCTCTTTTTGCCCAACAGAGTAGTAAGAGAGGAGGAAAAGAGGGCTTATGCGAGATTCCAGAAGATTTCAAGCGCGCATGAGCGGGATGCTTATGTGGCAGCAGTCTTGGCGCATAGGGCGTATGCAAACAAGCTGCGGCAGATAGATGCGCTTGAAGACCTGGAAGGAAAAGATAAGGAGGTTGTCAAGCATTTGGTGTTGAAAGGATACAGGCTAAAGGATGCGCTTTTGGAAGTCCTTGCGGCAGAGGAGCAGGCGGCTGCACCTTCTGTTTCACCTGAAAAAAAGATTCAGGCTGTAAATTTGGAGGAGCTGAGGGTTCGCTTTGCGCTGCTTGCAAGGCAGAATGCAAACCTCAAGCTGATGGTGGAGCGGCTTGAAAGCGAAAAAAGTGAGGCTGAAAGGCGACTGCGCATGGCTGAAAATGAAGCAAGGCAGAAAATGATGAGGGACCGGGAAATACAGAAACTTAAGGCCAGGCTGGAGGCTGCCCTTTTGCGCATAAGGCAGCTTGAAGGCATGCTTCGCAAAGAGGAAAAGCAAAAAGAACAAAAACCTGCAAGCAATCAGATTTTAAATGTGGATGCAGAAAAAATCGACCTTGAGGCATTGGTGATGGAATACAGGAAAGGAAGGAAAATAGGATAGCGAGGTGGAATGAATGGAGCAGACAACACAACAAAAAGACAGCAATGTCATTTACATTGGGAAAAAATCCACTATGGGATATGTTCTTGCCGTGGTGACGCAATTTAACAGCGGAGCCAAGGAAGTTTATATCAAAGCGCGAGGGAAGCTGATTTCCCACGCGGTAGATGTTGCGGAAATAGTCCGCAACAGGTTCTTGCCGGACGTGAAAATAGCAAGCATCCTCACCAAAACAGAGGAGCTTGACTCAGAAGACGGCACAAAAAGCAAGGTTTCTGCAATAGAAATAAAATTGGCCAAGTAATTCATCCTTCACCTGTATCCATCACCTGCCAGGTGATGAAGGATGAAAACACCTGTCTGTGAGCAAGATGCCATAAGTGGAAACCTTTGCTCATCTTGCACAAAAAAGCTACAGGCAGGAAAGATAACCCAGCTTGATTTTGAGGTAGCCCAAATCCTTTACAAGATAAATGAGAGGCACAACATCACTAATGCAAGCTTTACCAAAGCGTTGGATTTGGGCAAGGTGGTCCTCATTCTTACTGAAGGAGAAGTAGGGTTGTTGATAGGGAAGGATGGGAAAGTTGTCGGTGAACTTTCTGCTGCGCTTGGCAAAAAAGTAAGGATTGCTGAGGCTCAAGGAAATGTAAAAAAGACGATTGCGGATATAATTTCTCCTGTGCGCCTTCTTGGCATAAACAGAGTATTCAGCCAAGGCAGAGAGTTCACCAAAGTGAGGCTGCCAAAAAAAGACTTGCCACGCCTTCCGATTGACCTGCAAACTCTTGAGAGGGTGCTTTGCCAGCTTCTGGAGGAAGAAGTGCAGCTTGTGTTCGAATAAACTTATTAAAATGCCGCAACAAATCCAAAGCGGTGCATGCAATGTTTCGCACTCATTTCGTGGCTCAGGCAAAGAAAATCATAGGCAAGCATGTAAAGATTGCAGGTTGGGTCCATGAGGTCCGCAATTTGGGTAAATTGCGCTTTTTGCAAGTCCGCGACCACACTGGGATAATCCAAATCACTGCAAAGGCAGGCAGGGAGCCGCAAGAGGTTTTGGCCCGTATGGATCTTCCAAAAGAAACCGTAGTGTGCGTTGAAGGGGTAGTTACTGAAAGCAAAATAGCAGAAGCAGGATGCGAGATAATTCCCTCTGTCATAACAGTGCTCAACCAAATACAAGGCAAGCTGCCTATAGATGTGACTGGGCAGGTGAGTGCAGAGCTTGATGTAAGGCTGGACCACCGCTATATAGATTTGAGAAGACCGACCACATTGGCAATATTTAAGATAAGAAGCAGGGCTGCGCAGGCTTTCCGCGAGAAATGCCAGCAAATGGGAGCAGTGGAGCTTCACCCACCAACCATAGTGGAGGCGGCAACCGAAGGTGGTGCCGACCTATTCAAAGTGCAGTATTTTGAAAAGGAGGCCTTTTTGGTCCAATCCCCCCAGCTTTACAAGCAGCTTGCAATAATTGGTGGGATGGACAAAGTCTATATGACTGTGCCTGTCTTTAGGGCAGAAAAGCACAACACTCTTACTCATTTGAATGAAGCTTATCAGATGGACCTTGAAATTGCGTTTGCAGACCATAAAGATGCAGTGGATGCGCTTGAGTCGGTAGTGCTTTACATTTTGGAAAAAGTCAAAAAAGACTGCCAAGAGGAACTAGATTTGCTTGGGAGGGACTTGAAGGTTCCTTCCTCGATTCCACGCCACACTTACAGCCAGCTTGTGGAGAAGCTTCAAAATAGCGGTGTGGAGTTTGAATGGGGGCAGGATTTCAGCCGCGCAACAGAGGAGAAGCTTTCTGAAATTTTGGGCTATTCCACCTATTTTATTACCGAATGGCCATCCGCCATCCGGCCGTTTTACTCTATGCCTTCTGAAGAAAATCCGAAAATATGCTATGCATATGACTTGAACTTTGAGGGTTTGGAAATCTCCTCTGGGGCGCAAAGAGTACATAAGGCAGAGATTCTGGTTGAGCAGCTGAAAAGCCGCGGGCTTTCCCCTTCATCATTTGAGTTTTATGTAAATGCGTTCAGAAGCGGTGCGCCACCTCATGCAGGATGGTCAATTGGCTTAGATAGGCTCACTATGAAAATTTGCGGACTGCGCAACATAAGGGAGGCGGTGGTGTTCCCGCGGGACAGGGTGAGACTGAAACCTTAAAAATGCAAAAGGATAATAAACATTTTTGAACACTTATAAACATAAAATGAAAAGTGAACTGTGGAGTCAGATTAAATGATACAAAGTAAAGTAGAAAAGGTGGAAAAGTATTACTATCAAAAATACCTCCCTGCACAAAGAAAGGGTGGCTTTTCCAAATTCTTCCAAAAGCTTCTCCATCCCAAGCTTTATTTTGCTGCCGAAGTGATGGGGCAGAGCCTGCAAAAAAAATGGATAGTGTTGAACCAGCTGCCAATAGCACTTCAAATATACGAAAATGGAAAGCTTGCATACGCAAACGAGGAGTGCTTGCGGTTGCTTGGGCTGAAGAGTGCCTCTAAAATTGCTGAATTTTCCGAAAAGTTTTTGCAAGAAGATTCAAGTTCTTATGAAAAGCTGGTGGACTTTGAAGACGCAAAAGTGAAAGGGTTTTCAACCTGTAGGGAAGGAAAAGCAAAGTTTTTGGTGCAAAAAAAGCCAATAAAATGCAGCAACGGAGGGTACTATGCAGTTTTCATAGTGGAAATTACGCAGATTCATGAGAAGGTTGTTCAGCTTGCTGCAATTGCTGAAAAATTCAAAGCAGAGGCAGCTTCCTCTGAACTTGTAGTAGGAGTGCTTGGCCATGATTTGAAAAACCTCATGAATGCGGTTATTGGAATGTCAGAGATGATGGCTGAGGAAATAGATGAGATGAAGGAAGAAACTATTCGCCTATTTTCTTCCTCAATTCACAAGCAGATGAAAGAAATGAACGCGATACTGTCTGATATGATTTCTTGGTATAAGGCAAAAAGTGAAAATTACCAAAGGGAAAGGCGTCTTCTGAGAGAAATTGTGGATGAAGGGATAGCAATATACGCAAATGGTGAAAAAAGAATAAAGTTTGAAAACGCGGTTCCAAAGGATGTGGTGGTTGATGCAGACCCGGCAGTACTTTCCTGCATTTTGCGAAACCTACTTTCCAACTCAGTCAAATTCTCAAATTATGAAGGTAAAATAAGGATAGAGGCTGAAAAGCTGGATGGCAAGGTGAAAATGAAGATCATAGACAATGGCGTTGGTATAACTAAGGAAACCTTGGCGTTGCTTTTTGGGAATGGAAATGTTGAATCTGCAAAAGGCACTTCAGGAGAAAAAGGGGTGGGCGTTGGGCTGTTGCTTGTAAAGGAGATTGTTGCTTCAAGCGGCGGCACAATTTCTGCTGAGTCAGAAGTGCTGAAAGGAACTACAGTGACTGTAATCCTGCCTGCGCACAAAGAAAAATGAAAAAGAGTCCATTCTGGCAGGAAAGGCAAGACTGAGCGTCACTTCCTTCGGTGTGCTTCTCTTTTGGAGAGGAATTTGCAAAAAACATTGCCTCCACTGGATGAGGCAAGCAAGCAGTATTCAAACAGCTATTTCTTGAGGCAATTAATAAGTGCGACCTTAAGTACCTAATGTGCTGTACTGCAGCTGCATAGGCAGTAAGAGTGCAAGCATTGCTTGGAAATTTTGGACTTGGCATTGTAGATAAGCAGCTGACCGGGGACAAGATTTATAAATGCTTTTGGGCAAAGATAGCACTTGCGCGTTTTCATCAGCCACAAGCGGCTGATGGCAAAAGTTTGCTGATGCCTTTGTGGCACACCGAAACTTTAAGCATCAGCGAATGCTTTCAATGGGAATGCGATTCTTTCGCGTTCGACGCACGCTTCAGGGAACAAACGAAACAGAGACAAGGAAGTGCTTTACCGCAATTCCACTTGCAAGACCGACTCCAGTTGATCCTGCTGGAGGACACTGCTATCAGAGTACGACTAAGCCATGCAAATCTGCCCGGCGACTTCGCCGGACGGTGTACGGCTCAGTAACGAGTAGTCAATCTGCCCTTCGGACTGGAACACCCTCGGGAAACTGAGGCTAATTCCAGATAGCCTATCTATGCTGGAATGCTTGATAGGTCAAAAGGCGCGCGAAATGGAGCGCGTCCGCCGAAGGATGAGACTGCTTCTGATTAGGTAGTTGGTGAGGTAACGGCTCACCAAGCCGATAATCAGTAGGGGCAATGGGAGTTGGAGCCCCGAGAAGGGCACTGAGACAAGGGCCCTAGTCCTACGGGATGCAGCAGGCGCGAAACCTCTACAATGCGCGAACATGCAAAGCAGGCTTTGCAATTTGCATCCCGCTTTGCATGGTGCAAAAGCGTGATAGGGGGACTCTGAGTGGCAGCCGGCTTATGTCGACTGTCTTTTGGCTAACCTAAAAAGTTCGCAGAATAAGTTCTGGGTAAGACCAGTGCCAGCCGCCATGCGCTCTTCGCATCGGCGCACGGTACGCGGTAATACTGGCAGAACGAGTGGTGTCCACGAATATTGGGTCTAAAGAGACCGTAGCTGGCCCTCTAAGTCCACTGTGAAATCTTGTGGCTCAACCTCAAGGCGCGCAGTGGATACTGGTGGGCTTGAGAGCGGGGGAGGTCAGGGGTACTTACGGGGTATGGGTAAAATCAGTTGATCCTGTAAGGACCACCAGTGGCGAAAGTTTGACAACCAACTTTTAGCAGATGGTTGGCAAACCTCCAAGGCGCCTGACCAAAACGCGTCTGACAGTGAGGGTCGAAGGCTAGGAGAACGAATCGGATTAGATACCCGAGTAGCCCTAGCAGTAAATCATGCAGACTGTGGTGTTACAGTGGCTTCGGGCCACTGTAGTGCTGTAGCGTAGGTGTTAAGTCTGCCACCTGGGGAGTACGGCCGCAAGGTTGAAACTTAAAGGAATTGGCGGGGGAGCACCACAAGGGGTGGATGCTGCGGTTCAATTGGATACAACGCCAGGAATATTACCGTGAGCGACGGTAGGATGAAGGCCAGACTAAAGATCTTGCTAGACGAGCCGAGAGGTGCTGCATGGCCATCGTCAGCTCGTGGTGCGAACTGTCTCGTTAAGTCGAGTAACGAGCGAGACCCTCGTGAACAGTTGCTAATTTCCCCTCCGGGGGAGATGCACCCTGTTCAGACTGCCCGCGTTAAGTGGGAGGAAGGAGGGGGCGACGGTAGGTCAGTATGGCCTGAATCTCACGGGCTACACGTGGCATACAATGGCCAAGACAATGGGCTGCGACCCCGAAAGGGGAAGCTAATCCCACAAACTTGGTCTAAGTTCGGATTGAGGGCTGAAACCCGCCCTCATGAAGCTGGAATCCCTAGTAATCGCTTGTCATCATCGAGCGGTGAATACGTCCCCGCTCCTTGCACACACCGCCCGTCAAGTCACCCAAGCTTGTTTTTGGTGAGGCGGCGCTTCTTGGCGCTGTCGAACCAAAGATAGGTGAGGGGGGCTAAGTCGTAACAAGGTATCCGTAGGGGAACCTGCGGATAGATCACCTCCAATAAAGAATGGAGCGTCTTGAAGCAAGGGGTGAGGCTTTTTTGTCTCTGTTGCGGTTTTCGCCTGAAGCGTGCAAAATAAATACTGTGCGGCAAAAATCTTTGCAATGCGAAATTTGCGCACAATAAGTGTGGTATTTGTTGCAAACGTTTTCCTCATTTTAATCAAAGCAGCAGTTTTAGCACTTACTGGCTCGATTGCAGTATTTGCAGTGTTGGTTGATTCATTATTTGATCTGCTTGGGAATGCATTTGCGTATATTGGAATAAGGCAGGCAAATGCACCTGCTGATGTGGATCATCACTTTGGGCATGGGAAATATGATGCCCTTGCATCAATTGCTCAACTTGCGCTGATTGCCGCTGCTGCAAGCTGGATTTTGATTGAGGCGATAAAGAGGCTGATCGAGGGGAAAGTCCTTGCAGTTGGAGCAGTAGAAATATTGCTTGCTCTAATAACTGTAATAGTGGATATAGTTTTTGTTTGGTATATCAAAAAGACTGCAAGCAAAACGCCTGCAATCTCTGCATTTTTGGGCAACTACACAAGCGATATAGCACAAAACAGCTTAGTGCTTTTTGGACTAGTGGCAAGCATGTGGGGCGTATATTGGCTTGATCCTCTGGTCGCAGTTGTTGTAGCATTGTTTATGTACAGACTCGTGGTTGAAGTGGGCAAGGAAACAATTGCTGAACTTACTGACCAAAGCCCTCCTCTTGCCCAGCTGGAAAAGTATGGTCGCGAAATAATGAAAGTAAAGGGAGTGCGATCTTTTCACAAAATGAGGGCGCGCAGCGCTTCTGGCAAAATCCAGCTGGATGTTCACATCCAGCTTTCTCCAAGGATGAACATCAAAAAAGCGCATGAAGTTTGCAGAAAAGTCAAAGCAAGACTGCGCAAGAGCTTTCCATCAATAAGCGAGGTTTTAATTCATGCCGAGCCCGATGATAGGTGGCAACGCGATGGACCGAAATTTGGAAGCTGAGTTATTGCTCAGGAAAATGATCCTTGAAAAACTTGAGTGATTCGTTTAATGTCTGCTGGTCTGCAGAGTCAAAAGTTACCCCGCTTTTAGGCATTACTTTCGACTGAGATATCTCAAAATATTTGTTTATCATATATGCAACGTTAGTACTTAGGTTAAAATAAGCAAGCAGACGAAGATATTCGTCAGGCTCGAATTTTGATTCGTCGAGCACTAGCTGGTTGTTTTCTGTCTTTGTATATTCCTCCTTAATGGTCATGTCATCATTCAAATACTTTCTAATTGCTTGCAGCTGATTGCCAACAGTCTTTGTGCCTCATTTAGTGAGGTTAAAAATGATTCTGGGATGGTTTGGCTAATCTGTTGCGAGTTTTCCTGGTCTGTTCTTTGTTGGTTTTCTTCTTTTTGGATTTCACCTGAATCAAATGATTGGATTTTCTGGATTAATGATTGCGGATTTAATTCTGAGTTCGCAAGCCTTGCAGACAAAGCTTTAAGCTCTTCTCTGGTACGAGGGGTCTGTGTGTTCCCATTTTTATAAAACAGATGATTTTGCAAATTCAAATCTGGCTGCTGCTTGGAAGCATTGTAAAAGGCAAGCTCAAAGATAGAAGATGGACTGTACTCTTCTGAAAGGTTGTTTATTTTGTTTACATCCAACAGTGACTGCTGATATATGGATTTTCTTTGCTCGGTTCCTTTTGTTTCATCGCCTTTAATCCAGTAAGGCTCTTGTGAAGAGGGAGAAAGCTGTTCTTTTACAAAAAGAATGAGGTTGCCAAGCCAGGCATACTTTTCCTTCATCTTGCCATTAGAAATAAGTCTTTCATCAAGTCCGTCCTTAACTTGCTTAACTGCAGTTGCATATTTTGTTTGATCTTGGCTTACATCGATTTGATTGATTGCCTGCTTGCCAACTTCTGTAAGCTGATAATATTTATCACCAAGCTTAAATGAAAGTGATTTGTCTTGCAAACTTTCATAGGTTTCTTGAGTAATTTCTTCAAAAAAGCCTGCACTTACTAAAATTGCCATTCTTGAGGTTGCTTCTTCTTTGCCTTTGGCGTCTGGATTGAAGGTTTTTAATTTATTTATCAGCTGATTTAGGTTTGAGACGTACTGCTGAAAAAAGGTCAATCTTTTCTGGAAAAGAGAGCTTGCAGTGGATTTCAAATCCTCTTCAGAAAATATTGGCAAAAGCTCGAACGCATCTATTTTATTGTTGCCATTCAAATCCTGAACTGCTCTGTCGTTTATCATCCAGCTGCCATTTTGAGCAGGGCCTGCAAATTCTGAAATCAAGGTTGAATAGTAATAATTTGAAGCAGTATTCAGCCTTGCAAGGGCAGAATTGAGAAGATCAACCGAGTATTTTCCTTTATTTGGACCTTCTTGATTTACCCTGAAATTAGCATCTATATATGCATCAAATTTCCCATCTGGATTTTCCCAAAGAGTGAAACAAGGCTTGCGCTGTTGTGCTGCTTAAATTCCTGCAAGGAAGAATAGAATGGAGTGCGTACATTATGCAATGCGCCCAAATTAGCATCTGGAAGTGAGATAGTACCGTATCTATTTCCATATGTTTGATTGAATTCGGTAAATGCATTAAGGAGCTTTTCTTTTGGAGTTGCTCCGTCTGCTTGTGCAATTATCCTGTACGCAAGGGTTGGA
Organism: Candidatus Anstonellaceae archaeon; assembly: GCA_038887295.1. Lineage (GTDB taxonomy): Archaea > Micrarchaeota > Micrarchaeia > Anstonellales > Anstonellaceae > UBA10161. The sequence continues at coordinate 197,972 of JAWAKW010000001.1, read as the reverse complement.
GATTTGGAGAAAAGCTCGACAAGTGAGAGGTAGAATCCATATCTTTCACTTATTGAAAGTGATGTATCCTTGAAAAAGTCGTGGATGGTGGTTCTTGCAATCTGCACTGGTTTGCTTTCCTTCACTTTGCCGCTTCCATACATTATCGCATAATCCACAAATTCTGTTGCATCCTTCCACACTCCGCTGAAATCTCTTCCTCGTGGGCGCTCAAAGAAATACTCACCTGAAAAATCTTGCATTCCTAAAGTATGAAGCGCATCTGCAACCTCTTGCGGCCTTATAGAGCTTCTACGAAGACTAGAAAACGCAATCACCACGTTTGACATGATTCTTTGACGAAGATTCTGTGGAGCAAAAAAGACGCCATCTGACAAAGACTTGGTGGCAGAAGAAACTAAGGAAGGAAGCAGATTGTCGCAAAGCATGTTCAGGCTAGCCTCAAAATTTCTCTGATTTTTCATAATGACAAATCCATTGTTATTGGAGCGAATATTCCTGCCTTAGCTTCAGCAGATAAAAAAGCAGCTTATATGAGGCAAGCAGCCTCTCATAATTTTGCCTATTTGAAGCATCGACCTTGGAAAAGTCAAGTTTGCTTAACTCGTCCTTGATTTTGGCAAGAGTATTGTTGTATGCAGGTGAGCCTGTTTGCTTGGATTTTGTTAGCTCTGAGTCTATTTGATTTATCAGCAAAGAACAAGAGCTTTGGAGAGTTTGCCCGTGCTCAGAATATGTTGGGGGCATAAGAAATTGATGTGCACAAATGTATAAAATGCTATTTAATTTTGCCTGCAGCTATTTTTGCATGAAGCTTGTGATGAATCCTACCAGAGCTTATATTTTAGGGCTGTGGAAAGGCAGAAAAACGAAGGAAGGAGTTGGAGTGGAGGGGAGCCAGCAGCTCTGCGAGGTATTTATCAAAATCTGCTTGGATGAAGGTTTTGCCCAGCCAAACAAAATAAAATACGATCAAGAAAGTGGCAAGAAATGCTACTTTTACAATAGCGCAGTGCGAGCATGGCTTCAGCAAGAACTTGAAAAGAGACAGGAGAGGCTCAAATACAAAAATGAATTTGCCGCATCCTATTTTGCAGGCTTATTCGATTCCACTGGTGGAGTTTTAGAAAATGAAAAGATTTGCTATTTTGAAGGGGATGCAACTGATGAAATAGTGCTTTTGAGGCTTGGGTTTAGGGTTAAGAAGGAAAAGGGAAAGCTTGTGGTTTTTGGGTTTGAGTTTTGCCGCTGGATTTCACCTTATCTTAAAATAAGGAAAGTGGAATGACCATTTTACGTGTAAATTCACTTTTAAACACAACCTTATAAACATTTTCCAGCACAAAATCAGCATGCAAAAGCCAAACCAGTCACTTCAGAGCGCCTCTTGCAAGCAGCCAACTTTGCCAAGAGGAGAAAATAAATGGAAGAAAATACCTATATTGGAGGCCGATGGAATAAGGGCTGTTCCTTCTGCAGTTGGCGTAAGCATTGTAAACCTCGCCAAAGATCGCCCGCAAATCCTTGCAGAGATTCAAAAGATGCTACAGGAGGCAAAAGCAGAAGAAATATTCTTTTTGAGCTTTGAGGACTCCAGATGGAATGCATTTACTTCAAAAAGTATGAACATTTTCCTCAGCACCCCTTTGCTGAAGGAAGCAAATGACGGGCAGCTTCTTGCAGTTATAGCTCATGAGATTGGACACATAGGTTTGGGCGACAAAAACGATGATGAAAATTTGGAGATTTTATTGAGCTTTAAGCGGCTTGAAAATGCAATACGCCGATGTTGGAGGGGCAACATATCTCAAAAAGCGTGCGGAATGATAGAATTTGCCTCATGCTTTTTTGACTTGCTGAAGCGTTTGCATGCAAAAAAAATCAAGATACGCAAAGAGGAATACCAAGCTGACCGCTTTGCAGTAATGATGGGTTATGGGAAAGAGCTGCTGGAAGTGCTTGAAAAGTTCTGGGAAAACGCAAGACTGGCTGAAAAGATCGTAAATCTTTTGTCTTTGAGCGCCCACCCATCTTTGCTCAAAAGGATTGCAAAAGTAAAAAGGCTGATGAAAGAGCAGGATAGGCTACTTGACTAAAAGGATTTTGCTTTTTGGCTTGACGAGCAGGACTACTTCTTGGGTTTCAACAAGGAAATCCACTGAAACATTTTTCAGGATGATTTTGTCTTGTGGCTTTAGTCCTGCTGCTCTCTCGTGAGGAACCAGCACCGCCTGCTCTTTGTGCCCATCTGTAAGCCTGATTTTTGCATAAGGCTTCCTTTTTACCCCTTCCTGATGTTCTGCATCAGAGATTGAAACTATCTGCATTTCTGCAAAGGATAGATTTTTCATCCCTGGCTTGAGGCCAGAAAAGCTTGTAAGGCCTTCCTGTGCTGCTTTTGCAGCTGCCATCTTGAACGCAAGCGAAAGCTCTTTTTTGAAGTTCGAGAGCAACCTGTTTTGCTCGCGCTTAAGATCCGCTTTTCCAATTCCCGGAGTAGTTGCAAGTTTGTATGCAATCTCAAAAAGCCTTCCTTGCTCAACCGGGGCTTCTTCCAGCTCTTCCTCCTTTGCTGGCGTTTCTTCTCTTTGTGGAAGTGCTGGCTCCTGGTGCTGCCCGATTGGGAAATTAGATGCATTTTGGGGCTTTGACTCCTCCCTTGGAGTCTCTTCCTTTTCAACTGTGCCTATCTTGTCCAACCCCTGAAGCGGATCCAAATCCTGCTTGGAAAAGCCAAATAGCTTTTGAAGGGAAGGAAAAAGCTTCCTTTTGACAGATTCCCTTTTTTGCGGCTCGTAATGGGAAAACAGCTTTTCGATAGTGGGCGCCATCAGCTGCGAAACTTTGGAAGAAGAAGTAGGCTGCTGCTGGGTGGATTCCTTGCGCTCTGCAAGAAGCTTCTCAAGCGAAACAATTGCTTCTTTTTCTTCATCCTTGAAATTGTCCAGCGACTGCTGTGCTGCCTGGCGCACCTGCTCGTCTTTGTCTGAGGAAAGCTCAATAAGGGCAAATACTGCCCGCGGGTCATCTATTTTCCCAAGCTCGCGCGCAACCTGCAGCCGCACCGATGGGTCGGAGTCAAAAGCCTTTGCCACCAAAGCATCCACATGGTCTGGCTTGTCCTCTTGACTTTCTGCCAAGCTTGCCTGCCTTGCCTTTTTTTGTGCCATAAGGCTACTTAGAAGGTAAATAATAAAAGGCATCGGCCAAAAGCAAATTTATGCCTGACCTGTTTTATGCTACTGCTTTGCTTTTGCACCACCCGTATTCTTTTGGGGCAACCACTACAGCTCTCCTTGGGCTTGCCTGGGTAGTTGGAGAGAAAAAAAGGGTTGCATTTGCTTTAGTTGCATTAATGGCTGCAATTTTGCTTGGGTTCGGGCTTAAGAATCTTCTTGCAAAGGAGAGGCCTTGCGCAGAGGCTGCCTCTGCAGTAGCGTGCCCCCAAGACTACTCACTTCCCTCCCTGCACTCCCTTATAGCTTTCAGCGTTGCAACTGCTTTCCTTACAAGCAGGTTGTTTTTGGGCTACTTTGCCTTTGCATGGCTGGTTGCGTATTCTCGCATTTATCTTGGGGTGCATACTTTTGCTGAAGTTGCCGCTGGACTTGCTTTATCCATTTTTGCCTGCATGCTTGCGCAATACATATATCGGCCAGCCTTTTTGCAGCCAAAATTTGGCGCACTTGCCCCTGCTGAAGACGCAAGGCAATTTGCCCACTTTGCAGCTTGTATGCTGATTGCTGCGCTTGTTTGGCTTTTTGGTGCGCATACAGGTGAGTTGGTGGTGGGAACAGCACTTGCATTGGGCATGATTTTTGCTTGGCTTCATATTTTTGGGGTCGGCATTGCGGATTTTTTCCTTGCGCTTTTTGACCGCCCCTCTCCTATCCCAGGACATGGAGCAATCACCCTTTTTGCAGGTGCTCTTGCGGCAATCACTCTTCTGCCCCTAACGGATGAAATAGTGGCTTCTATTTTCATATTGGGTGCCGGGGATGCGGCAAGCACCTTGATAGGCAGAAGAGGGAAGGTGCTACTGCCCTACAACAAGAAGAAAACAGTGGAAGGAAGTGTTTCATTTGTGGCAGCCTGCCTGCCGGTTGTTGCTTTCGGCTGGCAGGCGCTTTTGGTTGCTGTTTTGGCGGCAGTTGCAGAAAGCCTCCAAAACGAAGATGACAATCTGCTGATTTCGCTTGTATGTGTTTTGGGATTCTCTGCCTTTTAAAGCAGATTTTTAATAACGTGCGGCTTAAACTTTGAGCATGATATTGAGGGGGAAGCAGGCAGCCAAATTTGTGGAGGGAATAAATGAAAAGGTGCAAGTCCAACCTGCGGGTATAGATTTGACGCTGCAGGAAGTGCATGCCTTCCAAAGCGAAGGCGAGATAGATTATGATAATTCCTCCCGCAAAATAAGCAAAACAGAAAAGATTGAATTTGAGCAAGGAAGAGTGAGGCTAGCGCAGGGGTGCTACAAAATAATTTACAATGAGTATGTTAGGGTTCCTCTGGGCTGCGCTGCATTTGGATTCCCTCGCTCTTCGCTTCTAAGATGCGGGGCGGATATTGCTTGTGCTTTGTGGGACCCTGGATACCACGGAAGAAGCGAATCGCTTCTTGTGGTGCACAACCCAAAAGGGATTGTGCTTCACAGGAATGCAAGGGTGGCGCAGCTTGTGATTGTGAGGCTGTCTGAGAAAGCTGATGCTGGATATTCTGGGCGCTACTTGGGGGAAAACAGGTGAGGGCATGTCGCTTCGCCAGCCGATTGTAGTGGTGATGGGCCATGTGGATCATGGCAAGACCACCCTTCTTGATGCGATACGCAAAACAAATGTTGCAAAAAAAGAAGCAGGCGCAATAACCCAGCATATTGGCGCCTCAGAGATTTCGCTTGAGGACATAAAGGCTGCCTGCAGCAAAGCAGTCAGCTCCCTTCCGAAATTTACCATTCCAGGCCTCCTTTTCATAGATACTCCAGGGCACGAGGCGTTCACTCACCTGCGCCAGCGCGGGGGGAGCATTGCAGACATTGCAATATTGGTGGTGGATTTGACAGCTGGGTTCCAGCCGCAGACAAAGGAGAGCCTGGCAATACTGAAGCAATTCAAGACTCCTTTTGTAGTTGCTGCAAACAAAATTGATTTGGTGGAAGGCTGGAAGAGCCAGCAGGGCGGATGCTCCATCATTTCCTCAATTGAAAGCCAAAAGCCGCAAGTGCAAGCCAGGCTTGAGGAGATGATATACCGAATAGTAGGCTCGCTTGTAGAGGAAGGATTTTCAGCAGAGAGGTTTGACAGGATAAAGGACTTTACACGGCAGATTGCAATCATACCTGTCTCTGCGAGGACTTCTGAGGGCGTGCCTGAGCTTTTGCTGACTGTGGCGGGGCTTGCACAAAAATTCCTGGAGCGGGAGCTTTCCAGAAAGGAGGATCAGCCTGCAAGAGGAACGGTGCTTGAGGTAAAGGAGGAAAAGGGATTGGGCACCACCATAGATATCATCTTGTATGAAGGAAAGCTTCGCAAAAACGACCAGATAGTTTTTGGGACAATAAATGGTGCTGCCTCTGTCCGGGTGCGGGCGCTGCTTAAGCCCAAGCTTCGGCCAACCGACCGGGAAAAGTACGATTACATAGATGAGGTGATTGCAGCCTGCGGGGTGAAAGTATATGCTCCTGGACTGCAGGACGCGCTTCCTGGCTCGCCTGTCCTTGTAGGCCAGGAAGGTGAAGGTGCAGAGATTGACGCAATGATAAAGCGAATACTGCAAGACACCGGCAAAAGCGGGGTGATTGTAAAGGCAGACACCCTCGGCTCGCTTGAGGCGCTGCGCAAACTGCTTTCTAACAGCGGGGTGGAGGTAAAAAGGGCAGGCATAGGTAAGGTAACGCGCAAGGATGTGATAGATGCTTCTGTGGTGGCTTCATCCAACCCATATCTTGGCGTGGTGCTGGTTTTCAATATTGGGGTGGAAGAAGAAGCGTATGAGGAGGCGGCAAGGCTTGGGGTGAAAATATTCCATTCTAATGTGATTTATTCGCTTTGCCAGGAATATTTGGATTGGGTGGAGGAGCAGAAAAAAAACCAGGCAAAGGCTGCTGCAGAACGGCTTCCCTTGCCTGCAAAAATTTTGGTGCTTCCGGGATGCACCTTCCGCTCAAGCAAGCCAGCGATATTTGGCATTGAAGTGGTTGCAGGCAAGCTCAAGAAAGGAGTGAGGCTGATGACTGCTGCCGGAGAGATTGTAGGTGAAGTGCGAGAGATACAAAAGGAAGGCAAAGGGCTTCAGCTTGCAAAAAAAGGGGAGCAGGTTGCAATCTCGGTTGAAGGCGCAGTTTGTGGCAAATCCTTTTCTGAGCATGATTACCTTTACACTTACATTGTCTCAAGCGAAGCACGCGAGCTTGAAGCCAAAGGCCAATTAGAAAAGGAAGAACTTGAGCTGCTTTATGAAATACTCTCTCTCACCAAAAAAATCTGATTTAGATTTACTGCTTTCTTGCAACTTTTCCGTATTTTGAATAAGGCATTGAGGTTGGTGTTTCCAGTCTTTCAAACACTACCTGGCTGATTCTCATGCCTTCTTTTATGGTTACTGCAAATGGAGCAAAATTGACTATTTCAAGGACCTGGTGGTTGTTGGAGCCCGGGTGCACCAGCGCAGAGGTAACATGCACTGCAAGCCCCATTCTTGCATATCTGCTTCTTCCTTCCAGAGTCCCAATGAGATCGTTTGGCATGCTAATTCGCTCTTTCGTTATCCCAAGGCACATCTGGCCTGGGGCAAGGGTTATGGAATTGCCTTTGTGCTTTTGAATTGCTTGCTGAAACCCAACTTTTGAAAGGTCCAAGGTTTTGCCTAAATATTTGCCTTTAAACACCCAAAAGGTGCCTGACAAAGTCAGATCCACTGAAGAAGGACCTATTTGATCTTCAGAAATCTGAGGAAAAAACTTAAGCCGCCCTCTTTTTATTTCAGCTTTGATATCTTGATTGGAAAGCACCATAAAGTAAGGAGAATGAAGGTAGGATTTAAAACCATTTTATACGACAAATGCCAAATTCAAATTCGATAATATTTAAAATGCTTTGAATGAAAAAGGCAACTAATGGAAAAACTCAAAAACGAGATAGCAGGGGAAATAACTCTCAGTCCTACACCCGGCTCCACCATGAAAAAATGGAGAGAGATATTTGCAATTACCCAAGCAGAGCTTGCTTCTGTGCTGAAAATTTCACCTTCGACTATAAGCGACTATGAAGGAAACCGGCGCAAGTCGCCTGGCTCAGGGGTAATAAAAAGATTCGTAAATGCGCTTATCCAAATCGATTTGGAGCGCGGAAGCCCTATATTGTCCAAGCTGCTTCAGGGGGCAGACAAAACCGATCAGTATTTTGAGCTTCATGAATTTGCAACTAGCATCTCTGCAATTGATTTCCAAAAGCTGATAGGCGGAAGCGTGGTGGCAAACGAGGAGCTGATGAAGGTCAAAAAGCTTTATGGATACACCTTGATGGAGAGTTTGAAGATAATTTTGGAGATGCCCTACAGCCAATTTCCAAAGCTTTATGGGACAATGTCAGAGAGGGCATTTATATTTACCCAGGTTTCCACAGGGAGGAGCCCGATGGTGGTGATTAGGGTGACTCCCATGAAGCCTTCGGTGGTGGTCCTCCACGGGATAAAGGAGGTTGACCCACTTGCAATAAAGATAGCAGAGCGAGAGCAGATACCTGTAATAATCACTTCAATGGAGGTTCCGAAAATAAAGGAAGTGCTCAACAAAATTTAGGTGAAACCATGCAATCAGTTGGAATAGTAGGATATGGTGCATATGTTCCAAAATACAGAATAAAGACTGAAGAGATAGCCCGTGTATGGGGAGAAGAGGGAGAGCGGATAACCAAGGGTCTTGGGGTGATGGAAAAATCAGTTCCAGCTATAGACGAGGATGCTGCCACCCTTGCAGTGGAGGCTGCAAGAAATGCAATTGCTTTTGCAAAACTGGATCCTGAAGCCATTGGCGCGGTATATGTTGGTTCTGAATCTCACCCTTATGCGGTCAAGCCGACTGCAACTATTGTGGCAGAAGCCATAGGCGCAACCCCCAACCTTACCGCAGCGGATTTGGAGTTTGCCTGCAAGGCAGGGACCGCTGGCATTCAGATGTGCATGGGCATGGTGGGCGCAGGGATGATACGATACGGGCTTGCGATTGGCTCGGATACAGCACAAGGAAGACCTGGCGATGCGCTGGAATACACTGCCTCTGCAGGGGCAGCCGCGTTCCTGATTGGGCAACAAAAGGAGGAGATTGTTGCAGAAATTGAGGCTACGTGCTCATTTACCACTGATACCCCTGATTTTTGGAGGAAGCAGCATGCGCACTACCCTTCTCATGGGGGCAGGTTCACCGGTGCGCCTGCTTACTTTAGGCATGTGATGGGGGCTACGCAGGCGCTTTTTGAAAAAACCGGGACGCGGGCTGCAGACTATGATTATTTCGTATTTCACCAGCCAAACGGCAAATTCCCAATTGAGGCGGCAAAAAAGATGGGAATTGACCCAGAAAAAGTCAAGCCAGGGCTTTTCACTCCGATAATTGGCAACACGTATTCTGGCGCTTCTTTGATTGGGCTTTGCGGTGTGTTGGATATTGCAAAGCCTGAGCAGAGAATTCTTCTGACTTCTTTTGGCTCAGGTGCAGGCTCAGATGCCTTTGCTATTCGGGTAACTGATGTACTTCTGCAGAAAAGGGAAGCGTACAAAGGAAGGCGCCTACAAGACTACATAAATGACAAAGAGTATGTGGATTATGCAATTTATGTAAAGAATAGGGGCAAGCTGAAAATGTGATTGTATGAGAAGAGTTGCAATAGTTGGCGTAGGGATGAGTAAATTCGGGGAAGAATGGACACGTGGATTTAGAGATATGATAATTGAAGCAGGAGTAAGAGCGGTAGAGGATGCCAATCTTCATGGGGAAGAGATTGACGCACTTTATATTGGGACCATGGCCCCTGGTTCACTGGTTGGGCAGGAGCATGTAGGTGCATTGGTGGCAGACTTTATGGGTCTTACTCCCATCCCATCTACCAGAGTGGAGGCGGCTTGCGCCTCTGGGGGGGTTGCACTGCGGACAGGATACTTGGCAGTTGCCTCTGGCATGCATGATTGCGTAGTGGTTGGTGGGGTGGAGAAGATGACTGACACCCCTGGCAATGAAGTTGCCTCTGCACTTGGTGGAGCAGGTGACCAAGAATGGGAGCTTTTTATGGGAGCAACTTTTCCTGCAATTTATGCTCTTATGGCACGAAGGCACATGCACCAGTACGGCACAACAGAAGAGCAGATGGCTTCAGTTGCAGTTAAAAACCATGCAAACGCCGCCAAAAACAAGTATGCTCATTTCCAAAATGAGATAACTGTGGAAACTGTGATGAAAAGTAAATACATTGCATCTCCGCTGAAGCTTTTTGACTGCTCGCCAATTACAGATGGCGCTGCAGCAGCAATTCTGATGCCGCTTGAAAAGGCAAAGCGCTACTGTGAGCAGCCGATTGAAATAGTCGCATCTGCACAGGCCTCGGATGTGCTTGCACTTCACTCAAGGGAAAACATGACTGAGCTAAAAAGCACGAAAATTGCAGCAAAAAAAGCTTATCAGCAAGCCGGACTCTCCCCAAAAGACATTGATGTTGTAGAAGTTCATGACTGCTTTACGATTGCTGAAATTATGGCAATAGAGGATCTGGGCTTTTTCCCAAAGGGTGAAGGCGGGAAGGCATCAGAGGAGGGAAAAACTGCACTTAATGCAGAAATTTCAGTAAACACCTCTGGAGGGCTGAAAGGTTGTGGCCACCCGGTTGGCGCAACTGGGGTAAAGCAAGCTGTGGAAATTGTCTGGCAGCTTCGTGGAAAGGCAGAAGGCAGGCAGGTAAAAGACTGTGAAATTGGCATGACTCATAATGTAGGCGGCTCTGGAGCTACTGCGGTGGTGCATATATTCAGGAAAGTTTAGGGGGGATGAACTTGCCATCTGAAAACCTTGCAATAACTTGGAGAAGGATACCAGAAAGATATAGGCTGGTTGGTACATATTGTCGAAATTGTCAAACCAGCTACTTTCCTGCAAGAAAGCTTTGCCCAAAGTGCCGCAGGAAAGGAAAAATAGAAAGCAGGCAATTTTCAGGCAAAGGCAAAATATATTCCTTTACGGAGGTGACCGCCGGGCCTGCTGGATTTGAAAAGCAAGTGCCCTATATTTTGGCAATTGTAGAGCTTGATGAGGGACCGCGGCTCACTGCCCAAATTGTAGGAGCAAAAAAAGTCAGTATAGGCGATAAAGTTGAAATGGTATTCAGAAGAATAATTGAAGATTCTGAAGAAGGTCTTATACACTACGGCTACAAATTTAGGCTTACAGATTAGCTTACAAATTTTACTCCGCAAGATGGGCATGAGAGCATGAAATAATCGGCGCGGTATCCGCAAATTGGGCAGATATAAATCACTTTCCCGGTTCCTACCTGTTGCTGGACAAACGAAAAACCACATTTGGAGCATTTTTCTGCCCTAAGTGGATTTTGCTCCTTGCATTTCGGGCAGGAAATAGCAAACATCGATTCTACATGAGTTCCGCATGAAGGGCAGCGCTCTGCGCCAAGCTCAAGCTGGGCAGAGCATTTTGGGCATTTTGCCTTCTGAGAAGCAAGTGGGGACTTAGGCTTAAGCATATTCTTGATTAGCTCAAGCAGGCCCATGCGTTAAGTTTGGCAGTTCGATATAAAAATGCTTCCTTGAAAAAAACAAGCGTTGGCGTGGGCCTGTGGCGCAGTGGTAGCGCGCCTGCTTTGCAAGCAGGAGGCCGGGGGTTCGAATCCCCCCGGGTCCATTTTTAGAAGAACAATCAATTCTATTTTCTAGAGCCATAATTGATAGAGAAGAAATAGTTGAGGGGTGAAATTTTCGAGAACATAAAGACAAATCCCGCTTGGAATTCCCCCCAGTCATTCTTGATCTTAAAGTTGCTGCCAGCTGAAAAGTATGTGATATTATTGAACTTTAGAACTCCAACAGAACCTCCAAGATTTACATTATCATCAATCTTATAAGAAATATTAAGCTGGCCCCCCCAATAGTTACCTTGTGGACTTTTACCTGTAACCATAGCCGATTCAACAGATGTATCTCCTAATTTCTCACTATATCCAAAAGTGGTCTTAAAAGAACCTTGTTCCCATCCAGCCGATCCGACTATTTTACCTTCTCCGATTTTTACTCTGGTGCCAAGAGCAACATTCTTGTTGCCTACTTGCAATACTAGTTGATTATTATGGTCAACATCAAACCCTAAATTAAGGATTTTGCCCTTTGGTGTCAAAGCTAATGAGGAAAATGCTTTTTTCATGCCCATAAAATCTTTTATTTCGTAGGAGAATCCGCTTCCTCCTTCTTTTAACTTGGATAATGTGATTCTTCCTCCATCCTTTTCAATTTCCACTTGTGCTAAGGGATAAGGAAAGTTTTCGAGGGGCGTAACTAAAAGAAGAGCATTGATTGCGTTGATGAGGCTTCTTGTGTCTGTTATATTTTGGCTATTAAAGAAGTTTGCAGACCGCTTGAAGAAATCGACCTGACTGATACCATCATAACCAAATCTGATGATAGTTGCATCTGCGTCCTCTCCTATTCTAACCTCGATAGCTCCTTGGCCCTCTGTGCTTCTTTTAGAGCCTTTCACTCTTGATGAAAAAGTTATTGTGGTATTTCCTATCTTTTTAGAAGTAGAAAGGTTGATATTTCCGTGAGTGATATCCCCTTCCTCATTTTTTCTTATGAAAAATGATGCTGCAGTGCGTTGTGCAGCAGCTGCAAGTCCAAGTATATTAACTTCAGAATGCTCTGAACCGACAAATGTAGAAACATGAAAGTTTTGGTTGCCAAACCCAATTATACCACCTTGAGCTTTATCAACATCTTGACCGAAATAGCCTCTCTCTAAAGAGAAGACTCCGACTTCAACTGAAAAATCGTCCAGATTCTTCAAGAAAGAGATTAGCTTTTGGTTGGTGTTTTGTTGTGCTTCAACACCTGCCCCCAAAGAATTAGAGTAAAGCACTACGTAGAAAGTGTCATTCTCACCTAGCTTATTGTAATTAAATAAACCTGCCAAAGAATCTCCCTGAAGAACGCCTTGGGCTGTTCCACCAGAGATGATTTTTCCATCTCTCATGACCAAATCTGATGCAAACCAGCTTTTGCCGTCGTAATAGTAGCCTTGGAGTATGCCATAACGTTTATTTTCAAGGAATACAAGCATTTGACCTGTAGTTTTTTCCCCATTCCTAAAAAGCAGATCCAGTTTAGATGATAAATCCGTGTGCCTTTCAATACGTGATAGAGAAGTTGTTCCTTGAAGCATTTTAAAGGCTATGGCTGCTTGATTTATGATTAATTTATTTTTGAGAACATTCACTCCTGTGACTAAGTGAGCAGTATCTATAAGAGAAAATGTATCAATATTACCTGAGTTAAAATTAAGATTCACGAGACTTCCTCCCGTGAAATATCCAGTAACTAAAAATGGATATCTCACACGAGTAGGTCTAAAAAGATTTAGATATCGCTCTGGAAAATCAAGTTGGAAGGGCCATGCTTGAACATTATATTCTTGGATGAAGGATTGATTTAAATCTCCGTACATAATCTGTTGCATCCTCTGATCGAAAGGTGTCCATATTCTGGAAGGTTTGTGTGGCATGGGAGAATACCGTGGAGAAAATGGTTTGTCAGAGAAAAGGGACATACCAATCAGATACCAATTTGAAGCGGACTTTGGCAGCGGTATCTGAGTGCTGCTTGTTGTTAAAATCTGAGTGGTGCTTGTTGTTAAAGAGCTTAACTCTTCACTAAATTTGTTTATATCCTTTTGCAGCAAAACTGAGTGGAGATACTCGATATTTTGTCGAAAATTATTTGGATCTTTATCATAAAGCTTGATGAGGGATAGGATTATACTATTAAAGTTTTGGAGATGATAAACACCTACAAGGAAATCTTTTAGATATTTGTAATCATCTTTGATATTGTTGATTACATTTTTGACATCGTCTTTGGTTTTTTTATCTTTGATACCTTCTAAAATATCCTTTATGGTTTCATTTTTGGATTGGATTAGCTTGTATTGATTCATGTTTATAAATTATATATAATATTAATATAAAGCTAATCAATTCCACGAGATTTCTTTAGGATGTATGCGCTATTTTCTAATCTCCATAGCTGCAATGTAATTAGATAGAGAATTTATATTAGTTAAATAACTTTGAGAATAGGATTTTAGCATGTCATCAGATATTACAGTATTGACAAAATTCTGGATTTTTTGCAAAGTTAGAACTTCATCGTTTCCAAGCTTCTGTTTGACTTGATTTACAAGCTCACCCCACTGTTTGCTTAGTATCTCATGTATTTTCTCCAAACCTCTTATGTTTTGGAATTCATTATTATATCTATAAGTGCTGGCTTCGTTACTTTCGAACCAAGCATCTCCAATTATTATTCTCGTCTGTTCTGGTGGTAATTGCGTGCTCTCAGGTTTTTCGCCTGTGATGGGTGGCTGAGGGGTGGGCTGTGGTGGAGTTGTTGGTTGTTCTTCTTTCTTTGTGGGAGGCGTTTGAGTAGTTGTTGTTTCTTTTCTTTCAGTAATATTTTCTGGTGAAGGTTGAATATAACTTTTTACAAGCTTAACCATAACTTCTGCGGGCGAAGACTTGCCTGGCTCACTTTCGTATATTGCAACTGTTTTGTCAGAGTTGTACTTATTTACAAAGTTCTTTAGTATCTCTTGCTCTTCGTTGGAGAGCTTATTTAATGCTGCTTCATCCAGACTCACTTTGCCTTTCTTGTCAATAGTTGCAAGACCAAAATGCGCAAGGATCTCAAATGCGTCTTGATTTAGTATTTGCTCTGCGGTTCCTACCAAAGATCCTCTTTTCATCATATTTTTAAGCAATTGCGGGGCGTCATCTGTTGCAACAAATTTTTCACCTTCTTTCTTTATATAACCCATATCAATGAAATAGCTTGTGGTAGTATAAAGTGCGGTATTGCCTTGATTATCAATTGGCACTCTTTTTCCAAGCAATGAAATCAAATCTAATACTTGAAGATTTCTGTAATATTGAACTACGTTCTCTCCGAAAGACTTTGACTGGTCATAAAACTTTGCAAAAAATTGAATGTTTGACTTGACTGCATTTACATAATCTTCTGCTATTATAGATGCTGCCGCTATACTTTCTTGATCTATCTTTCGGTACAGAGATGATGCTATGATTGAAAAATAGCCTGTATCTTTTTGTAACTCTTTGTGAAGGTGCTTTGCCAATGGATGATCTATATTGGCAAACTCGTTGTTGTAGGAATAAATGACATTGAGCTGTCGCTTCTGAGACTGGGCCTCTAACTTCTGTTCAGGAGAAAGTGGGGCCTTTTTGGCTTCTTCAATCGCATTCTTGAGTGCATTATTTGTCTCTTGTGTAATGTCTGTTGGAGATAAATCTTTATTTGCCTGGTAAATAGTGTTGAGAGATTGGAATGCTGGCTGCTGCTTTTGGTAGTCTGTTGCATTGTTAATGAGCTCTTCTGCCTGGCGAAGAAGAGCATTATGCTCACTTTGGAGAGTCGGAACTTGCACTTGAGTTGCCCCAGAACGCTCATAGACTATCTTAAATATGCCTTCCCACCACTTTGCATTTCCTTGACTTACTTTTTTATTGCCAATTTGCTGGCCTACCATCGCTGCGGCAAGCCTTGATCTTTGTTCTTGTTCGTTCCATAGATATTTGAGGATGTTTTCCGGGGTGATTTCAACCCCGTCCTTTTCCATGATGGATTTGAGAAGTTGTATCGTCTTTTTTGTAGCGTTTTCTTCTCTAACAAGCTTCATGGTATAAAACGAAGTAAATATTGCTTGAATGGTCTCATTTGGTTTTTCCAACTGTTCTTCAGTAAGAAGACCTGATGAAACCAAGAGTCTTCTTGTTGCATTTGGGGCATTATCGAAATCGACTGTTGCTGCTGCTTGGAGGTATTTATTTTGTTTGTATATTTGCTCTGCTGTTAGCACTATATTTGAGGGTGCTGGTTGATTGGTCTTTTTGCTTGTCGGAGAAGAAGCTATTACGGATTTATTATATGAATCTATGATTTTTTCTTTCTCATTATGTAATGTGTTTAAATCAAGACCTTTAAAATATCTATTTTTGATTTTCTCAACATCTTTAATTATATCATTATAGACTTGATTAGAGAGAGATTCAACAGTAGAGTTTTTATCCTTCACATGCTTATCTGCCAAGTTGAAAACCTTTTTGATATTGTACCAAAGATTTATTTTGTCTTGGTCATTTTTTGCACCTTTGAATTCTGTTACCCAAGTTTTATACATAAAAAGATCTTTCATGTTTTGAAATGAGGAAATTACATCTTTGGCTTTGTGATCAGTATCCCACGGTAGGTTGCCAAAGAAGAAATACTTCCATAGTTCTAGAGTAGAGAATAACTCCTTGATTTCTTCGTTATTTAGACCTTGTTTGGTAAGTTGGTCAAAATGATATTTGACTTGCTTGAAATTATAAAATAAGTCTCCGATTTCTTTTTTTGTTATCTGTATTTTATTGCTTTCAGTTCTGTTATCAACTATTTCAATATTGTCTCCTTCTTTCCTGAAAGAATTGCCATATTTAGTAGAAAAGGACATACACCAATTGGCATATCTATTAAATTCATCAATATGATTGACAGATTTTTGTTGTGTGTTTTGATTCATATGAACACCTCTTCACATTTATTCAATATTTCAATCAATATTTAAAAATCTGGTTTTAGATATTTATTCTGATTGGGATCTATATCTATTCTTTTCGATTCACCTTGACCTGAATTTTTAGTTTCCAATTCTTCTGGAGTTTCCAATTCTTCTGGTATTGTAGATTTGGCTCCGCGTTTATTTAGGATAGTTGGAGAGGAAACTTGTCCGTTTGCATTTCTAATGAGATCGTCAATTGGGGGGACTTTTTTTTGCGATAATGCTTCTATATATTCTGACATTACTAATCCCATAATGGTTATCTTAAGCTCGGGATAGTTATTTATTAAGGTGGAAAATTCTTTACTACTCTTGAAGATAGAGTTGCCGATCTTAATAACAGCTGACACGACTTTGCTGAATGATTCTAGATCAGTCATGAGTTTAAAGAACTTATACGACATGGTATCCTTGATAAATGAATCGATTTGTAGTGAGAGTTTCCTGATCTCAGAGAGTGTTTGCTGCAACTGTTGATTAGTAGTTATCTTATTTATGATCTCATCTTCTAGCTTCTTTAGTTCTTCACCTGAGATTATCCCTTTTTCTAGTTTGTCTCTTATTTGCTTGTTAAATTCAATTTTGGCCTCATCCATTTTACTTATGAAACTTTGTATAAGTTCTTGGCGTCTTGTATAAGCGTTTACTGCGTTCATCGCATCGAATAGATGTTCATGCATAATAGTTTGCAGTCGATTCCTATTCTTCAAGAAATTGAAATTCTTTGCTTTCTTCATTTTTTGAACAAAGGAAGAGCAATCGATAAAGAAAGCTTCGCTTATAGAATTACCTGAGGTGTATTGAATATATCGATCTCGAAGGTCTTTAAACGATTTTATTAAATATTCTTTGTATTTTTCTGAATATTTAGTTTTATTTAAAGTGGAGATAAAATCGTCTTCATTCATAAACCTAAGAATGCGACTGTCTTTTAAGCCTACGAATCTTGCAAGATATTCTTCCATTTTTATAATTTCGTTTGGAAGGTCGACGAGTTTATCTGCCTTCTTTGCAAGTGAGCCAAGCAAGATTTGTTCATCCCCAAACATATGGATTGAGTATGAGTCTTTTGCATCTTGAATACTATTGAGGAATTGAGGCTTTCCACTACTACTGGGTAAATTTTTAGTTTTTTTAATTGCTTGTTTTGAAACAAGAGCACCCATGGGAATGATTTGAA
The DNA here is from genome assembly GCA_038887295.1 of Candidatus Anstonellaceae archaeon. Lineage (GTDB taxonomy): Archaea > Micrarchaeota > Micrarchaeia > Anstonellales > Anstonellaceae > UBA10161. The sequence continues at coordinate 180,912 of JAWAKW010000001.1, read as the reverse complement.
TCTCTTGTGGTTTGAGAGAATTTACTGCATCTATTATTTGTTTGCTTACTCCATCAAGGTTTTTGACATGTTGTTTGAATTGGTTAATGTAATCTTCCTTGCTTTTCCAAGAATTAATGTTCTTACAAACATTATCTACCTGACGGCCGATTTCTTCCTCACTAATGTCTTTTAATGAGCTTATTAGACGCCTTTTGATTTGCGCTTTCAGCATGATATCCTCTAACATTTCACCTAGGAGAGCACCTTCCGCAGTTAATTTCCGCCCAACAGAGCCTAATGGCCTGCCTGTTATCTGAGGAGAAGTGATGCCTTTTTCAACGTAGTCAATAATTTCTTTATCTGCTTTCAAATTTTTGAGTTCTTTGATTAGTTCCTTTTTAATTGCATTCAGATATTCTATAATATCTTCTGCACTTAGAGAATTGAGTGCTTTTTCATACGCATCAAGAACTTCTTTTCTTGACAAAATTTCGCTGATATCAATCTTTAGATTCTGCAGTTTATTTTTTAGAAGTTTCTCAAGGGATGACTGAATAGAAGGTAAGAAATCTATCTGTAAAAACTCTTGTTTGTCAACGCTAAGCAACTTTTGTGCGACGTGTTCTGTCCAATCGTCTAAATAATGATGGAGGGGTTTTGCATATCTTTCAACATTAGTCACAGTTTTAGATACAGCTGTTGCAGCTCCTTTGGCAAGATTAGAAAATGTGAGATCGACACCGAGTGCTTCTGCTACTTCTCTTTTCAAAGGCATCAAAAGAGGGTCAGGAGAATCAAAAAACTTCTGGATCGCTTGGATTGGATCTTTACGATATATATCCTCGCCGACGTACTTGATTATTATATTATCTACTGACGACCCATTTTTTAGATTGGTATCCATCAAAATTTTGAAGATTTCATCATGGTGGTTTGCAAGATTATCTATTATACCCCCATTAGTTATCTTTTCACCTAACTTTCTTAAGGTTGCTTTTGAAAGGCTCCGTCCAACAACTTTTAAAGCGGCCTTGCTTATAACTATACCATATCCTGTTGATGTCAAGAGTGAATCTACCATCCACATATCCAACGCGAAAGCTGCATTTCGTATATTTTCAGGCGTAGGGTTCTTTACTGCATTTTCGACAACAGCATTTGGTCTTTTCAAAAAAGGTAAGAAAAATTCAATAGGATCTGTAACTATTCCGCTTAATCCTTCTACAAATCCTTTGACAGCAGTAGAAAACATTCCAATAGCATAAGGATCTAAATAGTAAAGCCCGCTATAACGATAGGTTGAAAGCCAGACGCGGCCGTTTTTTTCTGAAACATTATATTGGAAGCTTCCTATAAGCCTTCCATTTTCGATTTGTTTTCCTATTAAAAGCTTATCTATTATTTGGAATTTTCTACCCTGTTCTATTTTTTTAATCTGTAATCTAGAATCACCACTATCAATATCCCAAAAGCCGTATTTTGGATCTTTAATGTTTGAGATTGCGGTTTTGATCTTATTTCTTAATAAATAATCGAACATAGAAGGTTTTAATAAGTTGTATAAGAGCTGTTCAATTGTTTTTAGATCTTCTCCTTCAAATATTACACCTTCTTTCTCTAGCTGCTTGATTGAGTTAGGATCTAAAGGTCTAATATAAAGTGTGTGGGCCTCAATGTTCTTTTTGAAAAAGTTAGGTTCCTCTTTTTGGCCGTAAATTGGGATTTTCAAGGTTGCACTATCTTTTTGTGCCTTGCTAATAGTCCAGTCCCCCAGTTTAAGGGTCTTGTTATCATCCAGGTATGATTTCTTAATCCTTAAGATAAGCTCATATTCTCCCTCCTTTGTCCTTTGTGCAATAAATGAACTTTGACCGTCGTTTCTTATTTCATAATAACCGTGCTTGTAATAACGATAGGGTCTATTATTGAGGTAATAAATAGTGGTTTCGTCAAGCTTTTTGGCTTTTTTGATTTCGTCTTCTTTGAATCCATATTTTTTTAGATCATTTTCAAAAGCTTTAATATTTGGTGAAGACAAAAACTCAATATCATAGTAATTACCATTGCTTTTTAGGTTCAAATTCTTTTGTTCATAACCAACGATTCCTTCAGTTATTATTGGTTTGTTGATCTCAGCAATGATGTGATGATTAAGACCTTCTGAAAAAGTTCTAAAAATTTCTCTCATCTCACTTTGCATTCCTGTGATAATCTTTTCAACAAGAAATGGCCTAAGCAAAGCAAAGTTATCCCATTTCTTCTTGAAATCAGGATTTGAGTTATAGTGATTTTCAAAATTTTCAAAGTTTGAAACAATCTCAGTTCGCATTTGTTCTGTGAGGATATTTGTTTCAAAAACACTTAGAGAATAAGTTGTTCCATTACTTAAAGAAGAGAAGCGAAGTACATAATCCTTACCATTTGATTGAACGCCTATTGAATAATCTTTTCCTTTTGTAGAAATTAAGTTGTTGACGATTTGAGATGCAACATCTTTATCTATTTTTATCTGCCAAGGAGAAAGCGCATTTTGGAGGCTTTCTACAGGATCTACATTTTTTTTAAAAATCCTGTAGGAATCACCATATTTTTGTAAAAGATAATCTTTGCTTTCAATTATGTTTGTTGGAGCAGATCTATCAGGAGTCCCAAAAGGTACCAAAGATTTGATTTGATCTTCTGTAAAACCAAACGAATTACGTAGCTGGAGAATCTCTTTGAGAGTTCCTTCTTTTACTTTAATTAAGCCGATGGTTATATTAGAAGTTCCCTTAAGTGTTTCCTTATAGTTGTTTAGGCTAGTAAAGTAATATGGTGTGGTTGTTTTAGAAAAATAGACAGAGGTGTTTTCTTGTTTGAACATAAGTGTATTTCGTGAAAAATCAATTATATAAATCTTGACACAAAAATAAAAGCAGCGACCAGTATGGAACAGATTTTCCAGGAGCCTCAGCCAATTCTCAAAAAGCCAGAAGGACCAGTTGAAAGGAGAAGGCACCAGTTTGGCAGGTTGATGGATGAACGCTTTGTTGATCCCAAAGCAGAGGCGCTTCTTATAGTTCCGCAGGAAACCTATGCACCAATAGTTGTGGATCTTACGGTCCAGCGGCAGACAGAAACCAAAATGACGATTTTGCACCAAATATACTATTATCTTGTCATGCTTTTTTCTGCAATCCGAAAGCGCTTGACAGCAAGGAAGCGCCTAAAGCTGACTAAAAAAGGGAGAGAGGCTTTGGAGCAGCTTAAGTATTTGGCCGACCTGTGCGAGGCAACCTCAATAGCAAGCCAAGATGAAATAACTTCAGATGCCGCCTTTGGTGAGGCATACTATGAAATTATGAGACTTTCTTATGAGCTTGCAAAAATGTCGCAATCTGAACAAGAACACCACATGAGGCGCTATTTGCAACACTTTAGGAGGTTTGTTAAAAGCTTGCAGTACTGAGGGTTTTGAGTGAAGTGGCAGGCTCATCTTCTTTTTGGTTTGGTAGCCGGTGCAGCTTTAGGGTGGTTGCTTGGAGCAGATGGCTGGAAGCTTGCCAGCATCTGCGCAATTTCCGGATTTTTTTCGCTTTTGCCAGACATTGACCTGGACTCAAGCAAGATTTCTCAAATAATGCGCCTTTTCCTTGTGCTTGTAGCAATTGCATTAGGATTGATGTTTAGAAGCTTGCTGGTTGCTTTTTTGCTTTTGGCAGGGACATGGGCTGCATGGGTGCTTTTCAGGCCAAGGCACAGAGGGATTACGCACACTTTAATTTCTGCCTTGGTTTGTTTTGCCGCAGGCTTTGCGCTGTTTGGTTGGCAAGAAGGCCTTGCCGCATTTGTTGGGGTGGCCTCGCACCTTGCAGCAGACAGGATTGGCAAATAATTTTAATTCAGCTGTGCAAAAATTTTGCATGGCTGCCCAGCCAGAGGCTTCGGAAATTATTTCTTCAGTTCTTTTGGTCAAGGTAGTGCTTGCTTTGCTTGCAAGCCTGCTTTTTGCGTACTATAAGCTGAATTGGGACAAGGCACGAAGGCATCTACCAGTGCACTTCTTTTATGCAAAATGGAGGGCTGTCCGCTATGCCACTGCCTTGGGGGTGGCATCGGTTGGGTTTGCAGCAGGGTTTGCAGTGGAGCTTTTCGGGTCTCAGCTTGGTTTTTCTGAGGCAAGCTCGGGGCTCCTTTCAGCCCTTTTTGAGATAGTTTCGCTTTTTGCAATACTGCTTGTGTTTTTTGAGCTTTGCATGGCTGATGTTCCGCACTTCCAGCGCCTCAGTCAGCATCCTGTGCAAGACCAGAGGCGCAAAAGAAAGCGCAGAAGGTGATGCAAAATGGGCATACTTGAGGAAATATTCGGAAAAGGCCAGGAGCCTGCAAAGCCAGGGCTTCCGTTCAATTTTTCCACCAGCCTTCGGCCAATGAGGCTGGATGCCAGGAAGGAAAACTGCATAGAAGTGATTGTCTCAGTCACCAACGTCTCTGACAAGCAGTTTTTGGCTTCCGCAAGCCTGGAAATCCCAAAGGCTCTTGGGTTTGAAAATGCAATCCTTGCAAAGATGAAGGAGATTAGGCTGGGTGAAATTGAACCCGGCAAAACCAAAACCGCAAGCTTTTCTGTGTGCGCAAGCACCCAGACCGCCCCAGGCACATACGCACTGGTTTTGACCATAAACCAGCACTACCGCGACTATTCACACATCCTCAACTACGCCAAAAAGACGGTTGAGGTGCGGGCTGTTTAGGGGATTTGGTGAGAGTATACAACACGCTGACAAAAGCCAAGGAAGAATTTGTCCCCCAGGAAAAAAACAAGGTAAAGATGTACGTTTGCGGCATTACCCCTTATGACAAAAGCCATCTGGGGCATGCAAGGACGCTGGTGGCATTTGACAACATAAGAAGGTACCTTGAGTTTAAGGGCTATGAAGTCACCTACGTGCAAAATGTGACTGACATAGATGACAAGATAATAAACCGCGCAAAAGAGATGGGAATGGCGCCGCTTGAGCTTGCGGCTATGTTCAATTCCCAATCAGAGCGCGAATTTGAGGTGCTTGGGATAAAAAAGCCGAACTTCTCCCCTAAAGTAAGCCAGTATATTCCGCAGATAATTGCCCTTATAGAAAGGATAATGCAAAACGGCTATGCCTACCAGACTTCCTCAGGCGTCTACTTTGATGTGATGAAGTTCCAAGGCTACGGGGCGCTTTCCGGGCAAAACATGGAGCAAATAAAGGCAGGGGCGCGGGTTGAGGTGGATGAGGAAAAAAGAAACCCGCAGGATTTTGCGCTGTGGAAATTCGGGCAGGAAAAGGGGGCGACCTTTAGCTCCCCTTGGGGAGAAGGCAGACCTGGCTGGCATATAGAATGCTCTGCGATGAGCATCTCTTGCTTGGGCGAAACAATAGATATTCATGGGGGTGCGCGCGACCTTGTTTTCCCCCACCATGAAAATGAAATAGCCCAATCCGAGGCGGCTACCGGCAAAAGGTTTGTAAGGTACTGGCTGCACACTGGCTTTCTTACGGTAAACGGGGAAAAGATGGCAAAATCCCTTGGGAATTTCATCACCATCCAGGATGCGCTTGCAGAATTCAACCCGCAGGCAATCAGGATGTTTTTTGCCCTCACGCATTACCGAAGCCCGATTGACTTTTCGCGGCAGTCGATTTTGTCTGCGGCAAGCTCGCTTGAAAGCCTGCACCAGGCAATCCGCTCTGCAAAATCCTACCCGCTTCCGCCAACAGGCACTGCGAAGCTTTCTGAGGCGGCCTTGGAGGCCGAGCGCAAATTTGTATCTTGCATGGATGACGACTTTGACAGTCCAAATGCCATGGCTGCGCTTTTCATGCTTGCCAGGAAAATAAATGCTGCCTGCTCGGATTCCACCGCAGGCAAAATGGATGCTCTTTCCGCAGCAGCCACCCTTGAAAAGCTGCTTGCAGTATTCGGTCTGCAGCCAGCCGAAGCCAAGCTTCCAATTCCAGCAGAGGAAATTGAAAGGCTGCTGCAGAAGCGTGACGAGGCGCGCAAAAGGAAGGATTTTGCGCTGGCAGACTCCATAAGGAAAAGCCTGCAGGAAAAAGGAATCATAATTGAAGACCGCAAAGACGGCACCACTGTTTGGAAAGTGGCAACATGAGATATGCCATTTTTGCAGCTGGAATCCTCCTTGCTTTGTTTCTCATTTTGCAAATTGGATGGCAGCAAAAAGAGCAGGTGAGCCGGCAGGATTTGCCAACCTTTGCATTTTATGGCGCAGAAATCGCAGATTGGGGAGGGCAGCAGGTAGTTTTGGCTCATTTGCTGCAAGAGGAAGGGGAAAGCTGGATTGAGTGCAAGGACAGCCCCTTCCCAAGCAAGTTTGTGGTGCTTTCCAGCAATCAGCTTCCAGGAATAAGCAAGGATTTGGCGCAAATGGTGCAACGGCAGCTTGAAAGGTGTGGGATTCAGGTGCTTTTTGCCTACCCGCAGGAGGCTGCTGGCATGGAAAATGCCATTGTAATTTCTGCCTCAGGCGCACTTCCGCTTGAAATTTATCAGTCCAACCAAAGCGCAAAGGCAGTTGCCATAGTTGCACTTGAAGGGAAAGCGATTGACCAGTATGGCAAAATCACCTCAATAGAAGGCAATTCTGGCTTTGAGGTTGTGAAGCTTCACCTTGGGAAAGAGGAGGAAGCGGTGCAGGAAGCAGTAAAAAAGGCGCTTTTGAACGAAAACGCTCGTATGTTTTCTGGAAGGGTTTCAATCATGGATTACCCTGTAAATTCCACAGCAGCATATTGCAGGATAGTGCATGTTGGTGAGCAGTGCCGAATGATTGATACGGGGAGACTTTCTTCTGCCCCAGGAAGGCTGATGGGCCCAAAAGAGGTGGTAGCAGGCCAGCCAGCTCAATTTGAGCTGGAGCTGGAAAATGAAAGGCGTGCGCAGCTGGAAGCAAAGATATTTGCAGGAAGAAAGCAGATTGGAAAGCAAGAAGTGGGAGTTGCCTTTGGCGAAAGATGGGTAGGGTTGTTTTCAGCAAATTTCAGCACAAGCGGGCCTGCTATCATCAAAGTTGAGGACCAGTTCGGCAACCTTAAGGCAGCTGCTTATCTCCAGGTGCTTGGACTGAGCGCAAAGCCTCTTGGCATGAGGGGAAACCGACATGAGTTTGAGCTGACTTTTGGCGGAAAGCCTGTTGAGGGTGCGGTTTTTGCCTGGCTGGATGACGGCCAAAAAAAACAGGTTTATTCCTCTGCTGGAAAGGTGGCTGTGCTTGCCAATCCCTCAAAGCCCACACAAATCATAAACTTTGAGTACCAGGGTGCAAAGGCAACTTTGGATTACAGGATAGAGCCTAAGGGTTTTGTTGAAAGGTATGTAAAGTATGCACTTCCTGCGCTGGCACTGGTGGTGGGCGCCTACCTTCTGCTTCGCGCAAACAGGAAAGTCAAATACAGGATAGTGTTTCCTGAATCTGCACAGCTTCCCCCTGCGATGGTGTCGGTTGGATGGAATGAGGTGCTTCAGGCTTATTATGAGGCAGACAGGAAAAACGGGGGTCACTGCCTTGCAGTCTATCCTGAAGAGCTTGCAGCTGCACTTTCGGCAAAAAAGAGGTCCGCAATCGACCAGCACAGCCTGCACGAGGTGCTGGAAGCTTTGGTCCAAAAAGGCAAAATGTGCCAATACGAGCAGGCATATGCTCCAGCAAAAGTTTTAGGCAAGCTTACCTGCGGGCAGCTTCATGCACTGCGGATTTTGCATGATGCCATGCTGGAGCACGGCCTGAAGTTTTCAAGGAAGAAAAACATAGTCGGCAATTTGGAGATTGTTCTTTTTGAAGGGAAGGAAAAGGTCCTTTCAGTCTTGGGGGCGCGCAGAAGGGCAGTGCTGTTTGAAAGCAGCAAGCAAAAAGAGGAATTCTTTGCCAGCCTTCAGCAAGACAAATCCGACATTCTCATAAAAATCGCACTCCAAAACGGCAAACTGTTGATTTTGTCGCCAGACAAAAAAGAGATTGGAGAAGTACTGAAATGAAGCGGTGGCTTTTGGTTGCGGTTTTGTGTGGGGTGGGCTTTTGCCTGTACCCAATAAAGCAGGCAGAGGAGCAAAACCTAAAGCTTGCAGAAAGCCTTCTTGGCGCAGAAAACCCGTGTATGCTGCCCACAAAAAGCCCCACCCCTTCTGACCCTTTTTATGTTTCAGGGGTGAAAATAGTTGCAGTCATTCCACAAATAGGGAACCTGACTTCAGACTTGCACCGCCCGCGGATACTTTGGAGCTGGTTTGCGCAATACCCAAAGTACGCTGAGTTTGAAATCCCTTCTCAGCAAGGGTGCCCTGCTGGCACACTGCAATTTTGGGCAGAGGGCTTGCCTGCGTTTTCTGATGGGCTGCTTTATTATGAGTATGGGAACCAGACCAAACAAGTCCGGCTTGGCCCATCCGGCCCAAACCCAATCCAGCTTGAGCTTGAGAGGCCTTCACACCTTGCTGATATGGTTTTTGAGCCACTTAGCTTGCGCGTGTCAGGGACTATAGAAGTAAAATACAGATATGCAAAAACCGAATATACCTATGAGTGCCCTTCGGCTTGTATCTGCAGGCAGCATGCCAGTGAAGGGGCGATGACTTACAGGAAGCAGCACAGCGACACCAAAGAGGTGTTGGTTGAAACCGGACCTTTGGAGTGGTTTTGGGCAAACCCACCTTTGCAAAAAATGATTGATGCCCATCAGCAGCTTGAAGGGCTGTTTTTTGCAAGAAGGATGCCTTCTTCTGTCTTTGTGTTTGCAGACCGGGAGCTTGCTGCAAATTTTACTGCCTATGAAATTGCAGAAAGACAAGGCGACTGCCAGCAGACAGAGCTGGAGCTCAAAGAGTCATTTTTGGGGCAAAACATGAGCCTGAAAAACCTGTCTGAAATTTATGCAAGCCAGCTGGTGCAGCAGCCCGCGGTCTATTTGCCGCTGAAAGTGAATATCTCAATCCAGCAAAAGGTTGGCAGGAGGAATATCAGCATTGTCTACGAAAGCCTGTTTTCTGATGTGTTTGCATTTGAAAGCTCAATTTCTGTGAGAGAGCCTGCGCCTTTTGAAAGCAGCCAAGCCAAAGAAGCAATAGCGCTGCGGGCTGGCAACGACAGCGTATCCCCTGCCGCATATCCTTTGCCCAAGGGAAGCATGAGGGTTGGGGGGTTTGCGGCTACAGGCGCGCTGGTTTTGATCGTGCTTTCCGGTCTGGCATATGAAATAAAAGCGCTTCTTGGAAAAATTGGGATGTGATTGAGATAGATGGAGCTTACGGCGAAGGCGGGGGGCAAGTGCTTCGCACTGCGCTTTCGCTTTCCTGCATCTTGGGAAAGCCGATTAGGATAACAAATATTCGCGCAGGAAGAAAAAACCCAGGGCTTTCATTTCAGCATTTGGCAGCATGTAGGCTTCTTGCAGCAGTTTGCGGAGCAAAAGTCAAAGGAGCTGAAATCGGCTCAAAATCCCTTGAATTTGTGCCTGGAAAAATAAATGGTGAAAGCTTTAGGGCTGAAATCGGCACTGCTGGCTCTTGCATGCTTCTTTTGCAGGCCGCGCTGCCTGTCCTTTTGCACGCGCAAAAGGAGTGCGAGCTGGAGGTGACAGGCGGCACGCATGTGGAAGGCGCCCCCACCTTTGAATATTTTGCAGAGGTTTTTGCAAAAGCAGCTGCTTTGTTTGGGGCAAAATTTGAAATCCAGCTGCAAAGGGCAGGCTTTTACCCGCGCGGCGGGGGTAAAATCCATCTGAAAACCTTTCCTTGCCAGCTTAAAGGCTGCAAGGTGCAAAATCCTGGCGGGCCGGTGAAATACACGATAGTCTATTTTGGACCCCCCCAGCATATTGCAAAAAGAGAGGAAGCAGTCATCCTTAAAAGTCTGGAAGCCTTTCGCCCTTCAGGAAAAATAGAAGAGCTTGCTGCAGATTGCCCAGGCAATGCAATTACGCTTTGGAAAGACTTCACCGGAAGCTGCGCGATAGGAAAAAAGGGCAAGAGGGCTGAAGAGGTGGCGGCAGAAGCATGCAAGTATTTCGAGGCGCAGGGCAGCGCCTGCGTGGACCCCCATCTTGCAGACCAGCTGCTCCTTTATGCGGCGTTGGCAGAAGGGGAAAGCGAGTTTTCCACCTCGCAGGCAACCTTGCATCTTTTGACAAATGCTTATGTAATTGAGCGCATGACAGGAAGAAATATTATAATTGAAGGCAATACAATAAAGGTGCTTTGATGGCAAAAGCAAATATTGCGCTGCTGGATGTAGCTGGCTTGGCATTCGCAGTTGTGATGGGGATATTGGTTTATTTTTTCGGCTCAGCTGAATTCCTGATTTTGCTTTTTGTATTTCTTGGGCTTTCAGTGATTGTAACAAAATATGGCTATGAAAAGAAAAGGGAGCTTGGGATTTACGAGCATGAGCGGTCCTGGGAAAACGTGCTTGCAAACGGGCTTGTCCCGACACTTTGTGCCATTGCCTCACCATGGTTGGGGTGGGGCCCATTTGTAGGCTCGGTTGCAGCAATCACAGCAGATAAATTTGCCTCTGAATTAGGGGTCCTTGCAGGCGAGCCGATATATTTACTCAATTTCAAGAAAGCCAAAAAAGGGACCAATGGGGCAGTGACTCCCTTTGGGCTGCTGATGTCTTTTGATGGGGCGGCTATCATTGGGCTTGCCGCATACTTCATGTTTCCTGGAATGACCTTCTGGCACATAGTCCGCATAGGGCTTATAGGTTTTGGGGGCAGCCTTGCAGACAGCATAGTTGGAGTTTTTGAGGAAAAGGGGATAGGGAACAAGGCTACCACCAATGCGGTATGCTCTCTTTTTGGCGCACTGGCTGGGATGGCTTTCATTTAGAGAAAAAGGAGGAGTAGATTAGTTTTGTGATTTTTTCTTGCCTGATTTGCTGGAGATTTTCCACATAAATGAGTGGCAACTTAGTCTTCCTTATTCGCTCGGCAAGCTCCTGTGTCTTTTTTTCGTCTCCTTCCACCAAGATTTCCACTGTGCCGTCCGGCAAATTTTTCGCGTAGCCTACCAGCTGAAGCGAATTTGCAATCTTGCATACATATGCGCGGAACCCAACACCTTGAACCCTGCCTGATGCCACAAACAAAGTCCTTATCATCTGCATCAGCTGGAAGGAAGAGGTGAGGAGTATGGCTCAAGCAGCTTGGCAGCCTGGTTGAGCGCAGCCACCACTTCTGCCTCATTTTTGCCTCCTGTGCAAATCACCTTGCCGTTCTTGAAAAGCAAAAGCGAGGTTTTGGGTGAGGAGAATTTCAGTATTGCGCCCGGGAACTGCTCAGGCTCATACTCTACATCCTCTATTTCGGAGGCAATGGTGTAAAGGTCTAGCTCCACCCCAAGCTCTGCAGAGGCAACGATGTTTTGCACCACAAATTTTGGCTTGAAGCCTTTTGGCGGCTTGACTTTGGAGTAGTTTATCAGCATTTTCAGTGTCTTTTCTATTGCGGCTTCCACTTCTGCCTCATTTTTGCCTCCTGTGCAGATTATCTTGCCGTTCTTGAAAAGCAAAAGCGAGGTTTTTGGCTCTTTTAGCTTAAGTATTGCACCCGGGAATTGCTCAGGCTCGTATTCCACGTCATAAAGCTTGGAGGCGATAGTGTAAAGGTCCAGCTCCAGCCCAAGCTCTGCAGAGGCAACGATATTTTCTATCCTGTAAGTAGGCTTGATGACAAGTTTTGGCTTTTTTTGCTTTGACACAAAACCCCTCCTTCCAAAAGATTTTTAAATTGACAGAGAGATTTAAAAGGGGAAGATATTTAAATAGGATGCTACCTTAAACAACCCCCTTTTTCCGATTGGTGGTTGAATGAAGCGCTCACTTGGGAAAATATCAAAAAAAGGAAGGGCATTGGGTGCCTCCTTGCGCAAGCTTTCTGTGTCTGCGCTGGTTTCTGGCTACAACATAGGGGACAGAGTGACAATTGATGCCCAAGTCAAATACAGTGGGATGCCGCATCCAAGGTATCGCGGAAGAACGGGCACGATTGTGGAAAAGAGAGGAAATGCTTATGTGGTAAGAATCCGCGATGGCAAAATGCAAAAGGATTTGATAGTCCCACCTGTGCATCTGAAATTGGTGAAAGGAAGTGGTTAGATGATAGGCAAGGGCGCTTATGAAATGAAGCCCGTAACTCTTGCAGAAGTGCAAAAGATACTTGAAAAAAGGCAAGGGACTGGAGGGGAATTTGGATTTGAGCAGCAAACCACGCTGGAATATGCGCGCAGGTTTGCCCATCTGAAGCTTTCTGATGCACAAGAAATGCTTGGTGAGCTTTCTGAGATGGGGTTGAAGCCAGAGGCGGCAGTCAAAATTGTGGACATCTTGCCCAACAAGCAACAGCTTATGCTTATTTTGGCAAAAGACAAAACAGAGCTTCCGGAAAAGAAAATTGATTCTGTTTTGGAGCTTGTTGAAAAGTACAAAAAGAAGGCAAAGAAGTTTGAGCCTAAGCATCAGGAAGAGCCACAGCAGCCTGAGCAGTAAAGAAAGACATACAATTTTATATTTGGGAATGTAAAGGGATTAGGTGGAAAGATGGGAATGGAAGATTATGCTCGTGTGATTGATTTCATGCCAGAAGGGAGGGCTACTGATCGGGAGCGCGAACCTATTGCCCAGCTTGTGGGTGAAAAATACTTCACTTTGCTTGAAGTCAGCATAAAAAAGGGTGTGACCTGCACCCTTGGCCAGCGGCTCTACATCGGCAAAAATGAGAGGGCAGAGGTGGAAAAAATAAAAAGGAGGATAGAATTTTCTGAGCTTTCTGCTACTGCAAGAAATGAGCTTCCTTTGGTGGTGAAAAACATAGTCAAAGATAGGGAAGAGGATTTTGTTCGGTTTTTCAATAAGGCAGGCCCAATTTCTATAAGGCTTCATCAGCTTGAGCTTCTGCCAGGCATAGGCAAAAAGCACCTGCAACAGATTTTGGAGGCACGCGAAGAGAGGCCTTTTACCAGCTTCAAGGACATACAAGAGCGGGTGAGTCTGCTTCCTGACCCTGCAAGCCTTATCCAGACCAGGATAATAGAAGAGGAAAACGGGAATTCTAAATACTACCTTTTTGTCAGGCCGCCTGCAAAGAAAGGTGAAATATAAGAATTGCTGCGCAAAAAGGATTGGGCCTGTGGCGCAACCTGGATAGCGCGTCTGGCTTCGAATGCGCCCAGCAAATGGGCTGGGTGTGGCAGGTGCCACCAGAAGGCTGCGGGTTCAAAAGCCAAAGCAATGGCTGAAACTCCCGTCGGGCCCGCATTATGAGGATTGCCATCCTCGCATTGCTTTTCATAGGCTTTGCTTTCTCATTTGAGGTAGGCCAGCTCAAAGAAGGCAAAGTAAGTGTATTTTGCCCGGGCTACTCAAAGGTGGCTGTTGCAGGGCCGGACGGGCTTCATTTCGTGGAGCTGGACGAATACGGGGAAGGAAGCTTTGCCCCTAAAGTGAAGGGAGATTACAGCTTCCAGTGCGGCAACCAAATTTATGAAACAACATTTGATGTTCAGGATGCAAAGGCTGAATTTCAAACTGCCAATGAGCAGCTGGGGCTGCTTGCATTTGGGTTCTCTTTGGTATTTGTTGCCTTAATGGCTGCTTCTGCCTTTTATCTTGCAGGCTCTTTTCTTGCAGAAAACAAATTTTACAAGGAAATAAAGGAGGAAACTGCTGAGCTTGTGGTGGTTGCTGGCAAAAGCTTGAGTAAAATAAAAATAGTCGACCCAGTGTGTATGCATGCAAAAACCCCAATTACAATTGAGATTCCTTTTTTGAAGGCAGGGGCTGTTTGGAAATACCGCTATGAATTCCCCAAAGGCGGCCATCCACTGCCTGCTTCCCTTGAGGCGCAGCAGGAAGGAAATAAAGTGCGGCTTCTTTCTCAACTTATTCCCACCAATGCCTGGGGACAAAAAGAAACACTGCGACAATCACATTTGCCGCAGCCGAAGGTAAGAGGAGTTCTGGCTCAAAAGAAAGTGCGACTACCTCGATACCAAGCAAAGACAAAAGAAGAATAAGTTTTGAGGCAAGCAGGCTTTTCCAGCAAAGGATAGAGCCGACTGCCAGCACCACAAGGCTTGCTGCGCTTGCAGAAAGCATCGGTATCTTTATGTGGACAAAGAAAAGAAGCAAGGTGGCGCAAATCAGAAAAATTTGCGCTGCAATTGCAAGCAGCACGCGGTTTATGTTTGAGCTTGGCTCATTTCTCATCAGTGCACCCCATCTCTTTTATGGTCTCCAGCACCTCTGAAGGTGAAAGCGTGAATACTTTTCGCTTTGCGTATTTAAGAGTTTGCGCCACTGCTCGGGCTTTCTTTTTGTCATTCCTGCCAAAAAGTGTGTCTCTCCCATCGATTACTGCATTTTTGAGAGATTTTTTCTTATGCGAAAAAATTGCGGCTATTTTGTTTTGTACTTCTTTGCTTGGAACAAATCCTGTCTTAGTCAAGGTGACAATGCATGAGTCCACTTTTGGCACCGGGTAAAGTGCCTGCTTACTTACTTGGCACACCAGCTGAGGCTTGAATGCAAGCTGGCAAAAAACAGAAAGTCTGCCATAGTTTCTTGAGCCTGGCGGAGAAACAAGCCGAAGTGCCACCTCCTTTTGCATACAAAGCAGCGCAAGCTCAAAATCATACTCTGCAAGCCGCACCAAAATAGGCGAGGTGATGTAGTAAGGGATGTTGCCTACAATCCTGTCAAAATAGCCAGGCTGAAGAGAAAGGAAATCTGCCTGTACCACATTTACTTTGCTGCTGAATTTTTTCTTCAGGAGGCTGCACAGTTTTGGGTCCAGCTCCACTGCTGTGATTTTCTTTGCCCCGAGTGAAAGCAGCTTTTGCGTAAGCCTTCCATCTCCTGCTCCAATTTCAAGCACAGACTTTCCGCTAACGTCTGCAAGCTGGGCCTCCAGCTCAAGCACTTCCTCATCAATTATGAAGTGCTGGCCAAGCCTTGCCCCCATAAAACATCATCCTAATGTGAGGATTCGTGCACAGTCATGCTCAACTAATACGGTGTGCTCATGCTGCGAAACCACACCTCGGCCTGTGTCGCGAAGCACCGGATAGGGATGGAGCGCGCCCGAATTCAGAAGCTCGCGCAAGGCTGCTGAAAGCGCCATTTTTGAGCTGAACACTCCGCGAAGCCACCTTTCCGCAAAAGGAAGCGAAAAGTAATTCCTTGCAATATGGTCCAGTAGCTCCCTGCTGTAGCGCATGCGAAGCTTGGGTGTTGCCTGAAGGGAGAAAATCTCCACCTGTGCAGTGTCTGCCACCCTTCCAGATCCGCTTGAGGAAAAAGGCTCAACTGCAAATATATCTTCTTCTTTGAATTCATAGGAGGCAGAGCTTGCAATGTTTGGTATTTCTACACCTGCATGAAGCATATAAGGCAGGATTTTGTGGCCTGTGAGATTTTCAATAGGCTTGAACCCGCGTGAAGTGATTTCCTTTTCTATTGCTTCTCCAACTTTCCCAACAGAAACACCCGGTTTGATAGTTGCAATTGCTACCTCAAGCGCAGCCTGCGAAGCCTCCAAAAGCCTCCCCCATTCACCTGACAGATCCACAGTGATTGCAGTGTCGCCTATACACCCATCAATATGGACCCCTATGTCGATCTTTACAACATCTTTTTCTCCTATGAGAGTTTGACTGTCTGCCTCGGGGGTAAAGTGCGCTGCGATATCGTTTACCGAAATATTAATCGGAAACGCAGGCTTTCCGCCTGCATCTACTATCATTTTTTCCAGAGATTCTGCAATATCAAAGTAAGACTCGCCTGGGACAACTATCTTGTGAACCTCTGAGGCTATTTTGCTTGCAATTCTGCCTGCCTTTTCAAAATTTTGAATCATTTTTGCCTTTTCTTCGTCATCCATAAAACCACAACTAAAGATGGCAGCCTAATTTTAAAATAACAGGCATTTGAGAGCCTACCGCTTTATAAAAATAAAAGAAGAATGGCAAATATGCAAAGGCTGCTGCCTGGTTTGGCAAAACTTGCGGCTGCTTTGCTTGTGATTGCAAATTTTGCAAGCGCTTCAAGCTGGCATGCTGACCTTTATTATTGGACTGGGCTTTCTGTACTTATTGCGGCTTCTTTTATTGGAATTGCATACATGATAGGCTCTTTTTTTGAGCTTAAGTTGCTTGAGGCATGGACTAAAGTGGAGCTTCAGGAGCTTTTCGCAGGAGTTCTGATTGCAGTATTTTGTGTCGGAATGATTGCAAGTGCAGATGCTGCAGCAAGTTTTCTTTCAGGCAAGCAGATGGGTGCAGGGCAGTACGCCTTGGATGCTATTTCAAAAATAAGAGAGGATGGGAGGACACTTTATCTTAAGCTTGCAACAGCTTATTTCAATGTCGCAAGATATGCTTCATATACTTATACTGCCGGGTTGAATCTCCATTTAGTAAGCACAAGCTTTACTCAGACCCCTGGTGCAGGATTTGCACCATTGATTGCAGAATTAGGCTTTGCAATGGATGGAATTGCAAACTATCTGCTATTTTTGTCTGCGCAAAAATCATTTGTAATCTTCTTTGTCAACACTGCTGCAATTTTTTTGCCTGTAGGTATTTTTTTGCGGTGCTTTTCACTTACAAGAAAGATAGGCGGAACCATTCTAGGGGCTTCGATTGCAGCTTCCGTGATCTATCCTGCCTCGTTTGCAATTTCTCATGAAATCTATTCCACCTTTTCCCCGCACATTGTACAATACATAGAAGGCATTAATGTGTTGCCAGACATTACAAATCCACCGCTTACAAATTTTGTATGTGACCCCTCAATGCAAGCCTTCATCCAAAGCCCTCTTGGAGTTGTGGTGTCTGCTATCTCCTCAACTGTGGGTGGGTCGATCGGAAGTTTGATTGGAGGATTTGGTGGGGTTATTCTAAGTGGGGAAAACGGATGGGCTTTGTTGATATGCCCTGTGCTTCAGGTGACTACGGGTTACCCACTAACTCAATGCTGGGCCGATGTAAGGAATGTATTTGCTATTGCAAAGGCAGGCTTTAGCATGATGATGTATCCCTTTCTTTCACTTTATAGTTATGTTAATATTAATGCGGCCATAGCCAATGTAACAGAGTATACTCTTCCAGCAACAAGCATGTATGGGGTGCTTGCTTTAGTTTTCTCCTTACTTCCGATAATAATAGGTGTGGTTGCAGCAAGGAATTTCATAATTTATTTTGGAGGAGAGCCGCAGCTTTATGGCTTAAGCAAATTGGTGTAAAAATGAATGTTGTTTTTATTGTAGCATTGCTTGTGCCTGCTGTTGCTGCAGCCAATTATGCAGATGTATGTGAGATAAGCAATTTCCATCCGGATGCTCTTCCATTCATAGGTTATGCACTTGCGCTTGCGTCCCTTATCATAAGCATTGCTTACATGTATGGCAAGCTTGCGCACAATATAAAGGCTGAAACTTATGCAAAGGATGAGGCGCAGAATTTGCTAGTTACCATTGTACTGCTTGTTGGCTTACTTACATTTTTCACTGGGTCTTGCCGCTTGGCAGTGGAATACATCGGCAAAAGCCCATTCGAAGCTTCATATGCTTACATAAATTCTTTGCTTGTAAATAATGGGCTTGCAATAGTGCGCGAGCTGGTCTATTCCAGCTATGGCAATCAGCTTGATGCAACTGCTTATCTTTTTGTAGGATTTACTCCTTATCAAGGTTATGGGATGGCTCATATGGCCGCATGGAGAGCAATTTCATCACATAAAGAATTTCTAATAGATCTTTATATTCCGATAATTGCAAGCCTAAATGCACAAAAATATCTCCTTTCAATGGTGGAGTTTGTAGGTGCCGCTGTGCTTTTGCCATTTGCGTTTGTCATGAGGATATTTCCAATGACCCGCGAATATGGCAATATTTTGATTGCGCTTTTTTTCGGGCTATACATAATTGTTCCTTCGGTTTATGCTTTAAGCGCGCACACGTATGCAAAAATCATGCAAAATCCATATCAGATTGCGGGGCATTCGTTTGAAGACAAACAAGCTTTTGGAGATGGGACTGGAAAAGATAGCCTTCTTTATCGACTCTCCTCCACTTTACCACAGGCAATTTTCATCCCAAATCTTGTGTTGGTGGTGCTGATAACCTGTGTGAATGCCATCTCTAAAGCTTTAAGAACAATTGCGGTGTAGAGATATGATGAAGCAATTTTTGATTTTCATTTTGGTTTTGCCGGCAATTTCTGCTGCAAGCTCATACGCACAGCCATGCAACCAGAATTCAGATTGCGTGTCGCCTCTAATATGCGATTTGGCTTCAGGAAAATGTACCCAGCCACCATCCCTTATTTGTGAGCTTTTCCCTTCTGAATGGGAATATGTATATCAGCCATCTGTGCCTTATTTACCTCAGAAGAATATCACACAGATGATAACAGCACTTGAAGAAGGGAACAGGACAAAAGGAAGTGCTATTGGGCAAACAAGCGGGGTATATCAGGCTGGATGGTTTTCAGATTGGAAGTTTTCTGCGTTGACAGGAGTGATGATTGCAATCCTTCTAATTGCGATTGCTGCGATGGTTGGCTATGCATTCAATTTAAATGAAATAAAGGCATTTGTGGATATTGAACTTGGACAGGCATTTGTTTCAGCAATATTAATTTTGAGCATAATCGGAGTGATAATTTTCCTTGACCAGATTTCAAGTGCAGTTGTGGCTTCAAGCAATCTTCCTATAGTTTGTAGTGGCGCAGAACCTTGCTATATCACTGCTGCCAAAACTTATCTTGACAGCATTTACAAGATAGGTTCAACCTATGCTCAGGATGCGCTGAAAAAAAGCATAAAAGAACAAAAGTCTGCCAATCTTGGTGTAAATACAGTTGCAAACGTTGCAATGATGGCTTATGCAAGCGTAGTTATTCGGCCAAATGCAGGAAGATCAATTGAGGCAGAAAGGGCAGGAATAATTTTTGAGAACGCAACCAGGATGCTTGCAAGCATATACGCACAGCGCTACTTTATAGAGGTGGTTGCCTTTGCGCTTGCTCCGATACTTCTTCTTTTAGGGATATTGCTTCGCACCTTTTTCTTTTCAAGAAGATTAGGTGGGCTATTGCTTGCAATAGGAATCTCGATATTCGTAGTTTATCCTTTAACATATGCGTTTGCTTGGTACACTCTCCAAATCAGTGTGTACGGTGAGCGCGTTGGGCAGGACTCTGAAAATTGCCCTGCTGAGTGCAAACTTTCTCCGCCTGTTGCATTTTATATAAACAATACAACTGGAGGGCTGATACTCTTCAAAACGAAAGAAGATTTGAAGCGTGCAGGCATAAATGCAACCAATTGGGCGACAGGGGACATAAATGGAGATGGAAAAGCTGAATTTCCTGGCTTGGTTGCTTGTGAAGAGTTGGATGGTATTCAGAATGATTGTAGCGGTTGCCCCCAAGAATGCAGAGAGGTTCCATTTCCAAGAAATAAGCCAAAATGCGACCCTGTAGCTTGTGCCCAGTGCAATCCTGGATGTAAAGTAATGAGAATTAGAACCGATTGTGCTTCAAAATGCCCGGCCAGCCTTTGTCAGGAAGGATGCAAAGCCAGTATTCCATTTGAAAACAAATGCTATGTCAAATCTGATGGGAATGCAGTAGCTGCAAAGTTGACAGTAGATTGCACTGTATGCAAAGACTGCCCGAATTGGTGTCTTCTTAAAAAAGTGAATCCTGACGGTAGTGTGGAGCTTGTAAGAAAAGATGAAAAACTTTGTAAAGAGGCTCCAAACGATGCATGCAACAGATGTCCGCTGGAATGCTCTTATGTAAGCAAGATAGGCGAAACCTTTGATTGTGAAAGCCCATCTGTATGCGGGTCCTGCCCAAAACCATGCAGAGTAAACTGGGGCAGCCAGCTTGATAAATACGACATTCAAAACTTCATGCAAAATTATTGCAGCAACAATCAGCAAATAAGAGAAGCCTGCAGTAAGTGCCCAATGGAATGCAGAATCCGAATCCCTTCAAATCCTCTTTTTGATGAAACTCCCGCATGCTATCCTTATCCTCAGAAAAATTACATATCTACAAATTGCACAGATTGTCCTGAAATGTGCAGATTCAACGATTATTCGTTCATAACCGAATATTCTGCAGTTGAGCGTGAAGGCGGGATTCCAGTGGAATGCGCAGCCGAAGGAGTTAACTGCTCCGTGTCTGCATGCCAAAACCAATGTAGGCCTCAGAAGGGCCCGCCAACCTGCAGGATATCAAATATGTTTGATAGACAAGCAGGATATTGTAGGAACTGTCCAGAGGAAGTAAGAATTCTGCTTTTACATAAAAATTCTTCTGAAAATATTGATTACTTTGGGCCGCCAGCTTTTAACTCAAACTTTTATGCTGAAAGAAACGGAGAAACTATAGACTGTTCTTCTTGCAGTGATGCATGCAAACGAGTGATCCAAGTTCCGAATAGCCAAACCAATCCAGAATGTCAAGATTATGACTTTGCCTCTGGAGAAATAGGGCAGTGCCGCAAATGTCCTATTGAATGCCGGATAAAATTTGAGGGAACTGACAAATACGGATATTCTAGGAGTGGATTGCTTGCTTTATGGTGCAGCAGTTTGGGATGCGCATCTGAAAATTGCTCTGATTCTTGCAAAGTAAGGATCCCCCCTGCAACTGGATTAGTATGTAGTGAATATTTAGGAAACCGTGACTTAATTGGTGAGTGGGGTTGTTATAACACATCAAATTACTTCTCAAGCGGGGAGTGTGGTGGTGCTTCTTCAGAAGAAGATTGCCGCTCAAGAGGAACAGAATGCGAATGGTTAAACAAAGGCAGTGTTCGCATACCTATAGGACAGCGAGAATATCCGTTTAACGAAATAGATTCATGCAAACAGTGCCCAGAAAATTGGCGGATAAAGGATATGGAGATAAAGACTTTACAAGTTGACTGCAGCCTTGCCGCTTGCCCTAACGAATGTAGAGTAGACATTCCACTCAAAAGGTCAGGGGGACCACAAGAATGCAGAAGCTATATTCCAACTTCTTTACCTTATTTTGATTGCCCAGTACTCTGCAGGAGACTCAACCAAGACCCTATGCCTGAAATCTATTGCAATTATGTGAGCTGTTCGTCTCAGCAACAAAGTTGTGCTTTGCCGCCTGTCCCAGCCCGTATCTGTGACGGATGCTTTGATTGCCCGTATGATTGCCTTTATGAACCACCCTTGCGCACTGATTGCGCTGAAGTGTGTAGCCAAGAAGATCTTACATCTGATACAGCAAGTGTAGATGAATTGCTGCTTTCATTGCCTGGTTCTGCAACGGGTGCGGTTGATGTAAGAAATATTGGAGTTTTGATGATTCCTGCGGTTGTTCTTCCACTATTTTCTATTGTTATGGTAATTTCGTTTGTAAGGGTATTATCCTCCACCTTAGGAGGAGATATTGATATACCTGGTCTGAGTAGGATAATATGAGAATGCTTTTGATTGCACTAATGCTTGTACTGTCAATCATGGTATTTGCTGATGTGTCTGTACCTTGTGATCAATGCGAGGACATATGCGAAGGCCGGGGTGAAACATGTATACAGGAGTGTATAAGTAACTGCAGAGAGTATGGAGGAGGTGGTAGCGGCTGCGGTCCGTTAGGCTCATCCTGCACTGAAGATAGTCAGTGCTGCTCAGGAAAATGCAGCCAAAATGTCTGTGTTCCGCAATGCAAGAGCAGCGGGCAGTCGTGTGCTTCAGATAATGAGTGTTGTAGCGGGCTTAAATGCTATAATGGGTTTTGCAGCTCTTGCATTCCAGAAAATGTATATGGCTGCAATCAATTTCCTGGTGTTGACGGATGCTGTGCAGGTCTCTTCTGCAACCAAAGTGGAGTATGTGTCGTATGCTATACAAAAAACACCCAATGCACCCAAAGTGTGCAATGCTGCAGCAAAAACTGCCAAAGCGGGAAATGTTGCCTAAATGAAAGCTCAAGTGAATCTTGCACTAGCAATGATGATTGTTGCCAAAATTATATTTGCAACCCAAATACTAACAGATGCGAAAGGCGACATCCAACCAAGCCACAAAAACCACAAATAGCACCTATTGAAGTCCTTCCTGATGGCATTGTTGATTGTGTCTCTGGATGCACTGCAACAGACTATCGATGGAAAATAAATGATATGCCCTATGCATGGAATGGGATTCTCGAAAGCTTCAACTGCGCTGCAGAAAATTGCATGCCTGGACAGCAGATTTATCTTCAGACAAGAAATTGCATTGGCACGGAATGCAATGAATCAGACTGGTCCGAGCCTGCAGAGGTGAAGCCCTATCCTCCCCCACAGCTTCTTCCAGCAGGAAGCTATCTTCAATATATCATCTATGCGCTTTTGGTTGCTTTGGCAGTACTTGCAATTGCCTATATGTTTTCCAAGGCTTTTGGAATACAACACTGGGGGGAAATAATAAAGGATGAACTGTTTCAAGTGCTTGCTAGCGGGATTGTTGCGCTTCTGCTTGTGGGGATTACTTATATGATAAATGATTATCTTACTGCCTCTCTTTCTGCAATCTCTGGAGACACCAGCATTCCACTTACAGGAACAAACCAAATATATACCGTTGCATACAACAGCCTTTCTTCTTTGGGAGTACAAAATATACTTTTGCAGATTCAGGATGCGAACAGCCGTGTAGCAAAGGAAGCCTCAAAAGGTATATATTGCAGCATGCTTGGAGTTGGCTTTACATTGGTAAACTGCAGCCCGCTTAACGCTTTCAGGGGAACCTTGACTTCGGCGTCGTTTGCGGTGCTTGCAGGCATGATAGATGTGTATGCTCAACAATTTCTGCTTACTTGGGGGGCAAATTTTGGCTTCAATTTGCTTATACCTCTGGGCCTTTTTTTCAGATGTTTCAAACCCACCAGGCAGGGAGGCGGGGCTCTGATCGCAATAGGTTTTGGCTTTTACACTGTTTATCCATTGGTGATATTGGCAGGGATCAAACTTCTTGCAGAACAGGATGATGTTTTGCCTATTCCTCAATCTACCAGTATTCCTTCAGGATTAACCTGCGACCCTTATGAAAAGGATATATCTGTTTCAAGGGAGCAGTTCCAAAACTACGCTATGGCGCTAAGCCATTCTTCAGTAGCAGACTATCTTACTTATGTTGTCCTAGTTAAGGTAATTTTTACTTCGATAATTAGCCTCATAATAACTCTTGGGTTCATTGCATCCATTGCCAAAGTGCTTGGCAGCGAGATAGATTTGTCTGGGTTGGTGAGAATAGGATGAAGCTTTTTGCATTAGTTGTTATTGTGATGGCTTTTGCACAAAGCATCTGGGCAGAGTGTGCAACTTTGGGTGAAAGATGCCAGGGAGAACCTTGCTGCCCTGCTCTTTTTTGCGACATAAATTCCTATCCTCCTACATGCAAAGAATGCCTTTCGTTGGGCTCAAAGTGTGCCGCTACCCCAAACAGATGCTGTGGGGCACCCGATGTCAAGTGTGAGCCTGCAGGCTCGCCTGATGCAGTATGCACTGCTACGTCTGCTCCAATCTGTGGCGCGTCTAGTACAAGCGAAACCTTTTGGCTTGCCGCATTGGCAGCTATTGCAACTGCAATTATAGTAGCATTGGGTTATATGGCAGGAGAAGCAATCCAAAATCCAAGACTTACTACTTGGGCAAAAACTGAGGCAGCGCAAATTTTTACAAGTCTCATCATTGTCGGAGTGGTTTTTGGGACTATCCAACTTTTCTGCACCCTGCAAATAGGGGAGATTGCTTCGATATTTACCCGGCTGCCAAAAATATACGAACCTTACCAGACAAAATCGATTTATGATGGCAGCATAATTTATTTGGAAAAGCTGATGGATGTAGCACATTCCAATTTGCGAACTTCGCGCTATTTGGCAGGTGCCTATGAGATTAGGACTACATATACAAAAATGGTTTGCAAAGGCTCTTGCTTTATTTCACTTGCAGGTTATAATGAGGCAACCCATGGCGGTGAGACCTTAAATCTTGCAATAGTTAACAACCTTGCAAACACAGCAACCATTTCGTATCTGACTGCTGCATTTGAGTATTTTGTACTTCAATATATACTCAACGGCTTGTTTTTAATTTTTCTTCCGATTGCGATTGTATTGCGCTCTTTGCCTTTTATGAGGCAATTTGCAGGGGCACTTGTTGCAATCTGCATTTCACTTTATATCATGTACCCGACAATGTTGGTGATAAACGCTTCAATTGCGCCTGGGATGGCAAACACACAAAGCCTCATATCATTTAATGCATGTGGATGCAAGGGGGTAGAGATATTTTCCTATAAGGATTTACCATCTAATGTAATGTGTGCTCCGTCTCAAGCATGCTACAATGAAGAGTCGCTTGTCTCTGGCCACAGAATTGAATTTGGCCTTGGAGGTTTGACTGCAGACCTTCCATTTGTGCCTGCGTCTTTAGATATGGTTATACGCGCTAATGGATTAATATTTATCACAGTAGTATTTTTTGCAGCAGTCAATTTCATAGTGATTGCTGCGGTTGCGCGGGGTGTTGCGCACTTGCTTGGGGAAGAAGTAGATATAAGCAAGCTTGGGCAGATGATATGAAAAGAATACTTTTATTATTTGCATTGTTTTCACTTCTTTATCCAATTGATGTAAGTAATTTAGCAGAATCTGAAAAAGCAAAATTCGAAAGCAAGATGGGTGCATCAGGAGAATGGAGAGGGATAGCTTGGTATGCACTGCTAGTTTGCTTGTTTTTGAATATTTTGATTTATATGGTAGGATATGCACTTCAAGCAGAAAATCTCAAGAGGTATGCTAAAACCGAAATGCTGCAAGTCTCTGCATCTTCCTTAATGATTCTTTTTGTTGTGGAACTTCTTTTTGAAGTATCAAACTATGGAGCTTTTGGAATAATGGAGCAATTAATAGGCACGGGTGGCAGTGTTGCCTGCAATGCTGTGCCAGGCGGGAGATATTATATTTGGAAAACTGCTGATTATGGAGGCGGGCCGATTGGCGCATTCAAATGCAAGATACAAGAAAAAGTAAGTGCGCTTGACAGACATTATGCAAATATATTCAAGGCCAACAAGGCAAAGGAGACTCTTGCTTCAACCTGCATAAGCATCTTCGGATTTCCTGTATGGTGTTGGGACTGGGATTTAGCTGTGCATAAAGCAGTTGAAGAGGCGCATCTTCTTTGCAATAAGATAGTTGGCCTTTTGATTTCTTTGCATGCACAGTATGCCCTTGCTGATTATGTACAAAAAAATATGCTTGCGGTGTTTCTTCCTCTTGGCCTTTTGCTTAGGATACTTCCACTTACAAGAGGAATTGGCGGATTGTTGATTGCAATTGCGGTTGGGTTTTACTTTGTGTGGCCGACCTTTTTTGTTTTGACAGACCCAACATTTATCAAAGCCAATGACAAGAAATTTGATGATAAGCTTGCAGGTATGTGCTTTAGTGGATTTAGGGGAGTAGCTGTGATACTGAACACTGCTCTTCAAATTGGTGCGGAAAGAGATGAGAACGCGCTTGCGATGGCTCAAGGGAAAGAATTACTCTATCAAATAACTATCACTTCTATCTTTTACCCATTCGTAGCTCTTGCAATAACATTGATATTTATCAGGTCTGCAACGCCCTTGCTAGGCGGCGATTTGGGGGAACTGATGAGGGCAATTGCGAGGCTGAGCTGAATGAAAAAATGGGCAGTTTTAATTGGATTCTTGTTTCTTGCCTTGGGTTGCACGAGCAATGAATATGTCCCCTGCTGCCAGCGACAGTATATATTTGATTTGAATGGTTCAGATCCTTCGGTTATGCTTGCAAATCCGATTTGCAATTTCACTAATGGCACAGTGTATGGAAGCTGCGATGTTGCAACAACCACTAAAGGTGCTGCAAATTGCACCGATGGAACACAGTGCCTTAGCCTGACAAAAACAGAATGCCTCAAGACAAGCAGCTGCTACTGGAATGAAACACAGTCTATTTGCCAAGGTGGGCTTGCATACAAAATATTTCCAATTTGCGCAGATCCGGCGCCTTCAAAATGTATAAATGAAAAATGTGTTGCAATGGTATGTGGATACTCAAAATTTGAGGTTGGTCCTACTCCGGTTGCAAGCGACTTTGATGAAAGCAAGAAGACTGCCCCTATTTCTGCATCAGGTGGAGACGCTTTATCTGGCAGAGGCTTATTTGGCACAAGTTGTGCATTCAAGGAGATGAACCAGAGGCTTTACAATCAGATGCGCCAAGCTAAGACAAATCTTTGGGTAAATTCGTTTAGATTTGGAGTTGGGAGAAGTTATTCTGATTTTGAGCAGGCAAGGTATTTCTTTCCAGTATCTGACAGATTCTGTTCGCTTACCGGAACGGGAGGGAAAGATAGATTCATGAATTATTTGAATGCTCCTTCAACATGGTGTGGGGAATACAGTGGCATTGCTTATCATTGTAGCAAAAACGGCTTAAACTTCTCAAGTCAACAGCAATGCCAAAACTACTGCTTTGGACTTCTCCCGCCACAGGATTGCAATCCCATAAGCGCAGGCCAAAAATACCGATGCATAGACACAGAATTTCTTTATGATGACAAGAAGGCTTGCCTCAACGAATGTCAAATACTTTCTGACCCTGACGCTTGCTCAAACGACAGCCAAAAATTCCCTTTCCTTGAGCCAGACGCAAGATATCGAAGCGTGCTTCAGGCAGATTATATATACGGAACAAATACTTATCTAAGCTCGTGCAATCTTTTTTCAAGTTGTGACCAAACATATAAAGAAGCTTGCAAGCAAGAAAATTGGAGGGCTGAAGGATCAACGTTCAATCTCCATCATGACTGTGCTGATAAGGCACCTTATACGTGTCCATTAGATAAAGAAGGTACAAGAGAATGTCTCTGGAGTGATGCGACTGAGGGGCATAGACAAGGAATGAAGTGGAAACAACATAGACAATTTTCTCTTGAACTTGACAACAAATACTATGAGAAGCAATTAGGAAAACAAATATCCGATCCTCAAAAGGCTTCTGATTTTGAATGTGAAAGTGATATCGATTGCTTATCTGGAGTTTGTGATAAGACAGTTTACAAAAGGACTTCTTGCAAAGACGTTATGGGTCCGGGGTTAATTGATTGCGGATGTGAAAGGGAAGGGTTAGATAGAATAAACTGTGGTTATGTTGAAGATGGATTTGCGGGGAGTGGGACGTTTTATGTAGTTAACACTTTTAATAAGTCAATTAATGAATTTGGCTTTGAACTTTCTAAGTCCAATTTAGTATTGGATGGGCGAATAAATCCACAAAAAGGTGCAATATATGTTATAACACAGAAATATGCCTCTTCAAGACCTGCACTGCCAAATGAATCTAATAAATTTTTGAAGAATTGCAATGTCAAACCGTTGAGGACAGACCTTTTATTTTCACAAGCCCAAATACAGCAAGCTGCTTTAGATCCTTCTGTATTTGTTCAGGTTGAAATGTGCATGATTGACACATCTGGCGTCATAAAACTTTATTCTAAAAATTCTCCGTCAATTAAAATTCCTTCTACTGATTCGCCTCTATGTACGCAAGAGACGTATAACGCTGCAGGACAAAAAGTGCAGAAAGAAGGCTGGAGAGTTTATGTTTCTGCATATCATCTTGATTTTACTACGGTCAACGGGCAGGGGGCGATTGGAAGATGCAAACTGACCGACGTGCCACAAGCAGCAACAGCACCTTACCTTGAGCTGAGAACTCTTGGTTGGTGTGCACCTTGCACGTATGCAACTTTAGCTGTTCAAAAAATAACCTTTGGAATGAGCCCTTGGAAATATAATTGCTATTCTTTTAGAGCCTATTATAATTACACTGCTTCAGATGGTGGAATCCCAACAATGATGGCTGACGGAAGAAGTACAAGAAATAATGCTTATGATATTAATCCTGTAAGCAGAGATTTTGTAGTTGAAGGAAAAATAAGAAATGACCAAGATGGTTGGTTAGGAAGAGGATTTTATGACCAAAGAGTTGATGGACATACTGCAGAGTATATATGCACCGATGGGTGGGGGCGGAATTGGTTTGATCCAGAAAGGAATGTGGAATTTAGATTTTCATCTTCTGAGCATGGATGGCATACGCCACTCATGATGGAACCGTCTCTTCCATTTGTAGTTCAAAAGACGAGGGACTATCTTGCAGCAGGAGTCATGCCTATCTTGGATATAAGCGAAGGTGGTCCGTATCTTTCGGCCGTCGAATGGCACATGATGATAATAGAAGGTCTTCTTAAAACTAAATATGGGCCTGAAATAAAGTTTTCTCAGACGAAAAAAATACCATACATAGATGGTGCAGTTATTTATGCTATAGCCAATCTGACACATATAAAAAACGAAAGCTTAAGGGGCTCGATTTGGTCTATGGATGGGGCATATAACATGGAACTTGCAGAATATTTGAATATTAAAAAAACATCCAATAATGAGAGAATATATCTTAATGGAGGAAAAAACCTCACCATCTACACTGCAGTCTACTTTAAGAAAACAAGCAAGAACCCACCGCTTATTGCAATTGATGTGGGCGATCCAGAAGGGAGAGAAGCGGATGTATATTCGACCCTTGATGATTTCTTTTACAAGCCCGGAGAAAGAGGGAGGGAGTGGAGAATAGCAAATGCTGTCCCTGACGAGTATCCGGGCTATGTTGATTTGCTGCTTCAAGAATGGGTGCCGAAGTGCAACAAAGGAGGAGTGAGCGACGAAGAAAAGATAGAGAGGGAATTCAATTATCGAATGAACATTAGCAGGAATTTTCTGAAAAATTATTCTCGCCCTTCGATTATATGGAGATTTCATTTTGAAAGGAATACAAATTGCAATATTGATAAGTTTCTCAGCTACTTGTTCGACCATCAGGCAGATATGGTGGATGCTGGAGTAATTGGACTTATATACGATGCATGGCTGACTAAGGATGGAAGGATTTATGTAGATTATAACAAACCGAACTGGGACAAGGGGGTAAAAACTGGTACAACAGATATTATTTCTGCAAACGAGTTAACTCTTGAAAGACTTGGGATGCAAAGCAAGACTGATGTGTTTTGCTCCTTGCAAAATCACTCGAGGAAGATTTTGGGTATAAACAAGATGACTTATGGACAGAAAGTTTATGCAGAAAACAAAACATGTATATGCGAGCCTTGCAGCCAAGCGGATATTGCAAGTGGCTATTG
Source organism: Candidatus Anstonellaceae archaeon (assembly GCA_038887295.1). Taxonomy (GTDB): domain Archaea; phylum Micrarchaeota; class Micrarchaeia; order Anstonellales; family Anstonellaceae; genus UBA10161. The sequence goes on along the minus strand of JAWAKW010000001.1, from coordinate 151,634 downwards.
CATGCCTAATGTCAATTACCAGCCTGGTGATGAAGACTTGCCACAGCTTTACTGCCTAGACAGCAAAAAATGTAGTATGCCTGATCCGACATGGACGAACTACTCATATTACAGATGTCCTGCAATGTGTGTGAACTTTTCTGCATGCACAAGATGCAGCCAGATGCCTGCGCCGCAACCTGGGCAAAGTAATCTTTTCTGCAGAATTGAAACCAGCATGGGTGAGATATTTCAAGCTCTGAAGAATTACTCTGACATTTCAGATGATTATTGGGACATACTTGCATCAGTGCCAAACAAGGATAAATGCTGCCTTAATACAAGCGATGCCAGAACTGGCTCGGAGATAAGGTATACTTATAGCAAAATTGAAGCAATCAAGCAAAGGAACGAACTTATACAATACCCAAGAAGAGGGGAGGTTGGGGTTGATTGTGGAAGGGTACCAGATACTAGCGTACTTCAATATTGTAATGTTAAAATACCTATAACGAATAATCATTTATTCTGTTCTAGAATATCGTGAGGTGGGGATTTGACGAGAGCGTTTGTTGCGCTTTTATTGGTTGCAATGGTTGTTTTTGCAAACTCTTCTCCTATTTGCCCTCCTGCACCAACACCTTCATACATGGACATAGTAGTGGATGAAACATATGGAAAGATAATTGTCAAAGTCTACAATATAAGCGGAAACTATGACAAGATGCCAATCCAAAATGCGCTTGTGTATCGTGTGAACTTATCTGGAATGCAAAATGATCCGCTTACTAACCCTAGTGTATGCTATGATGTGACAGATAGTGAAGGGAAAGTTGTACACGAATACAATCCGAATGCCCAAAGATGTATTGATTATTGGTATATTTTTTGTCCTGTTGATGCAAACACGAAAGAATGCTTAAACAAAAGCGGATTAAGCTCAATTCCTCAAACCTATACTGCTGTTCCACCATGCGGCACGAGAAAGGTACCACTTCAGTATTTGAACTACTTGCCTTCTCACAACGAATTTTACATATGCAATACGCCTTCTGTGGATATGGCTCCTCTTTGCTGGCCTCTCATGCTGATTTTTTCTCTTCTTCTTGGGGCGTCATTTGCAGCAGGAAGAAATCCATTTTCTTTCTTTGATTTTTCTGCTCCGCGAATGGGAAGAGGCAGACAATACTCAATGAGAGTTCAGCAAAAAAGCTTTGATATAATCCAATATATAATCGGCTTCGACAAGATGGCTGATACGTTCAGTGGGGGTAAAATCAGCATAACTGGGCAGCTGAACATGCTTATAGGAAAGGTACTTGCTAAGGCTATGGAATTTTTGCAAACAAGTTCTCAGTATTTGTACTTTGCAGCTGGCGGGTTGACCGATGCAGAAAAATTAAACAAAACACAGATTAAGTTGGACGAAGGCAAAAAAACTCTTTCTGAACTGCAAAATACAAAAAATAAAGTTGAAAATAGGATTCGAGAGCTTGAAAGCAAACAAAATCTGACCAATAATGAAAAGAAAGAGCTAAATGATTTGAAAGGAAGCCTTGGAAAGCTGAATTCAACAATACAGAAAGTAGAGGGAAGGATCGTTGAATTGGAGAAAAAAATTGAAAACTCAAAAAATAAACTACAAAATAAAAATTTAGTACATTCCCTTCAAAGGCAGCAAGTAGTTGAAGTTGGAGGTAAGGGTAAAGAGGGAAGTGAGGGTCCATCAAAAACACGAAGCAAAGATGACGAACGACTGCCCCCCAAACCAGGAATTGTAGCTTTAACTGCAACTGATATATTTGAAGCGGTGCGACTTTTTTTCACGGGCCTCAGTTCTGAAGAACAAAAAAGAGTTAACAGACTAGAAAAGGATATGAAAGAGTTCATGGAATCTATTGGGGCAGGTGAAAACGCAGGAGTTTTGAAAAGAGTTGCAGCTGCACTTCTTTTTGGTTTGAGAGAATCGTTAAATTTGAAAGCATTTTCATCTGATGAATGGAGAAAGACACTTTTTACTATTTTTCTTGAGTGGCTGGCATTTAGGAATAAGAGCAGAAGTGAAGATTTTATTGAAAAATTGGTGAAGAAAATAGAAAATCTGATAGGTAAGGATGCATTTCTTATTGCAGCATATATAAATGAGCCTGCGCGGCTTCCATTGGGGTTGAATATCTTTCAAAATGCAATTCAACTTATAAATGCTGAAGTAGAGACTGTGCTTTATTCTAAAGGTAAAGATACGGTTATCATATATGGAAATATTGTTGAGAAGAACGGAAAAGAATGTTTGTATATCGAAACCAGATGGGGTAAAGGGCTATTGATTGACAAGAATGGAAAGATAGAGGAAATCGAACAATTGGAAAAGGACAAACGTGGTAAGGAAGGATTTTTGTTATATGATGCCAGCGGGAATAAGCTTATTCTTTCTTCTGACAACAAAGAAGTTGCCCAATTTCAGAAGAACAGGTGGCGCTACAATCAGGCTATTTTCACAAAACTGTCAATTGGTGGCGCAGACGAGAGAATGCTTGCTGCTATGGCAGCCTATGTAGAAAGCCTTCATGACACTTATAAGGCTCTCAGACAAGGAAATGCCGAAGATATAAAAACGGCATTTGTTGTTGAAAGGACTGCAAAAGAAAGAGTGGAAAGCGTTGCTTATCTTCTTGAAGTAGGTCAGAGAATCAAATTCTTAGAACATCATATTTCAAAAGCGCAGGAGATAAACGAAGATGGGAGGAAAAAGGCTTTGGAGCAAGCTAAGGCTGAATATGAAGAAAAGATGAAAAATAATCCTGAGCAAGTCGAGCAGCTTAAATTTGAGCTTTCTTTACTAGAAAAGATATATGGTGCCAGCCAAGAACAGCTCAATGAGGCAAAAAATCTAATTGAGAGTGAAAAACTAAGTGGGTGGATTGATGACCTAAAAAGATATGCAGAGAATATGGTATATTTGGCAGACTGTGATTATGAAATTGCTTTGAAGATGCGAAAAGGCATAGTAAATTCTGAAGAATTTTCTAAATATTACAACGCTACCACATATTTAAGGGAAAAATATGGGCAAGAAATTAATGTTGAAAAAGCTGAAAAAATAATGGGTGAGATTGGAAAAATTGCAATGAATTCAAATGGGATAATGTGGGTGGATTCACTTGTAGAAAATATGTCAGATAAACAAAAGCAAGAATTTGAAGGCCAAAAGAAAAGTTTGAATGAAGCTTTAAGTTTGGTTGCTGATGCCATTCATTATAAAGAAACAGGAGGGGGAGCGGAAAAGAAATTAGAAACGAAAACGGAAACCTTTACGAGTGAAATTAAAAGTGTTCTACGTGAGTATATTTCAACTCTGAGAAATCCTAAAGAAATCAAAGAATTTGTAGAAAGTACAAGAAATGCGGGTCTTTTTACTGAAATAAAAAATGCTGCAGAGGATAGCAACAATAAAGAGGTGGTAATAAAGATAAGCGTTCCAACTGAACATTATGGCGCAACATTTGGATGGAAATATAATCTTCTTCTTTCCTTTGCTCTTATGACTGAAGTTGCAAATAATGCTGGACTAAACAATGAAATAAAAGGAAAAGAAGTGGGGATTGTCACACAGAATGGACTTGAAAGAATGTTAGATATCAGTAAGTATTATGAAAAATATAAGAAAAAAGATGAAAGTGAAATGAAAATACTTAATGTAAACGAAATATTGAACAGTGGAAAAGTGGTTGTTTTTACTGGGCGCGAAAAAACTTTTGATGGGGTACAATTGGAAGAAGGGAAGGTTTACGTCGCAGTTAAGGAAAATGACCAAATCAAAATTTATGAGAATGAGGGTGCAAAGGTAAAAATCGAGCGGCCTGATTTTATCGCAAAAACCGGACAAGATCTAATTAAAATGATGGATGAAGGAAAAATAAGCTTTGATACGATAAAAAATGAGATAAAGTACATTCGAATTCTTGTTGATGAAGGTAAAGTTAAAACAATTGACATATCTAAAACAAATGAAACGAATCTGCGAAACTTATTGAACATGGAAGAGTACAAAGAGAACAATATTTATTTCACATTCAGGAATGCAAAAACAAGCATGATAAGACAGACACTATATGGTAATGATTATGCAATTACTGTTTCTGCAACAAGAGAAGTCACAAAGCAAGTAGAAGTTCCTGGGGAGGATAAGAAAAGCTGGGACCCGTTCAAAGACTTGATTCTTCTTAATACAGAGATGCGAAACAGCATGGAAGCACTTAAATCAGACCTTCGGCCTTACACGAGTTTTGCTGAGAAGCAGAATGCTATTTTGACCAGCAAGGTAAGCATTCCGCCAACCATCAGCCTTTACGGAGATGAAGATAAATCTATTTTGTGGGAAGACTACAAAAAGATGTCTGTTGATGAAAAAGAGAAGATATGGGAGGAAAATATGAAAAAGAATGATAAGGAGATGCTTTCAATTATTCAAAAAAATATTGAAGAAGGAATAAAGAAGGAGATGTATTCTTCTGCAGTTTCCCAGCAAGCAGTTGAGTTGAAAAAGGTGGTTGGTGATCTTTCTTCAGAGCTCCAAGTTGCTACTCCGCAAAACTATAACAGAATATCGAAACTGATAGATATTGTCAAAGACACCGAATATGAGCTTTACACTGCCCCGAGTGAAAAAGATTTGATTTTTGGAAAAGGGACACCATACGAAAATGAGAGGCTTGCTGAGACTTCACAGTATTGGGTTGGAAGGAGCCCATTTCTGACGGATTATAAAACTGTTACTGATGTGTTTGTACATGAAAGAAAGGATGCTGAAAAAATACAGCTTAAAATAGAACAAAATATTGAATTTCTCAAATTGGAAATAAACAGCATAAAGGAAGAGAAAAGAGATGCGCACAGCCAACAAATCAAAGATGAATTGGAAAAAAGAAGAAATGAGCTGTGGAGACCCTCTCTTGAAAGAAGGACAGAAGAAACTTGGAAAAAGTTAGAAGAAGAAAGCAAGAAGAGAGGCAACTGAAGTTTGCCTTGAGCATGAACGGCTTTAGTAGCGGCAGGCTGAATGGCTCGCGTAAGCTAACCACTTACACCCCCGCCCTATCAAAGTCATCTGCTATGACCGCCTACACCGTCTAGTTTTGAGATTGGCTTCGACCTTAGATGCTTTCAGGTCTTATCCAATAGCGCGTAGCTGCCCGGCGATGCTTGACACAACCGGTAGACCAGAGGCGCCGAACCCAAGTTCCTCTCGTACTCATGGGTTCTTCCTCTCAAACGGTAACACTCCTAGGAGATACTACCGAACTGTCTCGCGACGTTCTGAACCCAGCTCATGTAGGTCTTTAATGGATGAACAACCCAACCTTTGGGGGCTCCTGCACCCCCAGGATGACCTAAGCCGACAGCGATGTACCAAACCGCGGGGTCGATGTGTACTCTCGCCCGCGACGAGCCTGTTACCCCCGGGGTAGCTTGTCTGACAGCTTGGGCCCTCACTAAAAAGGCACCAAGGTTCGTTAAGCCCGACTTTCGTCTCTGCATCCCACGCTTTTAAGGATACAGTCAGTCCAGCATTTGTCTTTAACCCTTAACGGCGGATTTCTGACCCGCCTAAGCTGAACATTGGGCGCCCTTGTTTGAAGATGCGCCTAACCCTCCTCTAAAAACTGGTTATGCGCATTTTCCTTATCGAGGGCGTACCGCCCCAGCCAAACTATCCACCTGACCCTGTCCCTTGCGGTGAGCAATACAAGCACTGCTGAATGGTGTTACAACGGCGCCTATTTGCACCCCGAGAGGTGCAACATAGCGGCTCCCATTTACGCTCCGCAGCAGCGCTCGTATCACAAGATCAGGCTATAGTAAAGCTCCACGGGGTCTTCGTTTCCCCCTAGAAGTCCTCTGCATACTCACAGAGTAGTAAGTTCACCAGGTTCCAGCTAGGGACAGTGGGAGGCTCGTTACGCCCTTCATGCAAGCCACCAATTAAGCGGCGAGGTATTACGCTACCTTAAGAGGGTCAGAGTTACCCCCGCTCTTTGCTGGCGCTTAAGCCCGTTGGAACAGGCTTTCACGTACCAGTAGTGAGCAGGCGTCACCCGCAGTACTAATCGTTTCCGATTGGCTGCGAGTTGTGTTTTTGGTAAACAGTCGACCTCCCCTTGTCACTGCGACCTGCCAATCCTTGCGGAAAGGCAGGCATGGCTTCTCCCGAAGTTAAGCCACTAACTTGCCGAGTTCCCTTAGCTGAATTGCCCTGACACGCCTTGGCTTGTTCTGCCAGCAGCACCTGTAATAGTTCTAGGTACGGATGCACAGGGTCGGTTGCGCTCCCTTTTCATGGGCTCCAGGGATCAGGACGATTTGGGCCCTTTATGCCTCTTCTCCTCATAATGAGACTCCAAGGCATTATGGGCTTTAAGGGAAGTCTCCTCCCCCACCCCTACCCCAAAGCGTCAGGAACACAACTTGCGTTGCCGCATCTACCTGTGCAGGAACGGAATTTTAACCGTTTTCCCTTTTGGCAATTCGCAATTAGCTATTGCCTTAGGACCGCCTAACTCTGAGCTGAAGAACATTGCCCAGAAACCCGTGTGCTATGCGGCGTCCAGGATTCTCGCCTGGATATGCTGTTACTAATACCAGGATATTCATAACTGGCCAGTCCACAGGACCTCACGGCCCTGCTTCTGCCCAGCCAGCTCGCCCCCCTACCAGATTGCCCTTTTGGGGCAACTCCGCAGTTTCGGTACCAGGCTTAGCCCCGATCATCTTCGGAATGTGCGATCTAGACTGGTCCGCTATTACGCGTTGTTTAAAGGATGGCTGCTTCTAAGCCTACCTTCCAGCTGTTTTAGACCGGACACTCCTTGTGGATTAGCACTTAGCCTGAATTTAGGGACCTTAACTGCGGCACCGGTCGTTCCCGTAATGGCCCGCTAGCTTACCCAGCGGAACCCGACTCCCGACTTCTACGGCGGATGCAGATTCGGAGTTTGACAGCAAGGCGACCCCTTTCGGGGCCAATCCTTACGATCAGTGCTCTACCCCGCATCCAACCTCCATCGAGGCTGTCCTGAGGGACATTTCGAGGGGAACCCGCTATTGCCGAGTTCGATTGGACTATCACCCCTAAGCGCACGTCACCCGAGCAGAATATACTAGCACCGGTTGCGGTCCTCCACCAGCCGTCAGGCTGGCTTCGACCTGCGCGCGCTTAGTTCACATCGGCTTCAGGTCTGATGAGTGTGACTGGTCGCCCTTTCGGACGACGGGCCTTTCTTTCGATGCGCCCACTCGCTTTCGCTTCGGCTCTCGCCTCGCCACACCACATCAACTCCCTGGCTCTTGCTTCGAGAAGAACGATGCAACGCTGGTATGCCTGCCTCGCTTCCAGCCTCTCGGCTGGTTGCTTTGGCAGTCGTGCCCTTCCACGCTGCATCAACCTGTCACCAATCAGTTTCAAGTTCTTTTAACTGTCCTTTCGGACTCCTTTTCAGCGTTCACTCGCGTTACTAATTCGCTATCGGTCTTCGGTTATATTTAGCGTTGGCGGTTAGTCCCGCCATCTTCATGCCCAATACTCGATGAGCACTACTCTTATTTGCTTCGCTCCGCCTCCATTAATCTACGGGGCTTTCACCCTCTATGGCGCGGCTTTCCAGCCGACCTCGAATCTGGAAACGGATGCTCCGCCCACATCTACAGTGCGTTGCCGCACTGCATTCGGTTTGCGCTTTTCGGCTTTCAGTCACCCTTACTTACCGAATCCCTATTGGTTTCTTTTCCTCCCGGTACTAGAATGTTTTAATTCCCGGGGTAATCTGTGCCTTTCGGCACACCGCCCGATCTCCGGATCAAAGGATGCCTGCTCCTACCCGGAGCTTTTCGCAGCTTGCCACGGGGCCGTGAAACTACCGAAGCCTAGCCATCCACTGATTGGCGTAACATGCATATCCGGCAAACTTCAGTTGCCTCTCTTCATCCTCATGAAATACATGCAGAGCCTGCATGTAAGTTGCCTTGTGCTAAGGCTACGCTTCCCCAAAGAGGGGAAGACGTGTCATAAGGGTATGACTATAACAGTGCGGCTCTGTGCGGTGAGCCTCCCTCTCACCGCAAAAAGAAGCGGTGGAGGTTTATTCATATTGTATGCATCGCAGCCGAAAAACCCCGGTGCTAATGTCAGGGCATGCGCCCAGAATAATTGCGGCTTTCTATTAGTAAGGATGGATTTAAAAATCTTGCCTCAAGAGCTTCTTCTGGCTTGCAGCTCCTTTTCAAGATCGTCAAGTTTTTGAGCCACTTCATCTGAAAGACCAAGGTAGTATTTTCTATTTATTTCCTTCCAGGTGAGGGTTTTTTCCTTTTTGTTTGGGTCAATTGAATAAAGAATTTTTGCTATTTTCCTTTCGGGAGTCTTCAGAAGGCCACCTGTAAGGTCTTCAAGAAGATAACGATAAAATGGGCTTGGAGAGACGAACAAAGGAAGCTCTCTTGCAACCGCTTTCTTAATGCCATCCTTTGAATTGATTATGCGCGAAGTTAATTCTTCGGCATCTTTCCTACTCATAAATTTCTCAAGGAGGAAAACCGCTTCCTTTTGGGATAATCTCGGCGACATTTGACTCACCTGTTATAAATAATGAAAATAAATGTTTAAAAAAACAGATACTAGGACTTAAGTTGCAATAAAATAAAAAGCCAATCATACAAGAAGAGTGCATGCCAAAAATACAAGTATCCCGCTGCATGAGCACGCAGCATCCTGACAATGTCAATTCCCCTTTTTTTGCCGACACTGAGGTGCTTGCAGGTGAAACCGAGATAAAAGAAGCGTACTATGTTTTTTCGCACCTGAATATCAGAGAGCAGATGTGGGATTGTGAAGGTAAAGAGGTAGATAATCACGTAGTCGAGAAACTGCTAACTCGATACCCGCAGTTTTTTTCTGAAAACAGACTGGGAAAAGATGTCTACCTTACGCTTCGCGTGCCCAACCCTAGTGTAGAAAAGACGCAGGGAAAAATACTTCTTGAAACTTTGGAGACTATACCAAGAAACTATGACATTGCAGCTGCTGCAGGAAGCGATGTGGCCCCTGTATGGGAGATAATTTTGCCAATGTGCACTTCATCAGATCAGCTTGAAAGGGTTTATGAGTATTACAAAAAAATAGTGGTTGGGAAAAGAACTGCTGTGGTTGCAGGCATAAGCGTGGCAGAATGGGTAGGTGAATTTTCGCCTTCTGAGATTTCTGTGATACCTTTAGTTGAAGACAGAAAATCGCTTACAGAGGCAGACAAAATTGTTGGAGAGTTTATAAAGCAGAGAAAACCAGAATACCAGAGGGTGTTTCTTGCACGCTCTGACCCTGCGCTAAACTACGGCTCTCTTGCTGCAGTGCTTTTGAACAAGCTTTGCTTGCAAAAGCTTCATCAGTTGCAGGAAGAAACTTCTATTGAAATACTTCCAATAATAGGAGTTGGCTCTGCGCCTTTTCGTGGCAACCTGAAGCCTACCAATGTGCAAAACTGCCTCAGAGAGTACCCATCTGTTCAAACATTCACACTGCAGTCTTCTTACAAATATGATTATCCTGAAAGCGTTGTGAGGAGCGGTAATGAAGAAATAAATGAAACCAGGAGGCGCAGTCCCCTTCATGTTGACGAAGACACAATAAGTGCAATTGTTGACAAAACTATTTCGCAATATCAAAAGGAAGTAGAGGCACTTTCCCCGCTTATTTCTATTCTTGCAAAATATGTTCCTTCGAGGAGATCAAGAAAACTGCATATTGGCTTGTTTGGTTATGCACGCTCTATGAAAGGGATTAGCTTGCCTAGAGCAATACCATTTTGCGCTGCATTATATTCAATAGGTCTTCCGCCAGAACTTTTGGGCCTTTCTGCACTGACAGAAAAGGAACTTGACCGTGTCCGGACATTGTATATTGCATTTGATGAAGATATTTCTGATTCAACTAAATATATCTGCAAGGAAAATCTTGCTCGCCTTCCACATGGCATAGGCAAGCAGATAATGGGTGTGATATCACATTTTGACTGCCAAATTGACCAGGACTATTCCGAAGCCGCAAAAGAAGTGATGGATATTGCGCTTTCAGACAATCGAGCAAACCTGACTGATGCTATTATGAAGACTGCTTGGAAGAGGAATTTCCTTGGCTAATTTTGAAACAAAGCTATTCTGGCTGCTGCACCTGCGAGCTTTCGTTGGGCGGCTTGCTTTCAGCTTCTTTTGCCTGCGTTGAAACATAAAGCTTTTCTAGCCTGTTTATGTGTCCAAGCTGGCGGAGCTCAAGCTTTATGGCGCGGAAGCGGCGCAGAAGGTCTATGAGCGGAATAGGTATGGTGCCGAGAAGAACATCAACCATCAATTGGAATAATGCTTTCTTGCCTCTGGAGAGTTTAGCTTCCTTGAAATTGAATCCACCAGCACATGCTGCAAAACATCCAAAGCATTGCCAATCCAATTGAGGGCTTTGAAAAAAGGTGCCAAAGCAACGGCTACTGGCAAGGTGAAAGTAACTAACCGGATGACTGTTTTGAGTATGTGCTCTATATTCTGAAAATCTTTTTGCACAGCCGCAGTGTAAATGGCTGCTGCCGAAATTGCTGCCACACCGAACCCTATTACTGTCCCAATGAATAGTGAGGTGCACTCTTGGATGATATCCAGCCTTGAGCCAAGCTTTGCAAGGGCAAATGCCCGATTTACCCCTAATTTTTCAATCAGCTGCCGTTCATCTAAGCCCAACTTCAAAAGTAGCCTTGTTTTCTTTTCTGTAAATTTCATGTAGGCTGAGGAGAAATTCTCTGCCAGTTTCCACGAACAACTATTTTGGATGCGCTCTGCTTTGTTAAGCTCAGCCTCTGCAAGGCGGTCGAAAAACTCGCTTATTTTGCTGTTTCTTGAAGGCCGGTAGGAAGCTGCAATGTCCAGCATTTTTCTATAAAAAATGCTAGGGCTTCTTTTCTTGCAGCCTTTGCTGCTGTCTTGCGGTAGTTCTTTGTGTTGAAACATAAAAACCACGATAATATATTTATTAACACAAAAAAAATATAAAAAGTATTCGTGCGCACCGAATAGCTTTTAAACAAATGCTTACTTATAGGCAATGCTCTTCTTGAAAAGAATGAGCCTATGAGCCTCTGGCGCAAGCCAGAAAGAGGTGAAAGGATGGCAAAAAGCTATGTAAAATTTGAAACGCCAAAGGAACTTCAGGCGAAGGCGCTTGAAGCAATCAGCGTTGCCTCGGATACTGGACGGGTAAGAAAAGGGGCAAATGAGGCAACCAAGGCAATAGAAGCAGGCAATGCTTCATTTGTGGTGATGGCAGAGGATGTGGATCCGGAAGAAGTGGTGATGCATCTTCCGCTGCTTTGCGCAGAAAAAAATGTGCCCTTTTGCTATGTGGCAACCAAAAAAGAGCTTGGCACTGCAGCAGGGATTCCTGTTGCTTGCTCTGCAGTTGCAATAGAAAAGGCTGGAAATGCTGCAGAACTGGTAAGGGACATAATTGAAAAGCTTACAAAAATGGGTAAGTACGAGCCAAGGAAAGAAGCGCCAAAACAGCAGCCCCCTGAGGTGGTGGAACAAAAAGCTGAGGGAGGAGAGCAAGCCCCAAAGAAGAAAGGAAGGGCAAAAAAGAAGGAGTGATTTGAATGCCTGCGCAACAAGATACTGCAGTTCCAGTCGAAGTGGTTGAGATTTTGACAAAGACTGGAATTCATGGAGAGGTATACCAGGTAATGTGCAAAATACTAGAAGGCAAAGACAAAGGCAGGGTAATAAGAAGGAACGTCAAGGGACCTGTCAAAAAAGGAGACATAATGCTTCTTCTTGAAACCGAAAGAGAGGCAAAGGAAATCAAGGCTAAGTGAGGGGTAAAAATGGCATTTTGCTCTTTTTGCAACAACGAAATCCTTGCAGGAAGCGGGGAGATGTACGTTCTTCGTGATGGCGCAGTTCTTTCATTTTGCTCGTCCAAGTGCAAAAAAAACCACCTAAAGCTTAGGCGCGAAGGCAGGCTAGTGAAGTGGACCAGCAAGATATTAGTACTTTCAAGCGAAAAAAAGGAGGAAAAGAAACAGGAATCTGCGCTTGCAAAAGAGATAGAGCAAAAGCTGAAAGAAAAGGAAGCAGCAAAGAAAGAAGGCAAGCGGTGATTTTGTGGAAAGGACCCTTATTATACTCAAGCCAGACTGCGTACAGCGTGGACTTTGTGGCGAAGTGCTTTCAAGATTTGAAAAGAGAGGCTTTTCAATTGTTGGGCTTAAGATGATTAAGCTGGATCAAAAAACTCTCAAGGAGCATTATGCACATATTGCTGACAAACCTTTTTTTCCAGGGATACAGAAATTCATGTCTTCAACTCCGGTTATTGTAGCAGTAATAGAAGGCAAAGAGGCAGTTGAAACTGTAAGGGCAATGTGCGGACCAACCAATTCAAGAAAAGCACCAAGTGGAACAATCAGAGGCGATTATGGCCTTTCTATGCAATGCAACATAATTCATGCGTCTGATTCTGTGGAAACTGCAAGGAAGGAAATCGAGCGCTTTTTTGCTCCTAACGAAATCTATGCATACCGCAGGCTTCTTGAAGATTTTACCTACTCTCCAGAAGAGAAGGAAGGCTAACCTTCCTTCTTTGATCCGAAGAGGAAAAGGTATATTACTGCAAGAAGCAATAGCCCCAAAAGACCTGCAATCACCCACCAGCCAGAGCCCAAAGTGCCAACTAAAGCAGCGGATGCTGTGTTGAAGACGCCCTCCAACGAAAGGCCCACTTCTTGAGTTTGTGAGGCTGGAATAATAAGAGTGGGTGCGGCTATGCTTTCTATCATCTGGTCAGTTAACTGACGGCTGAATGAATATCTGAAACGTATGGCTTTGCCTGCTTCTGCTTGAACTTGCCACTCGAATGCAAGCATGCCGGGCTGGCCAGAATCGACTTTCCTTGGAGCAACATCAAATGTAATCTGCTGCATGTTTGATACGATAGAATTGGGTACTGAATCCCTTACTGTTAAGTTTTTGGTTGAATTCGGAACAAATGCAACTTCTACTTGTGATTCGTAAGATATTGTAGTACCATCCGTGATTCTATATACTCGGAAATCTTTGGAAAAGCCGTTTGAATAAGTAACTCGCTTGTTCAAAATAATTTCTTTGCTTGGAGAAAGCTGTAAAGTGAGGTTGATTGGTCTTTCTGGGATTTCTGGGCTGCATTCTTGAAGCACAAAATTTGCCGTAGTTTGATCTGTGCCAAGAGAAACACGAACCTCATATTTTCCTGCCAAAGTCGGCGTAAATGACATGAATGAAGACGAGCTGATTGTGTTGGTATATACTTTGTTGTACCTCTTTTGAGCCTCAGAATAGTGATATACGTCCACTGTTGCCTTTGGCTGTGCTGTTGCATTGCTGATGTAGCGGACAAAGATTTCGACTGGCTTCCCTATGCAAGTTGCAGAGACAGTTATTGCAGTTCTGAATGTGCCTCCGCCACTGCTGCCACCTCCGCCACCTGTTCCTCCACCACCGCCTCCTCCGCCTGAGGATGAGAGATAAACAGAAACAGGAATTGAGCAGGAGAAGTCATTTCCAGAAGCTACGATCCTTCCGCTTCCTGCAGCCTGCCCTGCAGAAAATGTTGCTCCACGTGAATTACCAGAGATAGAACCTATTGTACTGCCCCATGAAACTGGCGGGCATTCGTCTTCGTCAGTAATTCCAGTTGCAGAAGTCCGATAGCAAATAATTGAAAGTCTCTGTGTTGATCCTGCAACTAAATTAAGAGAAGAAGGAGTTATTTTGCAGGTTCTTGAAAAGTCCCCTTCAATTGTTATGCTTAAGCCTCTGCCTGCAGAAGTTTGGCCTCGAATGTCTTGTATTTGCACGATGAAAGAATACGTGCCCGCTTTAGTTGGAGTGCCACTGATTAGACCTTTTTCTGCGCCAGATGAAAGCTGAAGACCTGGAGGAAGCGAGCCAGAAATGATTCTCCATGTGTAGGGCCTTTCTCCTCCGCTACCTTCAAGTTCTGCTATATAAGATTTACCTATTTGGCCTTTCGGAAGTGAGCCTGTCAGGATGGAAAGTGGCTCGGTTCCTTGTAAGGAAACGACTGTAAAGGTTATTAATGAAGAATTGCCTATATTTGAGGAATTGTCAGTTGCAGATGCATACGCTATATATGTCCCACTGTTAAATCCAGAAACGTACTGGCATGGGGAAGAAGAGCAGGATTTTACTTCTGAAAATGGGCCATGCCCGGCAGGGCTACCTTGAGCAACATATATTTTGATGCTTGAAATTCCACTTGGGTCAGATGCTGCTGCAGTGATAGTTGCTATATTTCCATTCACGGAAGCAGATACAGATGTTGTCGGGGGCGAAGAATCGCCCAATGTAAAACTTTTTTCTTGAGAAGTTGCTTGATTTGCAAGCGAAGAGCCATCAACTGCTTTTGCATAGAAGAAATATGTTCCTTCAGTATCTGTGTTGGTGTACGAGCAGGAAGTGGAATATTGGCAGGTTTTTACCAAGGTGTATTGGGACTGTGTGGGTTTCTTGACGTAAATTTCAATAAGCCTGACTCCACTTGGATCAGAAGCAGAAACCGAGATTGTATAGGTATTTCCTGAGACAGAAACTGAAGTAGAAATCGAAGGAGGAAATTCGTCTTCTAACACCGGATCTTCTGTTGGAATGCTATCGTGAGCATTGAGCAAGGTCAAGCTCAATACAAGAAAAAATGCTGCCAACATTTTTCCAACCATGTTCTTCACCAACAAACATTTTATTACGTATTTTAACACAGAGCATTTATATTTATTTCTTTGGAAGTTGGAGGCTATGTCACACCAATACGATGCCGTAATAGTAGGGGCTGGTCCAGCAGGCTCCACCTGTGCTTATCTTCTTGCAAAAAAAGGCTGTAAGGTGCTTCTGCTTGAAAAGGCTGTTTTCCCTAAAGATAAGCCATGTGGAGATGCTGTGGGCGCCAAAGCCCTTGCAATTGCAGAGCAACTTGGTATAAGAAAACAGATAGCTTCAGAAGGATTTAGAAGATATAGTGGGATTGTTTTCTCTTCTCCTGCAGGAAATCAGGTTGAAATATCGCTTTCTGAGTTTGAAAACGGAGGCACAGGTTATGTCTGCAAAAGAAAAAGATTTGATGAGATTCTTTTTGAAAATGCAAAAAAGGTTTGCCGGGTGTGCGAAGGAAGCGAGGTTGTTGACTTAATTTTTGACGGAACTACTGTGGCAGGAGTGATTGTAAAAAAAGGCCAAAAAAAGGAAAAAATAACTTCAAAGGTCGTAATTGGCGCTGATGGTGCCTCATCAGTTGTTGCAAGGAAGACAGGCTGCTTAAAATATGAATTTTCTCATATGTGTTCTGCAGTGAGAGGGTATTACGAAAATGTCAAGGGACTGGGTAAAAATATAGAGGTGCATTTTCTGCGAGAATGCATGCCTGGCTACTTTTGGATATTTCCTGTGTCTGATACCGAGGCAAACGTTGGGGTTGGAATGCTTCTTTCAGATATCAAAGCAAAAAAAGTGAATCTTTGGCATGTGCTTGATTTGTGCACAAAGAGTACAAGATTTAGAGGAAGGTTTGAAGAAGCCAAGCTCAAATCTGAACTTTCAGGATGGATGCTACCTCTTGCTTCTGCAAAACGAAAATGCGCAGGAGAAGGGTTTGTTCTGGTGGGAGATGCCGCTTCCTTAGTGGACCCTTTTTCAGGTGAAGGGATAGGTAATGCAATGAGGAGCGCAAAGATTGCAGCAGAAAAGCTTGGAAGATTACTTGCAGATGGAATATATCAGCCTTCAGATTGCCTTGAATATGAAAAGGCACTTTTGACAGAAATGGGAGATGAAATAAAATATAGCCATTTTATGCAAAACTTAGGCAGACACGAATGGCTCCTTGATTTGATAATCAAAAAGGCGCAAAAAAGCCCGAGGCTGCGACAAGAGCTTGCGGAAATGATTGCAAGCAGGGAGGCAAAAAAGAAAGTAGCTGATTTGGGGTTTTATCTTCATCTTCTTTTTGGCTGAGCAAAAAAGAACCTTCTGCTGCTTACTTTTACTTCAAGGACATCTTTTTGGCTGAAGCTTCTTACTACTTTGCCATCCACAAAGAAATGCGCCTTGTGCTTTCCGAAAAGGTAAAGCCTGCATTTGATTGAAGGGGGGAGGATCAGGGGCTTAAAGGCGCGCCGGAAAGGGCAGATCGCAACTGCTTGATATGATTTGCTTTCCTTTGGCATTTGCTTGCCGCCGCAAGAATAGCAGTAGGCAGGGGAGCCGGTGGGAGTGGAAAAGAGGATGCCGTCTGCTCTGAATGCGTATTTTTTCTTCCCTACAAAAAGCTGGAATGACAAAAGCTGGGGCTTTGTGCTTCTTACCCCGACCTCATTTAGTGCAGGCTGAAAATCCTCGCCGTCTATTTTTGCCTCAAGCAATATCCTTGGCTCTTTGGAAAAACCGTTCAATGTGCGTGAAAGCTTCCTTTTCCAGTCTGAAAAGGTTGCCTGACAGATAAAGCTAGTTCTGCTTCCAATAGAAAAGAAAGGGATGCCATAGTATTGTTTTGCAAAAAGGACTGTGCCATCGCCTCCGACTGTGATTATAAGTTGGGGTGAATTTTTTGTGATGCTGATACTGCAGGCCTTCAGAAGCTGCCTCACTTGCTTTGCAACCTCTTTTGCAGCTTGCTTTTTTGGATTTGAAATTACTGCCGCACGCCGAAGCATTTTGCCACCTTAAATTCTGAACTTCTTCATGATGAATTTTCTTGAGGGCAAAGACTGTGCACCTTTCCGAAGGACCTTGGCTGCAGCTACCGCATTTGCAAACCTTACCGATTCAAAAAGTGAGCGCTTCTCCAAGATGCCTGCAATAAACCCTGCGCAGAATGCATCCCCTGCTCCCAAAGTATCCACGGGATTCACTTTGAAAGGCTCAACAGTAAAGGACTGCCCGTGGTTTGTCTTGACAATTATCTCTCTGCCGCCTTGCTTTATCAGGCAAACCAGGTTGAATTTTCTTGCAAGCCTGCTTGCTTCTGCCTCCTCTCTGCTGCCGACAAGTGCAAAAAGCTCCTTGCGATTGATGATGAGAAAGTCGCACCTTTTTAGCACTGAGGAAAGCCTCCTTTCTCCGAGGTGCGAAGCAGATCTGCCAGGGTCAAACGAGATTGGGAGACCATATGAATACGCGATTTTGCTTGCAGACTCAAGGAGGTGCTTGGCGCAGCCGCTGAGGTGGACAAACTTTGCTTCTTTTATGTAGTCTTTGTCGATTGTCCTTCTTCTGTCTGCAACGCCGTAATCTTCCAATATCCGTACCTCTCCATGTGAATCTATTATTATGACTGAAAGCCCGCTTAAGCCCTTGAAAACTCTCACTTGTGAGGTATCCACTTTGAATCGCGCAAGCTCATCAAGCAAAAACTTGCCGTGCCGGTCTGATCCGACGTTCCCCACCACCCCAGAGGAAAACCCAAGCTTGCGTAGATTTACTGCTATATTTGCAGCTGATCCGCCGCCACCTGCCTTCGGGTGCATCCGCATTATTGCGGTTTGGTCTGGCTGAGGGAACTCCACCACGTAATTGCGTATATCATAAATGATATGCCCCACTGTCACTACATCCGGCATGCAGATATGGCTCCTTTTACATTTTAAAATTTGGTGGTAAAAGCTGCAATATGGATATTGAAGCCATGCTGCAGCAGCACCTTGGCAAAAAAACCGAGGATGCAATCCGTCAAAAAATTGAGGAGTTTGGCGGGCTTCTTACGAGGGAAGCTGCAATACGGCTACTTTGCAAGCAGCACGGTATATACATCCAAAACCCAATTAGCCTTGCAGATGCAAGCAAGGTAATTTTGCCTTTTAGCTTTCGTGCAAAGGTGAAGAGGGTTTTTCCTGTGCAGCATTACCCGGGTGGGGACTATTCTGTAAGAGTGCACGTTTATGACCAGACTGCTGAGGCTATTGTGGTTTTGTGGAATGAGCAGGCAAAGGTTGCATTTGAGCTGTGCCAAAAGGACGAAGTGGAGGCGAAAGAGGCATATTTCAGGAATGGTGAGATATGGATTGGGAAAGGGGGGTTTTTGAGGCTGATTCAGCCTGCCTTGCGGATGCAAGTTGAAGAGCTTACTGCTGGAGTCTGCACTGTAGAAGGAAGAGTTGGGGAAATCGAGCCAGACTACTTTTATGTGGACAAAAAGACAGGAAAAGAAAGGAAGATGTCTTCTTTTCAGCTTTGTGGAAGGCAGCAGTGCAGAAGGGTGGTGGTTTGGGTGGAGGACTTTGATTATTCTTCTTATGGGCTTTCTGTAGGGGATTGGGTGGTGCTGGACGGAGTGGTTTTCAAAAGCGGGGAAATACACTTCAATTCTAAATCAAGGTTGATAAAAAGCGCAAAGCAAGAACTTGGAAGAATAGGTGCTGTAAAGGTTGAAGGCCAGAGTTGCATAATTGAAATTGAGAATAAAAAATTCCAAGTGTCAATCCCGCAAGCTTTGCAACTGCTTGGAATAACACAGGTTCCGCAAGGAGTAGCACCGCAGGCGCTCGTCCAAATAAAAGGGGAAACAATCGTTGGGAAAACGTTTTGCTATGTAGCAAAAAATCAGAATCTGGTGTGGATGGCTGAAAAATAAAAAAAGCAAAAAAAGGGGAAAAAAGTTTCAGGAGTGGTATTTGCCAATCAATGGTTTCATTCCGTATTGTGTTTGTGGGAGTCCGTTTGGCGTTGTGTAAGATATTCGTACATCATATTCGTATGTCCCACCTACAGAGCCAGCTCCCGCACCTGAAAGTGGGATTATCCTTTGGTCTCCGGATGCAAGTGCTGTCGGAGTAGAATATGAAGCGTTGCCAACTGTAATATTGGTAATTGTAAGGGTTCCGGCTGCATCTCTGTTTACTATCAGGATGCTACCGTTTCCAGAAGAGTCAAACGAGTGCTCAAGAATTCCAAAAGGCATAGCTTCTCCGCGCCAATATGCATTTGACTGCGTAATTTTTGCATCAGATGCCAGCCCTGGGAAGAATCCGAGAAGTGCTATTGATACCAGTGCAATAATCAAAACCACCGCAAGCAACACGAGATACTCGGTTGCGCCTTGACCTTTCATATGAACACCCATTTCATCCCTCCTGTTCGCCTTTTGAGTTTTAACACTCTGCAGCAACATTCGAAAGTAGAATATAAAAGCTTTTCTTCTGTTTCCCAGCCAAAATTAAATAGTAGCATGCAGGAAAAACAGGACATGAGAAATTTGGCAATGTTTGGATTGTGCCTACTGCTTCTTGCAAGTTGGATTTATGCAGGCTACACGCAGAGACTGCTTGTGCAGGTTTTTGACCAGTCTTTGCGGCCGGTTAGTGGGGCAGAAGTTTATGTGGAGCATCAGGTAAACTCAATAATTGGCTATTCCAAGACAAAGCCGAAACTTACTTCTGAAAATGGGACTGCCGAGATTGTATTTACAAATTGGGAAGAGCTAGAGTCGCAAGTAAAATACACTTACACGCTTTACGTCAAATACGGAAGCGAATTGAAAACTGCCAATTTGCTGGTAGAAAATCCGCCCAAAGATAGGACATACAGCATGTTTGTCACTGCGTATTTTGCAGTTGTGCATGTGCGGGACCAGAACGGGAAGCCTCTTGCGGCAAGGGTGACGATAGGCAATAGGACTTTGATGACTGATATTGGAAAGGATGCTGTCTTCCAGCTTCCGCCAGGCAAATACAACGTAAGGGCAGAAGTTGAAGGGACTGTAAGAAATGTGGATTTGGTTCTTGACAAAGACCAAAGTGTGGTAATAGAAATCCCTCGCTACAGACTTGAAGTGCAAGTATTAGATGATTTTTCAAGGCCGCTTGAGGCAGAAGTAGAGATAGAAACACAAAGGAAAAATACAACTGAAGGGATAGCAAAATTTGAAAACCTCACGAATGAAAAGCCCCAACTTGTTGTCCGCTACAACCAAAGCTTCAAGCGCATGATGCTAAATCTGAAAACTGATGAAAAAGTGCAGATTGTATTTGACAGGACTCCGCCAAAAATCGTAGATATGCACCACAGCATACAAAAAAGCGGAGAAACCTTAGTCAATGTTTATGTACAGGAGCCTGGCCCAAAAGCGAGCGGGATTGCAAGCGTGGTTTTGTATTACGAAATCCGAAATGTTACTTCATCAGTGTCCGCATATACTATTGGGTATAATACATTTGAAGCCAAGATACCTCCTGTCCCGAAGGATTTGGCCGTAAGATATACTGTTAAGGTTACAGACAGGGAAGGAAATGAAGGAAGCGCAAGCGGAGTTTACATAATCCCTACTGAAAAGAAAAAGGAAGAAAAAAAGAAGGAGGAGGGCTTATTTGGGATGAATTTTGGCACTGAACATTATGTGGGTGCGTTTCTTGCATTAGTTCTTATTTTGTATGCAATAAGTTATTATCAGAAAAAGAAGAAGGAAAAAGAACTGGAAAAGGAGATGACAGAGATTTCTTCGCCGCCGCCATCCTAATATTTTTTATGCTTCTAAATATAACCGCAGGGATGGCGGAGCCAGGTTTAACGCGCCAGACTCAAGATCTGTCTTATGGCAATAGGTAATCTGGTGACTTTAGGTCATCGGGAGTTCAAATCTCCCTCCCTGCATTCCCTAGGGGGCACTAATCTAAACCTCAGGGCCCCCTGAGGGTTTCACCCCAAAAGGGCAACCGCAATTTTTTGGAAAGAGTTTGCCAAAAATAAGACAACTCAAATCTATTCTGCAAACTTTTTTTCTTCAACACACAAACTCCCCAACAGATCTGGTGTTGGCATTAGGTGTTGAGGAAAGGGGACAGTGGAAAATCTAGTGTTCCCCTTTCCACTGGTGTTTGCCTTAGGGGTTGAGGAAAGGGGACTGCGGATACTCTGGTGTTCCCCTTTCCCTAGCGTTTGGCGATTTTGAGGAAGTTGGAGTAGATTTGGCTGCCGTATTGGGTATGCTCCACTTCTGGGTGAAAAAGGCATCCGTAGATTGGGGCGGAAAGAGATTTGAAGGCATGATTGGAGCAGTCTTTTGAGTGGGCAAGTATGCGGAAGTTGGGAGTGTTTACTACCTCGTCATTGTGGCTTGCCCAAACTGTAAATTTGGATGGCAGGCCTTCGAAAATTTCATTGTGCTCGTCTATGAAAAGCTCCACTTTTCCATATTCTGGGACCTTGGATTCCTGAGCGGTTCCTCCAAAATAAAGCCCTATGAATTGCTGCCCTGCGCAAATCCCCATTATAGGACCTTTGAATTCTTTCAGATATTTTGCAGCATTTCCGGTTTGCGTTGCATCACCTAGTGCTATCCTGATTGCCCCACCTGAGAAAATCAATGCATCAAACTCCAAAATCTTTTTTGTAGGGGTGGTAACAGGAAGTATTTCTGAATTTGCCCCCAGATACTTCAATGTGCGGTGGATGCGGTGGGTCCATTGCGAGCCAAAATCTATGATTGCAACCTTCATTTTTTCACTCCCATTCTATTGTTGCAGGCGGCTTGCTTGTGACATCAAATACTACGCGGTTGACATGTCTCTTAAGCTCGCGGGTTATTCTGTTTGCAATGGATTCCAGCAGTGTGGGAGGCATGGGTGAGGCTTTTGCTGTCATGCCGTCTATACTTTCTACTGCACGTATTACAACTGTATAGCCGTATGCCCTGGCATCTCCAAGCACTCCGACTGACTTTATCGGAAGTAGGACTGCGAAATATTGCCAAGGCTCCTGAATTACCCCTTCTGCTACCGCTTTCTCTATTTCCTCTTCCACAATAGCGCACGCTTCTCGGATTATTTCAATTTTTTCTTGCGTGATTGGCCCAAGCACCCGAACTGCCAGCCCTGGGCCTGGGAAAGGCTGGCGCTTGCAGATTTTTTCAGGCAAGCCCAAGGCAAAAGCCACTTTCCTTACTTCATCCTTGTAAAGCTCCCGCAGAGGCTCAACAAGGAACATGCCCATCTTCTTAGGCAGACCGCCTACATTGTGGTGGGATTTGATCGTGTCTCTAAGGCCAGAGCCTGATTCTATCCAATCAGGGGCAATTGTACCTTGCACTAGGAATTTTGCCTTCATCTTTTTTGCCTCTGCTTCAAAAACTTTAATGAAAAGCTTGCCAATTATTTTGCGCTTCTTTTCTGGATTGGAGACTCCTTTGAGGGCTGCCAGAAACTTTTTGCTTGCATCGATGACCTTTAAGGAAACTCCTGCTGCTGCAAGCATGGATTTGACTTCTTCAGCTTCATTTTTCCGCATCAAGCCTGTATCGACAAAAATGCAGTGGACGTTTTTTCCTAATGCCTTTGATGCAAGCGCTGCTGCAACAGAGGAGTCCACGCCTCCAGAAACTGCAATAATTGCAGTCCTATCTCCTACTGCTTTTTTGATTTCCTGAATTGCTTCCTGGATAAAGGCTTCTGGATTAAACATTGGGCTTCACCTTTTGTGCTTCTTGTGGTGGTGCGGTTTTCTTTTGAGCAAAAACAAAACAGCTGCAATCACTACAAGGAAAGCCGCCGCCCCCAAAACAGCAAAAAGCAAACCACCACCCCAAGGCTCCTCCTCAGACCGAGAAGGTGAAGAAAGCTGCTTTGGCTCCTGCGAAGGTGGGGGCTGCTGAATTGCAGATTGGTTTTGCGCAGGTGAGGTGGATTCTTGCTCTGTTTTTTCCTCCTCTATAAAGAGCGTGGAAGAAAGGTTCATATAGGAAAACACATAAGTTCCTGCCTCTGCCGCATTAAGATATGCTGTCCCATTTGATGATGTAATAATAGTTATTTGGCCTGAAGGGGTCTCCACTTGGATTTTTTCGCCTCCAAGCGGCCTGCTGCCATTGAGAAGCTGCACAGCAATCAATGAGTGTTTTTTGTTTTCAGAAGTAACAATAAGGGCAAGCTTTGGCGCCTGCGCCTCTTGCTTTGGCTGTTCAAGCTCCAGATTAAGCTCTGCAAAATCTGACAAAGAAAGCTTCTTGACTTCCTCTTTTGGAAGGAAACCTTGAACCTCAAATACTACTCTGTATTGCCCTTCCGGTAGAAACGAGATGAGAAAATAGCCGTCTTTGTTTGGGATACCGTCCTTCTTGTGGCTGTATCTTGCTACTATTTTTTCCTCAGAATAGATGGTAATTGAAGAATTGGAAAAATCGGCAGGCCCAGATATTCTGCCCCAAATTCCTGCATATGGGAGCTGGTCGCGCAAGATATATGTAATGTTCATGTTTTTATCTATCCGGAGCAGATGCACGGCCGTTGGATATCCACCTCTTTTGAGAACCACAAAATAGCTTGCTGGGAGAACTTCAAATGATGCTGTGCCGTCTTTGCCTGCTTTGGCAGAAGCAATCTCCACCCCTTCGTGCAAAAGAGAAATGTTTGTCCCAACTGCAATCGTATCTGGTGGTACTAGGACCTTTATTTGGAGGGTGTAAGAGTGCACTAAAGGCAAAAGGAACAGTGCCAACGCCACCCACAATCTGCTCACCAACATCACCTATCGAATCTAATTGTGCAATCAATAAAAGGCTACTGCCTCCAGCAAGCAACCGTGATTGCCTCGGCTTTGCTGTTTCTCCATACGGGAAAGGTGAAGCTAGTCTTGCTGCCGCCAAAATATTGGCAAGTCGAAATGCCGTCTGCTTGGATGCAGATGCCTGAAAGATTGTAAATTAGGTGGAGCCGCTCATCTAATACTGCATCGTTTGAAAAAGAGGAAGAATCGATAAGGACTCTGGAGGCATCAAAGCAAAGGAAAAGGTCTGGCTCATTTGGAATTTGGGCTGCAAACGCATGCAACAGAAAGGCAGATTGCACCAAAAGGATAATGGATGCCGCGGCCTCAAAAGACATTGCAAATGCTTTCATGATATGCACACCCTAAGCAGGGCAATTTTTCCTGAAAGGAAAGCCAGCCTTTTTGTGCAGTAAACTTGTGTGCTTTCAGCCCCAAGATTCCAATCTATGCTTGCTTCATCTTCAAAGACAAGCGAGGCTTTGACTGAGGAAAGCTTGAATGACTCTCTTAGAGGCTCCAAATTTATGCTAGCATTGCCTTCATAAAGCTGGTCCAAGATAGCGGATGAAATTCTAAGCGAAAGAAGCGTATATGAGACTGATTTTGAATATGAAGAAAAACTTTCTGAAGCATAATAAATAAGCTGCAGGAATGCTGCAAACGTGAACAAAGTTGAAATGAACGCAATTGAAGCGTCCAGGGAAAAAAATGCTTTACGGGAGTTTGATTTGCACATGGATTTTGCCCTCCGCATCCACCGAAGCATTATGAAGCAGCTTTTCAGTGGCGTTTTTGTTGCCGCAGTGGAAAATCTGGCTCATGTTTATGCACATCCATGAAAGGTCTTCATAGGATTTGATGCGAGCTTTTGAGAAAGCAGCAGTGTCCAGCAGGAAGGCCACCTTGGCAAGCTGGATTCTTTGGTAGTCTGTCTTTATTGCTTGGGCGCTGCTTTCTGTCAGATTCTTTGCTGAAAACGAAAGGATTGAAATAGCCAAAAGCAGCGCAAAAAATGAAACAAGGGCTTCAATTGAAGATTGACCCTGAAAGGTTTGCTGCATCAAAGCGTACCTCCTCATCTTCGGGAAGCAAAAATGCTGAGCCTTGGCCTGCAGGCTCTAAAAAAACAGAAAAGCCAAAAGAAGAAAGATGGATGCTTTGCCTGCTGAGGTCCACATAAATCAGTTTTAGGCAGTCGCTATTTGAAATGTGATGGGCATTTTTTGGAATGACAGGTTCTTTGAGCTTTTCCATTTCTTCTGATGCTAAGCTGAGGTCTTCAAAAGAAGGGTGACCGCACCAAATCTTCACTGGAAATCCAGCTTGAATGGTGCTTTGCTCAAGTTCAACCAATGCCTGATGCACTCCTCTTTTTGCCTCCACATATGGTTCTGCGCCACTGGCAAGCGCAAGCAATATGCCCTTTGCCGCGCCTTCTGCTGCCGCATCATGAATTGCTCTTTTGACTGCAAATGCCTCAAGCTCCGCTAATTTGTATGTTCCCACAAAAAACGATGGCTTTTTTGCCTCAAGCACCAGTGCAGCAAAGGAAAGCAGGGCGAATAGAAAAATAGAGGCAACAAAAAATGCAAACACTCCCTTTGCCATCGCCAACCTTCAAGCAAGCTCTTCAACAAGCTTCACAAGATAAGCAATTGTCTTTTCTATGTCTTCTATTGCACACACTGCAACGTTTGAGTGGATATAGCGAGTTGGGACATTGATGGAAATTGAAGGGATGCCTCCCTTTTCACCGTAAACTGAAGCTGCATCAGTGGCCCCGCCCTCAATCACTTCGATTTGGTACGGTATTTTGTTCTTTTTTGCAACCGAGATACATTTTTCTTTCATGACTGCATCTGCGACATTCCCCCTTCCGCCTGCTTCCACTAGGCAGATTGCTGGCCCTTTGAAAAGATGGATTAGGGCTTCGTCCTCTGACATTTCGGGGTGGTCACCTGCAATTGCAGTATCGATTGCAATAAACGCAGAAGGCTCAAGATTGTATGCTGCAATCATTGCGCCTTTTCCGAAGGTTGAAACTTCTTCTTGTGCTGTGCCAACTAGCACCACGTTTTTATGCTTGACTTTTTTAGCTACCTCAATCAAGATGTAGCAGCCTACGCGGTCATCCAATGCTTTGCCGGTAACCAGCTTGTTGTTAAGCATTTTTGTGCTGATGTCAAAGCAGATTGGGTCACCAATTTTTACCCCCATTTTTTCTGCTTCTTTTCGGCTTTTTGCCCCTATGTCGATGAATAGAGATTTGTTGTCATATGCCATTTTCATGTCTTCTGGCTTTTGCATGTGTGGAGGCTTGCTCCCTATTACACCGTAAATGTTTCCTTTTTCAGTTTGGATGACCACGCGCTGATTGACAAGAACTCTGTTGTCAATTCCACCCACCTTTATGAAGCGGATAAAGCCCTTCTCGTTGATGAATTTGACCAGCATTCCAATTTCATCCATGTGGGCCCCAAGCATGAGCGGCTTTTTCTTTGCCGAAGGTGAGTACGCAATAACATTCCCGAATCTGTCTATGTGGGTCTTGTAGCCCAATTTTGAAAGCTCAGAGTGCATCAGGTTTGCGATTTCCTTTTCGTTGCCTGGAACACCGAAGGACTCAGTCAGCTTGCAAAGCAAGTCCATATCTATCATAAAATCACCCAAACAAGCTGTGAAATGGCAACTAAAGTTAAAAAACACTAAACCTGAAGCTTCATGCCGTCATAAGCCGCCTCGGTTGCTGGGAATATTTTTCTTGCCTCTTCCACCAAAACCGAAGGATCTTTGTAGCGCCCCGAAATATGGGTGAGGATGAGTCGTTTTGCCCTTGCTTTTTTTGCAATTGCTGCTGCCTGGGCAGCGGTGGAATGGTTTGCTTCCTTTGCATCCTGCTCCAGCTCGGAAGAGAAAGTGGCTTCATGGATAATGAGGTCTGAGTCTTTTGCGGCTTTTGCAAAATCTGCGCAGGGCGCAGTATCCCCAGAATAGGCTACTTTTTTGCCTTTTTGCACATAAGTTAAGTCTTTCAGCCTCACTTTTTTTCCTGAAATGGAAAGCTCTCCTTTTTCTAATATTTCAGAAAACATTTTGCCCCTAAGCCCTGCAAGATGCGCCCTTTCCTCGTAAAAGCGTATTTTTTCCTTTTCTTCTATGACAAACCCCAAGGAGTTTTGCGTGTGGAGCACTGCTACAGCACGGACAGTAAAGCTTCCGAAATCAACAGCTGAACCAGGTTGGATTTCGTTGATTTTTACAAAAGGGCGAAGCTCGTATTTGGTGCCTATTGATTTTCTTGTGCCAGGCGGACCAAAAATTTCAAGCAGATCTTGCCTGCCGTTGAGGGCCATTGTTTCAATCAGCCCGAATATTCCAAGGTAATGGTCCAGATGAAGATGAGAAAGGAATATCCCTCTGACTTTCATGTAGGATATGCCAAGGCACATCATCTGCCTTTGGGTGCCTTCCCCGCAATCAAAAAGCAGAAGCACATTCTCTCTTCTTAGTGCAATTGCAGGCATCCCGCGCTGTGGTGTGGGAACGCCAGAAGAAGTGCCAATCATTGTGATTTCAAACATGAGGAAATGGATAGGCAGAATATGTTAAATAAGTTGCTAATCTTTGGAATTGAGAAGATATGCGCCAGTGATTAGTATAACTATTACAAGGGCGGTCAAAGAGACAATTGGGTTTTCTTTCAGATATTCGATTGGGTCTTTGTGGTTCCCCTGTGGCTTGAGAGCGTCAAGGAAATCTGAATCAGAGTGGTTTGGCAGGCTGGGAAGAAAATCTGCAGAGGGGGTAAAGTTCAGCTTAATTGAAGCCATATTTCCAAGCGGCAGTTCCAATTTAGCGTTTTCAAAGCGCTCGGCAGGCACTATTTCTGATTGAATTGAGATGTTTGCAGGAGTGGAGTTGCTTACTACCACCAGTGTAGGAACTTCCGAATAAAGCACTGACTCGTTTGAACAGCTGCCATTTTCTATTTTGCAAAAAAGGAAAATCTCGGCTTGCTGGGTTGGGGAGGAATTGACGATGAATTTTATGGAATCTGAGAAGGAGATGAG
Source organism: Candidatus Anstonellaceae archaeon (assembly GCA_038887295.1). Taxonomy (GTDB): domain Archaea; phylum Micrarchaeota; class Micrarchaeia; order Anstonellales; family Anstonellaceae; genus UBA10161. Next base: position 123,975 of record JAWAKW010000001.1, on the reverse strand, counting down.
CCTGACTTTTACTATCAGCTTGTCGGATTGGAGCTTGTGCAGGGACTGGTTTGGGATTGCCCAGTATATTTTTACGCTTCCGCTGTAAGGCTGGTTTGGTATCAACCCTTCATATGCAAAGTCAAACTCAAAATCCACCAGTTTGTCAAGCGAGGAGAAATTGAGTGCAGTTTCAGAGCTGAACGAAGCAAGAAGCAAGTAGGAAAGCGCCATGCCCGCCAAACTGGTCATAATTGCTAAATTACCTGATGAGTATTTAATAGTGAGCGTGGACTTTTTGGGACCTCAGCCAACCTACTTTGCTTTTGTAAAATTCGCGAATGTCGTCGATGTCATAAAGGAGCATAAGCGGTCTTTCAAGCGAAAGCCCCCATGCAAGCACTGGGTAGCGGTCGCAAAGCGGGATTGACACTTCTGGCCTGAAAATCCCTGCCCCCCCCAGCTCAATCCACTGCTTCTTTTTTTCAAAATAGACAGAAATCTCAAGGGAAGGCTCGGTGTAAGGGAAATAAGAAGGCTGGAAGCGGATTTTCTCAAACCCAAGCTTGCGGTAGAATTCTTTTAGGCAGCCGAGAAGATGCCTAAATGTTGCCCCTTCCCAAACCACTATGCCTTCCACTTGGAAAAATTCCGCAAGGTGCTTATAGTCGGTTGCCTCATTTCTGAAAACCTTGCCTATGCAGAAATACTTCTTCGGCTGCTTTTCTTTGCAAAAACGATAAAGGTAGTGGGCAGATATTGCAGTTGTATGGGTTCGCAACACTAGCTTTGAGGCAAGGGAAGGCTGCCACCTTCCGCCCCAGTATTTCTCGTGGACTTTTTTGACTCTTTCCACAAGCTGGGCATCTTGCGGAAGAGCCCCTTCGCCACCTTCGCCAATAAGATAGAATGTGTCTGCGAGGTCGCGGGCTGGGTGGTCCTGCGGCTGGAAAAGCGCATCAAAATTCCAAAAGCTTGACTGGATTTCTCCTCCTTCCATCTCTTCAAAGCCCATCTGGGCAAAAATAAGACTTATCTGTCTTTTGATTTGCGAAATTAAGTGCCTGCAAGCAACGGATGGGATTTCAACTGGGGTGTGCACATCATAGGACCTAAAGGCGGCTTGTTTCCAGCTTCCAGAAAGCAACATTTCTCTCGTTAAAGCATTGATTTGGGAGGTGGACAGCTCTTGTGGCGGCTTTGCTGCAGTAGGCTCAAAAAAAATCTCCTTTGAAACAAAGGATTCCACAAGTTTCCTTTTCATAAGCAAATCAAGCTGTATACTGCTTGGCTGGATGCCCTGCTGGATTTGGCCTAGAGCTTGCCTTAAAGGGTAAGGGTCAGGTGGTGGCGAAATTAAAATCAGCCTTTGTCCCTCTACCTTTACCCAATTGTTCTTGATTGCCCAACCAAGCCCGATAGATTTTTCTTCTGCAGAAAGCATGGAAACGGTGGCATTCTGCATTGCTTTTCTTGCCACCCTTTCCTCTGGGAAACCTTCTGAAAGGAAATTTTCCCCTTCCTTTGTAAGCCTCAGCTGCTGCTGGGTTTGTACACTGATGGTCACCAGTCCTTTTTCTTTGAGGGATTGACCAAATGAGAAGATTGAATCTTCTGGAAGACCGGATTCTGCTGCAAGCTGCTTTGAGCTTTTCTTTGATGAAAGCAGAGACAATATCTTGGATTCTATTTGGTGAAGCATGCAGATGACCTCATTTTTCAAGCCTGTTGAAGTAATATAAGCTTGCTGCGGCTGCTGCAAAGAGCAGTATGGCTGCAAGCCCATCTTGCCCGAGAAAGAGCCCCAAGACCGCTGCCTGCGCTTCCTTGAAGAATTCTATCGCTTCAGTTTCAAGTGGATATTCGATTTCAAAGGTAAATTGGAACTTGGAAAGGGTGTCCCCTTTCCAGCTGAATACCCTTTCTTTTCCTATGTAGTAGCGCAAGTTGGAGGTGTAATCATATCTAAATTGGGATTCGTCTTCTTCTGCGATATTGAAAGGCAGGCTAGAAAAGTAGATTTTCTCTGCAATGGGAGGTATTGCAAAAACGATATTGGTGTTTGGGGGCAGAATCAAATCGCCTGTCCGTGTTTGCTCAAATGAAAGTGCTGGTGTCTGTATTGAGTATTTGGCGGTTCTTGGCTTGTACCAGTCTACTTTGACTAATCCTGAGCCTTGCTTTGAAGCTGGAACTTCGTACGTTAGAATCAATGTTGCATGGCATAAATCAAGATAAGGGTTGCAGCGTTCTATTGCCTGGGGAAGCACCCGCAAGTTTTTGATGTCCGCATAGGCTCTGCTTATGTGGTGCCTCACCTCAGAAAGGCCGGTCCTTTCTCTCCAGGTTGCCAAGTCAGAAAACACAGCCCTTGTGTCCTCGTAAATTTGCCGCGAGGAGCCATTCAACATGATTGTAAACTTTTCTTCTATGTTGGCGCTTCCGTCTTGGTTTATCCTGATAAACACGGAGATGGAGCGCATGGTGAAATCTGAGTGGCAAAGTGGAGAAAAGAGGATTACAAGAAGCAAGATAGCCTTTGCAAATGCCTGCAATTTTTGCCTCATATAAGGACTATTGCCATTATTTATTTAAATTTGCGGCGTGCCAAATGCAACTGTGCGCAGCATAACATATTTGGGGCACAACTCCTTCGAGATAAGGCTAGGTAACATTGTAATGCTTTTCAGCCCAGCGGTTGCAGAGCAGATTGGGCAATACAGGAGACTGATTAGATCTTCGCTTAACCCAAGAAGCGTGCGCGAATGCGATATGATATTTCTCCCAAACGAGGAGCCGGCAAACTGCGAGCCAGCGACAATAAAGGAAATTGCAGAAAGGTGCTTTTCTATTGTGATTGCCCCAAAGCCGGCTTTGTCAAAGATCGACATATCTGAAAGGTTCAAAGTTGAAGTCCATGTGCAAGATAAGTTCACGCTGAAGGGGATAGATGTTGAGGTAATCAGAGCGGTGCATCCGCAATCCGAATACCCGGTTGGCTATCTGGTGAAAGGAGACGGGTTAAGCGTGTATTATGCTGGAGATACATACAGCTTTACTGATATGGGAAGGATTAGGTGTGATGTTGCGATTGTACCTATCGGCGGCGGGGCAACTATGGATCCATTTGCCGCAGGCAGCGCTGTGAAGGAAATGAGGCCAAAAATTGCAATCCCTATGGGATACAATACTTTTGAGAAAAATATGCAGGAGCCAAGTGAATTTGCAGATGATTTGGGAAGTAGCACCAAAGGAGTGGTGCTAAAGGTTGGACAGCAGCTTCGGCTTTGATTTTTAATATTTTGCTTCTCAATTCAAAGCAAGAGGTCGGTTTTATGATAACTGGGATAAAAATAAACAAGGTGGAGGCAAGGCGTGACAATGAGAATGAAATTGCTGGTCTGAATATCAATATTACTCTTGATTCGCTCAATGTGAAAAACAACCAAATTGAAATAAACTTCAATTATTCTGCGGCGTATGCAGAAGGAGTAGGTGAGCTGAAAATGAGCGGCACCCTTTATGCTATAGAGGACTCCAAGCTTGCCAAAGAAATAAGCGATAAATGGGCAAAGGAAAAGAGATTGCCTGATGCCTACGCTGAAATGGTGCTTAATGCGCTCAATTACGCTTGCGGGACAAATGGTGTCTTTGCGGTAAGGATAGTGAATCTAACACCCCCCATTGTTCCTCCAAGGATAACCCTCAGTCCGCAGCCTCCGGCTCAGACGAAAAAATAATCAAAGCCTTGCGCCAAGCGAAAAGGCCTTGATTCCAAGCAGGATGCTTCTTGCTGCAAAGGCAAACGAAGGGAGAGATAGTATGATGGAAAGGGAGGGTGGCGCAAGCATATAGGCAAGGGCGTAAAATGCAGAAAGCATCAGGAAGGAGAATGCTGAAAGGGCGTATATTAAAACTTCATATTTTTGCCCGCTGCCTGAGCGCCCAAGCATCTTGGAAACACCTGAAAACGAGGAATAGAGGTTGACTAAAAATACTGTGGAAAAGAAGAAGAATAGTAAAAAAAGAAAAATGAAAAACGAGCCGATTACGCTGAATGCTGGGTCCTGCATTAAGAAGATTCCTGCAAAGCAAAACAGTGAAAGCACCCCTGCTATTGCAGCATTTTTTGAGGTAAGGGTAAGCTGCTCGCGGGTGGAGACTGCGCTGGAAATCTGGGAAATTGAAGGGAGCTTTTCAACTACTCGGTAGTAGCGCGAAGATTCGGTAAATGCCCTCCGCATGCCCAAGATTGTCATCCTTATAATGCGCATGTTTTTGATGATGAGAGGTGGGCTTAAGCGCAAAATGACATTGTAAATCTCATTCTCTTTGTTCAAAAGCCAGGAGGACAAAAAGGAGGAACTGATTATTGAAAAACCGAAAACCCCAAGTAGCTGCGACTGCAAAATTTTGTCGGCAACTCCTTGGCTTATCAAAAGCAGAGAAAGCTCGGAAACAGGGAGCATGGCTGCTGAACACAGGCTTGCGCTTCGGCCGGAAAAGCCGGCAAAATAAGAGGAGATGCCTGCTGAAATGAATCTAATAACCAACGCTACGAAAAGGAAAACCAAAAGCAGCAGCATGTTTGAAAACAGCAAAAAGAGATTTATCATTAGCCCTATTGAGAAAAAGAAGAATGAGGCAAACAGAAAGTTGAATGGCTTGATTTTCTCTTCTATTTTTCGGGATTCAAATGAGCCTGCAATTGTGCTTCCTGCAAGAAAGGCGCCTACCGAAAATGAAAGCCCTATCATTTCTGAAATATATCCTATCATGAGAACCAGGCTTACTGTCCCCAAAATCAAAAGTTCATCTGAATGCGAGATCATGGAAAGGAAGCGCGAAATTATACGCAAAAGCACCAGATAGGCAAAAACGAAAGTTGCTATTACGCGTATAAGGGAGATTGCAACTGCATATTCACTTTGCGTTGGTGGCCTTGCAATAAGCCCTAAGATAAAGACTGTCAGCAAATCCTCTATCACGATGATTGAAAATACAAGAAGGGTTTCAGGCCTTCTTATTTTGCCTGCTGATTCAAGAAGCTTGACGATTATTGGGGTGGAGGAAAATGAAATTGCAATTGCGATCAGCGTCGCAGTTGGCGCTGGAAAGCCAATCATGAGCATAAGAGAATTGGTGATGATGTAGGCAAGCCCTATTTTCAAAGCAGTGGCAAGGAACACCAGCACGCCTGACTGAGTCAAGCGGATTATGGAGAATTCCAACCCTATTCCAAACAAGATCAAGGCTGAGCCTATAACTGCAAAAACTTCAACTGTTGCAGGGTTTGAAATCAGCAGGCTGTTGAAGTTGAAGCCCATCCACTCCGTCCCTGCAAGTGGGGAATATGGGCCCACCAGCATCCCAGCAATAAGCACGCCTAAAATGAGGGGCATGCCCAGCCGCTCAAAAAGCAGGGCAAAAAGCATAATTACAGTGATGCTGATGCCTACTGCAAATGCAGGCTCCATAGCGTTAGCTTAAAGGTCAAAAATTTAAAAACCGAGGGAATCAGCATGATAGGGTTGTCCCTGGTGGGGCAAGCATTTGCAAAACTTTTGGAGCAACGGTTGCAATGAGGATGCCTATCAAAGCACCTGTAAGGCAGGAGGTTGCCCAAACGTTTGCGCGTGCACGGGTTTCTGCGCCCATCATTTGGCCTGTTGCATAAATCACTGCGGAGAGGACTATCATAGTCATGGCGGCAATAGGTATCAGGTCTTTGATTCCGGTGCAAAGCTGCTGCAAAGCGTCCTTGAGTCTCTGCGTAGGTTGGGAAGATGCAAAGGCTAAGCCCAATAAAGCAAGCAAAATGATAGCTAACACTTTTTGACGCATTTATACACCGATTGTCTGTTGGAAAAAACAGTTTTTAAACTATGGAGTCTGAGGTTAAGCTATGAAGGTTAAAATAGACATAAGAAAAAGCGCGCAGGAAAACGCTGCAGCGCATTTTGAGCTTGCAAAATCTCTTGCAAAAAAAGCAGAGGGGGTAAAAAAGGCTATTTTGGAGACTGAAAAAAAGCTTGCGGAGACAAGCTCTGGGAAAAAGGTGCAGAAGGCGCCAAAAATGAAAAGGAAGAAGGAGTGGTACGAAAAATACCATTGGTTTTTTACCTCTGGAAAAAAGCTGGTGGTGGCAGGAAGAGATGCAAAGCAAAACGACCAGCTTGTTTTGTCAGTGATGAAGGAGAATGATTTGTTTTTTCATGCAGACATCCAAGGTGCGCCTGCAACCATCCTTTTTGATGGCAAATCCTCATCTGAGCAGGAAAAAAAAGAGGCTGCACAGTTTGCAGCCTCGCATTCCTCTGCATGGAAAATAGGGGCTGCAGCAGTGGACGTTTACTTTGTGCAAAAGGAGCAGATTTCTAAAGCTGCCCAAGGTGGATATATTGGGAAGGGCGGGTTTGCAATAAGTGGAAGGCGGGAGTGGATTCGTGCTGTGGCGCTAGGTATGGCAGTAGTCGCACAAGATGGCAAAGCAGTCTGCCTTCCAATATGCCATCCGGAAGCAAAGAATGGCGTGGCAATTGCTCCTGGGCAGACTGAAAAAGGCAAGGCGGCAGAAGTAATAGCAAGTATGATTGGGGTAGAGAAAGAGGAGGTTTTGCTGGCGCTGCCTGCAGGAAAATTCTCCATAAAGGGGGAAAATGTTTGAAAAAATAGAGAAAGACACATATATGCTTTTCTCCAAAGGCAGACTTTGCAGCACAATTTACTTAATTCAAGAAGGCAAAAGGCGCCTTTTGGTTGATGCTGGGGATGGGAAAGCCCTACTGGATTTTGTGCCTGATTTATGCATACTTACGCATGGCCACTTTGACCACACTGGCGGAGTGAAGGAAGATTGGAAGCGGGTGCTTCTTCATAAGGATGAATTTGGCTTTGCGGGCCCTTACATTAAGATTCCTTCTAATGCTGTGCCCAACCCGATGAAACCTATCCGATTTGGCTCTCATCTTTTGGAGTTCATTCACACACCAGGGCATACTGACGGCAGCATCTGCATTTTTGACAAAAGCACTGGGGTTTTGTTTTCTGGTGATACAAAATTTGCCCATGGGGCTTTTGGAAGAGTAGATGTGGGGGGAAGCTGGGAAAAGCTTTGCCAAAGCTTGCAAAAAATTGAAAGGATTCCTTATCGTCTCCTTTGTCCTGGTCATGGCGATTTGGAGGAAAGGCATGATTAAAGAGTACTTCAAAAAGAGAAGGCAGATAGAAAAAAGGATGATGCAATTTTGCAGTATGAAAAAAGCAAGCCCAAGAAAGCTGTTTGAGGAGCTTGCATTTTGCATCTTGACTCCGCAAAGCAAGGCAGTGCTTTGCCATGAAGCAATTCTGGAGCTTAAAAAAAGTGGATTGTTGTTTGAAGGTGATGAAAAGGAAATTGCTGCGGTCCTTAAAGGAAAGGCAAGGTTCCACAACAACAAAGCGCGCTTTTTGGTTGCTGCAAGAGAATTTTTTGGAAGGGACGGCTTCAAAAGCCTCAAGGAGCTGACTTTTATGGAAAACAACAAAAAAGCAAGGGAGCTTCTTGTGAAAAATGTGAAGGGGATTGGCTTAAAGGAAGCCACGCATTATTTGAGGAATGTCGGACGCGGTGAAGGTCTTGCAATATTGGACAGGCATGTGCTTAAGAATTTGGCTTTGCACAAAGTAATAAAGAAACCTCCAAAGAGCCTGACAAAATCACAGTATTCGAAAATAGAGGAAAAAATGGTTGCTTTTTGCAAAAAAATGAAGGTGCCAATTGAGCATGCTGATTTGCTCTTCTGGGCAAGAGAAACCGGTTTTTTCTTCAAATGACCAGCGATAAATTTAACAATTGTTATGCGCATATGCAGCTGTATGCTTCCATGCTCTGAAGTGCACTGGAAAATATTGCCTGCTATCTCGAGGCATTTGGCGGTTGCAATGGAAAGGGAGGGGATATGCCGGTCTGAAATTGCAAGGTTGCTTGGCACTACTGAAGCCGCAATATCGCAGTACATAAACGGAAAGCGCGGGACTGCAAGGATACCGCTTGCAGCCAAGCAGGCGTGCGTTCGCCTTGCAAGCAGGATAGCAAAAGGCAAAACGAGACAGTCTGCGATTGATTTTGAGCTTGCAAAAATAGTGGCGCTTGCAAAAAAAGAGAAGAGGGGTTCAAAAAACCCTTGCTTGCTTTGCGTGAAGTGAGAAAATGGCTTTGCTTGAACTGGAAAATTTTTCTGTTTTTGCTGGCGAAAAGGAGATTGTCAAGGGCATTTCACTTGAGATTGGAAAAGGGGAAGTGCACGTAATAATGGGGCAAAATGGCGCTGGGAAAACCACCTTGCTTTCGGCATTGGCAGGCAACCCAAGACTTTGCGCAAAGGGCAGGGCAACCTTTGAAGGCAAAGATTTAGCTTTGATGAAGCCACATGAGAGGGCAAAGGCAGGAATTCTAATGGCATTTCAATCCCCGTACGAAATTGCGGGGGTGCCGTTTGCTTCATTTTTGCGCAGGGCTTATTCTGAGCGGTTTGGAGAGGAAATTTCGGTTTCTGAGTTTGGCAAAATCCTTTCTGAAAAAATGAGGATGCTTGAGATGGGGGAGGAGTTTGCAACTCGCAGCCTCAATGAAGGCTTTTCAGGTGGGGAAAAAAAGAAAAGCGAGCTGCTGCAGCTTGCTGTTCTGGAGCCCAAGCTTGCACTGGTGGATGAGCTTGATTCTGGGCTGGATGTGGATGGGGTGAAAAAAATATCGGAAATGCTGGCAAAGCTCAAAAGAGAGGATAACTCTCTTTTGATTGTGACACATTATGCAAGGCTTCTTCGTGGCATTAAGCTTGACGCAGTCCATATTATGAGGCACGGCAAGATAGTTCTTTCTGGGGATGAGCGGATTGCCAAAAAAATTGATGAGGAAGGGTATGGCTGGGTGAACAGAAGTGTTTGGGATTGAAGGGGATGGCAGGTGGTAGGTACTGGACTTGTAGCAGAATTTGGTGCAGACGAGCAGCTTACTGTAGGCTACAAGGCGAGCCGGCTAGGCTTAACTTTAGACATTGTAAATGAGATTTCAGATGTGAAAGGCGAACCGGACTGGATGAGGGAAAAAAGGGTGGAGTCTTTCAAGATATTTGAAAGCCTACCTATGCCAGCGTGGGGCCCTAATTTGAGTGGCTTGGATTTTGGGCAGCTGGTGGGGTTTGTTAGGCCAAAAGGAAAGCGCACGGATTTGCTAAACCGCTGGGAGGAAGTGCCTGAAAGCATAAAGGCAACTTTTGAAAGGCTTGGCATCCCTGAAGCTGAAAGAAAATACCTTGCTGGAGTCTCTGCGCAGTATGATTCAGAGGTGCTTTACAGGAGCGTAAGGAAAAATTTGGAAAGCATAGGCGTAATTTTTACTGACATGGATAGTGCGGTGCGGGAGTACCCAGAGTTGGTGAAAAAATATTTCATGACTTCTTGCGTCCCTCCATCAGACAACAAATTTGCTGCACTGCATGGGGCATTCTGGTCAGGCGGAAGCTTTGTCTATGTGCCTGCTGGCGTAGTGGTTCCGCAGCCACTACATATCTATTTTATGATGAATTACCCGGGCTTTGGGCAATTTGAGCATACGCTGATAATTGCCGAGGAAGGCAGCCAAGTGCAGTATATTGAAGGCTGCTCAGCTCCGCGCTATACCAAAAATTCCCTGCACTCTGCTGTCGTTGAAATATTTGCAAGGAAAGCAAGCAGGGTGCAATACATTTCAATACAGAATTGGAGCAAAAATGTCTACAACCTTAACACAAAGAGGGCAATAGTGGGGGAGGGCGCAACTATGGAATGGATTTCAGGAAACTTGGGCTCGGGAGTGACCATGCTTTATCCTTGCAGCGTCCTTGCAGAGGAAGGGGCACGCGCAGAGCACTTGTCCATCACGCTTGCAGGGCAAGGGCAAGTGAAAGACACTGGGGCAAAGGTGATACACCTTGCAAAAAACACGAGCAGCAAAGTATTAAGCAAAAGCATCTGCCATTCTGGCGGGGTGGCAAGATACCGCGGGTTGGTGCACATAGCAAAGGGTGCAGACGGAGCAAGATGCAGCGTAAGGTGCGACAGCATGATGGCAGATGCCTCATCTAAGGCGGAAACTGTGCCTGTGATGGAAATCAAAAATCCAAATTGCACTGTGGCGCACGAAGCCTTTGTAGGAAGGATTTCTGAAGAGCAGCTTTTTTACCTTCAAAGCAGAGGGATAAAGCCCGAGGATGCGCTTGGGATGCTCGTACGCGGCTTTGTGGAACCGATAGTAAGACACCTTCCGCTTGAGTATGCGGTGGAGCTTGACCGATTGATTGAAATGGAATTGGAAGGTGCAGTAGGATGAAAGTGCCGCTAAGCCAGCAAGCAGAAGCAATTTCTTCTTTTCTTGGCGAGCCGGAATGGATGTTGTCAAAAAGGTTGCAGGCAGTGCAGCTGCTTGAGAAAATGAAAGGAAGTGGAGAGGTGGAAGGGTTCCGGATGGAGCGCGGGAAAGCGCAAATAAAAGCTGAGTGTGAGGGGCCTTGTAAGGTCCTTTCTTTTGAAGAAACGATATCTGCAGGAAATGCCTTGAAAGAGCAGCTTGAAAGGCATTTTGAGAGGCAGTTTCCGGAAAGCTATCTTTTGTCCTTTGCGCTTTTTACAGACGCTGCTATTGCTGCTTTTGGAAAAGGGAAAAGCAAAGCCAAGATAAGCTGTCACGGCAATCCGCCCGAGTATTTTGCTTGGTTTTTTCTTGTGGAGGACGGGGCTGAGGCTGAAGTGGTGCTTGAAAGCACTGTTAGCTGCAGCGTTTCAGAGTGCAGAACTTTCTTTATTGGGGACGAGGCCGGGTTGGAGTTTGCTGCGCTTCACAACGAAAGCGGAGGCTGCAGCATTGAAACTGCAGATGTTTATAGGTTGGGCAAGCAAAGCCGGGCAAAAATCTTTGACTTTGACCTTGGAGCGTCTGAAAAGCAGCACCAAGAGGCAATTTTCCAGGAAAAGCAAGGGAGCAAATGCGAAAGATATGGACTTTCAGTAATGGCTAGAGAGCAAACACTAAAAAAAGATCTTCGCATAAGCCATTTGGCAAAAGACACATTTTCAAGAGCTAATGTAAAACATATCTGCTTTGGCAGCTCGAAAAGCACTCTTGAAGGGAAAGTGCATATAGCCCAGGAGGCAGAAGGTGCGGATGCATCATTTGTTGCAAAATCTCTGCTTGCATCAAGCGAGGCAAGCTGTCGGCTTTCTCCTCAGATTTTTGTGCACAACAACCAAGTGAACGCCTCGCATGGCTCTGCGGTTTCTACATTTGACCAAGAGCAGCTTTTTTACCTTCAAAGCAGAGGGCTTCCTGAAAAAGAGGCAAAAAAAATGCTTATTGAAGGGTTTGGGGCAGAGATACTTGGCAAAGCAAGCTCATTTGCCTTCAAGCATATTGAAAAGATGGTGTATGGAAAGATTGCGGTTGCTTGCAAGGAGGCTGAAGATGGTTAATGTATCGCGGATAAGAAAGGATTTCCCCATCCTCAAAAGGAAAGTCAATGGGAAGCCGCTTGTCTATTTGGACAATGCTGCAACCACCCAAAAGCCGATCCAAGTGGTAGAAGCAATCAGAAGGTACTACCTGAATTCCAATGCAAATGTCCACCGTTCATCTTATTGGCTTTCTGTGGAGGCGACAGAGGAATACGAACAGGCAAGGAAGAAGGTTGCAGAGTTTATCGGGGCAGATGCAGAAGAGATAGTATTTACGCGCAATACTACTGAATCTTTGAATGCAGTTTCGCACATGATAAGGGGAAGGCTTGCAAAAAAGCCAAGGATGCTTTTGACGAAGATTGAGCACCATAGCAATATTGTGCCTTGGCAAGCGGCTGCGCAAGCAACTGGCGCAAAGCTTGAGTATGTCGGGATTGGACCTGATTGGAAAATAGATTGCGCTGAGGCTGAAGAAAGGCTTGCAGATGAATGCGCAATTTTTTCCTTTGCCCATGCATCCAATGTGCTTGGTGTGGAAAATGACGCAAAAAGGCTTTGCAGGCTGGCGCGCAAGGCAGGGGCATACAGCTGTATTGATGCTGCGCAAAGCGCACCACACTTCCCAATTAATGTACATGAGATAGGGTGCGATTTTCTTGCTTTTTCTGGCCACAAAATGTGTGGCCCCATGGGGGTAGGAGTGCTTTATATAAGAAAGGAGATACAGGCAGACCTTTCCCCATTTTTGTTCGGAGGGAATATGATAAAAAGCGTCAGTTTGCATCGCACTGAATTTGCAGACTCTGTGCAAAGGTTTGAAGCAGGTACGCAAAACGTTGCAGGGGCAGTGGGCCTGGCTGCTGCGATAGACTACTTGCGCAAAATCGGAATGGGAAAAATTTCCAAGCATGTGAATTTGCTTGCGCAAATGCTTGCTGAGAGAATAGAGAAGATTCCGCGAGCAAGGATACACGGCCCAAAAAGGAAAGAAGCTGGTCTTGTTTCATTCAACATTGGAAAAATCCACCCGCACGATGTGGCTGAGTTTGCAAATATGGAAGGAATTTGTATTAGGGCGGGGCACCACTGCTCGCAGCCGTTGCTTAAGGAGTTGGGAGAGAAGGCAAGCTGCAGAGCCAGCTTTTATATTTACAATACAGAGGAAGAGGTGGAAAAGCTGGTTTGGGTTTTAGAAAAATGCGGAAAGATTTTGGGGTAAGGGCATGGTCTGGGACCGCAAACTTTATGAGGAAAATATCATTGACCACTACAAGCGCCCGCGCAACCACAAGGTTTTGGATTCCTGCTCTGCCGAGGCTGTGGATGAGAATTTGCTTTGCGGAGACAGAGTAAGGGTGCAGCTGAAAATCGAAGATGGCAAAATAGCGGATATAGGCTTTCAGACAGAAGGATGCGTCATATGCACCGCTTCTGCATCCATGCTTTCTGAGGAAATGCTGGGGAAAAGCCTGAAGGAAGCAGAGGCTGCGGATGAAAGGCTGCTGCTTGCGCTTTTAGGGATTGAACCAGGGCCTGCAAGAAGAGGGTGCGCCATGCTGCCGCTAAAGGTTTTCAAGCTGGCGCTTTACAAATATCTCAACAGAAAGTGATGCTATGGATGAGGTTGAATTTGGGCCGGCAGGCATACCTATTGAAACTCCTGCCCCCGCAGGCACGGCAGAAGGGATTGCCTACTGCAGGAAACTTGGTTTGGGGGCAATGGAAGTGGAATTTGTGCATGGGGTAAGGATGACTAAGGAGAAGGCAGAGGAAGCGCGCCGGGCTGCGGCTAAAAACAATGTTCGGCTTTCCTGCCATGCCCCTTATTACATCAACTGTTGCGCAAAGGAAGAATACAAAATAGAGGCAAGCATTAGGCATATAGTTTCCACTGCACAAGCTGCATTTTGGCTTGGTGCTTCCCCTATTGTAATACACAGCGGCCATTATATGGGCAGGCCGGCGCAGGAATGTCGCAAACAAGTGATTGCAACATACCAGAGGTGCTTGGATGAGATGAAGGCGCTTGGAATAAAAGGAGTTGCCTTAGGCGCAGAACTTACTGGCAAACCTTCTGCTTACGGCTCTCTAGAGGAGATTATAGATTTGTCTGAGCATTTTGGACAGGAAAATGTGGTGCCTGTAATAGACTATGCCCACTACCACGCAAGGCATGCAAGGCTTGCGTCAAAAGAAGACTACATCGAGATATTGGAAGTAGTTGAAAATAGGCTTGGGTCAAAAATTGTCAAGGATTTCCATTGCCATTTTTCTGGGATAGAATTTACCCCAAAGGGTGAAAAAAACCACCTTCCAGTTTCTTCTGACTCTCCGCCTTTCAAGCCGCTTGCGCAGGCGTGGAAGGAAAACGGCTGGAGGGGCAGAGTGATTTGCGAGTCTCCCCTTCTTGAAAAGGACGCTTTGTTGCTCAAAGGGATATATCAAAAGGTAAGGTAGGCTATTTTAAACCTTGTTTGAGAAAATAGGGGCACTTTAAGCCAGTCATTCTGTTGCGCAAGCTATAGGTGGCATTATGTATTATGTTCTAAAGTGCAGAGATAAGGTCCGCCTTCCGCCCCAGTTCTTCTCAATGAAGCTGGAGGAGGCCCTCACGCAGATATTGCGGGAGCAGTACGAAAGGAGGATAGACAAAGACGCGGGAGTCATACTTGCGGTGTGGAATGCTAAGGCGCTTGGGGATGGGTTGGTGGTTCCTGGCGACACTGCGGCATATTACGAGGTTGAATTTGAAGTCTTGACTTATCTTCCCCAGATAAATGAGATAGTTGAGTCTGAGGTTTCTGAAGTGGTGGAGTTTGGAGTTTTTCTTTCTTTGGGGCCTATGGAAGGGCTGGTCCACCTTTCACAAATTGCAAATGATTTCCTAAATTACAACAAGAAGACCATGTCATTTACCGGAAAGGAAAGCAAAAAAACGCTGAAAAAAGGCGACAGAGTATTTGCCAAGATTTCCACAGTAAGCCTAAAAGGGAGCATACCAGAAAGCAAAATAGGGCTCACTATGAGGCCGGAAGGGTTAGGCAAGGATGAGTGGCTGGCTGCAGCAGCTGCCAAAAAGGAAGAGAAAAAGGAGGAGAAGAAGAAATGAAGGCCTGCAAAAAATGTAAGCTTCTTGTTGAAGGCAATTCATGTCCAGTTTGCCAAAGCAGTGACCTCACTGAAAAATTTTCTGGGCAACTTATCGTGCTTGACCCAGAAAAATCAACTATTGCACAAAAGCTTGGCGCCAAGGTAGTGGGGCGCTATGCTATAAAGATTAGAGAGAAGTGAGAATATGGCAAGCAAAAAAAGAGGAAGGGAAAGGCTAGTCACATGCGCAGCTTGCGGAAGGACTATGCCAAAGGATAAGGCAGTAAAATTTGGGAGAGTGACCGTATTTTCCACAGAACTTAAGACTGGTGATGACGTCAAAACCACAAGCTTCATTGAAAACTATTATTGCATCTCATGTGGCAAGCACAGAAGGATATTTGAAAAGCTGAAAAGCAAGGCTGCACGGCATGCGGCAAGCAGGGAAGGCAATTTCAGGCCGCCTACTGAAAGATGGAATTCTGGTCCAAGATGGTAAAGGCTTTGCTGGAGGCGAAGCTATGGAGGAGAAGCTTACTTTTGAAGGGAGGGAATACATTGGATTGAGCTTTCCGCTTGGGAATGTGCCTTTGCTTATTGTCAAGGCAAAAAGAGGATATGTTGCCTGCGGCTATATTTCAAAAGAGGCCGCAGAAAAATACGGAGATATTGCTGCTTTTGTAACAGGAGTGAAGAATTTTGACGAGTTTTTCAAGGCAAAAATAAAGTATTTCACTAGCTGGGCAGATGACTTGGGGATAAGGGAAGGGATGTCTGTAAAAAAGGCGCTTGAGCTTATGGATGAGTAAGCTTGATTGCTTCTGCTGCAAGCTTTCTTGCGCTTTTTGACTTTATCTGCGAAAGCGCACTTTGGATGAACGCGTCTGTTTTTGCTCCAGATTTCTTATAGATTAGCGCCTGAAACAACATGTCTAGTCTGTCTGCATCTGTGCAAAGCTGAAGCAACTTTTCTTCACAAGGAGCGCTTATCTCACTTTCAAGGAAGGTGCCTGAAAGGAGGGATTTGCTTGCCTTTTTCACATCTGCGCTGACAAACTCCTTTTGAAGCCAAGACAGGTCGCCCGTCTTTGCCTCTGGCAAATCATGAAGGATTGCAAGCTTAAGCAAAGCTGCCTCCTCTTCTTTGCTCAGATTTTCCATGCGGCAGAGCACTAGCGCTATCAGGGCTGTGCCAAAGGAATGGTCTGCGACAGATTCTGCTTCTAAATGGAAGTCCAGCCAGCCTGTCCGCGGCAGCCGCTTAAGGCGGAAAGATTCAAATATCATGCATGCGGTTTGCTTTGCAGAAGGCATCATCTTATCCACCAGATTCGATGATTGTGAAATTCTTTTCTATGATTTTTTTGATGTCAGCAGGAGGATAACCTATGCGAATCAGCCGCGTCCTGCCGCGCATCCCAGCGCCAGACTCCAAAGTGGTAATCAGGCCCAGCATTTCAAGGTCATTTAGATACTCGCGGTGCCACCGGGTGGAGCGGCGGGGCTTGCGGTATTTTTTTGCAACTCTGCAATATTCTTCATACACTTCCCCGGAAGTCAAAAAGAAATCGTCGTCTGAAGCTGAATCTGAAAGCCGTGTGTTTTTGCTTTTGTCCAAGGAGAGGTTGGCAATTGCAAGCAGCACCAGCTGCTGGTGGTCAGGAAGGGTGCAAATTGCATCAAATGCCACATCCCTGTCCACTGAGCGGCGGGCTTCTTCCACCTCTTTGTCTGAAATTTTGCTTACTCCTTTCTCATCTGCAATCTCACCTGATTTTATAAGAAGTCTCAAAGCGTATCTGGCATCCCCAGATTCTTGAGCTGTTATTGCCGCGATAAGGTTGATGGCGGACTCTTCGACTGCCCCTGGCTTGAACCCAAGCTTTGCCCGCTGAGACAATATGGCTTGAAGCTGTGGAGCAGTATAAGCAGGGAAGACAAACTCGTTTTCGCAAAGTGAGCTTCGAGAGCGCGGATCTAATTGGTCTTTGAAAGACAGCTTGTTTGAAATGCCTATAATAGAGACGCTTCCTGCTGAAAGCTCATCATTGGTGCGCGTGAGGGTGTAAAGCAGATCGTCCAAATCCTTTACCATATCCACCTCATCTAGCACCACCACCAAATGAAGCTTCCTTTGGTTTATCTCTTCCTTCATCTTTTCATAAAGCAAAGCAAGCCCAAAGCCCATGGAATCCACTTGAGGCAAGAGCTCCTTGGTTATTTTCTGCACCACGCGGTAGCGCGAGTTGTACATCCTGCAGTTGATATACACTGCTTTTGCAGCCACCTGATTTTGGTTGTATGCCTCAAACTTTGCAATCACATGCTTGACTGATGCGGTCTTGCCCGTCCCGGTTTTACCATAAAGGAACATGTTCCTTGGCCTTTGATTTGCCAATGCAGGGGAAAGTCCTTCCATGATTTTGAGTATTTCAGCCTCGCGAAAAGGTAGGGTTTCTGGCACATAGTGAGATGAGAGCACATTGCGGTCTGCAAATACAGTAGGCTTGGATAGTATTTCAGAGAAGGATTGCGACATAGCCTCACTCTTGCAGGGATTTTGATGGGAAGAATAAGCCTTATTAAACTATACTTCGAATAAACAGCGATGTTGCAATTATTGAGGTGAGAGGATGGGCATACTCGAAAAGATAACCAAAAGCATTGGCCTCAGCAGGGAAATAAACCTTGAGGAGTACATGAATGCAGTTGAGATGGAGAATGTAGATGTTCTTCACGAGGCTGCTGATTTTTATGTGAAGCCGCTTGCTCTTGAAAAGGAAGATGATGTGAATGTAATCATGGAGGAACTGAAAGCTAAAAACATCATCCTTCTGAACGTCAGCCCGATGAGCAAACAGCCAAACAAGCTGCGCCAGATAATTGACAACATAAAGATGCACATAACCAAAATAAACGGAGACATTGCTCGCATAGACAATGACAAGATATTGCTTACGCCATCCAAAGTTAAGATAGTAAAAAGCAAGAAAAAGTAGCTATTTTTCAAGCTCGCGTAGCGCCCTTTTTATTACCCCCAGGATTGCTGCGCATTCCTTGTCGGCAAGCATGGCCTTTCCGACCATCCTGCGGAAGGCCACTTTTGTTTTGTTTATGTTTCTCAAGCTGCTTTTGTAGCGCTCAACTAGGGAAAAGAAGGCTTCTAAAAGCTGCTTCTTTTCCTTTTCTCCTGCCGGAGAATAGCCTACAAATGGAATGTCTGAAAGCTCATAAAGCACCACTGCAACTGCATGAGAGAGGTTGAGTATTGGGTATTGTGGGTTTGCAGGGATTGTGACCAGCATGTCGCAAAAAGAGATGTCTTTTTCTGAAAGCCCTCTGCCTTCGTTGCCAAAAACCAGCGCAACTTTCTGGTCAGGGCTTTGGGAGAGGAGCTTTTTGAATTCCAAAAGAGAAAGTGGAAGGCGAAGCGTTTTGTGCCAATGTCGGTAAAGCACCCCAGTGGTGCCCGCAACAGTGCTGCAGCCCAAAACCGCCTCTTCAAGAGAGCTTTTCACTTGGGCCTTCTCCAGTATTTCAAGTGCATGCTTGGAGTGTTTGATTGCATCTATCCCAAGATAGTCGCATTTTGGGTTGACCAAAAACAGCTCAGAATAGCCAAAGTTCTTCATCACACGTGCCACTGCGCCGACATTGATTTGGTATTCTGGCTCAACCAATACCACTCTGAACTTTTCAGCCATATTTCACCGCCTCAATCAGTGCAATCTTCTCAAAAAAGAAACTCTCTTGGGCAATCAGCCTTGAATTGCCAAATTGCTGGCGGAGTGCTTTTGAGGAAACCTCTATTCCATCTGCAAGGGAGCTTGCAACTATTGCAACATGCCCGCCTTCTTCCAGGTATCTGCTTGCTTGGCTGCAGAATTTCAAAATGACCTCTGTGCCGGATTTGCCGCCGTCATATGCTTTGTTTTCTATCCCACGCATCCTTTCCTTGGGCTGAAGTGGAAGGTAAGGCGGGTTGAAAAGTATGGCGTCAAAGCGCATTTTTGGTATCTTTGAAAAAAGGTTGGATTGGATAAAGGAGCAGTTTGTGATTTTGTTTGCCCGGGCATTGAAGCTGGAGCAAGCAACTGCCGCTGGGTTTATGTCTGCCCCCAGCACCCTGTTGGCAGAGTCTGCCTTTGCTGAAGCAAGAGCAGCAATTCCGCAGCCGCACCCCATATCCAATATTCTTATTCCCCCAGCAAGCACGGATGCGTAGTTTGCAAGCAAAAAAGAATCTTCTGCTGGCTCATAAACTGTTGGGAAAATTGAAAGCTGCAGGCTGCCGAATTTCACCTCTTTGATAAAATCACCAAGAAGATGATTACAGTTTCTTTTTTCCTGCTTGGTGCACTGCCTCTGCAAGCTTCTTGACCTTATCCTTTGCGCTTCCTTGCTCAATTGCAGTGCCAACCTGCACTGCATCAGCGCCGGCAGAAATTATTGAAGCTGCCTCTTTTGGAGTTTTTATACCTCCACCCACAATGTAAGGAATGGAAATTTGGCTTGAAACAGCGCGGACCAGCTCCAAGGGGACCGGCCCTGTCCTTGGATTGCTTCCGCTGTCTGTGAGCACGAAGCGGTGCCCAAGAAGCTGCGCAGAAAGTGCCAGCGCTGCGGCAATTTGCGGCCTGTCGCGCGGGACAAGGTTAGCGTCCCCCACAAACCCCACTGTCCCCCCTGGCTCAACCACAATGTAGCCGACAGGAAGGGCTTCCAGCCCCATTCTTTTGATAATAGGGGCAGCAAGCATTTGGGCTTGGCTTATCCAATACGGATTGCGACTGTTGAGAAGCGACATGAAATAAAGCGCGTCTGCGTATTTGCTTACAGTTGCGATATTTCCTGGAAAAAGCACCACTGGCACCGAGGATTTTTCCTTTATCATTTTGCAGACGCTGTCCAAAAGTTCTCCTTGAGCACCTATGCTCCCCCCTACCAACACCACATCTGCGCCGGCTTCCGCTGCGCTGATTCCTGCCTGCGCTGCCAATTGGCTGGATTTGTAATCCACGGGGTCAATCAAGGCGAAAAGCAAGCCTCCTTTGCGGGCAAGCTCATCTTTAATGTATCGCTCAACTTTTCCTTCCACAAAACCACGCTATTTGCCTTGTGCCTTCAATTTATATATTTTTATCATTTGGGGAAGCCCTTGCTTTATGCTTACCTTTGGCTGCCAGCCGAGCTCTTGTTTTGCTTTGGCAGTTGAAAACGCCCGGTCAGAGGAAAGCTGGTGGATGTTTTCCACGTCAAAAGGGGGTCTGCCCACAAGGCCCCAGACGCGCACCAGCAAAGAAAGCAAAAACACTGGAATATGGATTTGCGGTTGGGGTGCGCCAAGCTTGCTTGAAGCCATGCACAAAAGCTCTTTTTGTGTAAGCTGCTCTTTGCCAACTATATTGTATGTTGCGCAGCGCGGTGTCTTGCTTTTTATGGCGCAAAGAAAAGCAGAAACTACATCTGAAATGTGCACCAGCGGAATGCGGTTGTTTGCGCTCCCAACAAGGGGCATCTTGCCTTTGGAAAGGAGTTCCAGCACTTTGAAATACCCTTCCTCAAAGCCCGGGCCGTAAATCATGCCAATCCTAAGGAAGACTATTGGCAATTTTTGGCAAAATTCTCTTGCCACCTGTTCCCCTTCCAGCTTGCTTTTGCCATAGTCCGTCATTGGCAAAAGTGGAAATGATTCGTCGATGAGCTTTCCCTCATGCATCCCATATACGGAAATTGAGCTTGCAACCACCACCTTTTTGATTGATGGCGGGCATGAAGAAAGCAGGTTTTTTATCGTAAGCACGTTTGCTTGCCGCAATTTTTCATATGGGTGGCTTCCTGTCAGACCTGCTGCAAAAACTACAAAATCAATGCCAGAGAATGCAGATGGCGGCAGCTGCGATTTTGAAAGGTCGCAAACAATCACATCTGTGCTTGATTTGTATTTTCGCACCACCTGTCTTACTTTGTAGCCTTGCTTGGCAAGCTCTTTTGAAATGGCACGGCCCAGTCTGCCTGAGGCACCAACCAGCAAGACAGCTGCCATGCAAAAAAATAGGGGAAGCACTTTAAAATTACAGTGCAACAAAATGGCATGCTTTTGGCTTTTGAAGGGATTGATGGCTCGGGGAAAGGCGAGCAAATCCGGCTGCTTGCCTCTTATTTAAGGCAGAAGAAAATAAGATATAGAATCCACAAATACCCTACCAAAAAGGCAAAGCAGGCATTTTTGCACCTGAGGCGCAAGGCAGATATCCCTTCAGACCAGCTTGCAGATATTTTCATCCATGACATAATGGGCGGCCAAGGGAAAATCAAAAAGGAGCTTAAAGCTGGATTTGTGGTGATTTGCGACAGGTATTTGCACTCCACCCTTGCATACCAAGGGGTGGGCATGGGTTATTTGAGGCTGAAGGAGAAAATTTTGGGTTTGAGTGCGCAGACACCGGATTTGGTTTTTATTTTGGATATTGACCCTGCAGTTGGCAGGAGTAGGAAAGTGGTTCAAAAGGCATTGGACAGGCACGAAAATGATGTGAAGTTTCTTTCTTTGGTTAGGAAAAATTACATGAGAATGGTACAGGATGGCTTTCTTTCATACTGCTTTGCAGTTTTGGATGCAAGCAAGCCGAAGGATGAGGTGTTTGCAAGCGTGCTTGCGCACCTGGAGCCAATAATCACAAGAATGAAGTCTTAATGTCCCACCCTTTCGCAGCGGAGCTCTGCTTTAAGGTCGTACCTTTCTGCTATTGCACCGTCTGCTCCGAACCCAAAGATGGTAAGCCTGATTGTGTAAGTATCAGGGTAAGAGCCTGCTCCGCCGTAGATTTTGACTTTTTTGCTTGCTTTCCCCCCAGGAAGAGCTATCCCTACGCGCATTCTGCCTTTTGAAAGCTGTCTGTCGGGGGCAAGCGAGATGGCTTCTGGGACTGCTACATCACACTCTATCCATCTTGGCTCGGAGCCGGAATTGTGCACGCTCACTTCCATTTCAACTTCATTGCGCACATAAGCAACAAGCCTTATCGGGTAAAAATGAGTGGTAGGGTTGAGCATAAGCTGATATTTGCGTTGGAGTTTTTAACTTTTGGTGCCTACAGCAAAGCATGGAAATGCCGGAATCAAGGCTGATTAGAGGGGAATGCCTTGTAAGGGATTTGCAGCTTTCTGAGGAAGTCAAGCTTACGCGAAAGGGGCTTATAAGATACCTTGCGCTCTCGCTTGGACTAATTTACCCAAATGAATCCAGAACAGGATTGCTAGAGGTGTTGGAAGCCTTGCTTTTTTTCCATTATCAAAAAAGGGAAACCCACAATGATCCTGATATCCACCAAATAATTGAAAAGATAGCGCAGATAAAAAAGAGCAGCCCAAATCCGAAGGCGGTGCACTACCATCTTCTCCAGCTCAAAAAGCTCGGCATAATTGAGCAGAAAAAAAGAAGGTATCGGTTTGTGCTTTCTCCAATGCAGGAAAACGATGACCTTGCTGAAGGGCTTGCGTATGTCTATCGACAAAGGTTTGAGGCTTCGTTTGAGAAAATACGCAAAGTGCTTTCTTTGATTGAAAAAAGCTTCTGATTATGCCATTGCCGGCTCCAGAAGTGGACATTCTTTGTCAAACGCTACTGCAAATGATGAGATGCCGGATTTTTGAAGATAGCTTTTTGCCACTTTCAGAATAAGCCCTTCAAGAAGCGCTGCTTTCATTGCAGATTCTTTGTTTTCTCTGAAGAAAATGTTTTGGGTAAGATGCTGCAGAATCGCTTTGTTGTTCTTGTCAATGAAAAACGTTGCTGTGCCTATTTCGTATATCCCGGAAGGCTTGGGGATGAACTTTGAAATCTCGCTTGGGAATGGCTCAGAGTAGAAAAGCTGTCCTTCTTTGACGAGCCAAGCACCCGGCCTTTGCTTTTCTGAGGAAAAAAATGTAAAGGACGCAAATGAGCCTCCCCTAAACACTGTCGCAGCAAGAAAGATCTGCTGCACCGAAGACTTGTTCTGTTGAAGTTGCACCATACAAATCGCAGGGCTTTGTGATGCATCTTTATTAAAAGCAGTGTGTTTTATCTGGAACTTAAAGTTACTTAAAAAACTTCAAATGGAATCTATGAATGAAAAGAAGACTTGCGCAGAAAACAGCCTGTAAAGCTCAAGCGAAGCAACTGCGCAAACCACAAGCGAAAGTAGAGGGTAAAAGATTAAGTCTATTTTTGCCATCCAAATGGCATAGGCGCTTGTCGGAAACAGTGCCTGGACTTTGCCAGGGAAGTCGCCTTGAGCCATTTGGCTTATTTTGGATTTCACTGCTGCAGGCTGGTCCAGCTCCAACAGAGGTAAAGAGGCAAAGGATTTGCTGAAACTTTCTGCCTCATTGATTGCCTGCTGGGTTGCTTCCAAAGTTTTACTTACCTGAAATGAGTGAAGAAAAATGATGGGATAGATAAGGTAGGCTGCAACTGAAATTGCCATTATGGCTGCCCCAAGCCGCCGGGTGGCAAAAAAGGTGCGAAGCAGCAGCCCTGCAGGCAAAAACAAAGCAAGCGCAAAGTTACGCACTGTCAGCGCAATTTCAAGCTCAAAAGCAGAAAGTGCTGCCAAGGCAGAGGTTTCTGCTGCCAAACCAGCAAGCTGCTGGGAGTAGGATTTTAGGGCAAAAAATGGCTCAAGCAGGATTTCGCTTGTCTTTACTTGGATGGAGCCTGCAATCCCTGAAATGTCTGCACAGCGGTAAAGATAGGAAGCAAGAAGCGAAAATGAGCTGCTTTGGGCATAAAGGAAGCATGAATAAAATGCAAAAGGCGAGCTTGTTGGTGCTTGGATTGGAGGGCAGGATGGCAGACCTTCTGTTGGGACAAGGGAGGAAACCGATGCGTCGGCAATTGCTGCAAACGAGATTATGCCGCCGAGCATTGCGGCAGAAATTATCCCTTGGGCGATTTCCTCTGCACCCATTAGCCTCAAGCGCTTTATGCCAAACCCTATCCCTAACCCAAAGACAATCCCGCCAATGAGTATGGAGATGGTTGCGGCAATTATGGCTATGTCAAAAATTCCTGACTGCGCCTGAAAATCCTGCAACAACGACATAAACATTTATTGGTTGGCGAATTTTGCAACTATAACTGCTCCCACTGCTGCAAGCAAAGTGTCAATGAAAACTATCAGAGGCAAAAGCAGTAGGGAGAGAAGCTGCGGTATGCTTTCGCCAAATGGTGCAACTTTTGGGAAAAGGAACCAAGAAGCTGCAAGGAACATAGCTGAAAATGATGAGCCAAGGAAACCTGCTAACGATCCGGCTATTGCTGCCTGCTTGATGGTGATTGGCCTCTTTTTGATTTTTTCAAGGACCAGTGCTGCAAGCGCCCCTACTACAAACGGCATTGCGCAAACGATAGGCAAGAACATCAGAGAAATGAAGTTGTTTTTTGGAAAAAGGAGTACTGAAAGCTCTGAGACTGCAAAAAACCCAGCAAGCACCATTGCGCCCAAAAGGCTTGACACCAAATATTCTGCTATTTTCCTTGGCATGCCTGCAGGCACAAATGAAAGCATGGATTCGTCGACAGGCTGCTGCTTTATCGCCGGCAACTTAACCACCATAGTTTGCACAAAAAGAAAGTATAAAAATGCTCACTTTTTCTCCGCGGGCTTCTGCTCCTGCAACTGCTGCTTGCTTTCCTGGGATGCGGCATCGCACCTTTTTATGAAATCGTCCAAAATTGAGGCAATTTGCATCCCCCGTTCTGTTAAGCGATAAAGTTTTTGTTTGCCTTTTTTTTCGAAGCTGATGATGCCAAATTTTTGCAGCCTATTCAGTATTGCCACGGTATAAACATAGGAGCAGTTTGCCCCTCGGGCAAGTTTGGAAGGGAACCAGTTTTGGCTGGAATCCTTAAGCAAAAGCAGCATATTGGCAGGCTTGAGCTTGACAAATATAGATTTCATGCGAATTCCTCTGGGGAGAACAGCCTTTCGCAGTGCCTGCACCTTAGCTTCTTGCCTTCGACGCTGAATGTTGTTTCTATATGCTCATGATTGGTTATGCATTTTGGATTTGGGCAGCAAAGAAGTCCGGAAAGCATCCGGGGAAGTGCCACTTTGTGCTTATCCACCACTTTCCCATCTTTGATTATGTTCATTGTCGCATCCGGGGCAATAAGCGAAATTCTGTTTGCTGTTTTTTCATCCACAAACACCCCTTCAAGCTTCACTATGTCTTTTCTTCCAAGCTTTTTTGAGGGGACATTGA
Organism: Candidatus Anstonellaceae archaeon; assembly: GCA_038887295.1. Taxonomy (GTDB): domain Archaea; phylum Micrarchaeota; class Micrarchaeia; order Anstonellales; family Anstonellaceae; genus UBA10161. The sequence goes on along the minus strand of JAWAKW010000001.1, from coordinate 99,183 downwards.
TGATAAGTGCTGCTGCATTTTGGATAGGGTATTTTTGAGAGATTATCTGCAAAACTTTCATGCCCATCCCTGCGGCAATGTGGTCCATTACCGTTCCTTCCTCTATCTTTTTGACTACTAGCGGCATATACATCAACCCTTTATGCAGAGATGCAGAACGGCCATCCTGACCGGAACGCCGTTTCTTGCCTGCTCAAAATATTTTGCATAAGGAGTGGAGTCCAACTCTACAGGAAGCTCATCCAATTTTGGAAGCGGATGAAGTATTGCTAGGTCCTTTTTTGCCTCTGAAAGCATAGACAGCTCCACTCGGAACTCCTTTTGCATCCTCTCAGCTTCATAAGGGTCGGAGAACCTTTCCTTTTGTATCCTGCATACATAAAGCACGTCACAATCCTTCAGCTGAAGCTTGGAGGTCTGGGTTGGTTTTGCGCCGAACTTCTCGTTTATCTCTAAAAGGATTTCGCTATCTATCCTAAGCGATTCGGGAGAGCAAAGCGTCACTTCCGCACCAAACATTGAAAGCCCGTACAAAAGCGAGCGCATGGTCCTTGCATGCTTTAAGTCCCCAAGCAGCGTAACATTAAGATTGCTGATTTTGCCTTTGAGCTTTGAGATAGTGTAAAGGTCTATTAGTGTTTGGGTGGGGTGCTGGTTTCCTCCATCACCAGCATTGATTACAGGATGATCTGCAAGGTCTGCTGCGTGCCTGGCTGCGCCTTCCATCGCATGCCTTATTACAAGTGCATCTGAATACCCATCCATCATCCTTACAGTGTCAGAGAAAGTCTCACCTTTTGCAGTGGAGCTTACAGAATGGTGAAAGGTGAGGACTTTTGCGCCAAGCCGCTTTGCAGCCGCCTGGAAGGACATGTTGGTCCGCGTAGAAGGCTCAAAAAACATAATCGAGATCATTTTGCCTCCAAGCAAGGAAAGCTGCCTTTTGCCAGAAAGGAGTTTTTCCATTTTTGCAGCTTCCTTCAGGTAACTTTCTATTTGCTTTTTGTCAAGGTCACGGATTGAGATCAGGTCTTGCATCCCCCCACCACATCAAATTTGCTGCGAAGCTTTATAACTTTGGCTCATTTGCTTTTGGAATCTGCTTTTTTTCTTTTTCCTTTTTTGAGCCCTCAAAAAATACCCAAGCTGCCAGCCCTATGAAGAGGATGGAAGCTATTCCAAGCCCTATTGTTTTGATATCTAGCTGTGGCTTTTTTGCAATGATTGCATTTGCGGTTCTTATCACCCTTTCAGAAGAAGCCAGCGAGTCTGCATAAAGCCCTGCTTCAAAGAATTCCTCGGACTTTGAAAGCTCCTGCTTTAGAGGGGTAATTTCGTCCTCTTTTGCAGATTCGCTTGCTTGCCCAACTGCAAGCTGAGCAACTTGCAGGGAAGACTCCGCAGTAGATTTCAGCTGAAGCAGTGCTTTCTCAATTATTTGTTCCAGCTGCAAGAGCTCCTGTAACGAAAGGTTTGCTTCTGAGGCTGCCTTGAGCGGGTCTTTTTGCCTTGCGGCTATCCTCTTTTGGGCTGCCTCCAGCCTCTCTTGCACCTCTGATGGCTGGATTGGTAGCTTGCGTTTTGTCTGAGAGGAGAGGGAAGAATAATGCTGTCGGTATTGTGAAAGCTTTTCTTCCACGGCGCTTTTGCGCTTGACAAATTCTGCCTTTATTAATTCAGCATCCTCTGCCGCTTCCTCCAGCTTTGCCTGCTCGCTTTTTTCTGAGTTTTCTATAATGGCTGCTGCAAGTGCAGCGTGCTCAAAGGAAGACAAGAACTCGCCTCGCGCATAAAGCATGTAGGATTCAGATATTTGGCTTTGGGCTTGCGCTGGCGGATTTTTCAGAGAGGAAAGCGCCTGCACTGCAGAGGACGCTGTCTTTGAGGCAAGGGAGGCAAGGGTGGAAGTAAATTGGCTGTAAGATTTGCGCAGGGCCAAAATGGCTTCTTTGGTTTTCCCTTGCTCAAAAAGAAGCTGTGCTTGCTTTTGGCTATCGGACAAAGTAAAAACAAGGGAGGAAAGCTGTGCTGCCCTTGCGGTTGCATTGGCCAGCAGCAGCCGGTTTACGGATTCATTTGCAAGCAAGATGGCTTGCGATATTTGGGCGCTTTCGCTTTCAAATTCTGAATGCATCGCATCAGACACAGGCGCAGGCATCTGCAAAAGGAGCCTGAGGGCTTCCTGCGTTTTGTTTTGCTGCAGCAGAAGCTTTGCCTGCGCAAGCACCTCTTGTTGGCTGCTTTTGTTGTAAAGCAAGGTTTGCAGCTCTGTCTGCATTAGTGCTTCTTCGACTGCAGAATCCACGTCGTCCACACTGAAGGCTGCAAGAAATTGCAGACTTTGGCTGCCTTCAGACAAAGCAAAGGAGAAGCTTGCTTGCGTATTTCCTGCAAAGGAGACGAAACTTTGCCTTGAAACCTTATGCGGCCCGATTGGGATAATGGAGAAATTGGATGCTGTGAAAGGCTCGTGGAGGAAAACAGTTGCCTCCTCGCAGCCAATAGTAATTTCGCGTATTTCAATTACGTATGATACTTTTGCTGTTTTGCCTTCCTTTTCAACTGACCTTTCTTTTTTGACAACTTTGAACGGCTCCAGCAAATAGTAAGTTATGGTCAGCGTGTGCTGGCCTGCAGGAATTCGCTCCAATTTGCCATAAAGCTGAGGTTGTGGGGTGCCTGTTGACTGAAGCCTAAATGAGCTTCCAGAAAAGTGAGCGTATGCTTCTTTTGAAGGTCCGGCTGTTGGTTCCTGGACAAAAAGCACAGGAAGAGGAGAAGTTGCAGAAAAGCTTACTGCAAGCTCTACTTCTGCCTCTTCTGGGACGGCTTTCTTGCATTTTTGAGTCTGCGAAAGCTTCTTTGCCGGCAGATGCTCTTTTTCAAACCTGAAGATGAATTTCTGCTGCGGGGAAACTGAAGGCACAACAATAGTGGTCTGGCCGTCCTTGTAAAATGCGTCAAGGAGCTTCCCTTCTGTAGCTTCAGAAGAGTAAAGTGGGATGCTGGTTTTGGCTGAAAAATGGACGGGGGCCAAAGAGGAAAAGTGGCTTGGGTTAGAACTAAGGATGGTTACTTGTGATTTTTGTGCTTGCCCAAGAACCGGAGGGGGTGTAAGCTCGAATGCCTTTGCATTTGCTGAAAGCAGAAAAGAAAGGAAATCAGGAATTCTTCTTTGCGCTTCTGCCTTAAGTTTGCCAAGTGCTTCTTGGATTTCCTTGAGCTTGCCCGCAGCCTTTTCAAAGCGGCAGCGGCAGCCGTCGAAATATGGCTTGATGGGATCCGTCTCCTGCAAAGCAAATGCGTCCTGCTGCCTCAAAAATTCGGCATCCGCAAGAAGGCTGCAGTAATCTTTCCCGATTTCGCTATAGTGCGCTTCAAGCAGCAAAAGCACCTCTTTTCTCTGCTCGGAAAGCAATTTGAGAAGCTTGTCATGAAGCTCCTCTTTTACCAAAGAGAGGCTGGATGCCTTGAAAAGGGATTCAAGCTCGCGCAGCTGCTCCTTCTGATAAGAAACATCCAAGCCGTCTTTTTCTGCAGCATTCAGCAGGTCCTTGAGCTGGATGAATGCTTGTCGGACTGTTTGGCTGTTGTCTGCAATTTGGCTTCCTTCTGCAAGCAGAAGCGCTTTAGAGGCAGACCCGACAGCTGAAGAATAAGCTTTGTATTTTTTGCCCAACGTCTGCTCAAGCGACGCTTGGGTATATGCTTTTTTTGCTTCCTCCAGCGCCTTCAAAGACTGAAGGGAGAGGCTGGAGGACTCCAGTGAATTGACAGAGAGGTTGATTTTTGATTCTGCCTCTGCAATTGCTTTTTGCGCAAGCTCCTTTTCTGATTCCACTGCAGCAACTGCCGCAGAATGCACTTTGGACAATGAATAGATCGCGTTTGCAGAAATTGCCTCAGAGTCTTTTGCTGATTTGATTGCTATTGCCAAGTAGTCTTTCATTTTGGAGGAGTGTGCCTTTTGTGCCTCGTAGTATTTTTGCCTTGCTTTTTCATATTGCGCTTCTGCCTGCACCAGCCCTGCTGCCACCCCAGAAAACTCAGTCCCAACCACTATCTTGTCTGCCGCAAAAGCAGGCTCGCCTATCAGCATTATGTCCTCCTTTTTAAGCTCACCGATTTTTGCAGAAAGCTGCTGCAGCGAGGATTCGGCAGTAAATTCTGCGTGAAGGTACTCTGACTGTATTGCCTTTTTTGCTTCGGATAGTTCCTTGTAAATCTTAAGGAGCATCCATACTGCAGAATATTCCCCGTCGCCTGCAGTAATCTGAAGGTATGTGCCAAAGCTGATGTTGGAAAAGTCAGGAAGGTAAGGCTTGGTTGCAAAATATTCCACTATTGCGTCTGAAGATCTCCGTTGGCGCTCGCAAAAGCTTGAAAAACCTGTTGCTTGGGATTTTGCATAAAGGAAGGGATCTTTGGCAGCCCCCGAATACTTTGGGCTTCCTGCCCCCGCATGCTCAAGCTCATCAAGAAGGCTTTGGGCAAGGAAGGCAGCTTCCAGCGCCGCAGAATTGGCATTTTCATATGCATCAGCAGCTTTGCTGAGGGCAAGCGAATAGTAAAACGGGAAATAGAACGAATAGACAGATACTTCTGCAAGCCGAATTGCTTTGTATGCTATAAAAGCCTCAAAAAGAAGAGGGAAGGCTGGAAGATACATGAAAGTAATGGAAAAAAGCGCTATATTTTCCAAATTATACTCGACTTCTTTTAGGGCATCCTTTGCGTTTTTCCAGTACCTGTAGGAAATTGCATGGGCTTCCTTTGCATCTGCAATTGCCTGTGAAGCTGCCTCGAGCTTCACTTTCACCATTTCAGTATCTCGCGAATTTTCCAAAGAAAGGGAAGAGCGCAGCTTTTCCCATTCAACCAATGACACGTTGGATAGGCCGAGGCCTTCTGTGGAATTGTAAAACTCCAATGAATAGAATTTCAGTGAGCCGAAATCGTAAATGTATGGGTTGGATTTGACGTGTGAGGAAAGGGTCCAGAACCTTTCAAGCTGAGATGGATTTATGCACTCTGTAAGGCTGGCAAATGAGATGCAAGAAAAGAAAACAACCAGCCAGATTGCCTTCATATTTTATTCGCCAATCAGACAAGCGGGGAGAGAATGCGCACATCCACTTTTCCGCCAGTTTTTTCATCTACAGCAAGCTTGAATTTCTCAGGGTCGGCTTTCAGCTCTTTCAAGTAGTTGTAGTGGATAGGGATTGCCACTTTTGGCATGATGGCTGCGGCTGCCTCGGCTGCTTCAATTTCATTCATTGTGTAGGTCCCTCCTATCGGAAGCAGCGCGATGTCGCACTTGTAGCTTGCCATCTCAGGTATAAAGTCAGTATCGCCTGCAAAATACACTGAAGCTGATTTGAACCGGACAATGTAGCCTGCGCCCGCACCCTTTGGATGGAAGGGCTTGTTTATGTTATACGCATGGACTGCCTCAATTATCGCATTGCCGACTTTTTCTTTTTGGCCTATTTCAATTAATCTGCAGGGGAGCTTGCAGCCATACCCGATCAAAATTGTGCTGGTCTTTGTAATTGAAGGTGCTTGGACGCAGTGGTCAAAATGCCCGTGCGAATAAAGAATGACGTCTGCAGCCTTGGCGCCTTTGGGAAGGACAAATGGGTCGATGTAGATTGCCATTCCTTCTGCCTCAAGCAGTACTGAAGCGTGCCCAAGCCAGGTGACCTTCACACCGGAAAATGAGGTGCTGCTTGCCATAAAAGAAAAGTGAACATAGAGTTTTTTAGCCTTTAGTGCCTACAAAAACCAATCTTGAAGGTGCAAACATGACAGAAGAGATACTTTATGATGCCATCGTAGTGGGTGGCGGCCCTGCAGGCTCGACGACAGCAGCCTTTTTGTCAAGGAAAGGCAGGCGGGTTCTTTTGCTGGAAAAGGAAACTTGGCCGCGCAACAAAACTTGCGGGGATGCAATTTCTGGCAAATCTGTGGGTGTCTTGCGTGAATTGGGATTGACTGAGGAGCTTGAAAAAGCAGAGCATGGGGAGGTTACTGGCTTGACTTTTTCTTCGCCCAACGGAACTACAGTGACCATCCCATTCAAGGGAAGCGATGGGCAGATAGCAAAAGGATATGTTTGCAGAAGGATGGTGTACGACCATATCCTTTGGAATTGTGCAAAAAAGACTTGCGATGCGTATGATGGTACTGTTGTTGTGGGGGTTGTAAAGAAGGATGGAAAAATCGTTGGTGTGAGGGCAAAGGACAAAAACGGTAAAGAGATGGAATTTCAAGGTAAGATAATCATTGGCGCAGACGGAGTCTCTTCGCTTATTGCAAGGGAAATCCGGGGAAATGAAGTTGACCCTCAGCACACCTGCATAGCATATAGGGCATACTACAGCGGTATAGCTGGGATGAATTCGACTTTGGAAATACATTTTGTGAAGTCGATAATGCCTGGATACTTTTGGATATTCCCCCTTGAAAAGGGGCTTGCAAATGTTGGAGTGGGCATGGTAATGAGCGATATGAAGAAAGGTAATGTGAACTTGCATCAGGCAATGCTGGACATTATACAAAAAAATCCGCTTTTCAAAGAGAGATTTGCATCCGCCACCCAAGCCTCACCTATAAGCGCGTGGTCCCTTCCTTTTGGCTCAAAAAGAAGGAAGGTAAGCGGCGAGGGTGTGCTTTTGGTTGGGGATGCGGCTGGCTTGGTAGATCCATTCTCTGGCGAAGGTATAGGGAATGCAATGACTTCAGGCAAGATTGCGGCAGAGGTTGCCAATGAAGCCCTTTCAAGCGGAGACACCAGTGCAGAAGCAATGGCAAAATATGACCAGCGCCTTTGGGGCGAAATAGGAAATGAGCTTCAGACAAGCTATGCAATGCAGAAGCTTGGCAGGATTGAGTGGCTTTTGAATTTTGTGGTCAATAAGGCTGCAAAAAGCGCAAAGGCAAGGGAGGCTATTGCTGGAACTTTTTCAAACGAAGAGGCAAAGAGAGACTATATGTCTCCCCTCTTTTACCTGCGGCTGCTATTCCTTTGAGGCAGGCTTTTTTCTTTCTTTTCAATTATTGCAATCTGATCCAAAGTGACAGTATCCTCGTAAGTGCCCATGTATTTTGAAAGCTGCTTCTTGCGCAGCTTTTCGTTTTCTTCCTTTACTCTTTGCTTAAGTTGCTCCAGCCTTCTTTGCTGCGCCTGCTTCCTTCTTTCTTGCGCCTCCTTGCGCTCAGCCAGCACTTCTGCATATTTCTGGTCACATGCCTTGCGCACAGAAGCAAGCTCGCTTTCTAGCGACTTTATCTCTGAAACGATTTCCTTCAGGATGCGTCGCTGCTCGTGGAATTTGTTCCTAAGCTCATCCACTTCCTTGTTTTTTGCGATTTCCTCGTTGAGAGCTTTTATTTTCTTTATCATCTCCTTTTCTTTTTTGGGAGTATAAGCTTCTGTTGCTATTGCAAACTCAAGCCTTTCAACTTCTGCGATTAGCTTGGGGGTTTTGCTTCCGCCTTTGACTGAAATCAAGCTTTTGATTTGTGCAATTTCTTTCCTGCACGCAGCAGCTTCCTGGTTTTTGGCTTTCAGCTGCTGGATAATTTGCTTTCTTTTTTCTATAATGGCGTCCAGCTCCTGCTCTTTTTGTGTTCTTGGCCTCTTTGGCTTTGGGGCCTGCGGCTGCTGCTGTGGCTGGTCGGAGGGAAGCTTAGCAATATCCCTAAGCCCTTGCGGAAGATCTGAAATGCTTGGTGTTTGCCCTTCTTTCTGCTCCAAGGAATTACCTTTTGTTGTTTTTCGTGTTCATTTATATAGAAAGATTTATATATTAGACTCCTGCAAAATGTAAATGGAAATGCCCGTCTTCTGTTCTGTCTGAAGACAGAAAACTGGTCGCCTTGCCTGCGCGAAAAGCGCAGGCCTACTTTTATTAGAACTGCTTGGCGCGAAGCAGCAACCATTCCCTAATTTGGGCTATCAAAAGCAAACAAATGACTGCTGCAAGTCTGATGCTTTTGTCTTGGCTTTCAAGCACCAAAAAAATGCAAAAGGCGGCAGGTAGAAGCAAAAGCATCCTGCCTGCAAAAATTTTTTTTATGTCCATCTCAAATCATCTTTAAAGTCATGTCCACCATTCTGTTTGAAAAGCCCCACTCGTTGTCATACCACGCAAGTGTTTTTGCCTGCTTTCCTATCACTTTCGTTGAAAGGGCATCAAAAATGGAGCTTGCAGGATTGTGGACGATGTCTTGAGATACGATTGGGTCTTCGGTGTATTCCAGGATGCCTTTCATCTTCCCTTCTGCTGCTTTTTTAACTGCCTTGTTTATCTCTTCTGCTGTTGCCTCTTTTTTCAGAATGCAGATTAGGTCGTTTACTGAGCCTACTGGAACTGGAACGCGCAGTGCGATTCCATCCATTTTCCCTTTCAGCCGTGGAAGCACCTCGCCTATTGCTTTGGCTGCGCCCGTAGAGGTCGGGATGATGTTGATTGCGCCTGCTCTTGCTCTGCGGAAGTCCTTGTGGTAAGCATCAAGTATCATTTGGTCGTTGGTGTATGCGTGGCATGTTGTCATAAAGCCGCTTTCTATCCCGAATGAGTCATCCAACACTTTTGCAACTGGGGCAAGGCAATTTGTGGTGCAAGAGCCTATGGAGACTATTTTGTGTTTCTTTTTGTCAAACATCTCATCATTCACGCCTATTACGATGGTTGCGTCTGCTTCCCCTCCTTTGCAGGGGGCAGAGATCAATACTTTCTTTGCACCAGACTGAAGGTGCTTGGATGCCCCTGCTCTGTCTGTAAATGCACCCGTGCACTCCAAAACCACATCTACTTCCATTGCTTGCCAATTGAGGGTGGATGGGTCTCTTGAGGAAACAATGGGAATTTCATATCCGTCTATAGTAAGCGTTCCCACTTGGCCTGGTACTTTCGGTTTGCCTGAAAGCGCTTCACCTTTTACTGAACCTGCAAATTTCCCTTGGGTGGAATCATATTTGAAAAGGTGCGCAGTAAGGCGCGGGTCGTGTGTATCGTTGATTGCAGCTATTTCAAATGCTTCCCCCACCAAGCCGCGCTCGAATGCTGCACGCACCACCAATTTGCCAATCCTTCCAAAACCGTTTACTGCGATTTTCGACGCCATCAAATACACCTCAGCCAATACACTCAAGCTAATTAATTAATCCTTGCGTAAATTAGCGTTATGCAGGAAGTGACAAGGAAAGCGATGCTTCTGGATGCTGATTATGCTATAGTTGATGGTAAAACCGCTGTGCGGCTGTTGATGAAAGGCAAGCATCTTTTCCGACTTTATGATTATTATACACCATATTTTTACTTAGATGCACCAAAAAGCGCTGAAGAGCTGATAATGAAGGTGCGCGTGCAAAATGAAGGAAGGCAAGTTGGACCCGTGGGGCTTGAATGGGTACAAAAACGCGTCTTTGGGCAGGAGAGGCACTTATGGAAAGTGTATTGCCAGAGGCCTTCGGATGTGCCAAAAATCAGCAAAGCGCTGCCTTATCCTTCTTATGAAAATGCAATCCCTTTTGGAAGAAGGTATCTGATTGACAAGGGGCTTTCCCCATTCACCACCTTAGTTTACAGGAGAAAGGAGAAATTTTTAGTTGAAATAAAGAAAGTCCTTGACAGAAAGGTTCCTTTGCGCACAATGTCTTTTGACATAGAGACATACAACCCCCAAGGTACGCCTAGACCAGAACAAGACGAGGTAATCATGATAAGCTATGAGATTGGCCATAGCGGAGAAAGGAAAGTGATTACCAGCAAGGACGTAAAAAGGGATTTTGCAATTGTGTGTAAAGATGAGAGGGAAATGATTGAGAAATTCCTTCAAGTAATCAAGGAAAATGACATAGAGGTTCTGTTTGGCTACAACAGCACTGTGTTTGATTTGCCATACCTTAAGGCAAGGGCGGATGTCAATGGTTTGGCATTTGGAATAGGAAGGGATGGCAGGCCATTTAGGTTAAGAAAGCATGGCATACGGCAGGTTGCAAAGATTGCAGGTAGGATACATGTTGACCTTTATCCTCTTGTCCGCTTTATGGGGTTCATAGGGGCATTCAAAGTGAGCAAATACAGCTTAGAAAATGCATATGAGGAATTGACTGGGAAAAAGAAGATGATGGTGCAAAAGCTGGACATTTGGAGGATGTGGGAGGATGAAGACCTTGTTGGCCAGCTTGCAGATTATTCGCTGTTTGATGCGCAGGCAACTATGGAAATAGGGAAGATTTTGCTTCCGCTTGAAATAGAAATGAGCAACCTGACCCGCCTGCCTCTTTTTGACACAGTAAATGCCACTGCAGGCCAGCTTGTGGAATCGTTGCTGATGCACAAAAGCGCGCAGAACAATGCAATAATACCAAACAAGCCCGACGATTCGCTTGCGCATGAGAGAGAATTGGGCCCAATAAAAGGGGCTTTTGTCAAAATCCCGCAGCCAGGAATTTATGAGAACTTGGTGGTGTTTGACTTCAGGGGGTTGTACCCATCCATTATCACCTCGCACAATATTGACCCATTTACGCTGAATCCGCCTAGTTCCGTCCCTGACGCTGATTGTTACATTGCCCCTAATGGAAGTCGCTTTTTGAAAAGCCCAAAAGGGCTCATCCCAATGGTGCTTGAAGAATTGATAAGCATGAGGACTCGGCTGAAAAAGCTGCTTAAAGAAACCCCAAAGGATACGCCGGAATATGAGATGCTCTTTGCACGAGTGCAGTCCTTAAAGATACTTGCAAACTCCTATTATGGGTATTTGGCTTATCCGCGCTCAAGATGGTATTCACGGGAATGTGGGGAGGCCGTGACTGCGTGGGGTAGGCACTACATCCAGGACACCATGAAAAAGGCTGCAGAGGCAGGCTTTGAAGTGCTGTACAGCGACACTGATTCAGTCTTCCTTTTGCTTGGCAAAAAAACAAGAAGCGATGCGCTTGCTTTCATGGAGAACATTAACAAGCAGTTGCCGGGAGATATGGAGCTTGAGCTTGAGGGCTTTTACCCAAGGGGGCTTTTTGTAACCAAGAAAAATGCTGAAGGCGAGGGAGCAAAGAAAAAATATGCTTTGATAGGTGAGGATGGCAGGATAAAAATACGTGGCTTTGAGCTGGTCAGGCGAGATTGGTCAAATATAGCAAAGACGACGCAAAGGAGGGTCCTTGAGGCAATCTTAAAGCACGGAAGCAAAGAGATGGCAGTAAAGATTGTAAAGGAAACTATTGAGCAACTCAAAAGCGGAAATGTGCCAATTGAGGACTTGATAATTTATACACAGATAAGAAAGGACCCAAGAAAATACGACATAAAATCTCCCGAACTTTCTGCTGCCCAGAAAGCCATAGCTGCAGGCATTCCAATAGAAAAGGGCAGTGTAATTGGGTATGTGGTTACGAGGAGGGGCGCAAGTATCTCAGAAAAAGCAACAATCGCAGAGCTTGCAACTGATTATGACTCAAACTACTACATACAGAATCAGGTGCTTCCTGCTGTGATGAAAATATTGCAAGAGCTTGGCTACAGTGAAGATGATTTGAAATTTGGCGGGGAGCAGACTGGACTGTCCTCTTTCTTAGAATAAGTATGCAAGTGGGTCGCCGAAAAGCAAGGCAAAAAGGAGCCCCAAAAACAGGTGCGGCAGAAAGAACGGCATTTTGGTGTAAACGACCACTTCCCTTACCTTTGCAGCTTTTAGCTTGCTTATTTGCTCTTTTGAAATTACAGGCGGAAGTGAAAGCTTTTTGACGAGGCGTAAATCCATAAGCTCAAGCGCAAGCACATCTTCCTCCTGCAGCATGGAAACCTTCACTTTTTCTGCCATTGCTTCCTTGATTTCTTTTTTGAACAACGAGAAAAACAGGACGCTTGTAAAAAGAAAGGCTACAAGCAAGATAAAGGCAGGGGGGACTTTGGTTGGCAGTATGAACAAAGTGAGGTTGAAGGCTGCAAATGAAAAGGTAAGTGCAGCAATGCCTACCATTTTCTCAAGCGAAAGGCGGAACTTCCCATTTTTTACAAGCTCTGCGGCATAAGGGAGGAAATGCAAAAGCATGTGTGTAATGAAGAAAATGCTGGCTGGGATGAGGACTGAGATGATAAATGGGTAAGGGGCAGTTTTGCCTCCTGCAAAAAGCGGCTGCGGAGCATAAGGCAGGGCGATTGCTATAGCTGAAACCACAAAAACGTCCGCACCCCCAATTTGGCCTGCTTTGTAAAGCAGGAATGAAATTGCAAAAATTGCAGCGCCGATTGCAAAGGCATGAAGCGATGCTTGGCTGAAAAATACGAGGTTCAATAGGATTGCTGCTGCCAAAAATGCATACACCAAATTATTTGGCACCCATTTGTTGTTGAACAAATCAAAATAAGCAGCCGCTGCAGTGAATGCAACCGAAGCAAGCACTCTGAATTCGATTCCTGGAATCTGGCTGGGGGGGGAGAACATGCAACAGAGACTGCAGCAAGATATTTAACATCAAATGTCAACGGTCTCAAGGAAGTAATCGTGCACAGCCACGAGATCCAGCTCTTCGCATACTGCCCTGCAGCCAAGGGCAGAAGAGACGCTTGGCTGGGTTCTTCCTTCGTCTGAGGAGATAAACTCTTTGATGTAAGTACCTGCCTCTGCAACAATATGGAGCTTAAGCTTACCTTCTGGAAGGCAGGTTGCAGAAACTGAAAACACCCTCCTTTTCCTTTCCAAATCAGAACGCCTGGAAAGCACCCGCAGCGGCGTTTGCTGGCTTAGCAGTACACCAGAGAGACTTTCTGCTGCCTTTGCATCCTTCAGGCCCAAGGGCCTGTCTGCTGCAATTACTGCCACGTATTCTTTTGTAAAATGGGAATTGCAAACAAGGTCGACAAAGTTTTTTTTCACTTGGCGCAGCCCCACTGCTTTGATAGGCGACTCGGGTGGGAGCGTTATGCTTGAAATGTTTCTTTTCTTAGGGGCAACCACCTCAAGCACAAAGGGCCTTCCATTGCCCATGCAGCGAACATCCACGTCTTCCCTTCCGCTTGCATGCAGGATGCAATCTTGCGCTTGCAGCCCCTGGATAAATGGCTTTCCAAGCTCTTCTTCTATTGAAGGGTAATTTTTCCCTACCCAGCTGCACTTGTTGCAGCCTTTCCCTTTGCATGCTCCGCAGTGCCACTTGCTTTGGCAAAAATTGCGCGAAAGCTTCAAGTAGTGCCCGAATATGTAAAGGTTGGAGGGAGAAGCCTTGGCTTCTTTTGTTTGGAAGTTGAACTCAAAAACTGCGTCTGGAAACCTTGGCTGGTGCTGCTTTGAGGTGTGCTGCCTTATGAGCTGGATTAGCTTCGCATTTATGATGTTCTTTATTGAACTGAATTGCCCTGGCTGGCAGAAATCCCATATTTTCTGCTCTGCTATAAGGAAACTTTTTGGAACAGAGGAGGAAACCGAAAAGCTTTCCCAATCAAATTCTTTTGAGGAAGAAATTGCCTGCAAAACCATTTGTGGAATTTCGCTGAAGCTGCCACGGCAAACAAAGCAATCAGCAGGCTCTGGTGCGCAATGCACGAAAGGAAGGCGTGCAAAGCACTCTTTGCATATTTTGCACAAAGGAAATTTCATGGGCAAACACCAAAACCAAAACAGATTAGGCCAACAACAGGCATTTAAATGTTGCAAGCCTACTTGACAGACTGTGGAAAGAGTGGCGCTTGAAAAAGTATTATAAATAAGATGGATTAAAGAAAAAATGGTAAAATGTGGTTTTTATTAGGGTGACAATATGCCTCGTGGAAAGCGGATTGTTATAGAAAAAACAATCAAGGATCCTGTTATAGCCAAGCTTAAGGCAACAAAAATATCAGATATAAAGGCCAAACGAATGCAGCAAGAAAAGGAGCTTCACGAAAGTATTCAGGAAATCGTAAACAAGGCAAAGGAGCTTTATGCTCAAGATAAGCTGGAAAAAGACAGACTAAAAAGCCTAGGGCTTTATACGCTTGACGAGGCATATGAAGAATTGAAGCGCGGCGGGATTGATCTTTCCTTCCGCGCTTTTGGCGGAAGGGTGGAAAGGCGCTCAATTTATTCTGAAAAGATAGGGAATAAGAGGCTCATACCAAAGCCTGTGATTGCGGACTGGATTGCACTTTCAAATGAGTATTATACTGTAAAGCAAGCCTATGAAGAACTGAAGAAATATGAGAAGCTGAATCTGCGTGCATTTATTGGAAGAATTGAGAAGAATTCTATTCCTTCTTTGAAGATTAGAACCCAGCGTTGGGTTCCAAAATCCGCAATAGAGGGCCTGATCCATATTGCAAAGAATTATTATGATGTAAGCCAAGCGATGGAGGTCTTGGCTCAACGCGGCATAAAGATAAAGAGGAATGCTTTTGAGAGGCGGCTTGACCGCAACCGCATTCCCCATGAAAAGATTGGTGGAAGGAGAGTCATAGCAAAGGAAGTGCTTGAAGAACTAATAGCAAAGGAGCTTGCGCTTGCAAAAGGCCAAGAACTTGCAAAGCAATAACTAATTGTTAGTGAATTTACTCATATCGATGTTCATCCCTTTAAGCATCTTTTCCATCTTTTTCCTCAAGCCCCTGTTCTTTTTGAACTGGTTGAAAAGCGAGCTTACTTTCTCAAAGTGCTCCAGAAGCTGGCGGACTTCTTGCTCGCTTGTGCCAGAACCTTTTGCAATTCGCTCAATGCGGGATTTTTGCTTGCGCAAAAGCGAGGCATCTTCACGCTCTTGAGGAGTCATTGAGGAAATTATTGCTTCAAATTTTTTCATTTTATCTTGACTTGCCTGAAGAAGCTCGGGAGGCAGGTCCGAGGCCCCAAGCATTGAAAATACCGATGAAAGCGGTCCGAGCTTTTTTGCTGCGCGCAATTGCTGGTAAAAAACCTCCAACGTGAGCTTGTCAGGCTCAACTTCTGCAAGCTTTTCTTCTTCTGCCACTTTCTTTACTTTCTCAAGCAAAGTTTTGATGTCAGGAAATCCAAGCAGCCTTCCCACGAATTTTTGAGCATCAAATGGCTCAATTGCATCTATCTTTTCTCCTGTTCCGATGAACGCAACTTTTGCCCCGGAGGCAGCCACTGCAGAAAGGGCACCTCCACCTTTTCCGCTCCCATCCATCTTCGTGATTACCACTCCTGAAAGGCCCACTGCCTCGTGAAATTGCGCGGCTTGCTTGCCTGCAACCTGCCCAATATCTGCAGAGACCACCAAGAACTTTTCTTCGGGCTGCGCAAGCTGGGCTATTTGCTTCAGCTGCTCAACCAATGCAGGCTCAAATGCACTTCGGCCTGCAGAGTCGATTATAATGATGTCTTCTTTCCATGTAGGTATAGTTTGCTGCAAAATTCTTTTCACATCTTTTTCTCCTTGGATGCCTATGAACCTTGCCCCTGCTTGGGCTGCAACCTGCTGTAGCTGCTCATATGCTGCAGGTCTGTCAGTATCACAGCAGACTACGGCTACAGACAGGCCGCGGGTTTTGTAAAAATGAGCAATTTTGCCTGCAGTGGTGGTTTTGCCGCTTCCGTAAAGGCCTAAAAGCAGGATTTTGTGGGGTGAGATTTTTGGCGTGAAGCTTTCGCCAAGCATGCCCACTAGTTCCTCGTAAAGGACTTTTACTACGTGTTCCCTTAAAGAAAGGCCTGGCGGAAGCTTGGAGTCAAGCGCCCTTGATTCAATTTTTTTTGTGAGCTCAAAAACCAGCTTTACATTCACATCTGAGGAGATGAGTATCCGTTGAAGCTCCCGGCACAGCGCCTTGACTGCCTTCTCATCAGCAACAGGCGCACCAGTAAATTTTGCAAGAGCCTGGCGCAAGCTCCGCCCCAAATCCATAAATAAAAAAAGAGAAGGAAAAATTAAAGAAGAGGACAGGTTTTACGTCTTGAGCTGGTAATATATTGGAAGCAGGTCCACTACAGGAGATGGAAGGTTTTCTGTCCCAACAAGAGGTATTGCATACTCGGCAAATTTTTTCACTTCAAGAAGGCACCCTGTATGAGAGATATATTCTTTTGGCATCTCGCGTTTGCCTGTGCCTACAATGTGCAGCGGAAGCAGGATGGTTGCGGTCTCTGATTCTGGTGCCGTTAGCGCCACGCTGCCTGCACCAAAGCCCTTGATAGTATAGTGCACTGCTTCCTCTCCTACCACCCAGGCGTCATGCGCATCTTGCGGCGAAACAAGGGTAGGAAATGACCTTTGTGGGTAGCCGAGGGTGGTGGAGCGCACGTCTGTATTGATGGTGGATTTGACAAGACTGACCAGGAAATCTCCAAGCGAAGTCCCTCTGCTTAGGCTAATTCCGCCGAAATTGTCTCCTATCACGTTTTCACCTTTGTTTTCCAGGATGTATTTGAGAAGGGGGATCCGCCTTTTCTTGCCGGAAGAATTAGTTGTTATTCCTACCCCTTCAGAAACCACAATGAGTGCTCTTCCGAACTTTTCGAAAATTTCAGAGACCTTGCCTGTGAAAACAGTTACGAAATGGGAAATGTCAAAATAGTCCTGTTCAGGAAGGAAGAATGCGTGCGGGCCGCTTTTTTCATTGTGCTTTGCAAGCGATGCTGCTGCTGTAAGATAGCCTGCATCTTTGCCCATGCAAACTACAATCTGCACTCCACCTATTGAGCGATTGTCTGCTTCAATTCCTTGGACTACATGAACAACATAAAGTGCTGCGCTGCCAAAGCCTGGCGTGTGGTGGTGCCCGTTCAAGTCATTGTCAATTGTTTTAGCAACGTGAAAAGTTGAAAGCTCGTATTTGCATGTCTGGGCCGCCTCTTGAAGCTGCAGGCAAACACTTGCAGTGTCGTCCCCGCCTATCATGTAAAAGTATCGGATGTCGTTTTTCTTGAGAAGCTCAAGCAGCCTCTCTGGTTCTCCTGTGGCTTCATTGAGCTTCCTTCGTGCAGTGCCTGACACCGCGCCTGCCTGGTTTGCAACCTTGTGCAAAAGCTCTTCTGGCTGGAATGACAAATCATAAACTTTTGGGGGATGCTCGTCCAAAAGACCACGAAGGCCAAATGGAGGGGAATAGATTCTTTTTGCGCCCGATTTCCTTAAGTTCAAAACAAGCGAGGAGAAGGTCCTATTTACCACACGAGAGGGCCCCCCTCCAAATGCAATCAACGCACCTCCGCTTTCAATTTGCTTCATCCGACCACCTTTCCCAAAATCTGAGTAGATGTGTTTAAACCATTTGCGCAAATGCAAGCGCAAAAAAAGGGCTTTTGGTCTGGAAGGCAGGCTCGACGGAGATATCTTTATAAATTATGCCGACGAAGACACGTCGTGAATCCCATACCTATTTTGGAGGTGTTTGTAGATGGGACAAAAAGTTGGAACTGAAAAGATACAGCGCGAAGAGGGTTACCTCTACTACATCGGCAAGGATGGATATGTTTGGAAGGCGCCGATGAAGCACAACAAGCGCGGCAAAAAGGCACGTGTTGGCACTGAGAAGATAACCAAGCAGGAAGGCTACATGTATTATCTTGGCAAGGACGGATACGTCTACAAAGCCAAGCTGAAGAATGCTTAAACTGCTTTTGTTTTTTGCAAGGCTCGGCCAGTTAAGGCCGAGCCGCTCTTGTTTTTCCGATAGGGATTAAAAAAACAAGCGAGTATTTGTAGCATGGGCTGCAGAGCAGACTACAGCGGAAGCAGGCTAGTGATGGATTGCCCTACTTGCGGGCTTGGGCTTTCCACGCCTCAATGCATAAACTCTCATCTTAGGGTACTTTCCTCTCTTCCTCGGCCATGGCGCACAATGCGCTACGAGGAAGAGATGGTGGTGGATTTAGACGAGGAAAAAAGTGCAATACTTCAAGAATATGCAGGCCTCATCCGCCAAGTTGAAGCAATAATGCTTAACCCAAAAGTTTACGGAAGGCCTGAAGATGATTATTATTTGCAAAGGAAGAAAGTGCTCAAGGACTTTTACGACTATATGTTCATGAACCCGCTGGTTGCTGCGCAAGTCCTCAAGGACTACAACGAACCTTATCCCCAGAAGGCTGTTTTCGTTGAAGGTTACCGGACTTTTCAGGCTTGGATAAATGGGATATTGGATGCCTATACAAAGTCTTCGCTTTATATTTTGTGCCAAAAGACAGGTGATTTGAGGTCTGCCTTCCTCGCGCTGCTTGGGCTTCGCAGTGTGCTGTTCCTGCAAAACATAATGCTTTCTGTCCCAAAAGACGCAATTGAAATTGAAGGACCTGACGCAAACTATGAGTTGCCCTATGGGCTGAAAGTAAAAATTTACGATTTGCCTTCTGGAGAAGCCCGACTTTACACAATACACGACCCCGTTATAGAGAACTTGTCGCCTCAGCTGCAGGAGATGCTGAAAAACGCCATACAGGAAGGTATGAAAGAGTTGAGGCAGGTGGAAGACTATGCCACCATTTTTGACGAAAAAAGCAGAGAATATACGCAAAGGTTCATAGACAAGGCGACGCTTGAAAAAATACCGATCACCCAGCAGGAAGCAATTGCTATGGGAAGAGAAGCTGCATGCTGGGTAGTGGGGCTTGGCTCACCTATAGAAAATATGGCGCTGGACAAGGACAACATAACAGACATTTACATTGATGCAGAAAACTCCCCCATATACATTGAGCATGCAAAATTTGGCTTGTGCCACACACTTTGGAGATACAACCGGGAGATGCTGGAAACTGTTTTCAAAAACATTATCGCATCCTCGCCTGGCTCGAGGAAATTTGATAAAAACACTCCTGTTATTGACGTGGTTCTGACAAGACTTGCAATGAGGTGCCACCTGCAGCGCCCGCCTGCAACATTTGGCGAGCTTCAGGCTGCGTTAAGGCTGATGCGCGACCAGCCTTTCACTTATCCAATGTACCTTAGGCTGAAATCCATGAGTCCGTTTTTTGCAGGGTATGACGAAGTAATGGTTTCTCTTGGCTGCTCTGAGGCAGTGCTTGGCCTAAAAGGAGTGGGCAAGACCGCTTTTACCTCAGCAAAGATTGCTGCAATTGGGACGAAAAAGAGGATATTGCCCATTCAGGATATAGAAGAAATACCTACCCGGGCATACCGTAAAAGAGGCTTTCACATAGGCGCTGTGCAGGTGCAGTCCTCTGAAGTGGAAGATGTAGGCAAGACTCCAGAACTGGACTTAGTCTCCATGACAAATGCTGCTCTTCGTATGGGAGATGCCTGTGTTATAATAAACGAAATACGTTCTCGGCTTGCAATACAGGGGGTAATCAATATGCTTAACACCCAACCTGGGATTTTCCTGCTTTACAACCTGCATGCGCAATCACTCAAAGATGTGCAGGACCGGCTGGAGCTTGTTTTCGGCGTGCCTGCCGCATCTATGTTTTCTACTGACAGATATACTTTCCTCAAGAAAGTCAGGTTCGGAAGGAAAAGCAGAATATACAGAATGGTTGGTTCCCAATATGAAACAGATATAGTCGAGCACAAATTCGTCCAAGTTTTCACGCTTGAAAGAGGGGAAACTATAGAAAACACACGCCTCAAATGCTTATTTTTGGAGGTGCCTGAAGCAGAGGCGGACTCTCTTGCAGATGCGGACTTGGGCAAGATTGCAAAGAACCTGAAAATAAAATTCCTGCCCCCCGCTTTGGTCAGAAGAACCGAGGAGACTGGAATTGCACCGCAGCAGTACATAATGGAGGCTTTCTTCAAAGGGAAGATGTATTCTCAAATTGCCCAATGCGCAGAAAAATACAACCACCCCCAATTTGTTGAGCTGGACTTTGTTTTGAAATGCAACACTGCGGCAAACAATCTGCTAAGAAGACTGGAAAGCGAAGAGAATGAGATTGACTGGAAGGCTGCAGACAAAGAGTGGCAGAAGACCTTTGAGCAGCTGGTGCAAAAGGAGCTTTCAGAGGCAAAGCTGGAGGAAGAAAAAAAGAAAGCATCAAAAAAGCCTAAAGCCGAGATGCAAACTCCTTGAGGAAATCTTCCAGCCTGGTTGCTGGGATGGTTGCGCCCGCAGCAATGTTGTGCCCGCCGCCACTTCCACCTACAGCCGCACAGGCCTGCGAAAGAACTATTCCTAAATTGAGGCCTGCTTGCACCAATTCTCTGCTTGCCCTGGTGGAAATCTTTATGCTTTCGGGGCTTTCCTGTGCGATTGCAATGACTAGCTTGCTTTTGCCGCTTGGATAAAGCATGCCTGCAATCACACCGATTATGGTGTCTGATATTACCCCTCGCCCGTCCAAAAAGAAAAATTTCCCCAGGTCTTGGGTGTTTTTCAAGGCAAAGGAAAGCCCTTCCCGCAGATTCTTGCGGTGCTGAGCAAGCAACGCTTTTGCCTTCTCATATGCATTTTCCTTTGAAAGGCAAACAGCAATTCCAAGCTCATACTGACCGTTTCTTCCGCATGCATTCAGAAGGGTTGAGAACTCAGATGCGTCCGCCAGCTCGGTTTTTTGCGGCTTTTTTGGAAACAAGTAAACTTCCCCGACAAGCTTTTCTGCAGCTTGCGAGGAAAGCCTTGCTGAAAGCAAATCTGCAAGGGCAGAAACTAGCTTTTGTTTTTCTTCTTTACTCAGGTCGGAGTAGCATCTCCATTCTTCCCCTTCTTTAAGCGGGATTCCAAGCTGCAAAAGAAATTCAGCGCAGGCGTCCTCATTGCCGGTGAGGCCTGGAAGATATGGGTCGTCTGCATATGAAAGGAGTTGAATCAGTGGCCTGCTGTTTCTTCCAAAAAGCCGCAGGTCTATTTTTGCTTCGGCCGCCTCTGCCTGCTGCGCCTCAGAAAGCATGATGCGGTTGAGGCTTTGGAGAGGGTATTGTATATCTCCTACTGCACCGGTTATGCCAAGCTCTGGCTCTTGCCTAAAAACAAAATAAGCGCAAGCAGATGCTGAGGCTTCGCTGCCGCCATCAAAGCCAAAAAAATGCGGGTTTACCTGAAGATGAGATTTGGATTGGGGTTGGTGGTGGTCAATTATCAGAACGTTTGAGGAAAGCTGGTCAACTGAAGGAGTACTGCTTCCCAAATCTACAAAAATGATGTTTGGCTCATTTTTGAGTGAGGAGATGGTTTGCTCATCGAGCTTTTTGACTGTGCGCATCCTATATTTTTCATTGTGCGATTCAAACCATGATGCAGCTATTGCACCAGAAGCAAGGCCGTCGCAATCATAATGATGAACTATTAATGGATTTTGCATCCTGCGAGCAACCTCCAGTGCTTCACTGCAGCGCGCAAAAAAAGCGCTTGAATTTTTCATGCTACAAAAATAGCAGAAGGTGTATAAAAGGCATGGTGGAAAAAAACCATTCATGGAAGTGGAGCACGCGCCGGATGTCCAGCAGAAGGTGGAGAAGCTCATTTCTGTATTTTCTTCAAGCGCCTTTGCGCCTGAATTCAGCCACATTAATCAATTCAGGATAATTTGCATGCGCTCAAAAGGCGCCAAGGCAAATGCATACGCAAGGATTTGGAACCTGCCTGCAATTTGGCAAAAAGCGCTTTCAATAGGGGCATTTTACATAATAGAAGTGATAAGCCACCACTATGATTCCCTCAGCGAAGAGCAAAAGGAAAAGGTTCTTTTGCATGAGCTGATGCACATCCCCAAGACATTTTCAGGCGCGCTTCGGCCCCACAACGGCAAAGTGAAGATTGACAGCAGGACTGTGGATAAGCTTCACCGCATATATTTGAAAGAAAAGGCGCTAAGGTTAGGGGAGTTCAGATGAAGATTGGCTTGATTGGCTTTGGCACTATAGGAAGCAGGATAGGAAGCGAATTTAAGGAAGAAATAGTGTGGGTGGTGGACATTGAGGATATGTCCGCGCAGATGCGCAAGGCCGGCGTTTTATGCCCTCTTTACTTCAGCATCCCGAAAAGATGCGGAGGGGCGGATTTGGTGGTGGAGGCTGCAAGCCAGCAGGCGGTTGCGCAAGCGATTCCTTGCCTGCGCTATGCTGACTTGATGATAATGTCTGTAGGGGCTTTGGCAGACGAAAAAGTTTTGGCTTCTCTTGTGGAGAATGCCAAAAAATACGGGCGCAAGGTGCTTATTCCGTCAGGAGCAATTGGGGGCTTGGACGCTATTTCTGCTGTCGCAGAAATTGCAGAGGAAGTGGTGCTTGAAACTACCAAACCGCCTTCCTCGCTTGGAAGGGAAGACAAAGAGAAGGTAGTTGTTTTTGAAGGCAAGGCAAAGGATGCTTGCAGACTTTTTCCACAAAACATAAATGTATCTGCCACTCTTGCCCTTGCAGGGGTAGGGTTTGAGAAGACAAAAGTAAGGATAATAAGTGATCCTAAGCAGAAAAACAATTTGCACAAAATTACAGTGATTTCAAGGGCTGGAAAAATGGTTTTTGAATTTGACAATTTGCCTTCGCCGCAAAATCCCAAAACCTCCGCCCTTGCTGCGCTTTCTGCAATAAACACAATAAGAAAAATAAGCAGGACGCTTCAGATTGGCTAGGGTGGTTTTCTGATAATTGGCGCTATGAACAACCCTTGGAAAGAGACTGCTTCCCAGATATATGAATTTGGTGAGAGGGGGTTTGATTTTTTTGAGCTGACCGTTGAATTCCCTTATGCCACTCCTGAAAAGCTGGAGGCTTCAAAAAAGGAAATAACTGATGCTTTGTCCTCGTATAATTTCGGGGTGGTTGCTCATTGTCCTTGGTATTTTTCCGTTGCCCACCCTTATCTTTCCATCCAAAAAGCAATCAACGCGGAATTTGAAAAAGGATTTGCAGCCGCTGCTTTGTTTGGGGCAAAAAAAATTACCGTCCATACTGAATGGATGCCTGCACACTTGCAAGAAAAGCAGCTTAAAGCAGCAAAAACTGCTGAAACTTTGGAGTGGTTGGCAAGCATTGCGCAAGAGAACGGAATGCGGCTTTTGGTTGAAAACATGGGTTGTTCCTCGTTTTGCGTGGAGGATTTTGAGTGGACATTTTCCAAGGTGGATGCTGGTCTAACGCTTGATGTAGGGCATGCATGCATTGAAGGCGAATTTGAAAATTACATCAAGAAGCTGAAAAAGAAGATTGAACATATCCATTTGCATGATAATGACCGCAGATCTGACTTGCACCTTCCACTGGGCGCAGGTAAGTTGGGGATTTCAAAGATAGTAAAGAGACTTAAGGAGTTTTACAATGGGACAATCACTTTGGAGATTCATTCTGATGATTTAGAGTATTTGAAAATTAGCAGAGACAAGCTGGAGATCCTTTGGTATGGAAAAAAGAAGTATTTGGAAAACAAAAAATACATGGGAATGCGCTAGGATTTTTTGAAAAGCAATTGGGCTTCTGCTGCATCCACTTTAAGCCGGTATTTTTCCATCAGGCGTTTGAAGTCCAACCCTTCTTGCTGGATAAGCTGCTTAAGCTGTACTCCCGTTATTTTCTTTAGTTGGAGCTCCTCAGCTGCTTTGGCAGGGGTGCTGCCATGAATGCACATGTGTCGCAGTATCTCGGCGCCGGCTGCTTTGGCAAATACACCTTGCCTGAAGGCAGTAAAGAAAGAAAGCAGCTTGGGCTCGTCCAGCTTCCTTGTCTCGACCCCTTCGCGCTTTAAGGACTGCAACGTGTTGGTTAGGGTGGATGCAACAAATGATGGATCTGTCCCTTCTTTTACCGCTGCTGCAAAAACTGAAAGCTCGGGTGTGCTGAAAGTAGATGGAAAATCTGGATTGTGTGAAATAAGCCCCCGCTGCTGGGAAAGTTGAGATGCAAGCTCTTGATTGAGGGTGGAGAGAAGCTCGGAAAGGTCGCGCTTGGCCTGCATTAGCTTTTTTACCTCTTGCTGCACCCGCAAAAGCAAACTTTCTGTGAGCTTGATTGGTGGGATGTCAGTTTCAGGATACATTCTTGCCCTTCCTGGAAGCGGGCGCAAAAAGGAAGAAGTCCCATCTGGGTTTGCTCTTCTTGTTTCAGCCGGAACCCCAAGGAAAGATGCCCTGTCCAGCACCTGTGAGAGGGCGGCTTTGACTTTTTGTGGCTCCCCAAAGCAAAGCACAAATGCATCCTCCCCTTTTACAGAAAGCGCAGTCTTTGTCTCCAAAATTTCATCATCTGAAATCCCATATTCCAACAGGTCTTCATCAGAGTGCATCAGCCCTTTAACACCGACTGCGCGTGCATAATCCGCAAGCTCAGTTCCGTATCTTCGGTTGGGCGCAACTTGCCTTCCAAGCAGCCCCGCATGCTGCGGAAGCCTAAGCCCGAAGATTCTCCCCCCGCTTTTGAGAGCTTTGCCGACCAGCGAGGAATTTGTCTCTTTGAAAATTTCGGTCAAATCCACAAACTCTTGCGGGATAGAACTTCCCTGAAGCCTAGATTTGAGCTGGCTTGCAATTTCCAGTAGGCGCTGCTGCCTTTGTACTTCTATCTCAATGGTGGTGGCAACCATAGAAATTTCTTGGACGCCTTTTATCTCTACTCTTGCCCCTTGGGGCACAGAGATGTTCAGGTCCTGCCTTATTGTCCCGATTCCTCTTTGCACAAGGCCTGTTTTCCGCAGAAGAGAACCTATTTCCAATGCTGCCTCTTGTGCTTGCTTGCCGTCCTCAAATACTGGCTCGGTTGCAATCTCAACCAGAGGAATGCCCAGACGGGAAAGGTCAAATTCGGCAACATCAATGATCCCTGCACTTTCCTCTTCAATGCAGATGCTTTGGATTCCTACTTTGCCAAAGCTTGTTTGGATATGCCCTCCAAGTCCTACCACCGCAGTCCTTTGGAATCCTGAGGTGTTGCTTCCGTCAATTACGGTTTTTCTCATTGTATGGATTTCATCTACAATGCTGCTTTCCAGCAGCTTACAAAAAACCAGTACCGCTTTGAGCGCCTCCGTGTCCATCCAGGCAGGGGGTTCCTCGTCTGCTTCCACAAGACAGGAATGCTTTTTTGGCGCTTTGTAATGCATTGTCTTTTGCCTTAAAGCTTCCATTTGCGCGGCCGCATCTGCTTCTCCAAGTTCAGAAAGGACGGGATAGAGTTTTCTTGAAAAAGAAAGCACTTCCTCATGCTGCTTTTCTTCTGGTGGCTGAGGGCAGCCGCAGAAAAGTTTTTTGCCTGCAATCCGTTGGTGTATCTCAATTCCACACTTCATACAAACACTCAATAAGGAAGTATTTCGGTCCTTTGGGAAATTTCCCCGGCAATGTTTGATTCCATCATTTGCTTGACTTTCTTAGGCTCTTTTTCATGCCCAAGCACCCACATCAGCTTGACGTATGCCGTTTCGGGGGTCATGTCGCAGTGGTTGCCCATCACCCCTTTTTCTGCAAGGACCCTCCCATTTGAATAAACATCCATATTTACTCTGCCGTATATGCACTGCGAAGCCAAATATACATGCACGCCTGATTCTATAAGCCCGCAAACCTCTTTGAAGATCGGGATGGAAAGCGGGTCGTTTCCCAGATTGGTTGGCACGTGTCCCAACCCCATGCCGACAAGTACGACTCCATCATATTCTGAAAGTGCAGAAATTGCTGAAGGCTTTATTCCTGGATAAATATACTGCATTGCCACGTTTGTGTTCAGCCGAGTATCAAGCTGAAGTTTCGTGTTTTGTCTGGGGGCCGCATTGATTTTTTCCACTTTGCCTGTTTCTGCGCTAACTCTTGCTGCAGGCGAAACGTTGATTGAGCGGAATGCGTCCCTTCTGCTTGTGTGCATTTTCCTTGCTTTTGTCCCTATAATCAGGTGGCAGAAATCGTCTGAAAGCCCTTCGTGCATACATATAAACACGCCTGAAAGGTCTGCTTTTGCGGCAGAGATTGCGCAAAAAAGGTTGATTGGAGCGTCTGAGGAGCCGCGGTCAGAGCTCCTTTGGCTTCCAGTCAGAACAACAGGGCAGGGAAGCCCTGAGAGCATGAAGGAAAGCGCGGCAGAGGTGTAATGCATTGTGTCAGTTCCGTGGGTGATTACCACACCCTGCGCATCATCCTTGATTGCGTCTGCCACTTCATTGGCAAGCTCTACCCAGTGAGCAGGAGACATGTCCTCTGAGGCTATGGAGAAAAGTAGCTTTGGGGCAGTCAGCCCGACTACACTTGGGTGCAAGCCAGCCAAAATCTCCTGGACACTTTTGGCGGGGTATACTGCACCCGTCCTGTAATCCACCTTGTTCACAATCGTGCCGCCGCATGCAAGCAGTGCGATTTTTCCTGCAAAGGAAACAGATTTGCTTTTTTGCATGGGCTGCGCAAAAGTTACTGTCTCTTTTTGGAGTATCTCAAGTTGGGAGATTTTGTCAGCTTTGATGCCGATATTGTAGCCTGAATCTAGCTTGATAGTAATATATCCGTCCTCCCACGGGCGCGGAAGCAAAATCCCAACATAAGAAGCATCCTGGCAGACAACTTTTATCTTGTCACCTGGCTTTGCGGCCTTTGTAGATGCTGACGTGTGTCTTGGCATGGACTTATTTAAAGAATCGAGAATTAAAAGGGTTTTGCACTTTGATTAGATTATGGGGCTGGAGGAAAAACTTCGCTTGCTTGAGGAAGAACTTGCTCGTACGCAAAAAAACAAGGCAACCGAGCACCATATTGGGCTTCTTAAGGCAAAGATTGCAAAAATCAGGCGGGAGCTTGCAACTCCAAAAAAAGCCGGAGGCGGCGGTGGCTTTGATGTAAAAAAGAGCGGAGATGCGACTGTTGTACTTATCGGTTTGCCTTCTGTTGGGAAATCCACCCTACTTAATACGTTGTGCAGCACAAAAAGCAAGACTGCCCCTTATGCATTCACCACTCTCAGCTGCATTCCAGGAAGCATGGAATACAATGGAGCAAAGATACAGATTTTGGATCTGCCTGGGATTTTAATAGGTGCGCATGAAGGGCGGGGAAGGGGAAGAGAGGTGCTTGCAGTTGCAAGAAGCGCAGATTTGGTGCTGATAGTAGTGGATGTATTTCAGCCAAACGCCCTCCAGAAAATAAAGGAGGAGCTTGCAGGTGCAGGAATCCGGCTGGATGAGGAGCCGCCAAAGATTCGAATCACGAAAAAGGCACGCGGCGGGATTGAAATAAACTCTACCGTGCCTCTTACAAAATTGGACAGTAAGGTTATTTCTGCTGTGCTCGGAGAGTATGGGATACACAACGCAAATATTGTGTTTCATGAAGACGCTACAGTTGAGCGCCTAATTGATGTGCTTGTGGGAAACAGAAGATATGTAAAGTCCCTCGTTGCGCTCAACAAAGTGGATATGGTAAATGAGGAGTATCTAAAGGGCCTTGATTTTGATTTTGTGCCTATTTCTGCAGAAAAGCAAATCAATATTGACCGGCTTAAAGCAGAGATCTTTTCCCGCCTTAATTTGATTAGGGTGTATACAAAGCCGCGGTTGGACAAGCCAGATTTGAAAGAGCCCCTCATGCTGAAGGCAGGGGCAACAATTGAAGATGCCTGCAGAAAGCTTCACCAGGAATTGCTTTCCCAGTTCAAATATGCATTGGTTTGGGGCAAATCTGCAAAATTCCCAGGCCAAAAAGTTGGGCTTTCGCATGTGCTTGAGGACGGAGATGTCTTTTCTATTATCAAACGGCAAGGAGAATGATTATTTTCTGATTTTTGAGGAAAAGTTATACAGCTTGAACTCTTTTCCTTTTTGCACCCCGTGAAGAAGAGGAGTGCCGTCTGCTGAAGAAAGCGTGTAAGAAGTTGAATCCGGCCCTATTGTAATTGTTATTTTCTGCATCCTTCCATGAAGGTCAAACTCGAAACTATAGATCTCCTTGTCTGTATCGCGCGCCACTTTTATCTTTTGGATTTTGTCCCAAGGGATGTCAGAAGGATGCGGAAACTTTGAGGACACTATTTCCACCTTCAATGAGTTATTTTTTGTTGTTGATTTTGCTGTGTTTGGTGTGGTTGTTGTAGTTTAGAAGGGATGCGAGAATAAAGTTCACGGAGTGAAGCGAGGACCTGATTAAAGCCGTAGTCTTCCTTGTTGATTTCCTTCGTCTCAAGCGCCATCAGCAGCACCAAAATAGGTTTTGGATTTGTCTGCTTTTATAGCTTTGCATCAAATGGCGCCTATTTGCTTACCTGCAATCACTGCGGCAATCAAGAGCGACACGATGTTGAGGATCTTTATCATTGGGTTGAGCGCAGGGCCTGATGTGTCTTTGAATGGGTCCCCGACTGTGTCTCCCACCACTGCTGCTTTGTGAGTTTCTGAGCCTTTGCCGCCCAGATTACCATCCTCGATGAATTTTTTGGCATTGTCCCAAGCTGCCCCCGCATTTGCCATGAAAATTGCAAGAAGCTGGCTTACCAATATTGCACCTGCTATGAAGCCCCCCAGCGCTTCAAGACCTATTTCTATTGGGGCTCCCAATGCAATTGGGACAGACACCACTGCAATTGGGGTAAGTACGACTATGGCGCCTGGAATGAGAAGTGAATCGATTGCTGCTTTGGTGGAGATGTCCACGCATGCGGCATAATCTGGCTTCTTTTTGCCTTTGAAAATTTGCGGGTCGCTGAATTGCCTTCTGACTTCTTGGACTACTAAGTTTGCCGCTTGCCCAACTGCTTTCATAGAAAGCGAGGAGAAAATGAATGGGACCGCGCCACCTATGAGGAGGCCAATGAAAACTGCGGGGATTGCTACATTAATTACTGAGAGCCCAGTTGTTTGGAAGAAAGTTGAAAACAGCGCAACTGCTGCTATTGCTGCAGAGCTGATTGCAAAGCCTTTGGTAACTGCTTTTGTGGTGTTTCCTACTGCATCTAGCCTGCCCATCCTCTTTTTACCTACAGCGCCAATACCTGCCATCTCGCCGATTCCGCCCGCATTGTCTGCAATTGGCCCGAAAGTGTCCATTGCCATGATAAATACTGTGGTGGAAAGCATCCCAAGCCCAACCAGCGCTATGCCAAAATAACCTAGCCCTACACCATAGTAGCCTAATGCAATTGCGGCTGCTACTGCAAGGATTCCTGCAACTGCGGATTCCATACCTACGCCAAGCCCGGCAATAAGATTGGTGCCTGCGCCAGACTTTGAGGCATGCGCGATGCTTTGCACTGGTTGCTCCTTGGAGGAAGTATAATATTCAGTAATTGCAATTATGATGTGGGTGACTAGCAAGCCTAAAGCCAATGCAAAAAACACGTTTATTTGCTGAATTGCAAGTGCAAGTGCAAGGAAGAAAAGGCCTTGCAGCACCAAGGAAAGCGTAAAGCCTCTTTTCATTGGCTCAAGGGGGTATTCGTTTTCGTCCCTGATTTTTACTGCTTTGGTGCTTGCAAGCCCCAACAAAAGAGCACCGCCTGCCACTATGAGAGGGAGGAGCGCGCCGCCAAAGCCAGCTATTGCTGCTCCGAGGACCATTGCTGCAATTATTGTCACTGTGTAAGACTCGAAAACGTCTGCACCCATACCAGCGCAGTCGCCAACGTTGTCACCTACATTGTCTGCGATGACTGCTGGGTTGCGCGGGTCGTCTTCAGGGATGTTCTTTTCCACTTTACCAACCAAATCTGCGCCCACATCTGCCCCTTTTGTGTAGATGCCGCCTCCAACTCTCATGAAAAGTGCTAGCAAGTTTGCGCCAAAACCAAAGCCGATTAGCGCCTTCCCTGCCTCAGCCAGAGCCGCTTCGTTTTGGCCAAAGAGGAGATAAACGCCAAAAAAGACCAGTGCGACCCCAAACAGCCCAATGCCAGCAATCATTGCACCACTTACCACCCCGCCACTGAATGGCACAGAAAGAGCAGCTTGCATGGATTGAAGTGAGGCTTGGGCTGCTTTTACATTAGTGCGCACCGCCACATACATGCTTAGATAGCCTGCAAGGCCGGATGAAATCGCACCGACCAAAAATGCAACTGCAACCGGTGCGCCAAGCAGCAAAAATAAGGCTACAAAAAGGATTGCTCCAAAAAGCAAGATTGTCTTGAACTGGCGCCTAAGGTAGGCGTCTGAGCCTTCTTTTATAGCGTCTGAGATTTCTTGCATTTTTTTAGTTCCGGAGTCAAGTCTGGAAATTTTTGAAGCAAGCAGCGAACCATAAACTATCCCGATGAGTGCGCAAAGGATTGGGAAAAACGCTGCAGACTCCAAAATGCCAAAGGCAGCTGCGACCGCACTTTCCAAAAAATCACCTCTCAAACAAAATCCACTTTTGATTTGCCTTTTATCCCCAAGACAACTATTTGAAGCGCCTTGAGTTTTTTGATAAGTTTTGCATCGTTTGAAGCTACAAAGATGTCTTTATTTTTTGAGCAATATTTAATAATCCACTCGTCGGTTTTGCCCTCAGAAAGTAAAAGACGGAAAGTAAAAGTTTGTCTTATTTTCCACAGGGCCCCAAGTGCAAATCGCGCTGCAGCACCTTTCCGCCCTTTTTTGACTGAGAGCCTGCTAAGCTCATTAAGCACACAAAAAGGAAGCAAAAGCTCAAGCGGACCTGAGCTCAGCTTAAGAAGACCAGTATAAATGTCGATTCCATATTCGTAGTGGGAAAGAAGGAAGTTTGTGTCTAATATGACTTTCATATCTGTGGTTTGCGCTTTGGATTTTAAATTGTTGTGTGGTCTGTGTTTTTATGAAGGAAGTTTGTGTCCTTCGGTTGGGCCATCGGATTGCGCGGGACCAACGCATCACCACTCACGTGTTTTTGGTTGCCCGCGCGCTGGGCGCAAAGGAAGGGATATTGTGCGGAGAGCAGGATGCGTCAGTGATTGAAAGTATTCGGAAAGTATGTGAATTGTGGGGCGGTGGTTTTGAGGTAAAATATGAAAAAGATTGGAAAAAGTTTGTAAGAGAAAGGAAAAAGCAGGGATGGAAAATTGTACACCTTACTATGTATGGTGAAGATTTTGAAAAGGCGGTAAGCAATCTGGAAAAATGTGTGGTGATGGTGGGGGCGGGTAAAGTGCCAGCGGAAGCATACGAGCTTGCGGATTTGAATTTGGCAGTCACCAGCCAACCACACTCAGAGGTTGCAGCGCTTGCGCTATTTTTGGATAGATTCTTTGAGGGGAAGGAACTTGAGATTGAATTTGAAGGAAAACTTAAGATTTGGCCTTCAAAAAGGGGAAAGGTAGTGGTACAGCAAAAACTAGATGAGGATGTGCTGAGAAGTTAAAACTCGTGTAAAAATTTGGTAAATGGATATATAAATAATTGGTCTGAATTTTTATGTGGTTTTGATGCCTAGTAAAAAGAGAGGCATAAAAAAGGCGACAGAAAAACAGGTAGTAAAAAGCGAATTTGATGATGAAGTAATATCTGTGCGCCGGAACACTTACTCGAAAAAATTGAGATATGTGGTGCTGGCAAGCGCACAGGCAAGGCAGCGGCTAATTGAGATGGGAGGAGAAAACACTATTGACGTCATTCGTGAATTTGACAAAGATATGACTGATGAAGAGCTTGCGAAAAAAATTTCTGTAAAGGCAAGTGATGTGAGAGTGGTTTTGAATCGCCTTCACACATACGGTTTATTCACATATACGCGCGTAAAAGATAAGGACAGCGGTTGGTATACGTATGTTTGGCGTATGTGTGAAGACAAACTGAAAGAGTTTGCCGCCCCGCCCCAAAGTGAGGGGGAGGCAGCGCAGAATTTTGAAGGAGAATTTTATTATTGCCCTGATTGCGGGCCTAAGAAGTTTTTCGGTTTTGAAGAGGCAATGGAGTTGGAATTTAAGTGTAGAAGCTGCGGCAAGGACATGGTCTTTTTTGAGCAAAAGAAGCACTAGGCCAAAGACAAGCCTTTTAAGCTCCTCTTATTTTATTATCAGGTCAGCGGGATAGGGTAGTTTGGAGTGCCCGCTGGGCTCATAACCCAGAGATCAGTGGTTCAAATCCACTTCCCGCTATTTTGCTACCTACCCCCAGACTTCCTTTTTTCTTTGAATTTTTCCTCTGAATTTTTTATCTTGTTTTCATTTTTTGTAACCATAGTTACAATTTTTCAACCTTTATTCAAGCTCAAAGAAAAGAAGCAAAAATAGTGGAAGTAAGGGGCCCCTTTGCAGCCGATCTTATTCTTCAGGCCCAAAAGCAGAACCTTTAGATACCACTACTACATCTTCTATTGATTTGACACTTTTGTAAAGCACTGAGCGGTCACGAAGGATGCGTTTTGCCTCCTCTTTGGAAACAGAATTAAGAGGTTCCATTGTAAGGCGGACCACTTCTCCCTTTTCAAGATCCAATAAAACCTCCTGCACACGGCCCAAGAACTTTCCCCCATCGGTATAAATATCCATTCCATAAATCTTTGATACCTTCATTGTCATCATAATCACCTTGCGCACTCTAATCTCGGTTTTAGTTTAAAAAACTTACCTACCGCTGCCGCTTCGTTATATAATCTGCAATCTGAACTAACAACCTCTTCCCTTCATTTTCTTTCAACAAATCCAACTTCCCAATCCCTTCCCTTACCCTTCTTTCTGCCTCTTTAATCGCTTCATTTACTCCCCCAGACTCTTTCAACAACAAAATTGCACGTTCAACTTCTTGTTTGGTTTTCTCTTTCTTTTTCAATATTGAAAGCAGCTCCTCTTTTTTACTTTGCCCCAAAAGTTCTAAGGCGCGCACCACAATAAGTGTTCGCTTTCCCTCCACAATGTCCCCACCAATTTCTTTTCCATACTTTTTCTCCTCTCCAATAATATTTAGTACGTCATCCATTATCTGAAACCCAACACCTATTCCCATACCAAAATCATAAAGTGCCTTTTGCTGCGCTTTACTTGCACCTCCCACAATCCCTCCTACTTCACAAGCACCAGCAATCAAACAACCCGTCTTTCCCTGAACTACATCAAAATAATCCTCCCTTCCAACCTCCCACTTGTTTTTCCAATACCAACCAAGCTCAATTGCTTGCCCCTCCAACACACCTGTGAAAGCATCCAAAAGCCTCTTTTGCGCAAGTTCCTTGTTCTTCTTTATTTCCATCGTTTCCCGCCAAACCAACATGAACAGCCCATCTCCTGCATTCAAGGCAAGCGGAACCCCGTACTTTATATGCATGCATGGCATGCCGCGTCTAAGAAGCGAAGCATCTTCAATATCGTCATGTATCAAAGTGAAGTTGTGGAACATTTCAACAGCTGCGGCAGCATGAATGGCGTCTTTGGTTACTTTGCCGTGTGTTGCCATGCACGCGGCAAGGCAGAGGGCGGGCCGAA
Organism: Candidatus Anstonellaceae archaeon; assembly: GCA_038887295.1. Taxonomy (GTDB): domain Archaea; phylum Micrarchaeota; class Micrarchaeia; order Anstonellales; family Anstonellaceae; genus UBA10161. The sequence continues at coordinate 66,005 of JAWAKW010000001.1, read as the reverse complement.
GCATTTTACCTTTTACAAGTAGAAATTCAGAAAGAAGGCCGTATACCTCAAACGGCTTCTTGTTTTTTGAGAAAACTTCACGAATCCTTTCTGAGACTGGAGCAGTCAGGTCTGCAATCCTTTTTTCAATCTCTTCCATAACCCCGCCACTCTAAAAACTTTTATATACTTCTTTCCATATGCAAACGGGCCTATAGCTCAGCTTGGTAGAGCGGTGGACTCTTAAGCCCCGCAGAGCAATCCACGTGTCGTGGGTTCGAATCCCACTAGGCCCGCTACCCACTCTGTTTTTCACTTTGGTTTTTTATGAAGCTGCTTATCATCTCCTTTATCATCTCATCTTCCACTCGGTTCACGCATTCGTAATATTTCTGATCCTTCTTGAATGCGCAATATCCCTCCACACAACCACACGCTACTCCCTTCAAGCAATCAAACAGTGGGGAGGTTTCATTTACAAAAGGGCCTTTATTGCTCAAAGGCACGCAATACTGGTTCTGGTTGCCTGCAACATAGCAGTCCTGATCGGTTTGGCAATTCCTTCCAGCAAGCCGCTGCTCTTCTTCCGCCTTCCTTTCAGCCTCTTTTCTCTCCCCAATCAAAACAGCGCGCTGGCACACCTCAGTCAAATCTTGGTTTTTCAGCATGCTGCAAAGCTCCTTTTTTCCTATTTCACTTACAACTGCAATATAACAATCATCTCCAAACTCTTGCAAACGGGCGCAAATCTCCTCATTTCTTGTAAGTTGGGCCAAAATCAAAAAACACCTCTCCCTTTCTTGCGTATGCCCAATCAAATTACAAATCTCCTCAGACTTCTTCTCTACAGCCAGCCCCTTCAAACAACCCCATCTTTCTTGTTCTTGCAGCACCAAGCAGGTTTGCTTTGCAGAATAGTCTTCCTCTGCAGCAGTATAAAACACAGCAAATTGCTCTTTGCCTACTACCTCAGTCGGCTTTTCAACTACCCTGCTGGTGGGTACTTCAATCTCCTCAAACTCCCTCACAAAAGAGTAAATCAGTCCGTTTTGGTTGTATCTTGTCTGGCTTTTTACCAGTCTCCCGCTTTTTTTATCAATCCAGCTTAACACCTCCCAATCAACAACACTATATATTCTTGGGTCATTGGGAGATATCCCAATAGCAGTCAGGTTTTGTACAGTAAGGTGGCGGTAATCTAAGTTGTATTTTATTTTTTGCGCTTCAAACTTCCCAACCTTCTCTAAATCAATTTCATTTGAAAATTTGATCGCGCCCACCTCAATGAGCTTCTTTGTGAGTTGTATGTTTTGCTGAGCAGCTTGCTTTTCCGGCAGCCTTGTAGAAAGATACCTCAACAACTGCTGAGTGTTGCTGTCAAACTCATCAGTGCATTTTCTGTTTTGCATGTAAGTAAGACAAAGCACACTGCTGTTGTTGCTAAAGAAAGCCTCAAGAGCTCCATACTCCCCCTCTTCCTTCACCCAACTTACATTACTTCCTTTAAGCACAGTGTAGCTCTTTCTAACTTTGTTTTCAATATCTATATATCTCAAATACGAGTTTTCCAGCTCCAAGTCCTTTTGAAGCGCGTTTATGAAAAGCTCTTCAGCAGTGGATTGTGGCTTTGAGGCAGCCTGCTGGGATGTAAAATAAATTAGCACTAACGCAGCAATAGCAAAAAGAGCAGCAGCTTCCAAAAGCCTATTCATCTTACCACCTTTGTCCTCTTTCTTCCTATAAGCTTTTAACCAATTCATCTTCCAGAAACCACCTTTATTACATCTCCATCCTTAAGCTTATGCTCTGCCCCAACGCGAACCTTCCTTTTCACATCTATTGCACAGATGAATTTCGAGGCAAGCTCGGTGTGTATCAGCTCTGCAAGCTGTAAGGTAGTGGTCCCTTCAGGGACCAACAAAGCATCAGGCAAAACTTCTTCTTTGTGGTTGGTGCACTTGTGCTCGTCCTCCACAGGATAAACCACAATCCCTTTGAGCTTTTTTCTTACCACATATTCTATTATCTGTTGTACACCCGTGTTTCCCAATTCTTTAATCATCAAAGAAAGCTGTGTCAATGCCTCTTTTTGCCTTTCATCAGGCGCCCCCACAACCTCAAAGCTGCAATCCCCTGGTAAATATTTTATCAAGCCGCCTTTTGCTGCTTTCCTCAGTGCAAGCTCAGCCGCAGCACAGCAAGGGAAAATTTCTTTCAAGGCTGCAGACGCCTTTTTGTAGTTCTGCCTTGCCTGCGGCAAATCCATCTTGTTGAATGCCACCACTACAGGCATCCTGATTGACACAAGCACTTTTGCAAGTCTAAATGCGTCCTCTCCCTCAGGCATACCGTCAGAAATATCCAAACCACACTGCCTTGCAGCCTCAAAAAGCATACCCTCACTTATTTTCAACCCGCTCAAAACCTTTGCGGCATCCTGAGGTGTCATATGTGGCTTCCCTTGCCTCTTTAATATCCCCAAAACCCACCAAGCAATTTCATCTTGAAGAAACAAAACTTCTTCAAGAGGATCCTGCCCAGAAGCTTGGTTTCCTTGCAAATCCGTCATCCCGCTGCCGTCCACCACCTGTATAAGTACGTCTGCCTGGCGCAAATTGTCCAAAAACTGGTTGCCCAATCCCTTTCCTTCATGAGCCCCAGGCACCAACCCAGCTACATCTATTATGTTTACAGGGACAAGCCGAACCCCATCATCACATCTTCTGCATCCGGAAACCCCAAGCAGCTGGTGCGGGCATTCTGCACGAATATAAGTCACCCCTTTATTTGGGTTTATAGTGGTGAATGGATAATTTGCAATAGGCACATCAAGTGCAGTTGCAGCAGAAAAAAAAGTGCTTTTGCCCTTGTTCGGGGCACCAACCACCCCAATCAACATCCACAATCCCCTTTTGTTAAAGCAGCGCAGCTATTAAATTATCCTTCCTTATTTCATCTGATGATTTCGCTTCACAAACCCTCCAAGCTATCTGAAATTATAGGAAACTCTTCAGCAGTTGCACAAGTGCGCCAGTGGGCAGAAGGGTGGCAAAGCGGAAAGCCGCAAAAGCCCTTGTTGATTTGGGGCCCGCCAGGCACGGGAAAAACCGCAATAGCTTATGCGGTTGCAAACGAATTTGGATGGGAGCTTTTTGAATTCAATTCCTCTGATTTGAGAGACGAGGAAACCGTCAACCACATCCTCAAAAACGCTTCGCAGTCAGGTTCGCTTTTCAGCAGCTTTCGCCTACTGCTTATTGATGATGTGGATGCGCTTTCCGGCACAAATGACCGAGGGGGCGCAGGAGCAATTTCCTCCCTTCTTTCAGAAGCCCGCCAGCCGATTATTCTGACTGCGCTGGATTTCTATGACCGAAAGCTCCAATCAATCAGGCAGCACTGCCAACCAATACAGCTGCGGAGAATACCTGCAGCAACCATCGCAAAACTTCTTTCTGCAATTGCAAAGCAACAGCATCCGCAGCTTTCCCCACAGCAGATTTTGCAAATTACCTCCTCTTGCGGGGGGGATGTGCGAGCAGCCATAAATGATTTGCAGGCAGGAAACACCTCTTCTGTACGGGATGTGCAAAAAAGCATTTTTGACACACTCTCCTCGATTTTCTCCTCCAACACCTATAGTGAGGCAAGAAAGGCAGCCTTCTTCTCAGATGTTGACCATGACACACTGAAACTTTGGATAGCGCATAATATTTCAAACTGCTATTCCAAGCCCTTTGAAATTGCAGACGCCTACGACTCCCTTTCCCGTGCAGATGTTTTTGACGGAAGAATAAGCAGGGCACAATACCACGGCCACTTACGCTACTCCACCGATTTGATGAGTGCTGGCGTTGCTGTTGCAAAAACCTTCAAACTTGGCTACCCCAAGCTTGAGTTTCCATCTTTTTTGAAGCAAATGGGATCAAGCAAATCCTTGCGCTCCACAAGGGCGGCCGTTCTGCGCAAAATAGCTGCAGCCACCCACTGCTCTATTACAGGCGCCCAAAGTTACCTTGGGCTCTTCGGGCTACTTGCAAAAAAAGGTAAGCTGCCGCCCTCATTTAGGTTTGAGGAGGACGAAATTGATTTTCTGAAAAAGCAGGTGTGAAGATGTTTTGCAAATACAAAAAAACAAACCTTTTTGTCGAACAGGACCCTGCCCTCCAGCAGCAATTCCAAGAAGCAGGATTCGGAATAGAGCAAGAAGGCAGCGTCCTTTTCCACCCTTTGGAAGTGGCTTATTTGGTAAGTAAAGGCAAATCTTCCATCCAAAAAAGTTCGCTTCAGCAGTTTATGCGTTCGCAGTCAAAGAAAGACAAGCTCTTTGGGTTTGCATTTGCGGTTTATTGTCACATACGCGCAACAGGCAGGCAAGTCCGCCTCTTCTCGAAAGGGATCAAATACCTTCGGGCATATGCGCCAGGAATAGGTAGAGAGGAAGAGCGGCCCTCCCACCTTGTATGTCTTTTGCCTGGAAAGGCGCCTTCACTCAAATCCTTGGAAGAGGAAGTGAAGGTAGCACACCTTGCAAGGCTGGACTTGATTGTGGCTTGCGGTACGCCGGACAGCCTTAAATTTTACAAAATCTCCACTTATAACTTTTAGCGTAGGTTTTATGCCACACTGCCTCACCTGCGGAGCGCTGGTAGATGAGTTTGATTCAGCATATTACCCACGGGGCATGCTTTGCATTCCTTGCTATGTCCGCAAAGGGGCAGAAAGTACTGCATTTTGCTCAAAGTGCGGGACGCGCTTGCGTGTAGATGAGGCAAAAAGGAAGGGAGGCTCTCTTTTTTGCAGCTTCTGTGCAGGAGAAATCGAGCGCAAGGAACGCCTTCCTTTCTGCAGAATTTGCGGGCAAAAAATAGAGAGCTTCCAAAAGCAACTTCGCCTCGCAGATGCATCAATAGCCCACACAGACTGCGCAATACGGACTAAAAGTCAAGTCTTCTGCTCTTTTTGCAATGCAAAAACGGACAAGTTCAAGGTGCTGCCAAGTGGGCTTACAATATGCGCCGTCTGCTCAAAAAGAGGAGATTGGAAGGCAAGCAAGCCGTCAATTTTTGCAGTCTTTAGCAGGCTGTTTGGATAGCGAGTGGTTTTAAATTTCCTTCCCAAATAATTTCATGGTCGCCTCTGCAAGCCCAGTCAGATTGCTTGTCAGCCAAAACTGCTCATATTTGTTCAAAGCAAACATAGAGCTGAAAAGCTTCCCAGACAAAGAAAGCCACATATTCATACATGATTTGGATTCCTACAAAGGCGCAGAAGTGCAGGTTCTTCATCGCTGCTACCCAAAGCAGGACACTTCACTTCTTCAACTTATGTTGATTGGAAAAACACTTTCAAAAATCGCAGCAAGGGTGGAGGCAATAGTCCCCTATCTTCCTTATGCAAGGCAGGACAAAATATGGAAGGAAGGAGAAGTGCTTTCTGCCGAAGCGGTCTGCGAGCTGCTTTCAGACGCAGGCTTTGCTTCCCTTGCAACTTTCGACTGCCACTTCATCAAAAAGCCAGGAGAAACAGTTTATGGAGGGCTTAGGATACGCAACTTTTCATTATCAGAAGAGCTCATCAATTACTTCAAGGCAAAAGTCCAGGACCCGCTTTTTATCACCCCAGACCAAGGGGCAGCATACCTTGTGAATGAAATAGGTGGAAAAAGCATGGTCAAAAAGCGCGGCGATTACAAAAATTCAAAAAACAAAGCAGTTAGACCTGTGGAAGCGCTTGACACTTCTTTTGACGTGAAGGACAGGAATGTGGTCATTCTCGACGATATGATTGCAGGTGGCGGGACTATGATAAAGGCAGTGCGCGCAGTAATTGCATTAGGAGCAAAAAGCGCGTTCTGCGGCTGCACGCACGGCCTTTTCCTTGGGGATGCGTACACAAAGCTTCAGGAAGCAGGCGCAGAAGAAATAGTCGCATCAAATACCATAGCATCAGAAGCTTCAAAGATTGACATCCTTCCCATACTCAAATCAAAAATTATCGGTCGCTTTTAGATGTGCGGCAACTTGGTATGCAAAAGGCTACTTTCTGACGAACTAGCATCCAGATTCCCGCTCTCCCGCCCTCCAGAACCAGCCAGTCAATCACTTGTAAGTAATCCTTCAAAATCCATTTACATTGGAAAGACAAAATTCCTCCACGTGCCGGTTTTTTGGGACCCAGAAAAGCTCCTCAACCCGCATATTTGCGTAGTCGGAATTACAGGTTCAGGCAAATCCTACTTTGTCAAAACATTCATTACCCGAGCTAGGCTGACTTTTAGCGCAAATGCGTTGATTTTGGATTGGGCAGGTGAGTATTCTTCCTGGGTTAAAGCAGCCGGCGGAGAAGTAGTTTCGTTTGGCAAAGAAGGGATAAACCTGCTTGATTTAGGGGGCACTACTGCCCCAAAGCGCATAAAGCAAGTGATGGAAGCGCTTGAAATTATTACAGATATCTCCTCTTTCCCTGCGCAAAAAAGGATTACTCAAGAGGCAATAGAAAAAGCCTATAATTCAAAGAAAAAACCTACCTTAAAAGACGTGCAGAGGATTTTGGAGCGCAAAGGAGCAGAAGAGAGTAAGGAAGCTGCCTTTCGGATAAAAAACCTCATTTTCTCTTCTGGCAAATCTTTCATAGAGCAATCCATCGACCTCAACAAGCTTACGTCGGGCCTGGTGTGTGTGGATTTGCATAGCTTAGCTTCAGATGAGTTAAGGAGCCTTGCAGGGCTTGCAATCCTGCAGTTTATAAAAGAGCGTATGCGGGTCGAAAGCCTTCAGGAGCGCGCTGTGCGGCTTTTTGTGGTGTGTGATGAGGCATGGAAGATAGCTGCAGATAGCCGGTCCGAAGTGGTTTCGATAATAAGAGAAGGAAGGAAATACGGCTTTTCCCTCATCGTAGCCTCTCAAAACCCAACAGATATTCACCGCAGCATTTTTGCGTGCGCAGGAACAGTACTTGCCTTCAGGCTCACAAGCGCAGCAGAGCGAGAATATCTGAAAAGCTCACTTTCTTATTCCGACTTTTTCGAGAAGCAGTCGCATTTTCTTTCTTTGGGGCAGCCGCTTGTCCATATGGAATTTGCCTTGCCCCAGCCAAGGCACGGCACATTTTTACTTGAAAAGGTGGAAGGCGAGGAGCCACTGGTTCAGCTTAGCATAAGGGGGGATGGGATGGATTTGGAGTTTGAAAAAGAGGAGCTTTTGAGGAAGTTGATTTCTTGCGGTCTTACGGATAGGCAAGCAAAGCTGGTGCTTTCAGAATTTGCCCGCAACAACTATTCCCTTTCGGCAAGTCAATTTGTGTTTTTGATTGAAAAATTCGGGTATGGTCGGCCATTTTTGGTGTCTTTGTTGCGCGAGCTTGGGGCGGAGGAAAAAGACATAATAGCAGTCTTTTCATCCGTAAAGAAGATACAGCAGGCTCCAGCCCTGCTTGTGCTTGAGGAAAGATGAAAATGAGGTTGGGGCATTTCATTCAGGGCAAAGCCCAAAACGTAGCGCATTTTTCAATTACTACAGGCAAGCCAAAAAATCTTCACAAAGTTGCCTTGCAGCTTGCAAAGCTGGGCTTTGACAAAACCTCTATCAGCAAAAATTCAATTGACCTTACAAGGGTGGATGCCAAAGACTTTACAGGCAAGCCCGTCCTTTTTACAAGAATAAAAATTTCCGAAGGCAAGCTTCAGCTTTGGTACTCATACCAAGAAAAAGCAAGCCAACCGCAAAGACATCTTCAAGCATGCCTTCTTTTACTTCGGGTCCTCTCCCTCTTCCAAGGCTTGCAAGTGGATTCAAAAGAGATTGCAGCAGTCATCCTCTTTGCTTATGAGTCTTGCTTGGTTTTGCCCCAAGAAGCAGCCGCTCTTTCAGTCAGGCTGAAGCAGTGCCAAGATGATTGCAGGGAACTTTCAGAAAAGCTGGCAAGTCTGCAAAAACAAAGGGAAAAGGACGCAATAGCTGCCATTCAGCAGCAGCGCAAAATAGAGGCTTTGCAAGCAAGAATCTTTGCTCTTGAAAGCGTTTCTGACGAGGTGCTTTCCGAGCTGATATTGGAGTGGATAGAAGTCCATAAAGGGAAATTCTCAGTCGCTGAATTTTCAAAGCACCACCAAATTGCGCCTGGCAGGGTGGAAGAAGGGCTGAAAAAGCTGGCAGTTTCAAGGGCAATAGCAAAACTTCCACAGGCGCAGACGTTTGAAATCAGAAAGGGGTTGTTTTCTGCAATAAAATCAATTTTGAAGCAGGCATAGCTACTGTGCTTTGCACTTTGGATTTAGGCACACCTCAAAAAACCTTCCCCTCCCTTTTCCGCGTATCATAGGCGTGCCGCAAACAGGGCAATTTTTACCTGCAGGCACTACTTTTACATTCGGCAGACTGTAAGTTGCAGTGCATGCAGGGTATGCAGTACATCCGACAAACTGCCTGTCGTCTTTGAGGCGGATTATCCTCAAATTCCCTTGTTTGCACATCGGGCATTTCCCAAGCAGGCTTTCCTGGTCGTTTTTGGTTTTTAGCCCCACAAACAGCTCTTTGCCGATTTTGCTTTCTTGTCCTTCAAACCTTGAGAGTATCTGCTCAAGAAGTGCTTTCCCTTTTTCTATCGCCTTTTTTTCATTTTCACCATCCTTTATTTTCTCCATCTCCTCCTCTATTTGCCTTGTAAGCTGTTCATCCAATATTTGTGGTGCAATTTTTTGCAACAGCTCATAGACCGCCATACCAAAAGGAGTCACCTTTATGCTTTTGCCCTCAACATAGCCCCTCTTGAAAAGCGTTTCAATAATGGTGGCGCGGGTGGCTTTGGTCCCAAGCCCCCTCCTTTCAAGCTCAGCTATCAGCGACGCAGAGGTGTAGCGCTTTGGCGGCTGGGTGGTCTTTTCTTCTATCTTGAACTTAAGCTGCACCTCCTCTCCTTCCTTAAACTCAGGCAGCTCCTGCTCTTCAAACTTTGCATATTTGTAAATTTCAAGCCACCCAGGTTTTTTCGTCCTTGCTCCGCTTGCGCCATATTCTTCTTTGCCTGCAGCTATCACCACTTTTTGCATTTCTCTTACCGCAGGCTCGCAAAAAGCAGACAAAAAGCGCCGTACAATCAAATCATAAAGCTTTGCCTGTCTTTCATCCAGCTTTGCTGGGGCCTCCCCAGTTGGATGGATTGCCGGATGCGCAGGGTCGGTTTTTTTGCCTTCCTGCGGCTTTGTTCTCCCTTGCTCAACAAGCTTGCCTGCAAATGCATATTCTGTCTGGGAAGAAAGTTTGTACAATATCCCTTTCAGATTAAGCTTGGAAGGAAGCTTTTGCGAGCTTGTCCGAGGATAAGAAATCAGCGCATTTTCATAAAGAGACTGGGCAATGTCCAATGTAGTTTTTGGGTCAAACCCAAATACCCGGTGTGCCTCAATTTGCAAGTCAGTCAAGTCAAAAGGGGGCGAAGGAGGCAAGCGACGTTCCTTGCGAACCACGCTCTTCACTATCCCTTTTTCAGAAGAATTTGCAACCGCCTGCTGGGCTTGCTCCTTTGTCTGATAGCGTCCATGGAGATTTTGGAATCTGGCCCCCTTTGCCTCGCACCACACCTCCCAGTAAGGGGTAGGATCAAATGAGGCGATTTCCTTCTCCCTTTTTGCAAGTATTGCAAGAGCAGGCCCCTGCACTCTCCCTATGCTCATAACCTGACGGGCACCCGCCTTTCTTATCGAAGACATCAGCGCCCGACTTAGATTTATGCCATAATACCAGTCCAGGATATGGCGGGCTTCCCCTGCCAGCGCATTTTCCAAATCCAGCCTCCCTCTTTCTTGCCAGGCAGTCTTCAGCTCATCTTGTGTAAGGGTGGAGAATTTCATCCTGCTGGTGCTGGTTGGCTTGCAGGCAAACCTAATTATGTTGTAACCTATCAGGCTGCCTTCAGTATCATAATCGCAGGCGCACACGCACTCATCTGCCCCTTCAGAAAGCTTGCTAATTGCATCCAAATATGACTTCTGGTATGCTGCCTCCTTTTCAATCGTATAATTTGGCGCCCATTCAACATCAAAGACAGGATAAGTCCATCCAGTCCCTTTTTGCTTGAGCCCATAAAGGTGCCCAACCGCAGGAACCACTACTATGTGCTGCCCTTCGTTTTCCACCTCCCAATATTTAACTGATCCGTACTTTTTCAGTCGTGGTTTTCCAAGCGCATATGCTACCTTTTCAGCAGCATTTGGCTTTTCGCAAATAACAAGCTTCACATCTTTGCCTTTTTTCCAATCTATTTATTAAACAGCATCATCATCCTTTTTAACATCCAGATGCGCAATTTTATTTGGGAGGTGAAGGAATGAAAGCCCAGCTTTCGGCTGAGATGCTGATTGTGCTAGTTGTGATTTTAGGTGTGGCAGTACTGGCCGCTTCTGTCCTAGTCCGCTCTGCAAACAAAGCAGCAGAAAAAGTCGAGCAGAAAGCAGACGCGGTCTTCAATACCTCCGACACCACTTTCAAAGGGGCAAGCGGAGCGTACTGCGTTTCAGACTCTGATTGCGCAAGTGGAATATGCAACACCATCACCAATAAATGCGGCTAAAAAGGCCTGGTAGCTGTGAAAGCTCAGCTTTCCCTAGAAACCCTTATCGTATTCCTCTTGTTTATCACACTTCTTGGCATCTCCTACGTGGCACTTTCCAAGTTCCAGGAAAAAGCCTCCGAAAGAGCGCGGTTGGAGCTTGCAAAAAGCTCATTTGCGGCGTTATCTTCAGCAATTCATGAAGCATGCATTCTTGGTGACGGAAACATAAGAGAAGTGCGCCTTCAGGGGATGCAGGCAACAATAAGTTCAAACGGCACTGCTTACAATTTTTCATCAGGGAAATTTTATGCCTGGGCAAGCTCTTCCTGCCAAGTGGAAGTAGAATACTCTGCGCCATCCTTTGACTTCTTGGTCAAAAACAAAAAAGGCAAAATCATAGTGGTTCCCCTTTCATAAGGCTCAGAACAAATTTCTGGCAAGAAGCACGGTTTTTGCCATCCAAAAGCAAAAATTTCACTGTTGCCCTTTTTGCAGCAAGGGCATCCTCCTTGTTGTCACCAACAAAAAGGGCTTCATTGGGCTTCACTTGGAGCGCTTTTAGTGCAGAAATTAGCATTTGCGGGCTAGGCTTTGGCGCAGCATCCGCACTGGTCATCACACATGAAAAGTATTGTTCCACCTTGAATTTTTGTAAAATAAGCTTCGCACTCCTTTTTCTATTAGTGGCAATGGCAAGCAAATATTTTTCCGAAAGCTTCTGTATCCGCCTTATCATAAATAAAGGCTTTATCATATGGAGGTTTTCCCTGGTCAATTCAGACAGCCGCAAAAGCATCTTTTTTAAAAGGCTCCTTTTTCTGCGCAGAGATGGGACAAGAGTGACCAAAACGGTTTCTGCGCTGTGTGCACTGGACATAGTGTTTACTTTTTCTTTTGGGACGTCAAAGCCAAATTCCCTCATCAGCTGCAGCGTGTTGTGCACCACTGCCTTCCTGGAATCCACCAATACTCCATCAATGTCAAATATCACTGCCTTTATCTTCTCCACAGAATCATCCGCTTCTTTTCTGTTTCTTCGTCCCTGCAAAGCAGCACCACCCTGGAAAGCTCATGACGGTCTGCTATGCGATACCCTGTTAAACCTGCAAGCTTTTTTGCAATTTCTTCTATTTCCTGTATTGCAAGCATGCTTTTTAGGGAAAGCCCTCGCTGCGGCAGCCTCGCCCCACCTACAAAAACCATGCTTTTCACTTCCACATAATGCGGCACAGCATCCAAGATTTGCTTAGCATATCCCTCCCAGTCAAAGTCATTTACCCCCCTGGTGAGCGTCATTCTAAGCACAGTCCGAGTCCTTTCCCCAATTTGTGGCAAAAGGCGGAGGGTCTGCAAATATTTCCCCCAAAGAGCCGGGCTTTTTGGGCGGATTGCTTTTTTGTAAACCTCCAGATTGGGCGCGACCATAGAAACATAAAGCTGCGTAGGCAGTTCTTCAAGTTTTGCAATTCTTTCCGGAAAGGTCCCATTTGTCACAAGGAAGGTGGTCATATTCCTGCGGTGAAATTCTTCAATCAGCTCTCCAATGTAAGGGTAAATGGTTGGCTCACCAGTCAGTGAAAGCGCAACATGCGCAGGCTGGAGGGCTTCCTGGTATCTTTGCCTGCTTACCTTTGGATTGCCACCATAGCCTGAAATGATCTCCTGCTGGGCTTTCAGCAGCAAATCTGCAATCTTTTTTGGCTCATCCCACTTGAAGCCATCTTTAGGCATATCCTCAAATGCGAGGCTTTTTTCAGGCATTACCCTCCAGCAAAAAACGCAGGCGTGGTTGCAGAACAACAGAGAAGGCGTGCATTGCAGGCAGCGATGGGAAGCAATCCCGTAAAACTTATTTTTGTAGCAGCCAATCCCTCCAATCAGGGTAGAGTGTGCCCAGTGGCATATCTTTGCAGCAGAATGCTCGCCTGCAATATGGTATTTTTGCCTCAAAAGGAGTTTCAAAACATCATCAGGGATGCTCTTGTTTTGACTGCGCACTCTTGCATAATGCTTGCCTTGCCCTGCCTTTGCCCTCCCCATCAGTCGCATTCTATCCCTCTTGTTATTTAAAGCATCCGTTCCATCTTTTTGTTGCGCAGGCTTTCCGCAAGCATTTTTTTCTAAGCAGGCGGGAGGGCAATAAAATGGGGATGCAAATCATTTTTGACCCGAAGAAAAAGGCACTTATGGTTTCGCAGCCAGAGGCGGTTTCTTCCCTTGTGAATGGGCATTACGGCTACATGAAAAAAGGCACAATCCACCTCTTTTTGGAGGAAGCTCTCTACCTTATGGACATCCGCAATGCAAGGTGTTTTGACCCTGCCCTCAACGAATACAAATTCAATGAGCTGGCAAGCCATTTCAACTCAAAAAAGCAGATGGCCCGCTACTTTACATACAAAGATTGGAGGGACCGTGGGCTGATTGCAAGGCAGGTTTCTGAAATTTGCGAAAAATATGATAGGAACACATCAAAAAAATATCCGGCAGGGAAACTAATATTAGACAAGTATTCAATCCAGGCAACATTTTACCCGGCTGATTTGTGGGCTATAATCGACGATGAGGCAGTAGGCAAGGAGCTTTATGAAAGATACTGGTTTGGGCAATTTGGCTCATACAAAGCAGAGCAGAGGGGCAAGCTTTCCAAGCTTGACGTATACGAAACTCTTTTCCTGATGCGGCATGCGCAAATGAAGCTTACTAATGCAACTGTGGAAGAGGTAATTAAGGCTGCAAAGAAGCGCCACAAATATTTCAGCGAGATGTACGAAGTGTATGAGGACTGGAGGCTGAACGGCTTTGTGCTGAAGACGGGCTTCAAGTTCGGTACGCACTTCCGCCTCTATTTTCCAGGTGCATCTCCTGTACGCCCAAGTCAGGAGTGGATCCACAGCAAGCACGTGATCCACTGTTTCCCGCGCGCTTCCAAGCTTTTGATTTCAGAGTGGGCGCGTGCAATCCGTGTTGCACACTCTGTCAAAAAGACATTTGTGCTTGCAATTCCAGGTGCGCCAAAGAAAAATCAGCAGACTGCCAAGAAAGACGAATTTTGCACCAACTTAGACTTCCTGTTATACCACAGAAAAGGCGGCGGGATAGAGAATCCAAAAACCGGCAAGCCAAAATACCTTATGTTTTCGCTTTCAGAGGAAGAGTACATCGGAGGAGAGGAGCTTGCAGATGCCATCCAACAGTGCAAAAGAATTGGACTGGAGCTTCTTTTGGCAATTTGCGACAGGGAAACAGCAGTCACATACTATGCAGTAAAAAGGATAGAAATACCAGGCTCAGAGTACGAATATTACGAAATTGAATGGGTTCAGCCTTAAGGGCAGCATTCCTTCAGTTTGTCAATCAGGTATCTGTTGCCAAAATACACAGGTGTTCTTGCATCCACGTCCTCTTGGTGCACCTCAAGAAGAGACTCTTTGCCAGACCAGCTTGCCCCCCCTGCCTGCTCGCAGATGAATGCAAGCGGCTGAGCTTCGTAAAAAAGCCTCAGTTTGCCAGACGGGCTCTTCTTTGAGGAAGGATATGCAAACATCCCTCCCCTGTGAAGTATTTGGGAGAAATCAGCAACCAAGGTTCCGCAGTAGCGCACCTTTAGCTTCTCCACCCTAAACAAATCCTTTGCAAATTTCAGAAATTGGGGGCTCCAATCCAAAGGGTCACCGCCAATCCCAAACACCTCTCCCGGCTGCGGCATCTTCAAGTTTTCTGCCAAAAGGAAAAAAGTAGCTTTCCCTTCAGAGTCATAATGCTTAACAAACTCGTGCGTGCCCTTGCCAACAGTATATACAAGCGTATTTACAGGACCATAAAGCTTGTAGAACGCAGCCACCAAATTCTTTCCTGGCTGAGGCAAGTCCCCCCGGTAAACACCCACAATCGAGCCGAATGCATTGTTGGTGATTATGTTAGAAGAACCGTCAAGGGGGTCCAATGTGACCACGAATTCTGCATGGCTGCTTGCGGTTGCAATGATGGGCTCTTTCAGCTCTTCGGAGTAGATTTTGGACACCAGCCCTGTTTTCACCAGGCTGTCGCAAAGGTAGCCGTTTACCCAAGCATCAAGCTTTGCAACAGCCTCACCGTACTTGTTGCGGTCCCCTAGTGTGCCGCGAATGTATTTTGGGAAATGGTGCTGGGCATCAAGGGAAATGTATGCAAAGGAAGAAATAAGGCTTGCAAGATTTTTGCTTACTCCTTCCTTTTCAAGGTGCTGCTGCAGCGTCAGCTCTTCCATCCAATCATTCCCCAAACACTATCTTCCTTATCTCCTTTGCCATCCTTAATGGTTCATCGTGCTGCCATACATTCCTTCCAACTGCCAGTCCCACTGCACCAGCAGACATTATGTCCCTGACTTTTTGGAGGAACTCTGCCTCAGGCTGCTTACTTCCACCTGCTGAAATCACTTTGCATTTTCCTGCAGACGCAACCACCCACTTCATAGCTTCAACAGAGCCTGGGTAGTTTACCTTTACAATATCCGCCCCAAGCTCCAGTGCAACCCGCGCGGCGTATGCAACCACGTCACCTGCTTTTTCATCTTTTACATATTTTCCGCGCGGATAGGCCCAAACTACGCAAGCAAGACCAAAATCATGCGCTTCGCGCTCAATTGCCCCAAACTCGCGGAACATTTGCGCCTCCATGGGCGAGCCCACATAAATAGTATATCCAATTGCATCCGCCCCAAGCTCAACCGCCTCTTTCACGCTTGCAACAGGAGGGGAATATGCTTCATCTTTCGGCACAATGTTGGTCTTGCCGTTCAACTTCAATACAAGCGGCACCTTGCCAGAGTAGTTTTCCTTGTAATGCTTGGCTATGCCCTTTTGCACCGCAAACCCTGTAAATCCCCCTTTTGCAGCAATTTCACAGACATATTCGGGATTTATATTACGCTTGTCGAAATCTGAAGGACCGTGCTCCATGCCCTGGTCCATCGCCAATATCAGCACACGGCCATTTTGTACAATTTTGCCAAGGTGGACTTCATTTGCTATCATTGCAAACACCCCATGCTTTAAAGGAGGTAAAAATTAAATCTCTACAGCTGGCGCACATTTTGCGCCAACGCGGCTAAAGCTTTTTAAATTTGAACGAGAACAAACCAACAGCAAGGTGAGGCTTTATGGTAAAGATTGTTCTTGCAAAGCAGCTGGCAAGCAAAAAAATAATAACCAATGACGGAGAGGAGTTAGGCAGGCTGATAGATTTGGAAATTTCAGAAACCACAGGTAAGATTGAAAACCTGCTTTTGGAGCCGAATTTGGACAACCAGACCGCGCGAAGGCTCAACAAGGAGGACGGACTAATCGTAATTCCTTATTCAGCAGTACTTGCAGCATCCGACCACATAATTGTGGACAAGAAAACAATCGGATAAGGTGATTGTCTGCTATTCACTCTCCTTGAAGCAGTCCTTCTTGGCGGAATTTTTCTTGTTTTGTTGTTTTTTCTTTTGACATACAACCACCTAATCACTCTCAGAAACAGGATTGACAACGCATGGTCGCAAATAGATGTGCAGCTTAAAAGAAGAGCAGACCTCGTGCCAAATCTGGTAGAGACTATCAAAGGCTATGTGAAGCATGAAAGAGAAATCTTTGTGGAAGTGACTCGTGCAAGGAACGCAGCAATTTCTGCACAGTCAATTTCAGAGAAAGCAAAAGCAGACAACATGCTTTCGCAGACTTTGAAGTCACTTTTTGCAGTTGCAGAAAACTACCCCAATTTGCGCGCAAACGAAAACTTCAAGCTTTTGCAAGAAGAACTCGCAGGGATTGAAAACAAGATAGCATACGCAAGGCAATTCTACAATGACAGCGTGCTATCTTACAATACTGCAATCCAGACAATTCCGACAAACATCGTCGCAGGGATTTTTGGCTTCACCCCACGAGAGTTTTTCAGGGCAACCGAAGAGGAGCGCAAAAACGTGAAAGTGCAGTTCTAAGCCCAGTGGTCAAATGTCTTCTTTTTTTGACCAAATTGAGCAAAACAAGCGCAACTCCGTCATACTTTTGGTTTTCATGCTTGTCTTGGTTTTTGCAGTCCTTTGGGCTGCAAGCCTTATTATATTTGGAGACAGTCCGATAGGCTTCATTTTAGTAGCAATCCTGTCAGTTGCATACGTTTATTTCGTCTACAAAAATGCTTCAAAAATCATCCTTTCGTTTTCCTCTGCAAAGCCTGCAGACAAGCTGCAGTACCCATATTTGCACAACGTTGTTGAAGGGCTTTCGCTTGCCGCAGGAATTCCCACCCCAAAAATCTACATAATTGACGAGCCAGGGCTGAACGCATTTGCCACAGGTTTTTCTCCTGAAAATTCCGCAGTCGCCTTTACGCGGGGCCTTGTGGAGAAACTAAACCGTGCTGAGCTGGAGGGGGTGGCTGCACATGAAATCTCCCACATCAAAAACCTTGACGTCCGATTTGCCACACTTGCTGTCGCTTTGATGGGCTTGGTGGTAATGATTTCCGACATTCTTATCCGCGTGATTCTGAGAAGCAGAAGAGGAAGCCGCGAGGTGCCAGTCCCTCTCCTCCTCATCGCACTTGTAATAATTGTCCTTTCGCCATTCTTTGCAATCCTGATACGTTTTGCTTTGTCCCGCCAGAGGGAATATTTGGCAGATGCAACTGCAGTCCAGCTTACACGGTACCCAGAGGGGCTTGCTTGCGCCCTTGAAAAGATTTCCAAGTTGGGCTCAAAGGTGTCTGTGGCAAATGACGCCACTGCTCAGCTTTATTTTGCCTCCCCCCTTGGCGCATCTCTGTTTTCTACACATCCGCCAATAGAAGAAAGAATTAAGCGCCTGCGGCAAATGTAGTCAGCACCTTTTCCAGCTTATCCCCATATGCTCAAGTTTGTCAATCAACTCATTGCGTATTTTGCTGCTCAGTCCTTTCCAGTCAATTAGTGCGCCTTGGATTTGGCAGGCATTTTTTGCAAAGGCTTGCCTTAGTCGACCTTCATCCAGCCCGAAGCTTTCAAGCGCATAGCCCGAAATCATATGCCCAAGCGCAATCTCTTCCTTTAGGATTTTCGGGGTGAATTTTGGAGTGTAGTGCGTCCCGCCAAAACCAATGTAAGCAGGCCATTGACCGGTGGTTCTTGCAGCAGCAAGTATTGCTTCTGCCACCACTTGCCCTGCAACTTTATCCTCCCAAGCATCCTGCGCGCTTCCTATCTCTACAAACATTAATGGCGCATCTATGGTCGGACCGTGGTGGTCCACTTCTGCAAAAACCGGCCATCCAAGCATTGAAGAGGACAGCCTTTCCATCTCAAGCGCAGCAGCCTTAAGCTGAAGCGGAAGGGCGATATTTAGGGTTTCTGGCTTGCCACCAAGCTCTGCGCTGCCCCAATTTCCAGGTGTATGTACAGTAAGGCATTTTTTGCCCGAGGCACTTTTGTGCGTGCTGGCATAAATGTAATACGGCGCCGGATGCCGAGGCACTATCTCAACAATGTTTCCGCTGTATTGCGCAATATCTAAAAATTCCCCATTCCAAAAGCCGCTCTCTTTTTGCTCAAAATCCTCAATGGAAAGCAAAGCATCCCTAATATTGACGCTTGCTGGGTTGTCTACTGAAATTACCACAAGAGGCTTCATGCAAAGATAAGCAAAAATATGTTTATAAGCAAGCCATGCGTTTTTTTTGCGTGGTATAATGGGCGACGAGGAACTGATTAACTATATCCTCCGTTCGCGCGAGCGGGGCAGGACAAAGGACCAAATAATGCGTGCTCTGCTTTCTGTAGGATGGAAAAAAGAGAAGATTGAATCAGTTTTCAGAAGACTAGATGATCCCAATTATCTTACCCAGGTTGCCTTGCAGCAGGCCGCTCAATCAACTGCGCCAGCCCAACCGTCTCAACCCACCTCCACGTTTCAGTCAAGCCAGCAAACCCAGCCCACGCAGCAGGCACCAGCTCAGCCTTCTGCACCAGCCCAGCAGCCACAGCCTCAAGCCCAGCCGCAAACTCAGCAAGCAAAGCCGTTTGATTTGTTTTCCATCTTCAAAAAGCCGCAGCAGGAGGCACCAAAGCAGCCCCAGCAGCCGCAAACAAAGGAGCAGGCACCGACGCAGCAGCCAACTTTGCAGCAGGCCGCCCAGCAGCAAACATTCACTCAACCATTTCAAGTTACGCAGTTTTATTCTATCCCTTCTTGGACTGCGAGCTCGCCAACCATTACAGTTTCGCTTTCTTCTCAGCCTGCTTCACCACCTTCGCCAGCAAAGCAGCCACCTTCTCCGCAAAAACCCGGGCTGGAAGAATTTGCAAAAAACCCCGCATTTTCAAACCTTGCAGCAGCAATTTCCTCTTCAGTGCAGTCAAAAAAGAGCATGCTTCCTTTTGTCCTTTTTGCAATCTTTATACTTCTTTCAGCTGCCTATATCCTAACCCAGCAAGGAGGGCAAAAGGCCATCCAGCCCCAGCCAGAAACCCACATAAATTTGACCAAGCTTGAGCTGGAAAAGAAGAACGCAACCAAGCAAAACGCAACCCTTAAGAAGCCAATTGTAATTACCCAGCCTCCGCCAAATGCAACCAACCGCACCGCCACAGCCAACCAAACTCGGCAAGCAACTCCGACAAATGCTTCGCAGCAAGCGCAAAAGAACGCAACCCAAGCAGCAACTTCAGCATATTCAAAATACGAATCCAGCCAAGGGTTCCCCCCTTCGGTTTTCTGCCAGCGGATAAATGCAGCCCTCTACAGGGTGCATTACACTGAATTTTCTGATGTAGCCTGCACCAATCCCACGCAAAAGCAAGACTATGTCTATCCTATTGATTTCCCTTACGCATGCGATGAAATCCCTTGCTGCTACCCCTATGGAAGTGTATCACGGCGCTATGATTGGTTTGAGTGCAGCCATTACAGCTAATCGCTTGGCATCCCAAACAGCTGTCTCCCCCCTCTGTTGAACAGCAAAGGCTCAGCCTGCGACTCCTTTGGGAGATGAATCTCCAGCACCTCCCCAACCACCAGCGTATGGTCCCCATGGGTGTGGTAGGACAAAACCTTACATTCCACATTTGCAGCTGCATCTGCAATAAGTGGCGCAGACACTTTCTTTGCTTTGAGGGTAGCAAGCTTGGTTTCGGCAAACTTGTCTATGAACTTCCCTGAAGTCATGCCGCACAGTAGCACTTGCTCCTTCAGCTTTTCAGTCGGGACTGCCACCACAAACTCAAGCGAGGTGCAAAGTAGCTCCAAAGTAAGCGAGGTGTTGGCAAGCGAAAGAGCAATCAGCGGCGGCTTTTCTGAAATCGGGGTAAGCCACTCTACAGCAGTCACATTTGCCTTTTCACTTGTGGCAGCAGTCACAAGAAGCACTTGCCTTGGATAGAAAAGCTCGCTTATCATGTTCTCCCTTTGGCTCCAAATCAATTTAAACTATTACGGCAAAAGAGAATCATGAGATACCTCCCTGCGCTTTTGCTTATTTTGCTTTATGGATGCATTGCCTCCCCTATTCCAAGCAACTGTCAAAATCTTTCCAAAGACAAATTCTCAAACTGCATATACATTGAGGCGGTTTCCGAACAGAACCCGAACCTTTGCTACCACATTTCTGATTTGGAGCAGCGCAAGGTTTGCCTGAAAGATGCAATAGAGCCCTCTGCAAAGGCAGCTTTAAGCAAAGCGCTACCTTCTGAGAAAGAAACCATATTTGTGTCTCAGGAAAGCAAGCCAGCTGAGCCTGAAGTGAGGGTGGAAGAGCGGCCTGCAGCAAAAAAGCCCTGTGAGGGGCTGATAGGTGTACAAAAGGACAACTGCATAAGCGAGCTTGCAATTACCCAGTCGGACATGAAAAAATGCAAAGAAGTAGAAGAATGGTCGGTCAGGCAAATCTGCATCTCAAACATTGCAAAAAAGACACGGAACCTGTCTTTGTGTAACGAGTTTGAGCCAAACACATTGGATTCAGATTTGTGCAAATTCCACGCAGTAGCCACCTAAAATATTTCATCTGCAAGTTTCTCCCTGTCTGAAGGGCCGAAGAAATCCCAACAGAAGCACTTTTTCATCTCCTCGCCTTTCAGCCTTACTACTTCGCAGGAAAGCGCACTGCCCACCACAACAGAAAGTTCCTCGGCCTGTGCATTTGCCCTTGCAATTGCCTCCTCTTTCGTTGTCCCAGATGCAGTGGTGGAAAGGCAAAACAGCACCTCAAGTGGCATGCGGCCAGAGGAAAGCCTTTGTATCTGCCTGTCCCACATTGCAATTTCGCGCTTCAGTCTGGCGCGTTCTGCGCTTTGCTTTTTCGGAAGCCTTTCAAGCTTGCTTTCAGCCAAGCTTCGGCGAGTCCTTGCCTCATCAACTTCATTTTTCAAGTCAAGAGGGCAAACAATGCAGGAAAGCTTGAACGGGAAGCCCACAGTTGAAACTGCTCTTTCAAACATCTCAGCAATAGCCTGCTTGCCCTTCTCATCCTTTTCGCTTGCAGATTCGTAAAACTTCACTGCAAGGAATGCAGTTGCTACAAAGTCCCAGCCAGTCTTCCCCACAACCACATCTTGGGAAGGCGGAATTTCAAAGTTCCTTCCTGCCTCCACAATTTTCGCCCTTTTTGTCAAAGCTGGAATTATCAAATAGCCATATTTCCACAGTGCAACTGCCACCACAAAGCAGGCGGCAGCAAATGCAGAAGCAGCCGCAGAGCCGAAGAAAAATGCCGCAGCAAGAGCCAAAAATCCCCCTGCAAGCGCAAGTATGGTATAAAGCCGATTTTCACCCTCCACATTATTTTTGTCCTGCCAAAAGTTTTAATCTTTGCCAGCAAAAGCAAACCGGTGGATTTTATGAAGACAATTGACAATTTTGATTTTAAAGGAAAGATAGCGTTCGTCCGTGTTGATTTGAACTGCCCCGTAGATGAAAAAACAAAAAAAGTGGAGCCCTCCCCGCGCATAGCAGCCAATGCAAAAACCATCAGAGAGCTTTCTGATTTGGGCGCGCGTGTGGTGGTGCTTGCCCATCAAGGCAGAAAAGGAGACTCAGACTTCATTTCACTTTCTCAGCATGCACTGCTTTTGGGCGCAGCGTGCAAAAAGCCAGTCAAGTTTGTGGATGATGTGTGTGGTCAGAAAGCAAAAGAAGCAATCCAGAATCTTACTGAAGGAGAAATTCTTCTTCTTGAAAATGTCCGGTTCTTAGATGATGAAACACAGTTTAAGACAATTGAGGAAAACAAGAATGCAACAATAGTCAAAGAGCTTTCGCCTTTTTGCGACGTTTTCGTGCTGGATGCATTTTCAGTGGCGCACAGACCGCATGCATCTGTAGTTGGCTTTTGTGACAAGCCCACTGTTGCAGGGCGAGTGATGCAGCAGGAGCTTGAAGCCTTAAGCAAGCTAGCAAAGCCAAAAAGGCCAGCAGTTTTTGTTTTTGGTGGTGCAAAGGTAGAAGATTCCATTGAAATCATAGAAGAATGGCTAAGAAAAGGGAAGCTGGATTATGCTCTGCTTGGTGGAGTAGTTGGCGAACTGTTCATCTTAGCATCCGGCATAGAGCTTGGAAAAACTACCGATTTCCTTAAGGAATCAAAGGCGCTAGAATATCTTCCTACTGCAAAGCAACTTCTTTCCAAATATAAGCGCAAACTCATCCTCCCATCTGACTTTGCAGTTGATGCAGAGGGCAAAAGAAAGGAGCTTTTGGTATCTAAGCTGCCATCTGAGTTCTTGATTTCTGACCTTGGAAAAAAGACTGCAAAGCAGTACTCCTCTTACATAAAGAAAGCAAAGACTCTAGTGTTAAATGGTCCTGTTGGCATTTACGAGAAGAAAGCTTTCTCCAAAGGTACTAAAGCAATTCTTAAAGCAGTGGCTTACTCAAAGGCTTTTTCTGTCCTTGGAGGAGGGCATACGATATCTGCTATTGAAAAATTCAAAATCAGCAAGAAAAAGCTAGGGTATATCTCGCTTGCAGGCAAAGCCCTCATAGAGTACCTTTCAGGCAGGGAGCTTCCCGGATTAAAAATCCTTAATTAAGCTTTTAAACCCCAAAATTCAAAACAATTCTTAGGTGGCGTCGGATGGGAAACTTTATGTTTACTCAACCACAAGATAAAGCAAAAGAAGAAACAAACATTACAAAAAACTTAGAAAGGCTCGAAAAGCAAGTTTTTGATAAAAAGTCCGTTGATTCTGATTTATTTACCGGAGTCAGAAAATTATACGAAGAAGCAAAAGATGCAAAGCATCAACAAGCAATTGCATTTTGCGAAAAAGTTCTCCAATTCTCAGGTTCTCCCCCATTTTCTACCTTTGCGAAAGATAAATATTGGATTACTTTTTATGATGTATATTTCAAAATCATTGAGTTGATATCAAATAGTAATGTCAAGATTTCACATTCTGGAGCACAAGCGGTTTCACAGATACTGACAGACTTCAAACACAAAAATCAAACCTCACCTACAATACTATTCAAATCTAAGGCTTATGCGACGAGTTTTATACAAATTCTTGAAGCTCTCCAAGATATCGTGCCAATGAAGGTTCAATTAGAAGAGCAAAACGGAGAGTGGGCAGTCAATATCTCAAGCCCACAATCTAGTGTCGAAGAGTCAAAACAACCAATCCAAAGGCGAGATTCACAAACATTCCAACATCAACAAACAAGAATAAACTTAGGGTCCTCTATAATATCTCTTTACCCGCAACAATTTTCCGATGAGGAGTTGCTTAATAGGACAGATAATATACTTTTCAGTATTACGGAAATCAGTGGTGCAGTTAACCTTGCAGCCCACAGGCAGCACGCAACACACTACGAACACAGCACGGAAAGCAAACAGATTGCAATAAAAGCATTTTACGATGCAATTCTTCTTTGTGCGAAACAGCTCAAACTTGAAACTGATGGTTATGGCAGCACAGAACGTTTCATATCTATACATAAAGACGATCTCATAAAATATTTAGAAGAGAATAATATAGTCATTTATTCTTCTGCAACAGTAGAGAAAATATACTCAGGCCAAATTTCTTGGGAAGAAGTAAAAAAGGAGCTTGAAAAAAACCTCAAAGTAGCAAAAGATTATGCTGATAAGTTCGATAGCCTCATTAAGCAGCATCTAGGTATCGCGCGCCGAATAGTGTTGGACCTCAACCTTCTTCAGGAAATTCCTGAAAACGTCCGCAACCAATGGCTAACGGAAAAAGACACCTCACCAGAGCTTAGGGCATTTCTTCAAAATCAATATTCAGACGAGCGTGTGAGGGAAAATAGGCTAAGAGTGTTCGGTGTGGTTTATTATGACGCGATGAAAGAACAAAAAGGAAAATCACAGCAGGAAATTAATGCACTCAAAAAAGACAAAAACAGCGCAACTTATGCTTATGAAAAGCTGAAGGAGGCAATTAAGTTTCATGTGAACGAACGCGGAGACCTTCTTGATGTTGAAATAATAAACAACTCCTATCTAAATGAATTGCTAAGCCTCAGAAGAGGGGGACTGCGATGGATGGAAAATGGCGAAGGTAGCTATTTTGATAATGCGATTGCACTTTCCAGCAAAGATGGTTTCTGGGGAGAGAAGCTAAAAGAATATGGCCTGCCGCCAACCAACATGTCAAATAGAATGTTGGGGTTTGCAATTGGCGCTGGACAAACACTTTCAATTCAAATAGTAGATTTTTATGATGAAGCAGGCCAGCGTGTAGAGAAGGTTGAGCCAGGAAAAACGTATAAGCTTAAACTTTCGGTCTTGCACAATGAAAAGACACCAACATTAGGCTCACTTAAAGTAAGTGTTTTCGATGGGCTAACAGAGAATGGAAGAGAACTTAAAACAGAAAAAGGAGAAGATGGGTATTTTTATGCAACCTACTCTATCCCACCAGTATATAAATATGAGGCTATCAAAAAAATATGTTTCATAGCCGAATACAATATTGGCGACCTCAGCTCAGGTAAGGTGGTTTACCATCATACGAATGAAGAGAAAAAAGAAGAACAGAAGCCTTCCAAACTAACTGACCTCCCACCAGACTCAATTTTTCATGTCATGCCTAATGTAAGGCAAGAAATCCCAATTACAATCCCGTTGTTTGCTCCCTCACTTCCTAATTATGAAAGGCTTAATAGTGAGATTCAAAATCTTGTTTCCAATTTTGGAGGCAGACTTAATGAAGAGAAAGGCACATACGAAGGCATAACCCTACGTAATGAGAAAGAGGTGCGACAGTTCACAGATGGTTTAAAGCAATCTTTACGCAACTGGGTAGATGTCTCATTCGATCAGATGAAAGGCCAACTCAAGGCCGGAACCACAAAAGAGCAGCTTCTCAATTTAATTGACAATAATAGCTTTGAACAAATAGCAAATCTTATGGTAGAGGGCAGCCCTCTAAAAACAGCATTTGAAACATACCGAAATACAATACAGGGCGCCTTGGCAGCAGCAGTCGTCCTTTTTGACTTATTGAAACACCCATCCTTTGTCGTTTCTGCCGACGCAGAATTCCTTAATCTCTTTCAAAAACAAGACCCAGCTTCACACCAAAACCTATCACTCCATGTATATGTCAATTTAGCAACAAACAAGATCGTCCTATCCAACGAGAACCCAACAAGATTTCTTTCTTCAAACGAAGGTTTCTACCTGGCTTATACTCTCCAAACAAAAGGTTTCAGCCTTAGAACCAATGTCGGAGTAGGGCACACTGGCGTCTACACTTCTAATTTGCGACCTATAGATCAATTCTTTGTTTTTGCACGCACAGACACGGGGCTCAGTCTTACTGATTGGATCAATCTTAATATGGGCCTAGGCTTTACTCGTCAGTTTGCAGGGAGCTCATTTATAGAAGTTGAGCAAGTCCCAATCAACTTCCATATAGACAAAAATTCGATTTTGGATATGGGCGCAGGAGTTTCTGGAAAGCTTCTTCGTGATGTAACTGCATTCGCAAAATTGGTGATGCAAATAAAAAGCAATAACTCTGACTTAAATACAAAAAACGATAGCGTCGTTGTCCTTTTTGGTGTCTTCTCCGACAATTATTTTTTCCAGCTCCGTGTGAGCAAGAATTCCATCCAAGTCGAAGCTAAAATACCTATTAACAGATGATTCCATGAACTTTAAGACAGTCTTTGCTTTAGCGCTCCTGTTCTCCTTTCTTTTCAGCTTCAGCTGTAGATTTGTCTACAATCCAGTGCATGATCCGAAAAACGGCTCAGAGATAAATGCATCAATATCTACATCAATAGCAGTGCAAGGCCCAGCAAATGCAGTCTGTGCAGGCTCCCCAGCAAACATAACTGTAAGGCCTTCACATTCGTGGGATTTTCTTGGCTCAGTGTTAGTCAGCCACGTAACAGGTTCTGACTGTTTGCAATCAAATTCAAAAGTCCCTTCAAACAGTCCTATCCATTGGCTAAATAGCCAAAAGTTTTCATTGATTGATTACGAAAAAGGCAGTAACACTTATGCCGCAAATTTTGAAGCGTTTTCTAATTTCATTACTACAAATAGCATCCCTTACAGCCCTTCATCTGCGGGCTCGCGGTACTTGAAGCCAGGTGGTGGGATTTTTGATGGCACATTCAACTCAGATATCGGCATATATTGCAAAGGCAAGCTGCGCCTAGTTTCCACTACTCCTGGATATTCTTATATGGAAGAAAAAGAATATTCTCTCCCTTCTGCCACCACTTTTGGTCAAGCCAATTTCTCTCTGCCGATGCCTTCAGGCCTCCAAAATCTCAAGTTTAAAGCTTATTTCATAGTGGAAGGTTGCGTTGCAACTGGCAGAACATATACATATGCATCCCGCCCAAATTATTGCCAAAATTCTCCTGACGCAGTTTGGTTCTACGGCCGCTGTGCCGGGATGCCACGCACCTTCGAAAGCAACGAAATTACAGTCCAAATCGAAAATCCATTCTCATGCTCCAAGCTTCCGCTTGAGGCTGCACTAAATGAAACCAATCCAGCAGCAAACTCAGAAGTGATGTTTTACCTTAACATAACCAACAACCTTTCAAAGGAAATACGGATATTGAACATTTCACTGGCTTCATCCTCAATTGCGCAGGGTTTTGCGCAGGTTTCCCAATTTTCTCCCATTTCGGTAAATCTTGCACCGCTTTCAAAAAGGGAATTTTCTGCAAAAATAAAGGTGCCTCCTTCTGAAGGGCAAAAGCAAATTAAGCTCAACATCACTTACCAGCCTACCACACAGGACTGTTCTGGGGCTCGGCCGCAGTGCAACCTAACTGAAATAGAAGCACTTACTGTGTTGGTTGGGCCAGGCCAGCCAATCGGGCCGGACTACAACGTCACCAAGTTGGTATTTAATCCATCTCTCGTTCCGCACAGAGGGCAAACCATGCTTGAAATCTATATAACCAATATAGGCAACCGCAATGCAACCAATGTAACTTATACTGCAGTTCAAAATTGCACGCAATCCGCACTTTCACTTCGGCCTCTTAATGTAGGCGAGACTGAAATTCAGCAAGTATATTGCAGCTGCAACCAAGAAAGCATCGTTAGTGTAGAAGTGGAAGCAAACTACAATAAAGCTCAATACGAAATTGACTACACTAACAACAAAAAAAGTGGGCAATTCATCTGTGGGGGTTGGCAGCCATCCTGCTCTGATTATGTGTGATTCACACTCCACCACCAACCACAAATATTTAATACGGCGCCCCTCAAATCCTATCATGGCACCGATTCTAGACCTGCCTTTTATGAAAAAACCAAAGGACGAGGTTCACACCAGCCAGCCTGAGCCGCCCACAGCGCAGGAGGACCAGCAGCTTAAACTGAAGCTTTACAAAATCATAATAGACCGCTACCGCGAGCAAATAGAATCATATGAAACAAAGACTGTCTCTGAGCTTAAGACTATGGTTGCACCTTATGACAAAAAAATTGAGGAGATAAAAGAAACCATCACCTCCAATTTCCACCCCTACATCTTTTCAGAGCACTTCCTTGAGGCTGCGCAGATGGCATTTTCCTATGTGCGCTCTTTCCAAACCATCTCTCCTCCTGTCTCATTTTGGCTTTCCTTCCAAGAAATGCATTCCCTTCTTGCAGGGGATGAAATAGACAAATCAATCCTACTTTGCTCAATTTTGCGCAGCCTCGGTTGCGAAAAGGCAAAAGTGGTCGTCACGGATGACCGCTCTTCTTTTGTTGTGTTTGAATTTGATGGGAAGTCATTCCTTGCAAGCCATTCTGAAAAGGAGCTGAAGGAGTTCAGATCAGAAAAGGAGGCGTTCTCAGCCATGCCTGGCAAGCCGCTTTACGCGTTCAATGACAAGGTTTATGAAGATTTTGCAGAATAGATAAGGTGCTTTGGTGGTTTTATGGTTGCTTCACTTTCAAAATTCGAGCTTGCCAGAATTCTGGGCGCAAGGGCAACCCAGCTTTCTTTCGGGGCTCCTCCTCTTGTGGAAGTAAAGCCAGGCCAGACTTCCATAGAAGTTGCAAAAGCCGAGCTTGAGGCAGGCGTAATCCCGCTTGTGGTGATAAGGCAATAGCCTCAGAAGTCCAAAAGCTTCCTTTGCCCCTCTTGCCTCAAAGTTGCCCACTTTTTCCTCAGGTATTTTTCAAGCGCAGGATATTGCTGGCGGTTTGCAACCACTTCCTGGGTTTTTGGGTCTGAGGTGTAACCAGAGTTGAAGTCCACCCCGACCTCTTCCTTTATCTTTTCAATCTCGCGGTCTCGTGTAACTTTGGCAAGTATGGATGCAGCCGCAACAATCACATAGGTGTCATCTGCCTTGTTTGCGGCAATTATTTTTACCGGGGTTTTGAGATATTTTTGGATTCTCTTTGCAAATTTGGAAGGGACGTTGTCAGGCGAATCCACATACACGGTTGCGTTTTGGATGGAAAGGTGGTCTATCGCCTGCGCTATTTTCATCGCCTCAATTTCATTTAAGGTATGCTTCTCCATAAGCTGGTTTATCTCCTGCGCGCTGATTTTGATGGTAGTATACCTGCAAAGCTTTGCCACTTTCCCATAAAGCCGGTGGCGCTGGCTTGGGGTAAGCTTTTTGCTGTCCCTCACTTTGAGGTCTTTGAGCTTGTACTCATCTATAGGTCTAATTGCAGCAGCGCAGATGACCATCGGGCCAATTATGCAGCCCCTTCCAGCCTCATCTACGCCAATTATCATGTTTTTTAATAGAAATCAAATCATTAAATAAGTTTCATTCAACTTCGATTTCCCTTACAATTACGCAATCCTGCTTTCTGCACTTTTCAATCTGTATAGTCGCCCATGGGAGCTCCTTGTGCAAATGAGAGGCAAGTACCACTTTAGGAAGGCTTATTTTGCTTCCAACAGCAAGGCGCAAAAAGATCACCTTGCGCTGCCCTGCTGCACTTTTGACAGTTTGAAGGATCTCCTTTATCAGCTGATGCATGCATATTTTTTTTGGCAAATGCTTAAAACCCAACCCACTTGCTCAACCGAGTCTGCCCAATTACGAGGCTTTTTTTGAGGTATTTGGAGATTGGCACTTTAAGGGCAGATGCCAAATGCTGCAAAGCATCAGGGACGCTTTCGAATTTTTTCGGAGGTTTCCTTAAGGCAGCGCGTACATTTTCGCGCACCTCCCACACCCCTACAGGCACGCTGTACTCCTTCCCAATTTCACGGAACACCACCACTTGTGCCTGAAGCCTAAGCTTGTAGAGCGCCTCTGCAACCGCAAACCTTGCAGCATAATACCCTCCACCTTCGCTTTCAGCGTAGCTTTTCCTTCCCCAAAAAGGCTCGTGCTCCCAAGCAATTTTTTCCGGATTTTCAAGGTGTACTTCAAACTGCTCATATTCCCATCTACCTGGCAGAAGCAGGATTTCAAAATGATTGTCAAGATAGGTATTTGAAAAGACGCATATCTCCTCAATTATGGGGCAATCCCTCACAGAGCTTATGAACCTTTTTGCTGCAATGTCATCAGCAGCAGTTATCGCCCATTTGGTGGGGACCATCTTCTTTTTTCCTTCCTGCCCCAAAATGCCTGCCGAAAGCAGCTTGGAAAGATAATGCACATCAAAGCCTGCAAGCAAAAGCTCCACCAACGCTTCCTCAGCCTTCATTTTCTCCTCTATTACCTCATCCACTTTCCTTGGGATTTCGGGGTTTTCCGCAATCC
This sequence comes from Candidatus Anstonellaceae archaeon, assembly GCA_038887295.1. Lineage (GTDB taxonomy): Archaea > Micrarchaeota > Micrarchaeia > Anstonellales > Anstonellaceae > UBA10161. Next base: position 36,309 of record JAWAKW010000001.1, on the reverse strand, counting down.
TGAATTTTTCAATCGGCGCAGAAGCCCCAACAGGGTGAAGCACCTCGTCTAATTCAAGGCTGAAGGAGGGTACCTTTGAGAACCTTGCCTCTACATCAACCGCGATTATGCTCATTATAGCTTCCTGCGCCTCCTGAAGCATTCTTCCAGAAGCCTTCACATCCCCCCTTTTTATCCCGCGAACCATGCCGCTTCGCACCCTCAATATCTGCTCAAGACTCATACCGTACATTTCCTTTGGGTCATCTTTGAGCAAAGAAGAACTATCTGCAAAAACCAGTGGGCCCCAATAAACATTCGGATAGTGCGAATGTCCAACAAGAATGTTTGGGGGTGAAGGGCCAAACATCTCCTGCTTTATTTTTCCTGCAAGGGCTGCCTTTATCCTTTCTGCAAAATCATGAGGGCACCAAACCCGCCTTACCTTTTTGCACCTCTCACAAAGCCTTGCCACGCAATTATTGGGAATCCTATTTATAAGAAAGCTGCCCATTATTTTTTCATGGGAATGCTTGTTTTGGTGGGCTTGGGCATATCAGACGAAAAGGGGATATCTGTTGCAGGATTGGAAGAACTTTCATCTTGCGATGCAATTTTTGCAGAAAGCTATACAAGCCTGCTTCCTCCAGGAACTTTAGGCAGGCTGGAAAAAACGGTCAGAAAGAAAGTCCAGCTCCTCAAAAGGGAAGAGGTGGAAAGCGAAAAGGAGATATTGCGCGCGGCGGCAGAAGGCAAAGTAGCGCTCATAGTACCTGGGGACCCTCTGATTGCAACCACACACATTTCACTTCTTATTTCAGCAAAAAAAGCAGGCATTTCCACCAAAGTAGTGCATGCTTCTTCCATTCTTTCCTGCGCAATCGGAGAATCTGGGCTTCAGGTTTACAAGTTCGGCAAGCCGGCAACCCTTACCTTTTGGAGGGAAAATTACAAGCCTATGGCAGCATATGAAGCAATCAGAGAAAATCTCAAGCGCGGGCTGCACACCTTGCTTTTTTTGGATATAGATGAAAAATTAGGCCCAATGAAACCATCCGAGGCAGCGGAAATCCTTCTCGAAATGGAAAAGAAAGGAAAAGCAAAAATCCTTTCAGGCTCAACTAAAGTAGTTCTGCTTGAAGGGGTGGGATGGAGTCAAAGCCGCGTCTCCTATCTTGCTTTGACTGAGTTGACCAAGCTTTCCTCATCGCAACTTCCCTGTATTTTGGCAATTCCAGGCCGCCTTCATTTCCTTGAGGAGGAGTATCTTTCACTCCTAGGCTAATCTCTGCTTCTGCCGCATCTGCAATACCTCTTCTGTCAAAGCCGGCAAAGACATTCTCCCTAATCAAAACATCATATGCCTCAACCAGATGAACCAGTCTTGCTTTCAAAACCTTTTCATCGGTTTCAAATGAAAGTATCGTAGCATTTCTAAGGTTATATGGGAGCAAACTTTCAGAAAGCTGAATATTGGATACTTTTTTGCCTAACACTTCCTGCAATATAGTTGCTGAAAGCAGTGGATCGAGGTATGGGAATTCTGCTTCAAAGTGCTGGCGGCCCCCATAAATTGCTATTATTGGACTGCCTGCCAACCCGGTTTTTTTCAGAACAGGCAAAGAAAATACTCTTTCCATCCCAACCCACGCATACCCCTGCCTAAACTTCTCCACCTCTATCTTCTTCTGAAGCCTCATCCTAAATGCTTCTTCAGGGAAATGATACCCAAGCTCAATAGTCATTATCTCTGCCATCAGCCATGATATTTTTTGCCACCTCGGAATCTGAAGGGAAACTTTTATTCTGCTCTTTCCTGCAAGCTTTTCTTTCAGTTCTTTATCTTCAATAGGCTCTATTTCCCAAAGGTTGGCAACAGCATCAATCCCTTTTGCAAATGCAGCCCAAATATCTGTATAGATTGGGACCAAGTACCTTGCATAGCCCCATTTGAGTGCAAACTCATCCTCAAAATTTCTCTGCTGTGGCAAGCGTGTCATCAACCGAAGATGCTTTTCAGCATCCTTCCCTTCCAGCTGCTGAACATGAGCAAAGATTTCCTCTGGATTCTTGGTTTTTACAGTCGCCCCAGACCGTGCATCAAAATATGTGTAAGTTATCCCATCTGAGCTATCTACGTCCTCCGCAATGTCGTGCCTTGCGCATTTCCTGATCGCATGCTGAGGCAAGCCAATTGCAGAAGCAAGCAAGGTACAAAGCAGAGGATGGTTTACCGCATCGTTTCCACTTTTCCTTTTTTTGCCCTGATAGCTCAAAAGCAGCATGTTAATGGTTCTGTCAAGTAATTCCACGTCTGCACTTTTTATCTTCTGGTAAGGCAAGATAAAGTTATTTATAGGGTGGTTGAAAAGCTTTATTAGTCCAAGCAAAAGCGGAGTATAACGCACATTGAGGGTCTTTTTGAATACTCCCTCATACCATTGCTGGTCAAGCAAAGGAGCAATTTTGTTGGCTTTCCATTCCATTTTAGGCAAGCGAACCGCTTCTACCATATGGCGAACTACAATCTCTGGATTGGCTGCAGCTTTTTGCAGAAAAATCACCCGTGAAGGCCTCCCTTTATATACTTTCCATATATACTCTCTTTTATACACACATACCCTAATATTACTTTCTACTCTTTATCCAGAAAAAGGTTTTGCGGCAAAGCATCTAAAGCCGGTCGTCCGGGTTATTTGCTGGGCAATTTTTGCCTTTTTTGCCTTTTTGACAAGCGCCACCACTACTCCCCCTTCACCACCCGCTCCGCTTAATTTTGCACCCAATGCTCCTGCTTTAAGTGCAGCAGAAACCGCCCTTTGAATTCCATCAGAACTCACCCCACTTTTTTCAAGTAAGGCTTGATTTTGAACCATAAGCTTTCCTATCCGGTCTGCATCGCCTTTTGCAAGTGCCAGCCTTGCCTTTTTCCAAAGCGCCAAATACTCTCCAAGAATTTCGGATCTCTCCGTATCTGTCAGCATCTGCGGAGGTTTTGAAATTCCAAAAGATGAAGCAAACCGCGTTATCATCTCCGCCGTGCTGCTTCTTTTCCCTTCAAAAGTGTCTATCAAAATGAAGGCAGCAGAACTGGGCAGCCTAAAGCCGGCCTTCCTACAGATTAGCTTCCCGCTTGCGTCCTTGCGGAAAAGAAGCGGGGCTGCCTCCACTACCGTTTTTGCATCTATCCCAGAGGCTCTGCCCTGATGTGCAACATTGTCGCCTGCCTGCACTGCCTCAAAAAGCCTCCTTTTGCTTGTCTTCTCTTTTTTTAGGGCAAAAAGCCCCTTTGCAAATGCAGCACAAAGCGAAGAGCTGATTCCAACTCCTTTCAGCTCTGTTGCAGGCAGAAATTTCGCGGTGCAGGACGGAAAATCCCCCTTTGGGCAAACTGCTCTTGCCACCTCAGCATAAAGCGATAAAGCAGGCGCACCGCTATATCGCCCATCTGTGCTTATCCAACCTCTCCCCAGCTTGGATTCCAGCGCTATGCCCTCTTTCTTTTGCGTAGCAAATTCCACCCGGTTTTTTGGTTCAATAGGGATGGACAGCGCAGGCGCCCCATAAACTACATAATGCTCGCCAAAAAGTATGAGCTTGCAAGGAGCATATTCTGAAAATTTCATGAAAAGCTTTTATCAGGAGGTTATTTAATCTTTCAACTGCTTTATAGGCAGGTGGAAGATGCAATTATTGCTGGCTCTTGGCTGGTGCTTGCAGTCCTTGTCTATTTAATGTGGCGTTCTGCCACCTCTAAGGAATGGCAGCAAATCTCAAGCGATTATCGCTCAAAAGCAAAAAGCGCCCCAGCCTCCCATGGGCTAGTGGAAAAAGTGCGCAGCGCTTACGGGCGCATTCCCAGTTTGCCCTTTCTTGACAAGCAGACATCTGTTGTGTTTTATCTTTCAGTCTTGCTTTTTCTTTTGTTTATCTTGTTCATCTTCCTTACTTCCCCTCCCCTCAAATTTGATTTTGTCCAGGAGCCGCTTTTGCCAAATGCCAACCTCAGTCTCTACCCTGGGGAACAATACGTCTATGAAATTTCTGATGGCATGCAAAAAACTACAATAGCCTACCATGTTTCCAAGCAAAGCTCATGCCAGGGCGTGGTGGTTCAAGAGGTTAGCCAGCAGTCAAGCTCAAGCTTTTGCATTCTCCCAAACGGCACCTTTGTAGACTCGCAGGAAAGCTTGAATGACGGAGGCATTTTCTTTTTTTCACCATGGATGCTTGCAGCATCGGAAAGCTTCAGCTGGAAAACTGCACTTGTAATTTCCTCAGGAAGCATAAGGACTGAGGTGCCAGTAAAATTTAATGCCGTGATGGCAAATTCAACTGCCGGAAGGCGAGCCTTCATAATCAAAATAGAAATTGAAGAAAACCCGCCAATCCTTTATCACATAGACGTAGAAAAGCGCATTACTCTTCTTATTTTTTCAGAGAATTTTTCAGTCCGCCTTGTGCAGGCGCCGTTTGAGCTTAAGTGGGAGTAGTTAGCGCTGCTTTTTTTCAATGCAAGCTTTCACAAAGGCGACAAAAAGCGGAGCAGGCTGCTCGAGCCGGCTTTTCAATTCAGGGTGCGCCTGCGTCCCAATGCCAAACCCATTCGGCCACTCCACCATCTCCACAATGCTTTCGTCAGGCGAAGTGCCAGAAATTATCAGGCCGGACTCCTCCAGCCTTTGGCGGTATTCGTTGTTTACTTCGTATCTGTGCCGGTGCCGCTCATAAATAAGCTCCTGCCCATATGCAGCATATGCCTTGGTCCCTTTTTTGAGCTTGCAAGGCCATGCTCCCAGCCTCTGCGTTGCCCCCTTCTCTTTGACTCCGCGCTGCTGAGGAAGAAAATCAATCACGGGATGAGGTGTTTTTTCTTCGATTTCCGTACTATTTGCCCCCTTCAGTCCAGCAACATTTCTTGCCCACTCAATCACTGCCATCTGCAACCCAAAACAAAGCCCGAGAAATGGCAGGCCGTTCTCCCTTGCATACTTTATGCATGAAATTTTCCCCTCAGTACCTCTGCTTCCGTAACCCCCAGGGACAATTATTCCGTCGCAGTTTGCAAGAATTTCCTCAGGGCGTGTCTTGCCCTCTTCTATTTCAGAAGTCTCCACCCATTTTACATTCACTTTTGCAGAATTGGCAGCGCCCGCATGAACCAGAGCCTCTTTGATCGAAACGTATGCGTCTTTGACTGCAGTGTACTTTCCGGTTATCGCTACTGTTATTTGCGATTTCGGATTCTTTATCCTCTCCACAAGCGCCTTCCATTCTTTCATATCATCCTTTTTTTCATCAATTTCAAGCTCAGCAAGTAGCAAGTCGGTCATCTTTTGCTTGTCCAAAATTAACGGAAGCTCATAAATCGTCTCAAGGTCAGGGTCGTCAAATACATTGTTCTGCGGTACATTGCAAAACATGGAAATTTTCTCTCTTGCTTCTCTCCCAAGCGGCTCATCTTCCCGGCAAACAATTATCTTGGGATGGATTCCCATGGACTGAATGAGACGATTTGCATGTTGCGTAGGCTTAGTTTTCTGCTCACCTTCAGACAAGGAAGGCACAAAAGTAAGCTGCACAAAAAGCACCTTTTCTTCACCTGCAAGTTGCCTCATGGCTTCCAAAAAGTAGCCATTTTCCAAATCCCCTACAGTGCCTCCAACCTCAATAATAACTACGTCTGCATCCTGCTCTTCACCGGTTTTCCTCACCCAACTTTTTATCTCGTCAGTCAAATGCGGCACAATTTGTACGTCCTTTCCAAGAAAGCCACCGCGCCTTTCTTTCTCAATTATATTCCTGAACAACTTCCCCCCTGTGATGCTGTTTGCTGCAGAAAGGCTGATGTTCAAGAAGCGCTCATAGGTGCCAAAATCCATGTCGCACTCTGTCCCATCGTCCAGCACAAATACCTCGCCGTGCCGGAAAGGGTTCATGGTGCCGCAATCCACGTTCAGATACCCGTCAAATTTGATGGGTGACACCTTAAGCCCCTTTGATTGGAGTATTTTTGCAATAGAAGCAGTAAGGATGCCTTTCCCAAGCCCGGACATAAGCGAGCCTAAAACCACGACGTACCTTCTGCTTTTGAGCCGCATACGGGATATTGCTATTGCAACAAGGCTTATATATGTGTTTTCTTTCCGAGAGAGGAATGCTTTATTTTATTTATTACGCTGCTATTAGGTTCGTGGAATTTTCAAAAATGGGTCTAGATGGCGCAATTCTGAAGGCATTAGATGAGCTTGGGTTTGTCCGTCCCACCCCGATTCAGCAGCAAGCGCTCCCCCTTCTTATCCAAGGGGAGGATTTGATTGGCCAGGCAAAAACCGGGACAGGCAAAACTGCAGCATTCGGAATATGCATACTGGAGCGCTTGCTTGGAGGAAAAGCAAGCACATATGCAAAACCCAACCGCCCAAGCGCACTGGTGCTTTGCCCCACCAGAGAGCTTGCAGTGCAAGTGGCAGAGGAGATAAAAAAGCTTGGGAAATACCTCGATGTAAGGGTGGCGACAGTTTACGGCGGGCAAGAGATTGAAAAGCAGTTCAAAGCCCTTTCCGAAGGGGCGGATGTAGTTGTCGGGACTCCTGGGAGGATTTTGGACCATATGGAAAGGAAAACTCTGCTTTTGGACGAAGTCAAAATTGTGGTTTTGGACGAGGCAGATAGGATGCTTGATATGGGGTTCCGGGAAGATATAGAAAAAATCCTGCAAGCAACCCCAACCAACCGGCAAACCCTCCTGTTTTCCGCAACCATGCCAAAAGAAATACTGGAATTGGGAAGAAAATATATGAAATTCCCGCAAGAGATATTGGTAAGCGAGGATTCCTTATCTGTAAAGTCCATAAAGCAGTATTATGTAGAGGTTTCAAAATTTGACAAGCTGAATGCATTCCTTACGCTTCTTTCCCAAAAAAAGCCGCCGCTTGCCCTGGTCTTTGTGCGCACAAAAAAAGGCGCAGACAAGCTCAACCAGATACTTCAGGAAAGGGGGTTTCGCTCCATGGCTTTGCATGGCGACATGAGCCAAAGCAAGCGCAACCGCTCCATGGATGCCTTCAGAAAAAGCCAGGTCAATATCTTGGTTGCTACGGATTTGGCAAGTAGAGGACTGGATATAAGTGGGGTTACCCATGTTTTCAACTATGATTTGACAGACGACCCCTACACTTACCTTCACAGAATAGGGAGAACTGGAAGAATGGGCAAGGATGGTGAGGCAATCAGCCTGGTCTTCCCAGACCAGGCAGGCATCATTTCCACAATAGAAAAAATCATCAATAGCAAAATAGAGAAGATAAATGTAGAAATCAAGCCGGAACTCCTTCCAAGACGGCAGTATGCAAGAAAGCCAAAGCAAAGCTTCGGCTCCAGCAAAACTGCAGGCAAAATGAAGCATTCACATTTAGGGAGTGCCGGCTCTTCCAAAAGGGGCGTTTTTTCCAGAGGTCATAAATATTTTAGTAGAAAAGGCTAATGAGGGTGGTTTTATGAGTTTCATGAAGGACTTCCTTGCCTTTCTCAATAAGCACAAGGTGATTGGCCTTGCCGTGGCTTTCATAATCGGCACTGCCGCCTCTAAGCTTGTAAGCTCGCTTGTAAGCGACATAATCATGCCAATAATCGGAGTGCTTCTGAATGCGACTGGAGGGGATTGGCGCCAATTTGTTTTGGAGATAGGTCCAATTCGGCTTCTGTTTGGAAGCTTCCTTGGGGCGCTGATTGACTTCCTGATAATTGCATTTGTGGTCTTTCTGATTGTCAAATATTTGCTTAAGGAAGAAGGCAGCCAATAAGTACAAATTTAACTGTATTTCTTCATTCAAAAGCCCAAACTCTTTTTTTCAATTACACAATTGAGCTTTTGATAGTTTCAATCTCTGGAAGTAAAAAAGAGGAGGAAAAAGAGTGCTCCCAACGGGATTTGAACCCGTGTTACCGGCTTTCTTCCAGGAGTGCTGAAAGGCCAGCGTCCTTGACCGGGCTGAACGATGGGAGCTGTTTTTTTGTTTTGGCAATAAGTTAAAAATCCTGACTCTTAATTGGTTGCATGGAACTTGAATTGAGCCATTTTTTGCATTCCTTCATAATACTTTTCATTATCATGGACCCATTTTCCTCTGTGCCTGTATTTATTGCACTTACAAGGAAATTCACCAAAAAGAAAAGGCAGGAGGCAGCTGCAGTTGCTGCTTTGGTTGCAGCCTGCGTATCTCTTGCATTCATTCTCATCGGCCCATTTATCCTAGAGCTGATGCAAATAAGGCTGGAGTCCTTTCAGATAGCAGGCGGGCTTCTTATGCTTCTGATTGCAATCTCCTTTGCGCTAGGAATTGATTTTGGCAAAAGGCAAAACACTCCTGTTGAGGCGGTGGTAATTGGGGTCCCAATGCTTGCAGGGCCAGGAGTAATTCTTACCTCGCTTCTGCTTTCCAACTCGGTTGGGCTTCTTCCAGTGGTTTTTGCCCTCATTGCAACATGTAGCGTAAGTTTCCTTATCCTTTATTTCTCAGAGGCGCTGCAGTCTGCAGTTGGGCAAAAGGGCCTGGAGATACTTTCCCGTGTAATGGGTATACTCCTTGCAGCATTTGCAGTGGAATACATAAGGAAAGGCTTTGGGCTTTAGGTGCCTGCAAGCATCCTCAACCCGTCGCGGATGCCAGGGGCAAACCCAATCACTGCCACTACTGCAAGCACGAAGGCTTTCTCATTTGAGTCTATCGCTTCCTTATGCAAAGCATGCACCACTAACGCTGCAAGCAAAACCTTGACAGCCAAAAAAAGCAAGAACCCAAAAGGAGTCGCAGTGCCTATTACTGCAGACAAAACATGCTGCTCAAAATATCTCTTACCTGTATGTTCTGCAAATATATCTATCACAACAAAAGTGGTTGCCCCATCAAGCGCCTGCCCTGCAATTGCAAGCTTTTCCTGAAGCATCAGCTTCCTTTTGAAAAGCCAAAAGACACCAGCTGCGGAGGCTGCAGCTACAAGAATTGCAAGAGCAAAGTATTCCCAATATTTGGCAAAAGGCAAAACCAGCAGAAGGCAGGCGGCCCAAATTGCCGCCCCAAAATAGGCAGCAAGCCTCACGTTCCCAAGCAACCTTGCGCTCCACAAACTTGCAAAGAAAACCAAGGCAGTAACAACGTATATTCCGGGTGTGACAGTCAAATAGCCATACGAAAAGATTCCTTGGGCAGCCTGGAAAATTCTGCCCGCAACACCTCCTTGCGCAGCTGCTTCCGCAAGCGCACCTGAGTCTGCAAGGTCGGTAACTACCCTGCAGGTGGAGCCAAAAAGCACAAAAGCCGCAAGCGAAAGCAAAAAGTCAGAGGAGGAAAAATCTACCCTCTTTTTTAACACTCTCCAAATCACGTAAAGCAAAGCCAGTGCAATTGCTGCATAAGTCAGCGTATTGACCAAATTGTAACCGCTTCTGTCTGCAATCGGATTAAGGAAATATTCTTGGATAAAGTCTTCCATGCCACCATCCATAAGGTTAAATTGCTTGCCTGCAAACTAAATGGCAAGGGTGTTTAAAATGATAGTTGCACTCAAGGAAGCAGCATCAGCTTTTTCCAAAAACCTCATTTCCTGCATTTTGCATTCCATTTCGTTTGCGCTTGTGTTTTTTGTGCTGGGGGTATTTTTTGTGCTGAATTTGTTTGCCTTCACCAGCCTTTCGTTCGGCCTTTTAGCGGCAATTTCAACAGGGACGCTTTCGCTTTCTGTAGCTTTCCTTGCAGCGCCAATATTCTTGCTGCTGCTTTCAGCAGGCCTTGCTTGCTGGCTGCTTTCAGGAGCGCTGGCTTCCCTTGCGGCTTCCTTTTGGCAAATCCTTTCAGGAAAGGCGATTGTCCTGAAAGACTTCTTCCTTTCAATTACGCGCCTTGGTAATGGCATGCTTTTTGCCATCATTTTCGCTTTCCTTTTAGCGTTTTTGCCACCAGCAGTCTTGCTTGGTGCGGTTTGGTTTTTCGTTTCTAAAGAAGGGCCAATTCTGCTTGCAGCAGCCGGAATCGGAGCAGCTTATATTTTGGTTGCGTCATTCGTGCTTTCGTTCTTGCTTGCAGCAATTGCTGAAGGAAGAAAAGGACTCGGCGCAGTCACCACCAGTATTGCTGCATCAACATCCCATCCAATAGCTGCCCTTTCCTTCATTTTTGCAGGGCTCATCCTAATTCTCCCTGCAGTTATCTCATTGGCTCTTCCATTTTTGGCAAGCATGCTGATAAAGAACGACCTTGCAGCCAATTTGCTTTACCTTTTTGGGGTAGGTTTTGCGGCTGCATATCTAGTTTTGCTTGGGCTTCCACTGCTTCTTCTTGTCAATCTTGCAATTTACCGCAGGCTGGGGAAAAAGCAACTTTAAATCCTTTGTTGCGGCAAAATCTTTGGGCCCGTAGCTCAGCTGGTTAGAGCGGCAGGGGCGATTGCGCCCTCGCAAGTCTTATATGACACGCTCTGGCAAAGTGTCTTGGACAGCTGTAGGTCACGAGTTCGAATCTCGTCGGGCCCACTGCTTTATCATTTTTTTCTGTGCTATGTTTACATGCAAAAAGGCAGTCAGTCGCTTCGCCAGATAATATACGAGCGCATAGATAGGCTGCTTTCACTTGCTCAAGAAGCACTAAAGATGAATGACCAAAAGCATGCACGAAGATACGTTTTTCTCGCGCGGAAGCTGTCGCTGCGATACAATTGCAGGATGTTGCCTTCCCAAAAAATAAAAATGTGCAAAAACTGCGGCCTTCCTCTCGTGCCTGGCCTGAACGTGAGGATTCGCTTAAAAAAACGTACAAAATCAGTTCATTACATCTGTAACTGCGGCAAAGCGACAGGAATTAAATACTACTCCTCACAATCAAAATAGTATGAATGGCAGCATCCAACTATTCACTAATTATATGACAAGGCACACACTTCAAAAGTTGGATCAAGATCTTGGAAACCTCACTTCAAATAATTTAACTCATCAAACAATAACATCCATCTTCCAGCAGGCTATTGGCAATACCAGTGTTCGTGATACTAGATTTGAAGAATTTCAGAAAGCATTCGCCAGCTACATTAATAACCTTGCAGAAAAAATTAATCTTCAATTCAATCTAGATCAAATCTATTTTTTTAACACTCCTCTTTCAGAAAAACAGTTTTCCATCTTTAAGAATTACTTTCAAAATATTAAAAGGTCACAAATCTTTGAAAATGTTGAATATCAAAACATTCACATCTTTTTTACCGCACTTCTTATGTTCGAGCTCAACCAAAGACAAGAATCTATCATAGGGCTGACCAGTAATTCCCTTGTCAGAACAATGGTAGTGGGCGGATCAGATTTTGCAAGAACGCTGATAACAGCATGGATAGAGGGGAATACTGCTCCTTTCGCAGAAATTGAAAAGACAGCATCAGAGTTCATTGACAACTATATAACAGCACCAGACAATAAAAAAAAGGAAATAGAGCAAAAGTTGTTCAAAAAAGACATAGCCGATTCGCTTACCCTTTTACTTTATTTTATGAGCGCAGTCGGACAGCAAGAAGCAAGCCAATCCCAAGAGCGTCCATCTTGGTGGTATTTAACCGCCATTTCATTGAGTAAGTGGCAAGAGGAGCAAGAAAAGCAAAAAACAAAAGCCAATAAAGAGCAAAGCGCAAAAGGCGAGAAACAAAACAAAGCGTAAGTATTATATAGGAGTATCATGACATATCTCGAAGCCGGAAAATAAGAACAGGCTGCAGTTTGCCGCTGCCGGCTTTTAAGAGGTGCAAATTCCATGGTAACTGTTTATGATGTCACCCCCAACAAGCTGATTGAAAAAGTTGCAGAGAAGCTAAAGCAAATGAACATTCCCGCCCCTCCTTGGATAGGCATGGTAAAGTCTGGTGCGCATCGGCAAAGGCTTCCACAACAAAAAGACTTCTGGTATATTCGACTTGCTTCTATGTTGCGCAATGCATACGTGCATGGCACAGTAGGGGTTTCCTCTTTGCGCACCCACTATGGCGGCCGTAAGATAAGGGGAGTAAAGCCCGAGAAGAAAAGGAAGGCAGGAGGAGCCATAATCAGGAAGGGCCTTCAAGCATTGGAGTCAGCAGGCCTGATGGTGAAAAAGAAAGTTGGTAGGCAAATCAGCGCTGCAGGCAAGAAGCTGCTTGACCGCGCTGCAAAAGAGGTTGCAGATGGAAGCTGAAGAAGAAGATATCCAAGCCGCATATCAAAGAAGACTACAGCAGATTCAGGCAGATTTGCGCAAAAAGGAGTTGCTGCGAAGGATGCTTTCGGATAAGGCATATGAGAGAATGATGAACGTGCGGCTTTCCAACCCTGAGCTTTACGAAAAAGTGGTTGCCTCAATTGCATACATCGCGCAATCAGGTGGCGCCATGGGGAAAATTTCCGAGGAGCAAATTCTTACCCTGCTTTCAAAGCTGGCGCAAAGAAGGGAAACAAAAATTGAATTTAGGTCCAAATAGGTGGTTTTATGTATCATCCTGGAAAGGTTATTGCGGTGTTTTCTCCCTCTGAAAAAGGGGTAATTTCAGCAGACTCAAGCGTTCAGGTAACAATGCAGATGTGGGATGACAACATACTTACAATGGAAGTTGCACCCAAAATCTCCAAGCACATCAAGGAAGGCGATATTGTCCTTTGCGATTACCGTCCACTGCGTGGCATCTCAGTGCCGGTTCCAAAGAACTTAGTAGTCAAAATCCTCCGCTGCAAAAGTGCGGAGAAGATGTGGCAAGAGTATCGAGAAGCCCATGAGCGCAAAAGAAGGCGCGAGCAGGGTGAAAAGGAGCCGCAGCAAAGCTATATCGGGTGAATAAATGAGCAGGATAAAAACCCCAAAAGTCAAAGCAACTCTTGGCAAAATGATAAAGCGCAATAGGCGCATTCCGCTTTTCGTGATAGCGAAGACAAACCGCAGGGTAGTGCAGAATTTTGAAAGGCGCTCTTGGAGGACGCAAAAGCTGAAAATGCGCTCGCAAAAGAGGCAGAGGACAAATTAAGGTGATTGCATATGGCAGTTCTAGAACGCATTTACAATATACCACTTGGAGACGCTTACCTTCGAGTCAGGAACAAGCGTGCAAAGAGGGCCATAGATTTGGTGCGCGCATTTGCCCTCCGCCACATGAAGGCAAAGGAGGTCCGCATTTCGCAAGGGACAAACAAACTAATTTTCAGGGATGGGATAAAAAAGCCGCCAAGGAAGATAAAGGTGCGGATAGTAAAAGGCGAGGACGATATAGCTTGGGTGTGGCTAATAGGGGAAGAAGAAAAACTCAAGGAAGCCGAAAAGAAAAAAGAGCAACAAAAGGTGCAGCAACAAAAAGAAGCCAAACCCGAAGCCAAGGCTGAAGAAGCAGCTGCCGTAACACAAGAAAAAAGCCAAGCACCCCAAAAGAAAGCGGCTGAAGAGAAGCCACAGACAGCTTAAAAGCAAGGTTTTTGCATGCCAATAACCAAAGCCTCAAACTTTGGCAATCCGCACATTGGCATATTTGCAAAAGCTTCAGAAAAAATGGTGATTGCTGATGTCAGCTGCTCTCCAAAGCTTCTGCAGGCAATATCCTCTCTTGGAAAGGAAACCGTGAAATGCACTTTTGGCGGGATGGGTATGGTTGGGCTTTTTGCAGCATTCAACTCAAACGGCATTGTGGTGCCACCTTGCTCAACTGAAAGAGAAATAGAGATATTCAAAAAGATGGGACTGAATGTTGCAGTTGCCAAAAGCCAGTTTTCTGCAGCAGGTAACAATATTGCTGTGAACGATTTTGGCGGGGTGGCAAACCCGCTGCTTACAAAGGAGGAGCTGCAGAAGGTGCAGGACTGTCTTGGGGTTGAGATAGTCCAAATGAAAGTTGCAAACTACCTTACGGCAGGAAGCGCAGTGCTTGCAACAAACAAAGGTTTTCTTGCCCACAACCGAGCAACAGAGGACCAAATAAAGGAGCTGGAATCCATCCTTCACGTTCCTGGACAAAACTGCACCTTAAATACAGGCGTAACATTCGTTTCCTTGTGCGCAATTGCTAATTCACAAGGCGCAATATTTGGCGAAGCAAGCACAGGCTTTGAGGTAGGAAGAGCCTCTGAGGCATTAGGTTTGGCGTAGGTGGTCTTATGGCAAAATACCTTGTGAGAGGAATGTTCAGAAAAGGCAAAACAAGCCGCAAATTCCAAAAGGAAGTTGAAGCCGCAAGTGAAAAGCTGGCGCGCGAGTACATATATGCGATGTTTGGAAGCAGAGGAGGAATTAAAAGATCAGCAATCACAATCTCCTCAATTGAGAAGATTTAGGGGGTGCCGAAATGGTTGATGAAACTGAGGTGCAAAAGCTTTCGTACCAGCTTCAGCTACAGCAGTCTGCAGGCGAAGCCGTCCGGCAGCAAATCCAAGCAATCCAGGCAAATATCGTTGAGATAGGCTCGGTTATTGAGGCTATCAAAAACCTCAAGAAAATGAAAGGAGATACGCTTGTCCCTCTGGGCGCAGGCACCTTCCTTTCATGCCCCAAGCCAAACACGGAAAAAATCATAATCTCAATTGGCGCAAACTTAATGGTCCAAAAATCGCCAGAAGAAGCTGTCAAAATGCTGGAAGAGAAGCAGCAAAAGCTCTCTGATGCGCTCAAAGCAGCACAGCAGGACTTGGAGCAGATAGCAAAGAACATACAGGATTTAACAAATAAGGCAAGTTTGCTTGTAGCAGAGGAGAGCAAAAATGTTCGATCTTCTGAAAAGTAAAATAGCAGGCTTCATAAACAATTTGGCTGGCAAGAAAAAAGAGGAGCAAGAGGCTCCTTCTGCAAGGCAAGCAGAAGAGCAAAAAGCAAAAGAAACCATTTCTACTCATCTAAAGCAAGACGAAAGGCAGGAAGCCAAAGCCTCTCCCAAACAGGCAGAAGAGCAAAAAATCACTCAGTCTGTCAAATCAGAAGAGCAAAAACCGCAACATCCCTCTTTCAATTTAGATAGACTGGAAAGCAAAGCCAGCTCAAAGCGCCAGCTTGAGCCAAAATTGTCTATAAGTACCACAATCAAATCTATCTTTTCAGATGAAATAACCTTAAGCCAGCAGGAAATTTCAGACTTGGCAGATGAGCTTGAGCTTTCTTTACTTGAAGCCGATGTGGAATATGGCGTTTCATCAGAAATCTCTGCCCAGCTGAAAGCAAAGCTTGCCAATTTGAGAATACCAAAAGGCCAAATTGGTGCAAAGACAAAGCAAACAATTGCAGAAGTGCTTCAAGCAGTGATGACTTCTGATAGGAAGTTTGATTTGGTGCAAAGAGTTAAGGCTTTGCCAAAGCCTGCAAAAATCCTTTTTGTCGGACCAAATGGTGCAGGAAAGACAACTACCATGGCAAAAATAGCAAAGAAGCTCATGGACGCAGGATTAAGTGTTGTATTTTCCGCTTCAGACACATTCCGTGCAGCAGCAATAGAGCAGACCGAGGCACATGCAAGCAAACTTGGGATTAAGGCGATCAAAAACAAATACGGCTCAGATCCTGCAGCAGTGGCGTTCGATGCAATAAATTTTGCAAAGGCGCATAACATAGATGTAGTGCTAATAGATTCTGCTGGCAGGCAGGACACAAACGTTAACCTTCTTTCAGAGCTTAAAAAGATTGTCAGGATTGCAAAGCCTGACATCAAAATTTATGTGGGCGAAAGCATTGGCGGCAATGCCATGATAGAGCAAATCCGAGCATTTGACCAAGCGATAGGAATAGATGGGGCAATTCTTACCAAATTGGACTGCGATGCAAAAGGAGGAACCGCAATTTCAGTTGTGAAGGCGACAGGAATACCTATTTTATTTGTAGGAGTTGGGCAAAGCTATTCTGATTTGATAGATTTCGATCCAAGCAAAATAGCCAAAGAAATAATGAATTAGCCAATCTCAAAGATTGAGCGTGAGATAGACTTCTTTTTGTCAAGCTCTGAATTTATATAGTCCAGCAGCATTTTCTTTATTTTGTAATACTGCTCCTTTTTCAGTTCTTGATTAAGAACAGCATATCTTTTTCCTTTCAAGTTGAAGCAAAGTATGCATTCTTGGCATCCTTCAAGGTTGTGGCAGAAATAGCAATCACTGCAATCTACACAACTGTCTGCTTCAAAGCAGCGCTGAAGGTTGATTGAATTGTAGCAATTGATGCAAAATTTTGACTCAAGGATCCTGATATTCCCTCCCCCAAAAACATATTCACAGTTGCCTACACCCGTAGAACATGCGCATCTGGAAGAAAAGGTGAAATCCCATGCCGACCAGCATTCATTTGAACTTATTACCTGGCTTGTCTCATAAACTTCTTTACAGTCTCCTTCCCTCATTTCGAGGGTGGTAGATGCATTTTTTGCAATCTGGACAACCAAGCTTTGCAGTCTAAAATCAGACTTGCCTTCGATAAGCGGCTTATCTTGTGTTTGTGCCTCCTGATTGGTGCAAAGGCAAGCAAATGGTATGTCTTTCACAACAGGCAAAAACGGGCGATAGGTTTGGCTTTTAAACCTGCCATTGGCCTTTTGGACTGGCAAAGTTTTAGATTGCAAATAAGATACAAACGGGACAATATCCTCCCTTTTAACTTTGAGCACAATCTCTGTTGCCTTTGCAAATGCTTTCTGCACAGAAGGAGGAGGCGGCTGAGTCGGTATGAAATCTGGGTTTTCCTCTGAGGTGTTTTGCTTCAGGATTTCCCCAAGCGAAAATATCCGCTTCCTTTTTGCTAAAATCTCCGCAATTTCAGAGAGGAGTTTGGCCTTCAGCTCAAAATATTTCTCTTTTCCAAGCCCAAGATTGCCTATACAGTAGTGCTTATTGCGCAAGTTAAACCCAAAAATTATCTCGCTGCAGCCATGGCAATTTATGCAGTAGTACATATCTGAACAGTTGCTGATATAATGCGACTCAAACATACGGTTTGCATTCATACCCTCTACACATCTTATAGAATGTTTTATTTTCGCAAAAGCAGGTATGCCAAAGACATATTCAGAATTCCTAATACAAGAAAGATATGCTCCTTTTTTGACATTGGTTGCATTGTGGGCAAAATATACATCTATGCAATCTTTGGCATTGTCAAGCAGATGTATGTTGTGGTTTTTCCCGAATGCTTTATTGCCGCAATAAATTGAGATTTCCTTTGCCGCCTCAAAAAGAGAATCTATGTCCTTTATCTGATTCACAGAAAACCTTGGTGCCTTCCATGACATACCATCAGCAGATGCTACCTTTCCTCGATAATAGGGACTGCCAAGCATTACTTTTTGATTATTTTCAAGCTCTACTACGCTATAAGGGAAAATGCACTCTTTCAAGTAAGGCTCAAATTCAAGAAGCCCCCCGATTTCAGCTTTGAAAAGTATCTTGCAAGTTTCTCGGAAAGCCCTGTCAATGGGCCCTAGGCTATACATCTTCTACCTCTATCTCAGCAGCGCAAACAGGCTGCTCAAGTCCAAAATCTACAAGTACCTGAGGAGCAATTTCACCAAACAAGCCTATCTTCTTTTCACCAACATAGACCGCAGCACACCGTCCACTTATGTATGTCGGAGAAGAATCTTGTTGGATTTGGACATTCTTTCCAAGCTTTTGCATAGCTGCCAAAACCACTCCTTTTATCTCTGAAAACGAGGCTTTTGCGTGCATGGAAACAATGCAGAGGTGCTGCTTTAGGTTTGGTTTTGCAACAGGCCCAATTTCATAAAGCCTTATTGGAAGTCT
Organism: Candidatus Anstonellaceae archaeon; assembly: GCA_038887295.1. Lineage (GTDB taxonomy): Archaea > Micrarchaeota > Micrarchaeia > Anstonellales > Anstonellaceae > UBA10161. The sequence goes on along the minus strand of JAWAKW010000001.1, from coordinate 18,569 downwards.
TTCGTTTTTGCCTTCAGAAAGCACAGACAAAAGATTTGGAAGTATGGCAGGTCTAAAGACGCTGTATTCTTCGGTAAGTGGGTTTTCTATTTCAAGAAGCTTTTCATCTATTTTTGCTTTCTTCACAAGAGCCGGATTAGAAAGCATCCAGGTGAGAGCTTCAGTATAACCAAGCCCCACCATCACATCATGATAAGAGGATTCATTCTGGATTTTGCCTACAGTTGAAACTTCCGGCAAAACAGGCTCAAAATTATTGAACCCATAAGCTATCGCGATATCCTCTATCAAATCCACTTCACTCATTATATCTGCCCGATAGCCAGGCACCAGCACTCTGTCGCCTTTGACTTTATGACCCATCTTGGAAAGAAGCTGAGCAGCCTGAGCATCAGAAAGACTAATTCCAAGAAGTCTTTGAGCTTCTTTGGTAGGCAATTTCCATTCTTTTTCCTCCAGTAGCCGGTAGGGCTGACCATCCAATATCACTTCTTCTATTTGCGCACCGCGCTGTGCAAAGGCTGCGCAAACGATGTTTACTGCCACCTTTACGGCTTCTGCACTGGTCCCCGTGCAATCTACAAAGATTTCCCTAGTCCTTTCGCAGACGCGTGTAAGCTCGCCATTTATGATTGGAGGAAATGAAAGCACCTTTCCTTCTGCATCCACTATCATTGGGCATTTTTCCCCAACCAAGTGAGCATACATTATGCCCTTTTCATGTTTTTTCAGAATCTCAGCTGGAGTCACCTCTTCTGTGGAATTGAGCGGCACAAACGAAATTTCTTCTCTCCCACATGCAAAGTATTTGAAAGGCGGTTTTATGGGTGCAAGGTCATGCAGCCCAATTGCAACTTTCCTGCGCTTGCGTCCGATTGTTTCGTGCAACTTCTCCTGAAGCTGCATTATAGAGCGCAAAAGCGAATCAGTCATTTTTATATTCCGCACTACCGCACAACCAAAAGCGGGCCGTACTGCTGAAACTGAAGAGTCACAGATTGCAGATATGGTTGCTTTAGATACCTTAAACTCCACTGGATTGCCTTGTTTGAAGCATTGCAAAGTGCGCGCAAGGCCTTCTATGCAAAGGCAATCTGGCCTATTAGGTGTCACCTCTACGCCTATGGTTCCGTCTGGAAGAACTTCTGCTGGAAAGCCAAGCATCCAAAGAGTCTCCAATGCCTCTTGTTGCCCTATGCTGACAAGTTCTTGCAAATCTTGGAAAGGAAACTGCACTTGTGCCATATGAAAAATTTGCATTAGTTGATTTAAATGGATGCTCTTTTTCAGAAGATCCCACTTACAAAATGTTTTTTGCCTCCAACTATGACAGAAGGCGGCTCATTTACAAAATAAGTTTGGTTGCCTATTTTGACATATGGGGTTCCTTCTTCTACAATTACGCGCAGCCTGCCTTTTACTTCAAATGCAAGGCTTCTTTCTTCATCCCCCCCTGTTTCCATGTTTATACATTATTAACCAAATATATTTTAAATATAGTGGTTAAAAAAGGAAAAACAAGGTTTTATCGCTTGAGCCCTCCTGATGCTTTATAAATAATTTGTGGCAATTTAACCGCGTCAGCGCTTCTAAAAGGTGATTTTGGTGAGCAAAATCTTTTCCTCAGCAAAAGATCTTAAGGAAGGAAAATACGTCATAATCGAAGGAATTCCTTGCAGAATAGTAAGTATTGATTCTTCTAAGCCTGGCAAGCACGGCGCAGCAAAAATGCGCATCACTGGTATTGGGATTTTTGACGGGCAAAAAAAGCAGCTTCTGGTTCCTTCTGATGCAGATGTGGAAGTGCCAATAATTGAGCGCCAAACCGCCCAGATTGTTGCAGTGAATGGCAACACCGCACAGCTGATGGACACCTCTACCTACGAGGTTTTTGAGCTTACAATACCCGAGGATCTACTCAAGGATGCAGCTGCAGGAAAAGAAGCTGAGCTTATGTGCGCAATGGGCAAAAAAGCAATCACAAGGATACATTAAGGGTTGATGGAATGGAAGTAATAATTTCTCACAGAAGAGAAAACCGCTCCCTTGACCGGACAGAGCTGCTTTGCGATGTCTCATTTGACAAGGCAGTCCCGTCTAGAAAAGAGCTGAGGGAAGCAATTGTTGCCTCGGTCGGGTGTGACCCTTCTTGTTTGATTATAGTTTCTGTCAAAGGCAGGTTTGGCTGCCGCACAGCAAAAGTGAGGGCACACATCTACAAGACCAAGGAAGCCTTGCTTGCGGTAGAGCGGCACCATCTGCTTGTGCGCGATGGGCTTGCAGAAAAGAAAAAGAAAGAGGCTAAGAAATAGGTGGTAGTATGGCAGAAAAGCAGGCTCAAAAAAAGAAAGTCATCAAGCCCTATGCGCCAAAAAAGCCATGCCCAAAATGCGGCTCTGGTGTGAGGCTTGCAGAGCATAAGGATCGGCGCTCCTGCGGAAAATGCGGCTACTTTGAGAAAAAGTGAATGCTGTGCACAGGGTTTTTGCACTCATTTTGGCATTTGCTTTTTTCCTTATTTATCCCCCCTGGGCACCTTCCTCCCTTTCAGTTTACCTTTCGCTTTTGCTGCTTTTTGTTGGGCTTTTTCTTTCAAACAGGAACTTGAAAAAAGCCGCAAAGGATTTCGGAATGCTTCCGCCTTTCGATTTTGCCAAAGTATTGATGCTTGGGGCAGCAGCCTCTATTTTCTGCTTTACTTCAGCATTTGCCATATCTACCATATTTTCTTTTCTTGGGATTCTTGACAGCGGCAAGGTAATTCAAAAAATAGAACAGCTCCCTGCTTCTGTACTCGTGTTTTCATTTACAATTGCCCCAATTGCTGAAGAAGTGTTTTTTAGGGGATTTCTTTTGCACAAACTGTCCTTGCTTTTGAAAGGGAAATTCAGCTTTGTTTCAGCCTCACTGCTTTCCTCTATGATTTTTTCAGTGGTGCACCTTTCCTACGGCTCAGTCGCCCAGTTTGCGGTTGCTTTCCTGGTTGGCTTGATTCTTTGCGCAACTGTGCGTATTTCAGGCACGCTTTTGCCTGCAATACTGGCGCACGCCATCTTCAACTTCTCGTCAGTTGCACTTTTTGTTTTGTGCAAAGCAGGCTATTGCCAATTTTAATTTTTCCTTCAAAGGTGAAGCTATGCTTTGCCTCGGGATTGAATCCACCGCGCACACTCTGGGCATAGGCATATGCAAGCTCCAAAAAAGCAGAATTTCAATACTTGCAAATGCAAAAAGGATGTACAAAAGCCCGCCAGGCGAAGGCATAATTCCGCGGCTTGCAGCCCAGCACCACACAGACGCTTTTTCAGAAGTACTGCAAGAGGCATTAAGTACTGCCAATCTCACGCTTTCAGAAATAGATTTGTTTTCATTTTCCAGGGGCCCTGGCATAGGTCAATGCCTTCGGATTTCATGCGCAGCTGCAAAGTTCCTTGCATCCAAGTTCAAAAAGCCGATCCTTGGCATAAACCACTGCCATGCGCATCTTGAAATCTCAAAAGGGCTGCTCAAAATGCGCAACCCCCTTTTTGTTTATGTCAGTGGGGCAAACACCCAGCTTATAATAGAAACGAAGGCAGCAAAAGCCAGATTATTAGTTCTTGGGGAAACCCTTGATATGGGGCTGGGAAATCTCCTTGACTCCTTTGCCCGCGAGGCAAGGCTTGCGCACCCACACGGCTCAGAGGTAGCACGGCTTGCCAGCAGAGGAGATTATTTCCCTCTACCTTACACAGTGAAGGGCATGAATTTTGCTTTTGCAGGCTTGTTCACTGCAGCAGTCAAGTCGATAGGAAGCCGCAAGATGGAGGACATCTGCCGATCGCTTCTTGAAACTGCATTTGCTGAAGTGTGCGAGGCTGCAGAAAGAGCACTCTACCTTTACTCAAAAAAGGAGGTGGTGGCGTGCGGCGGTGTTGCCCAAAATGCCATGCTTTGCAGCATGCTTTCCAAAATGTGCAAGCCGCACCGCGCGCGCTTTGGAGCAGCCGAGCCGCAGTACAATGCAGACAACGGCGCTATGATTGCCTACACCGCTTTAAAAGAGTGGCAGAAAGGAAAAAGAGAAAAGCTTTCTGCACTTAAGCCTGATGGCTATTGGAGGATAGATCAGGTGTTTTGATGGCAGACATAGCTTTGATTATGCAGCTTTTTGCACTGCTCAATCCACTTTCCTCCTTCCCGGTTCTCATGGCAGCTTACAAAAAGAAAATGGACGTGCGACAGATTGCAATACGCGCGTCAGCAGTGGCATATGCAATAGCCTTATTTGTGATTTTTTTCGGCCCGCAATTTTTCTCGCTTTATGGAGTGAGTATAGATGCATTCAGGATAGCGGGTGGTGTGGTGCTTTTCCTTTTAGGCTTGGATACCGTCCGCCCCAGGGAGCCAAAATCAGATGTCAGCCAGACTGATTCCCTAATTGCAATCATTGCCACCCCGCTTTTGACCGGGCCTGCAGTTATTTCTTTCCTTACCATTAAGGCTTTTTCATCCGGCCCAGTTGCGCTTTTGCAGGACGTCACAGTTGCATTTGCAGCAGTAGGGGCAGTCTTCTACGTCTTTGCCCTTGCGCTTCCAAAAGTCAATGAAAAAATGATCGAAATCCTTTCCAAAATAATGGGGCTTTTCCTTACTGCGATTGCAATCGAGATGATGGCAAACGGAGTAAAGGGCCTTTTGGCCTAAAGAAGCGAAATTTCCCTCCCACCTTTTTTCAATATGACATCTTGCTTCTTTACTACCTTCCCTATTATTTGCGCACCAATAGAATGCTTTTTTGCAATTGCAATTACTCTTTCCTCTTCTTGCTTTGGGCAGACCACGCACATCCCAATGCCTCCGTTGAAAGTCCGATAAAACTCATAGTCATTTGCAACCTGCTGGCTTAATTGTGCCATTATGCCTTTTGGCTGAGGCATCTGGTCAAGAAGGAAGCCGACTTTGGCGCGCTTCCCTATTCTGGAAAGCTTGGAAAACGCTCCGCCCGTAATGTGCGCAAGCCCATGTATTTTGCACTCTCTTATCATTCTCATTATTGGCTTCACATATATCCTGGTCGGCACCAGCATCTCTTTATACCAACTTTCGTCCAGCAATTTTCGCGCCAAGGTATAGCCGTTTGAATGCAACCCGCTGCTTTCCAGCCCCACCACAACATCCCCAGGAGCTATTTCCTGTCCGCTTATGAGCTTTTCCACCACTCCTACACAGCTTGCGGCAAGGTCAAAGGGCCTGCCTGCCCCGCGTATTATTTCAGGAAGGATTGCAGTTTCCCCTCCAACCAATGCACAACCTGCCTCCTTTGCTCCGCGGACCAGCCCCTTCATGATTTCATACACCAGTTGCGGGTCTTCCTTTGCAAGCGCAAGGTAATCCACCAAAACAAGCGGCTTTGCACCAATGCAGACAATGTCGTTGACATTCATGGCAACGCAGTCTATTCCTATAGTGTCGTACTTGTTTTGCTGCTGCGCAACCAAAACCTTGCTCCCCACCCCGTCACAGTGGATTGCCAGCGTTATTTTGCCTACTTTAAAAAGGCCGGCATAATGTCCCTTGATTGGAAGCACGTGCTTTGGCGTACTGCGGAAAATCAGATTTTCAATCAGGTGATGGATGCTTTTTACCTTCTTTATATCCACCCCTGCAGTTGCATAGTCCATATAAGACATTTTTTGCTTGGCTTATTTAAAGCCGCCCCCTCAAAAATCTTTTTAAGCATATCCTTCGTCTTCTTTTCGAGGTGATGAGATGGGAGTAGAAAGCTTAATGGTAGGGCTTGGAATCTCTCTGCTTCAGCTTGTGGTAGGTCTAGTGCTGGCAATGGGTTCAGTTTACCTGGGCTTGAGGATGTTTGACAAGCTCACGCAAAGCACAGATGAGATGGCAGAGTTGAAAAAAGGAAATGTAGCAATTGCAATTCTTCTAGGCGCAATCATCTTTTCAATTGCAAACGTAGTTGAAGGAGGTGTCTCCAACCTCACGCAAACAGTTGCGCCTGGGCTTTCCCCCATGCAGCTTCTTGCTGCCCTGATAATCGGCCTCGTCAACTTGGCAATCGGGGTAATCCTTGCAATCTTTGCAATTTACATTGCAATCAACGTGCTGGACAAGATAACTGTTGGGATTGACGAGTTCAAGGAGCTCAAGCGCGGCAACATTGCAGTTGCAATAATCATGGCAGCAGTGCTTTTTGCCGTGTCCTTTGTCATCAAGGGCGCAGTTGTTGGAATGTCTGCAATCCTTTCCCCTGTAAGTGTTGCAAGCGCACTTGGATGGGCTTAAATTACCCTCCTTCTTCTTTTTTTCCCAATTTTTTCTTTAAATTTTCAAACATATCCTTAGCCATTTTCTTTAAGTCATACTCATGCTTCCATCCCCAGTCCTTCCTTGCTTGGCTGTCATCAATTGTCTTTGGCCAAGAGTCTGCAATTTTCTGCCTAAAATCAGGCTCATATGTTATTTGAAAGCCTGGAACCAGATTTGCAACCTCTTGCGCCAGTTGCTTGGCGGTAAAACTTATTGCCGCGAAATTGTAGCTGTTTTTTACGGTCAGCTTTTCGCGCGGGGCTTCCATCAGCTGAAGCGTTCCCCTAATTGCATCAGGCATGTACATCATTGGGAGCATGGTATCCTCTCGCAAGTAGCAGCGGTATTTCTTGTGCAAAATAGCCTCATAAAATATGGCAACTGCATAATCCGTTGTCCCGCCACCAGGCTCTGCCTTCCAAGAAATTAGGCCAGGGTAGCGCAGACTTCGGATATCCAAGCCATATCGCTCATAGTTGCTGTTGTAATAATTAAGCAGATTTTCGCCCGCAACCTTTGTCACCCCATACATGGTGGTTGGCTCAAGGATAGTTCTTTGAGGGGTGTTCTCCCTTGGCGTGGTTGGGCCAAAAGCAGCAATTGAGCTGGGCCAAAATATCTTTTTTACACCGCATTCAAGCGCAACATCTATGGTATTTTTTAGGCCTATCAAGTTGATCTGGAATGCGGCATTTGGGTCTTTTTCGCTTGTGACAGACAAAAGGGAAGCAAGCTGATATATGGTGTCCACTCCATGCTTTTTTACTGATTTCCTTATCGCCTCCTTATCAGTCACATCCCACTTTTCGCAAGGTCCGCTTTCAAGCATATATTTTGGGAATTCTGACTTTCGCGTCACTGCAACTACATTATCACCACCATATTTTTTTCTTAAAGCTTCCACCAGTTCGGTTCCTATTTGGCCAGTTGCTCCAATCACCATTATCTTCCCCATAGATTCACCGCACCATTTTGCTTCTGGAAACGTTTTAAATGCTAGTTCAAAAATATCGTCATTAAACGAGGGGGTTGTATGGTGAATTTCCTTTTGGTTGGCAATGGGGCGCGGGAGCATGCGATTGCAGAAAGCATCTGCAAAAACAGCAAGATTCGGCTTTTTGCATTTGTTTCCGCAAACAATCCGGGCATAGTTAGGCTTTGCATGCAAACTGGCGGCAAAGCAAAGGTTGGGGACATTCATTCCCCCCTGCAAGTTAAGGAATTTGCGCTGCAAAACGGAATCGAACTTGCTTTCCCTTCGCCTGATGCAGTGCTTGCAGCAGGGGTGACGGATGCTCTCTTGGATGCAGGCATTTCAGTTGCTGCCCCCACAAAAGAGGCTGCAAGGCTGGAGTGGGACAAGGCATACTGCAGGCAGCTTTTGCGCAAACACAAAGTCGACGGTCTGCCCAATTTTGAGGTTTTTGAAACTGAAAAAGAAGCCCACAGCTTCATAGATGAGCTTGAGGGGAAGGTAGCAGTAAAGCCCTCAGGCCTTACTGGCGGCAAAGGAGTCAAGGTAAGTGGCTTTCATCTCCAAAGCGTGCAGGAGGCGAAAGAATACGCTTCACAGCTTCTGAAGGAGAAGCACTCGGGTCTTTCAACAATTGTGATTGAGGAGAAGCTGGATGGCGAGGAATTTTCCCTACAGGCTTTTTCCGACGGCAAAAAAGTTTATGGCATGCCTATGGTGCAAGACCACAAAAGGGCATATGAAGGCGACATAGGACCAAACACCGGAGGAATGGGTTCCTATTCTGGGGCAGGTCTGCTTCTCCCCTTTGCAACCAAAAAGCACTATACCGAAGCCTTGCGCATCATGCAAAAGACTATAGAGGCATTCAAAAAAGAAACCAAGCAGCCATATATTGGCGTGCTTTATGGCGGCTTCATGATAACTGCAAAAGGGGTTAAGCTTATAGAATACAATTCGCGCTTTGGCGACCCAGAGGCAATGAATGTGCTCTCAGTGCTGAAAAGCGACCTGCTTTCGCTGTTTTTTGGCATGGCGCAAGGCAAAATTAAATCTAATCCCAAATTTGCCAAAAAGGCAACTGTCTGCAAGTACCTTGTTCCAGAAGGCTACCCAATAAAATCTACAACCGACCAGCCGCTTTCAATTGACATGGCAAAAATTTCAAAAGCTGGGGCAAAAATGTTTTTTGCTTCAGTTTATGAGAAAGACGGCACCATTTTTACAATGTCTTCCCGCTCGCTTGCGTTTGTGGGCATTGCTAGAAGCATTGCACAGGCAGAAAAAATAGCTGAGGAAGGCTGCAGTGCAGTTTCCGGCAAAGTCTGGCATAGAAAAGATATAGGCACTCCTGAGTTAATTCAAAAAAGGAAAAAGCACCTGCAATCAATCGGCGCGCTTTAGCTTCGCTTGATTTTTCCAGTCATACACAATTGGAATTTTAAAGCCGCAAAAGGGGCATTTACCGCTTTCCCTAACTTTATCTTCTATCAGCATCATGCCTTCCCTTCTTATCACCAGATTGCTGCAAGATGGGCAGTAAGTGTTTTCGCCAGGCTCCCCTGGCCGGTTGCCAGTATAAACATAAAGCAGTCCCTCATCCAGCGCTATTTGGCGTGCTTTGGACAGTTTTTGAACTGAGGTTGGAGGTAGAGTCATTCGATTTGCAGGGTAATATCCAGTAAAATGCAGGGGGATTTGTGGGTCAAGCTCCTTTACCCATTTTGAAAGCGCCCTTATTTCGTCTTCTGAGTCATTGAGGGTTGGGATGAGAAGATTAATTATCTCAATGTGCATCCTGCGGTAAAGAAGCTTTATGGATTTTAATACAGGCTCAAGGTAGGCGCCGCCGCAGATTTCCTTGTAAAATTTGTCGCTGAAGGCTTTCAGGTCAATCCGCGCAGCATCTAGCCATTTCATGTTGTCTATAGCCTCAGGGGTCATATAGCCGTTTGTCACAAACACATTGTAAAGCCCCTGCTTTCTTGCAAGCAGCGCAGTATCCTTTGCATACTCAAAGAAAATGGTCGGCTCAGTATATGTGTAGGCAATTCCTTCAGACGATGAGGATACTGCAAGCTTCACTAGCCTTTGGGGCTCAAGCGGTTGTCCGAACGCCTCGCTTACTTGCGAGATTTCCCAATTTTGGCAATGCTGGCACCTGAAATTGCAGCCTGCTGCGGCAAATGAAAAAACCTGGGAGCCAGGTACAAAATGGTAAAACGGCTTCTTTTCAATCGGATCCACTGCGTATGAGACGCACTTACCACAATTTAGGCTATACAGCTTGCCGTCTATATTTTTTCGGACAAGGCAAAACCCAAGCCCGCCTTCTTTGATATAGCATCTTCTTTGGCACAAAAAACACAAAACAGCCTTCTGCGGCATTTTCCTGTAAAGCAGCGCTTCTTTCACGGAATCTTTTTGGGCCGAACAAATAATTAATCTTGCCTTGCTAAATGTGCACATGCAGCGCAAGGAAGGCCTGGTTCACATTCTGGTTGGGAACGGAAACGGCAAAACCACTTCTGCAGTTGGGATTGTTGCAAGGGCATCGGGCCATGGGCTGAAAGTTGCGCTGATCCAATTCCTGAAAAGCGGACTCTCAGGTGAAGTTTTTGCACTCAAAAAGCTTGGGGTGCTGGTGGTGTCCAAAACCAAATTCTGCCCCAATCAGCAAAAGCACAAAGCGCAGCTTCTCAAAAAAGGGTTTGTTATTTTTTGCAAAGATTGCTTTGCAATAAACGAATATGACAAAAAGCTTTGCAAGGCGGCATTTTCCAAAGCCAAGCGGCTTTGCAGCAGCGGAAAATATGATTTGGTGGTGCTGGATGAAATCCTTTGGGCAATCAGTGAAGACTTGATCGAAGAAGCAGAGCTTCTGGAGCTCATCAGCAGTCGGCATCCGCGCTGCGAAATTATAATAACAGGCAGAAAAGCAAGCAAAGCGCTCATGGAGCTTGCAGACTACGTCTCAGAGGTAAAGAAAATAAAGCATCCTTTTGATAAAGGCATAATCTCACGCGCAGGAATCGATTATTGAATTTTTGAGCTCTGGTGCGATTTGGATGGAAAAGATGTTTGTTACAATAAAGCGGCCTGATGGCACCTCACACACCCGCCAGGTGGGCCTTTCAAGCAAAGCAAATCTATTTGCGCTAATAAGGAGGAATTTTTCAGATATGAAATTCATAATAGACAAAAAATATGGGGCAGAAATATCTGAAATTGGGGGGTTGAAAAAATCCTTCAACCAAGGTATTCATTTTACCATAAACGGAATGGTGCCCTGGACAGTGGACCCGCAGACAGGAAAAAAGCTTTACCTTTCGCTTTACCACATCACTGCCACCCCGCAAAACCTCGCAGGCTCGCATTTGGTCCTGGAGCTGGTATCTATCTCTTGCGACTTTGCAGGCTCAGTTGTTGATGCTCGCCTTGAGTTTAGGACAGAAAGCTTCCAGCTGGAATCTCTCCTCCCACCAACCTTCAGCTTGGCGCAAGCATCAAAATTTGACGCAATCAAAATCGACTATTCCAAAATGCGCTTTCTTTATGACATTGCATTCGTTAAAGGTAAGCAAGAGAAGCAGGCTGCGCCCGCCCTGTCGATTTCCTTCCTTTCAGCAAGCCAAGAGCCAGCCTTGCAGCAGCCAAAAGAACTTGGCCCTTTTTTTGAGCAGCTGCCTGCGCCACAGGATATTTTGGAGCAAAGCCTACCTCCAAGGCCTCACCAGGAAACAACAAGACACCGCCCACAGCTGGTTTTGGAGCACCCAAAAATCAAGGCAGTGATTTTTGATTTAGACGGCGTGGTGGTGGATAGCGAAAGGGCACACCTAGAATCCTTCAACAGATTCTTGGCGCAATTTGGCATCAAAATAGACCAAAAAAGGTGGAGAAAAAATTACACTGGAATTGGCTCAGTGAAAATATTTGAAGACATCTGCAAAAGGCACGGCCTCAAGCAGGACATAAAAAAACTTGTCCAAGGCCGCGCCAAAATCTACCTTGGATACATCAAAAAGCACGGCCTTCCTGCAATTAAAGGGTTCAAGGATTTCCATTCTTTCCTTGAAAAGCAAGGAATAAAGACAATAGTTGCATCAGGTGGGCACAAAAAGCACATTCAAGCCTCGCTTGCCTCAATTGGGCTTAAGATGAAGTTTGTTGGGCTGGAGGACGTCTCCCACCCTAAGCCCAATCCTGAGATTTTCCTTCTTGCTGCAAAGAAGCTGAAAGTTCAGCCTCAAGAATGCTTGGTAATTGAGGATTCGCTTTCAGGCATCAAGGCAGCAAAGGCAGCAGGAATGAAGGTAGTTGCGCTAAGCACCACCTTGCCTTCAGTGCAGCTTAAAGGGAAAGCAGATGCAGTTTTCAAAGATTTTCGCTCAAAAAGGCTGCGCAGTCTGATTTTACTTTTTGCAGGCCTTACTCACAGACGGCTTGCAAGAAAACGCTCTGCTTCTGCCAACACTTGACGCGTGTTGTCATAAGTGAGCTTTTTGAAGGCAAGCTTATAAGGCAGCCAAACAAAACCGATATGTTCAGATGAAAGGACCACTTCTTTCTGGGTGGTCTTTGCCAAAAAGAACACCACCTCTTTGAGTATTTTCTCCCCTTTTCTTACGAAATAATAAGAAATCGTCTTCCTGAATCCTTCATAAATTTCAAGCTGGTTTAGACCGGTCTCCTCCTCTATCTCCCGCAGAGCAGTTTCAAGTTCGCTTTCCTTTTTTTCCATATGCCCTTTTGGCAAATCCCAATGGCCTTCTTCGTAATGAAGAAGAAGATAAAGTCTCCTTCCGTCTTCTTCTGTGAAAATCACTGCCCCACATGATTTTTCCATAAAGGTGCTGTTTGCTGCAAAAATTGATAAAGGTTTACTGAGTGTTTGCAGCGCAGTGGTTGCATGCAAAAGCCGCACTCGCCAAAGCAGCTGTACGACGCCTTAATGGCTTTGGGCATTTCTAACCTTGATGCAGGCTTAATAGCAGACTGCATCAACGTGGGCAAATCCACCACCTGGATGAACAACGACCCAGTGCCAGCAGAGGTAAACCAGAAGCTGCAGGATTTTGTAAAGCAGCACGGGCTGAACTTCAGAATAACTGTGACCCCTGTCAAGCTGGACAAATACATCTGGGAAGTGAAAATGCTCAGCTAGCCTATTCAATCTTTTTTGGGCCGCTGCCCACTTTGCAGCTTATTACTTGCTTTACGCCTGGGATTGAGGAAAGCATCTGCTCTACTTCGCGCTGGTATTTTTCTTCGGTGTATATGTGTGCATTCGGCCCGGCATCAAAAGTGTAGCCTGCGCACACCTTCCTTTTTTGGGCATTGAAAAGGTGCACCTGCCGCATTATTTCCTTGGAAACATCATTCAAATAAACAATAGGCGGGTAAGTATCCAACATCACAGCGTGCATATTTGAAGATTCCCTCATTGCAAGCTCAAGGAAAGCCGCAAGGTCTCTCTCTTTTATTGCCCTTTTCATTTTGGAAATTGTTTTGGGCAGGTCAGCCACTCTTTTCCAATAAAGGCTGCTTGTTTTGGTGGTGCGCTCCATCGCATCAGAAGAGCCTATCTCCTTTTTTTCATGGCTGACAATTGCTATTATATTCCTTAAGGATGGCCAGTGCTTGTCAGAGGCTATTTGGACCGCATAAGAGTCTAATCCATCCTTTCTGATTCCGCGCTTCCATTCCACAAATCCCCCCAGCACCGAGCGGCAAGCTGACCCTGAGCCAAGTCTTGCAAATATGGAAAGTTGGTTGGGGGTGGCATCCAGCCCAGCAGCATCTGCAGCTGCGCACGCAAGTGCAGCAAAGCCAGAGGCAGAGGAAGCAATTCCTGCACCTGTTGGGAAATTGTTTTCTGAAACCACAAGAGCCTTGTACCTCAGTTTTGCTTTCGCTCTGACAGCATCCAATACTTTTTTTGCCCTTTCAAGCTCGGCTTGGCTTGCTTCCTTGCCATTCAAAATCAGCTTGTCTTGCAGCAAAGAAGGGTCAAATTTGACAGAAGTAACCGTGCGCAAAGTGGAATCCATGGTGACAGAGACACTTCCATTGTGAGGAAGGTTGAGCCTAAAATTCCGCTTTCCCCAATATTTCACCACTGCAATATTAGGCGTTGCTTCCCATACTGCCTTCATGCAAAGCTTTCCCATATAAAGTTTTATTACCCTTACATTGCTTGTGGGAATATGGCACAGGTAGAAGAGTTTGAAAAAACAGAAGAATATTCACTTTATGCTGTAAAAGATAACCTGCTGCTTCCTGATACGTACATTATTTGCAGCGAGCCTGCAAGGGAAGTGCTCTATTCGCCGCATTTGGTGGGCAAAAGGCTTCAGGAGCTTATGCAAAAAAACGCAGAAATTTTTGCCCAAATTGCGCAAAAGCATGTGCTTGCCAGCGCCCCAAAGAAAGAAATTTGCGAGCTGGTGCTGCTTTCAGGCGGGCTGTATTATTTCCTTAACTATGGATTCAAAAAAAGGTTCAATTTTGCACTTCAGCAGTGCTTTATTGGAATCCAGCGCCAAAGGATAGAAGGCACGCAGGGGCAATTTAGGGCAATTGCAGCATATGAAAACTTTGAAGCGTTGCCTGACAAAGCACACATTGTCTTAGGGGATACAATAGCCACTGGAGCAACTTTGGTCAAAGGCATACAACTCCTCTTGGATGCTGCAGAGGTGAGAGGAAGTTCTCTTCAAAGCATTACTGTTTTTACCCTGGCAGGCTCTTCGGAAGGTGCGCGCCGACTTGCAAAGCTTGCAAAAACCCACATCTACCCGCAGCATCCTTCCTGCAAAGTTTCGCTTTATGCTTGCGAGATGCTTTTCCACCTTATGCCTGACGGGACCGACCTGCGCTTCCTTATGCCTTCTTCAATCATGCCTCAAGAGAGCGCGCAGGAGGCAAAAAGGCGCTATGGCAACTACCTTGCAAAGCACATGCGCTGCGCGGTTTTTGACTGGGGAACGCGCTGCAAAAACCCAATTGCGCACTGCAATGAGTTTCTGCACTATGTGGAAAGCGAGCTTTCAAGTGTCAAGCCTGATGAAAAGGCAAGAAGCGTGCTGCTTAAGATGAAAAAAGAAACTCTGCAGCAGCTTTCCTCTATGGAATCCCCACTTAGTCCGTAATCCCCTTTGGAGTCACCTTGAAGACGCATTCCCCTTCAGGCAGGTTGGGCGAATCCACAAGCCTTGCAATCCTCTTTTCATCCTTGCCTTTTCTCAAGTAAATCCTGTATGTTGCAGCATGTGCAAGCACATGCCCGCCTATAGGTGTGGTGGGGTCTCCAAACAGGATACCTGGGTTGTCCATCACTTGGTTTGTTATGTAAACTGCCAAATTGTACTTGTCTGCCAGCCTCTGCAGAGAATGCACATGCTTGTTGAGCTTCTGCTGCCTGTCCCCAAGCGCTCCCCTTCCTATGTAGTCTGCGCGGAAATGCGCAGTCATCGAATCTACCACAATCAAACGGATATTCTTTTCCTTTATCATCTCCTCTGCCTTTTCCACAAGCACCATCTGGTGATCTGAGTTTACTGCGCGAGAAACATAGATGTTTTTCAGCACTAAGTCCGCATCCATACCTGCCGCCTCTGCAATCTGTTTTATCCTTTCTGGCCTGAAAGTGGATTCTGTGTCAATGAAAAGCACGCTCCCAGAAAGCCCCCCTTGCTCTGGTGGCTTTTGGACGTTGACGGAAAGCTGAAAACCAAGCTGGGATTTGCCTGAGGAAAACTTACCGTAGCATTCTGTAATTGCCATAGTTTCAACCCCGCCGCCAATTAAGGCATCAAGCTCCTTGCTCCCTGTGGTTATTCTCCCTATTGCTTTCCTTCTTTCAAGTATTTTGTCTGCGGATTCATACCCCATCTCAAGCGAATCGCGTGCAGCAGCGATTGCCCTTTTGGCAGCTTCCAGCCCAATTTCAGCTATTTCATCAAGCTCGTGCGGACTGCTTGCAGCAATTTTTTCTATATCATATCCTGCCCGCCGCAACTTTTCTGCTGACACTTCACCTATGCCAGGCAGATCTTCCAAGTCATTTATCTGAGGCTTCTTTTTGTTTTCAGATTCCATTTCATCATCCCTTTTTTTCCCCACATCACTCACCTTTCATTAGGAAAGACTAGCAGGCGAAGCTTTCCAATCTTTAACGTGTAAAAGTTGTTGCCCGCCTTGCTTGTATTACGCCAAATCGCCCCAACATCCCGAAAGACAGTTTTCCCCGTGCGGTTGTCGTATTCGGCTTGCACCACTCTAAAATCTGGGCGCGCCCCCTTTATATTGCCAGAATCAGCCTCTGGCATTTCACCAAAGCCAGATTCCTCCATTCTACCAACTCCACTAAATTCATAAGGTGCCAAGAGCAAGCCCTCCGCACCCTGGTGAAATTTAGCATTTTTTTAATCCACTTGCGGTTTAAAAACCATCGCTGACCAGCATGCCGGTGTTTGTTTTTTAAATTTGAATTCTGCTAATACAATATGGTTTCGCTTGGCATCTCTAAAATAATTGAAAAATACAAAAACCCATCAATAGCAGTCCTTGGCTCGCATTCTGCGCTTGACATTTGCGCTGGCGCATCTGCGCTTGGCATAAAAAACATAGTCGTTTGCGAAAGGGGAAGAGAGCACACTTACCAAAAATACTACTCCAAGCGCAAAACCACATTTGGAAAAGTTGGCTGCATAGATGAAATAATCCTCCTTGACAAATTTGCAGAAATTGCAAGCAAAAGTACAGTACAGCAGCTTGTCCAAAAGCAGGCAATTTTTATCCCCCACCGCTCCTTTTCGGTCTACGTCGGCTATGATTTGATAGAAAAGGAATTTTCAGTCCCAATTTTCGGGAACCGCTTCTTGCTTAAGGCAGAAGAAAGGGATAGGCCCCGCAACCAGCAGTGGCTTTTGCAAAAAGCAAAAATCAGAATACCAAAAATCTTTTCATCACCGGAGGAGATAGACCGGCTGGTGATTGTCAAGGCTCAAGAAGCAAAAAGGAAATACGAAAGGGCGTTTTTCATTGTGCATTCTGCCCATGAGTATTTCCGCAAAAGCAAGGAGATGCTTTCGCGCGGGCTGATTACCAAAGAAGGGCTGGAAAGTGCACTAATTGAGGAGTTTGCTTTGGGTGCGCAATTCAATTTCAACTTCTTTGTTTCGCCACTCAGTGGAGAGCTTGAATTCATGGGAACGGATTTCCGAAGGCAGACAAACCTGGACGGCCTGCTTCGCTTGACTTCGCCTGAGCAGGCAGAGGTGCTGAAACTGACCCGCATGAAAAACATAGAGGTTGGGCACGTTGCCTGCACTATAAGGGAATCCTTGCTTGAAAAGGTTTTTGAGATAGGAGAAAAGTTTGTGAAAGTCTGCAAAGAAGAATATCCCCCAGGGATTATCGGGCCATTTGCCTTGCAAGGGGCAATAGTGCCTTCAGAATCAGGTGAGGAGCCGGTAATATTTGATGTGTCATTTAGGGTTCCAGGCTCTCCGGGGGTGCGCTTTACTCCATATAGCCAGTATCTTTGGGGCAAAAGTATCAGCGTAGGGGAGCGCATTGCAATGGAAATCAAAGAAGCCTTGAGGCAGGAAAGGTTAAATGAGATCGTGACGTAGTGGTGCATATGGCAATAAGCAGGGAAAAAATCCACGAGATACTTTCAGGCTATGACAAAAAGAAGCTGAAGATTGCAACTATCTGCTCGCATACCGCTCTCCAGATTTTCTATGGGGCAAGACAGGAAGGAATAAAGACCATCGGCATCTGCACTCCTAAGCGCAAAAAAGTCTACGAAGCATTCCCTCTTGGAAAGCCAGACGAGTTTTTGATAGTTGATGATTTGCGCGACATTCCTTATCAGGAGCTTTTGGATGAGAATGCAATTTTGGTCCCACATGGCTCTTTGGTAGAATATACAGGAGACAAGATAAGCACCCTTCCTGTGCCTATTCTTGGCAATAGGGAGAGCTTAAAGTGGGAAAAGGACAGGCTGAAAATGTTTGAATGGCTCAAGGCGGCAGGGTTGCAGGTTCCCGCTCTGATTGACCCTGACAAAATAGACAGGCCTTGCATAGTAAAGCTTGCAGGGGCAAAAGGCGGAAGAGGCTACAAGGTGGTTTCCACCCCTGAGGAATTTTATGAGCACTTTGAGGGCATGAACGTGCTTGTACAAGAGTATTTGATTGGGGTCCGCGCATATCCGCATTACTTTTATACTCCGCTTTTGCAGGATGGCTACCGCGCGTTGGAAGGGAGAATTGAGCTGATTGGAGTGGACAGAAGATTTGAGAGCAACATAGATGAGGCTTACAGAACAGAGCACGCAGGGCTTTCATTTTCACCTTCGTTCACTGTAGTGGGTAACGAGCTTTTGGTGATGCGCGAATCTTTGCTTGAGGATTTGCTTGAAATGGGCAAAGGAGTGGTTGAGGCTGCAGATAGGCTTTTTGGAGGGATTCCAGGGCCATTTTGCCTTGAAACAGTGGTGGATGAAAACCTGCAGTTTTACGTTTTTGAGGTTTCTGCAAGAATTGTTGCAGGAACCAATCTGTATCCTCAAGGCTCACCATACACTGTTTATCAATACCAAGAGCCTATGAGCATGGGTAGGCGAATAGCACGTGAAATAAAGCTTGCAGCAAAAATGGGCAAGCTTGCAAAAATAATTTATTAGCAGTTACAAGAGGACCTCTGCAGAAGCTTGGTTATCCCAATCACAAGGACCAGCACAGACCAGACATACTTGAACTGGAAAGGCTCAAGATTTACGATGTTGAGCGCTTGCGCAAATCCCAAAGCACCAATCACCACAAGCAGCCATTCCTCAAGATAGCCTACTTTGTCATCACAGCAGCATTTCTTCTTCTCCTCCTTAACCTTTTTCTTTGGCATTGCATCACCAACTCCAATTCTCTTTGTTGGTATATAATCCTTTCCCTAGGGGGCACTAATCTAAACCTCAGGGCCCCCTGAGGGTTTCACCCCAAAAGGGCAACCGCAATTTTTTGGAAAGAGTTTGCCAAAAATAAGACAACTCAAATCTATTCTGCAAACTTTTTTTCTTCAACACACAAACTCCCCAACAGATCTGGTGTTGGCATTAGGTGTTGAGGAAAGGGGACAGTGGAAAATCTAGTGTTCCCCTTTCCTACGCTCCCATCGGGATTTGAACCCGAGTTAAAGCCTTGAGAGGGCTTCGTCCTTGACCGGGTTGTCCGGCGCCGGCGCACATTTGCACCGAAGTCACCACTAGACTATGGGA